>JANOAO010000072.1:0-130746 GCA_031411115.1 Bacteroidota bacterium
ATATTTTTCAAATAAAAAAGACTTAGGTATGCCTTGTGGTAAAAAGAGAAAACGTCATAAAATTGCTACACACAAGCGTAAAAAACGTTTAAGAAAAAACCGTCATAAGAAGAAGTAATTCTTTTTATAGGTGCCGGGTTCCCAGTCCGGCTATACAAGCTGCATACAATAATTCGTATTATCAGGAGTTATTGTATGCCTTTATGCTAACACATCCATGAGGTAAGGTCTCACAAAAACATTACGCTTGACCAAGGAGCTTATAATTAATGCTGCCCTGCAGGGCGTTGAAATAGCCCTGTTAGAAGATAAGAAACTGGTAGAACTGCATAGCGAAAAAGCGGATGCAAGTTTTGCTGTAGGCGACTTATACCTGGGAAAAGTGAAAAAACTTATTCCGGGACTAAATGCTGCTTTTATTGACGTAGGCTTTGATAAGGATGCTTTTTTGCATTATACAGATCTGAGCCCGTACGTTCGTTCTATTATGAAGTTCACCCATTTGTCTATGACAGATAATAGTGAGCATGGTATGGATTTTTCTAAATTCAAAGTGGAACCGGAAATTATCAAAACCGGAAAGATTACCGAAGTTTTAAGCGGCAGACCAAATATACTCGTACAAATTTTAAAAGAACCTATTGCGGCAAAAGGCCCGAGGCTGAGCTGTGAATTGTCGTTGCCCGGCCGGTTTGTTGTGGTTACGCCTTTTAATGATATCATAGCAGTCAGCCGAAAAATTCATTCTTCCGAAGAACGGAAACGTTTACAGAAGATCATAGAAGCCATTAAGCCTAAGAATTTAGGAGTGATCGTGCGCACAGCAGCAGAAGGTAAACAAACGGCTGAATTACACAACGATCTTTTAAGCCTGATCAATACCTGGAAATCGATCCAGCATAATTTAAAAGACGCAAATCCTCCTGCAAAAATTTTATCAGAACAAGGTAAAACCACCAGCATTTTACGTGATCTGCTGAGTGAAGATTTTAATAAAATTGTAGTAAACGACAAAAATCTTTTTGCAGATACCAAAAGTTATATTCAAAGGATTGCTCCTGATAAAACAGATATTGTTTCTTATTATAACAATGGGCTTCCCATTTTTGATAATTTCGGCATTACCAAACAGGTAAAAGCAGCCTTTGGTAAAACGGTAAATCTTCCGAGCGGCGCTTACCTGATCATTGAGCACACAGAAGCTTTACATGTAATTGATGTAAACAGCGGCTATAAAAGTGTTAGCAATAACCAGGAACAAAATGCACTTGAAACCAATCTGGAAGCAGCAGAAGAAATTGCACGCCAGTTACGTTTGCGTGATTTAGGTGGCATCATCGTAGTAGACTTCATCGATATGAAATTGATGGAGAATAAAAAGAAACTCGCCGATGCCATGGACCAGTTCATGCGCAGTGACAGAGCTAAACATGCTGTATTGCCGATATCTAAGTTTGGGTTGATGCAGATTACGCGTCAGCGGATGAAGCCGGAGATGAACATTAATACCAGTGAAGTTTGCCCGAGTTGTAACGGCACCGGAAAAATATCTTCTACACTGATTCTTGAAGATGAGATTGCGAAAAATCTCAGCTACCTGATCATGCAGAAACATAGCGGATTGACCATACAGGTACATCCGATCGTACACAGTTATCTCACCTGCGGATTTCCTTCCCGTCGCTTAAAATGGAGATTTAAATACAAGCAACCGATCAAGATCAAAGCCAATACAAATTATCATTTAACGGAATTTCACTTCTTTGATGATAATGATGAAGAGATCAAGCTGTAATCAAATTATTTTGTAGAATAATTACTACAACAACCTCACAGGTTGGAACCTGTGAGGTTGTTGTAGTAAAAATTAATGGTGATGCTGCATTGCATTCAAAGCATCGGAGGTAACCATTTTTTCAGCAGGTTTTACCATGGTCTCCAAATGACCAAATAGCTTTTCAGTTACCAGCCTTCTATACGTGGAATCCACCTGTTTTTCATCTTTTAACATACGGTCGATGTAAGAATCTAACCAGTCCATGTTTTCACCCATATTCATCTGGCCGAAGTACTGCAATACCTCACGTTTCATGTGCTCACGCAGGTCTTCCTGACTTACTTCTAATTTGTTATCGGTAATTAATTTATCGCTGATCAACGTCCATTTCAACTGGCTGCTGAAACCCGGATATTCGCTCTCCGCTTCTTCTGCTGTTTTTGGTTTTTCACCACCTGTTTGTAACCAGCGTTTCAAAAATTCTGCAGGAAACTCCATTTTGGTTTGGTCAAGCAACAAATGATAAATCTGATCGTGTAGCTGATTTTTGCTTTGGCCGTCCCAGTATTTTTGGATTTCTTCTCTCAAAAGATTTCTAAAATCTTCTTCTGTTTTTATTTCTTTCCCCGGAAAAACTTCATTGAAAAACGCTTCATCCATTGCACGCTTTTCAACCAAACCTAATTTATCGATGTTCAGTTTAAAATATTTTGCGGCCGCTTCTTTATCATCGGGAGCGAGTCCCAAATCCTGTAACATCATCGTAAGCTTGTCACCTTCAAATGATTCATCTAAACGAAATACAATACTATCTCCTGCTTTCTTTCCTTTCAGTTTTGCCTGTAATGCCGGTGTAAAGTATTTCAGCAAAACAGAATTGTCTTTTACAATACCGCCTTCTGTAATATTCCCATCTTTATCAGTTTCTAAAAATGTTACATTAAAAACAGTTTCGTCGCTATCTGCAACTTCAGGTTCGGTCATGTTACCGCCTTTAATCTGCATTCTGGTGATCTCTTCGTCCAACATAACATCGGTAACTTCCACTTTATGCAAAGTCATTTTTGCTGCCGAAAGATCTGGTAATGTAAATTCCGGTTTCAGGCCGATCTCAAAATCAAATGCATAATCAGCCGGTGCATTCATATCCAATTTTAAATCACTGGTTACTGGCAGTGGCTGCGCAAAAATATCAGGCTTGGTTTCATTGAGGTAAGTGTATAATTGCTTCTCAACGCCACGCAACACTTCTTCATTAAAGATAGAAGCACCGTACATTTTTTTGATCATTCCAGCCGGTACCATGCCTTTACGGAAGCCAGGGATGTTAGCAGTTTTGCTATACTCTTTCAGTTTTTTTTCAAAACCCGGGAGGTAATCATCTTTACTGATTTTAACAACCAGTTTGTCTGTTAATAAACCGATGTTCTCTCTTTCAACTGTAGCCATTGTGTATATTTTTTAATAAACAAAAGGAACAAGGAATTAAGAAATATTTCTCACCTTGTTCCTTGAATTTTTGTGCGGATGATAGGGGTCGAACCTACATGCCTTGCGGCGCCAGATCCTAAGTCTGGTGCGTCTGCCAATTTCGCCACATCCGCAAACGGGTGGCAAAATTAGGGGATTTATACATATCTATTTTTGTTTTTGACATCTTTCTACATGAATCGCTGTCATTTTTCAATTTTATTTCCATTACAACCGCTTGGGCTTGCAATTATTTGAGTTAAATTCGTTTTACACGTATGCCGGAAACCGAAACCATAGCTTCTTATAACCTCAGTGAGGAAGAAGAAAAGAAAGAGATTTTAAGGCAATACCGCGGCCTACTGAGAGTGCTGAAAGTAAAACTTAAACCAGGCGATAAAGAATTATTACGCAGCAGTTTCGAAATGGCAGCCGAAGCGCATCAAACCATGCGGCGCAAAAGCGGAGAACCCTATATTCTTCATCCGCTTGCCGTTGCCCGGATTTGTGTGGAAGAGATCGGTCTCGGTATTAGAAGTACCATTTGTGCTTTATTACATGATACAGTTGAAGATACCGATATTTCACTGCAGGATATTTCCCGTGAATTTGGACCGGAAATCGCAAAAATAGTGGATGGCCTAACCAAGATTTCTACTGTATTGGATGCTAACAGCAGTCAGCAGGCAGAAAATTTTAAAAAGATTTTACTTACGCTAACAGATGATCCAAGAGTGATCCTTATTAAACTTGCTGATCGCCTGCATAATATGCGTACGATGGACAGCATGAAGCGGGAAAAGCAATTAAAGATTTCTTCAGAAACTATTTATGTATATGCTCCACTTGCACACAGAATGGGTTTGTACAGCATTAAAACAGAAATGGAAGATCTGGCCATGAAATACATGGAGCCGGATACCTACAAACATATTGCGCAAAAACTTCAGGATACTAAAAGAGAACGTTCACGCTACATCAACGATTTTATCCGTCCTATCAAAGAGAAACTGGAAAAATCTGCTTTTGATTTTGAAATATATGGCCGTCCCAAAAGTATTCACAGCATATGGAATAAGATCAAAAAGAAAGGTGTTGCTTTTGAAGAAGTATATGATCTTTTCGCCATCAGAATTATTGTAAATGCAATTCCCGAAAAAGAAAAAGAGGAATGCTGGAAAGTCTACAGCATTATCACAGATGCTTATAATCCTTCCCCAGAACGTTTACGCGATTGGCTCAGTAATCCAAAAAGCAATGGTTACGAAGCCTTACATACCACGGTAATGGGACCGGGAGGTAAATGGGTAGAAATACAAATTCGTACCAAACGGATGAATGAAATTGCAGAAAAAGGATTAGCTGCTCACTGGAAATATAAAGAAGGCCGGGATGATGAAAGCCGCTTCGATAAATGGTTTCATCAGATACGAGAAGTACTTACCAGTAACGACAGCAATTCACTTGATTTTTTACAGGATTTTAAAACGTCTTTTCTTACAGAAGAAATTTATGTGTACACACCGAAGGGCGATGTAAAAATGTTACCAGTGGGCGCAACTGCCCTGGACTTTGCATTTGGTGTGCATACGGCAGTAGGAACGCGGTGTATTGGCGCAAAGGTGAATCACAAACTTGTTCCTATCAGTCATAAATTAAGAAGTGGCGACCAGATAGAGATTATCACAAGTGCAAAACAAAAACCAAGTTCAGAATGGTTGAATTTAGTGGTTACAAGCCGTGCTAAAGCTAAAATTAAAGATTCTCTAAAAGAAGAAAAAAGAAAAGTTGCGGAAGAGGGAAAGTATACGCTACAGCGTAAGCTAGAAAATATGGATGCGGCTTACAGTCAGTCTAATTTGGAAGAACTCACCAATTTTTACAAACTCAGTTCTTCCCTTGAATTGTTGTACGATATCGCCATTAAAAAAATTGACCTCAAGGAATTAAAAGAATTCTCGGTGGCAGGCGATAAACTGGTTCCTCCGAAACCGGTGATCAAAGAAGAAAAGAAAGAAGAAATTTTTGTACGAACGGATAATAAAAAAGACGCAGAGCTTATCATTTTTGGTGAAAGCAGCGATCGTATCATGTACACGCTGGCGAATTGCTGCAAACCAATTCCGGGTGATGATGTATTCGGATTTATTACTACAGGCGAAGGTTTAAAAATACATCGTACCAGTTGCCCGAATGCAACACGTTTGTTATCCAATTACGGACATCGTGTGGTAAAAACGAAATGGGCAAAAAATAAAGAAATTTCGTTCCTTACCGGTTTAAAAATTATTGGTTTGGATGATGTAGGTGTAATCCATAAAATCACAAATCTTATCAGTGGGGAGTTGAGGGTAAATATTTCGGCAATGACCATTGAAGCTCACGATGGTATTTTTGAAGGCAACGTGAAGGTATTTGTGCACGACAAGGATGAGCTGGAAAATCTGGTGCTTGCTTTATTGGCTTTGCCCGGCATTGAACGAGTAGACCGATACGATACCGAATAAAAAATCCCGATCAAATGACCGGGATTTTTTTAAGATGTATGAAAAATTATTTTTTCAGTTTGATAGTTATCTCTTCAAAATTCGTTGCATTTCTGTAATCTGATGAAAATAAATTGAAATTAGTAGCTGTTAGCGTTTGAATAGTGGCTGTATCTCCATCAAGTATAAGAGCATTATCATTTAAGATAGTATAGGTAGAAGTATCAAAAGAACCATCTACAAAACTGTATACTTTGTTATCTGTTCTGAAATCTACATAATCAGTTGCAAGGCCAAAAGTAGTATCACGTGCAGCCGGAAAACCGGTAAGCTGATAATAACTGATTACCTGGTCTAATTTCCAAACACCCTGAATACGTTGAGCAGTAGTAGGTGTAGGATCATCTTTTTTACAAGATGCAAAAAGGGTTATTCCTAAACCCATCATCAAGAAAAACTTTGTTGTTATTTTCATTTTTGTTTATTTATGAGCTGCGAATGTATAATTTTATTTCAACAACTCCCTTGCTATAACGATCTTTTGTATTTCACTCGTTCCTTCACCAATGGTACATAGCTTACTGTCGCGATAAAATTTTTCTACCGGAAAATCTTTTGTGTAACCATATCCGCCAAAAATTTGTACTGCATCCGTACTTACTTCAACGGAAACTTCACTGGCATAATATTTTGCCATAGCAGATTCTTTTGTCATGGGTAAACCTTTCATCTTCAAATCACAAGCCTGAGAAATCAACATTTCTGCCGCTTCAATTTTGGTAGCCATATCTGCCAGCTTAAATGCGATTCCCTGAAACTCAGCAATAGGTTTATCAAATTGCTGGCGTTCTTTTGAATATTGAACAGAAGCTTCATAAGCTCCTTTCGCAATGCCTAAACTTAATGCAGCGATTGAAATTCGTCCGCCATCTAAGATTTTCATGCTTTGTTTAAATCCATCTCCTACTTCTCCCAAACGTTGAGAATCCGTAATAATACAATTATCAAAAATCATTTCTGCCGTTTCACTGGCACGCATGCCCAGTTTATTTTCTTTTTTTCCAGCCTTAAATCCAGGTGTATTTCTGTCGATAATAAAAGCAGTTGAATTATTTTTTGCACGCGGTTCTCCGGTCCTGCAGATCAATACAGCCACATCTCCGCTTTTACCATGTGTAATCCAGCTTTTAGTTCCGTTGATCACCCAGTTATCGCCATCCTTTACTGCTGTAGTTTTCATATTTCCGGCATCACTACCAGTATTAGGTTCTGTTAATCCCCATGCTCCAATAAATTCTGCGGTTGCCAGTTTAGGAAGGTATTTTTGTTTTTGCGCTTCATTTCCAAAAGCAAGAATATGGCCGGTGCACAAAGAATTATGTGCAGCCAGTGATAAACCGATAGAGCCGCAAACTTTTGCAATTTCCTGTATTACCGCATTGTATTCAAAATAGCCTAATCCGGTGCCGCCATATTTTTCAGGAACCAAAACGCCCATCAATCCGAGTTTACCTAATTCTTTAAAAATATGAATCGGAAATTCCTGACTTTCATCCCATTCCATCAATTTAGGCCTGATGTGCTGATTAGCAAAATCACGGGCTGATTGCGCAACCTGTATAGTTAATTCGTCCTGTTGAAAATTCATAACTTAGTTTGAGGGCGCTAAGATAAAAGAAATTTGCGTTGAGGCTCATCATCGTTTAGCTTCCTTTTAATTTATAGTGAGATAAGGGAACATTTTCTGATAGGAAGAATCAGGCAGGATCATTATATTTTTTAATTGCTCAACAGCATTAAATTTTCCATGCTGCGTACGATATTGAATAATAACATTTGCCAGTTGATACCGGATATACGGATGCTTCTTCAAATCGTCGATGGTGGCATCATTCAGATTAATTTTCTTTATTTCCATATTCTTCAATACCAGTTTTGATTTTATCTTCTGGAAAGTACTGTCGGGCAAACCAAATGTTTCTTTTACCTGATTCACAGCATAAAAACCACCTAGTGATTTCCTGAACGTCAAAATGCGTTTAGTAAGCGCTGGTCCAATTCCGGGAAGCGCAAGCCATGCGAGGCTGTCGGCTGTATTGATGTCAATTTTTTGTTGCTGACCTTTTGGCGGAATAGTTTCCTGTTTATAAATTTTTTGTTCCTGTTGTATTCTCACAAATGGTATCAGTTTTTCTGCTGCGTTTTGTAATCCCCAGATTTTTTTAAGATCTGTTGCCGTTCTGAATTTTCCACCTTTGGAAATATATTTCAGAATAGTTTGCGCTGTTTTTTCGGGTACACCTAACTGCTTCCATTCATTTAAAGAAATTGTATTTGGATCAAAGTGAAATAATGAAACGGGCTGGT
The DNA here is from genome assembly GCA_031411115.1 of Bacteroidota bacterium. Lineage (GTDB taxonomy): Bacteria > Bacteroidota > Bacteroidia > Chitinophagales > Chitinophagaceae > Ferruginibacter. The sequence continues at coordinate 8,101 of JANOAO010000072.1, forward strand.
GTTCCTGAAAAGGCTTTTGATAAGTATATGAAGGAGTAAATTTATTTTGAACAGTATCTGTACTGGCAGATAATAAAGCGAAGCGTTGTAAAACTTCGGGACTGATTTTCAAAGGACGCCTGTTGATCTTATCATATAAAACAGAAAATAGATGTAGCAGCATAATTATTGCCATCATCACCAGCATACCTGTTCTTTCCTTTTTTGTAAAATATAAAATCTCTTGTTCAGCCATACCTGAAATTAGAAGCCGGCTAATTAAGAAACAATACCTACAAGGCAGTATTAAAGGGTAATTTTAAGGGTATCATATGCCAGAAATCTGCCTTCAGGTAATGTTTCTGAAACAACATCATGCAATCCAAGCTGGTGACTGATATGTGTTAAATAGCAATCCGGAACATGCATTTCATCAGCAAGATCCAATGCTTCCTGTACATTAAAATGAGAAATATGTTTTTTATGACGGAGTGCATTCACCACCATTACCTTACTTCCTGAAATTTTTTTCTTTTCTTTTTCTTCAATAAAATTTGCATCTGTAATGTAAGTGAAATCACCAAACCGGAAGGCCAGCACCGGCATACGATAATGCATGACGTTGATTGCGGTTACAGGAATATCTCCCACAAAAAATGTTTCTTCAGGAATGTCTATGAGTTCTATATCCGGAACGCCTGGGTATTTATGTTCTGCAAATACATAAGAAAATTCACGGTGTAAAGCATCCTGAGTTGCCTTGCTTCCGTAAACTTTCATAGGTTTATCCTGAAAATATGTAAAGGCCTTTATATCATCCAGCCCGGCAATATGATCTTTATGATGATGAGTTATCAGAATAGCATCAGTATCCATTACTTTATTCCGAAGCATTTGTGAGCGAAAATCCGGAGTGGTGTCTATAATGATGGTTGTGGTTTTACTTTCCACCATAATACTGCTTCGAAACCGTTTGTCTTTTTCATTTTCTGATAAACAAACTTCGCAACTACAGGCAATCATGGGAACGCCACTACTGGTTCCGGTTCCTAAAAACGTTATGGTGATCGGAGGACAATGCAACACATCTATTTTTCAACTGCAGCAGGCATGATTTCTTCGTATAATTTCTGGCTCTCCAGGGTAAGTCCGTCAAAATGGATCTCCAGTTGCGGCATCAGGTCAATCAATGTATTAATACGGCCTTCCGTTTGAAAGAATTTATTCAGTACTACCACTTTCCTTTCCTGTAAAATACAATATCCGCTCTGAAAAGTACCTCTTTCATAGCGAATCACATAACCGGATTCCTCTATGATCTTTTCTATTTTATCCAGCGTTGTTTGTGTGAATTTCATATTTAAAACCTTATTACTCTGCAACTTCCCATATAATGTGGTGATCTCAAAAAAACATTGTCCACCAAATGTGAGTTACTTATTACTCATTCTAACCACAGGTACAATCATTTCCTCTAAACTGATGCCGCCATGCTGAAAAGTGTTGCGGTAATAATTTACAAAATGATTGTAATTATTTGGATAACAAAGGAACAAGTCTCCTTTTGCAAATATGAAACTCGAATTTACATTAGGAACCGGCAAACCCGCTTCACGGGGATCTCTGAAAGCCAGAACATCCTTGGGCTCATAATTCAAATTTCTGCCATGTTTGTATCGAAGATTGGCAGTGGTTTGTTTATCGCCAATCACTTTTGCAGGTGTTTTCACTCTGGTACTTCCATGATCGGTGGCAATGATAAGATTTAGATTTTTGTCAGCAATTTTTTTAAGTGCCTGGTGTAAAGGACTGTGTTCAAACCAGCTTTGCGTAATGCTCCTGTAACTGGTTTCATCACCTGCCAGTTCTTTTAAAACTTCCATCTCGGTACGTGCATGACTGAGCATATCCACAAAATTATATACGATCACATTGAGATCATTCGCCATGAAATTATGCATATTATCCACGAGCTTCTGACCATCACTGTTATTAGTAATCTTTGTATAACTGAATTTAAGATCTCCTTTCCCCTGCTTTTTTAAATTCGCTCTCAAAAAATCTTCTTCAAATAAATTTTTACCACCTTCTTCATCATCATTTTTCCATTGTGCTGAAAATTGTTTTTCTATATCTATGGGCAACATGCCGGCGAAAATGGCATTACGTGCATATTGTGTGGCTGTTGGAAGAATAGCATAAAAAGTTGATTCTTCATGAATGCGAAATGATTCTGCAAACATGGGTTGAATGGTTTTCCATTGATCATACCGCAAATTATCAATCAGAATAAAAAATAAAGGTGTTCCTTTTTCGAGATGAGGCAGCACTTTATATTTTAGTAAATTATGGCTCATGATGGGTGCATCCACACTTTTGGGCGAAACCCATGAAGCATAATTTTTAGAAACGAATTTGAAAAATTCATTGTTCGCTTCCTGTTTCTGTGATTCAAAAACTTCCTGCATTTCCGGGCTGTCGCTGTGCTTCATGGCAAGTTCCCAGTACACCAGTTTTTTATAGATCTCCATCCATTCTGTATGATCCGGATTATTATTCAACGCTGTGAACAGTGAAGTAAATTGTTGCTGATAAGAAGACGTGGTTTTCTCTGCCACCAGTCTTTTATTGTCAATCAGTTTTTTGATGCTTAATAAAACCTGGTTTGGATTTACGGGTTTAATCAGATAATCGCTGATCTGACTGCCAATCGCTTCATCCATAATATTTTCAGCCTCGTTTTTTGTAATCAGCACTACCGGCAAATTGCTGTTCACATCTTTTATTTGCTGTAAAGTTTGCAAGCCGGTAATGCCCGGCATTGATTCATCCAGTAACACTACATCTACAAAATTTTCACGTACAAATTCCACTGCATCAAAACCATTTGTTTTAGTAGACACTTCATATCCTTTATTTTCCAAAAACATGATCTGGGAAGTAAGGCTGTCTATTTCATCATCTACCCAAAGAATTTTGGTACTGTTCATAATGTGTACATTTTTGTATGCTTTATATCTTACTTTATAAAAACCGGAAGAGTTGAACTCCGGCAAATTTAAATTTTTAAGCAGATGGTTAGTAGCTTTACTTTCTTTTGTAATTCTTTTAACAACGCAACTCAGAGCCAATGCCTTTCCATAAAATAATAAATGATCCGGTTTATGGATTTATCACCATAGATGATGAACTGATCAATGATATTATTGCCCATCCCTATTATCAGCGGTTAAGGCGAATACATCAGATGGCTATGGCGCATTTAGTATATCCCGGAGCAGTACATACACGGTTACATCATTCACTGGGTGCTTATCATGTAATGCGACTTGCGCTGCAGGAATTATTAGGTAAAGGCATAGAAATATCCAAAGAAGAACAACAAGCCGTTAAGATCGCCATTTTATTGCATGACATTGGTCATGGTCCTTTTTCACATGCGCTCGAACATGTAATGGCAGAAGGCATACACCATGAAGAGATTTCTCTCCTGCTGATCAAAAAACTGAATGAATTTTTCAGTGGAAGATTACAAATGGCTATCGATATATTTACGGGCAATTATCCAAAGAAATTTTTACATCAGCTCATCAGCGGACAGTTGGATGTGGATCGAATGGATTATTTAACACGCGACAGTTTTTTTACCGGTGTTCATGAAGGTGTAATCGGTTACGACCGTATCATTAAAATGCTCACGGTTCACAATGGCGTTTTAATGGTGGAGGAAAAAGGCATATACTCCATTGAGAAATTTTTAGTGGCCCGCAGACTGATGTACTGGCAGGTGTATTTGCATAAAACCGTGATGAGCGCAGAACAAATGCTGCAACGGATTATCAAAAGAGCGCGTGCCTTACAAGCTCCCTGTTACGAACCGTTACATACATTTTTATATGCTGATGAATTTTCTTTGGAACGGTTTTGCAGCATTGACGATGCAGATGTGGTCATTGCCATCAAGCGTTGGTGTTCTCATGTAGATAAAGTGCTGTCTATTTTATGTAAAGGAATTCTCGACCGTAAACTATTAAAGGTGAAATATTTTCCGGAACCTGTGAGTGAGCAACTCGTACAGGCACACCGGAAAGAGGTAGCTGACAGGTACGATTTGTCTGATGAAGAAACAGAATGGCTTGTATTTACAGGTGAAGCCACCAGCACTACTTATAATTTTGATGAGGACCATATATATATATTATTCAAAGACGGAACTGTAAAAGACATTTCTGAAATTGATAATGCGCTTATCAGTGAAAACGTGAAAGGCACGGTTAAAAAATATTACATTTGTTTTTTGAGATGATCATTATAATAGAATAACTTTAAATGATGCAGTTTACCGCAGCACAAATAGCTTTAATTATCGGTGGCAATATTGAAGGCAATGCAGATGCAGGCGTCACTTCATTTGGCAAAATTGAAGAAGCTAAAAATGGGCAACTGGCGTTTCTGGCCAACCCTAAATATGAAGAGTTTTTATATACTACACAGGCATCCATCATTATTATCAATCAATCCCTGGAATTAAAACAACCGGTTTCGGCAACTTTGTTACGTGTACCCGATGCTTATAGCGCATTTGCAATTCTTCTGGATAAATACCAGCAGATTAAAACAGATCAGTTAAGCGGTATTCAGCAACCAGTTTATATAGATGCTACAGCCAAAACCGGAGAGCACGTTTTTATTGGTGCCTTTGTCTATATCGGCGAACAAGTAATAATTGGTAATGGTGTAAAAATATTCCCTAATTCTTATGTGGGCAATAATGTAGTGATTGGAGAAAATTCCATCATTCATCCCGGTGTTAAAATCTATCATGGTTGTGTTATCGGAAAAAATGTTAAGATCCATGCCGGTGCAGTAATTGGCAGTGATGGTTTTGGATTTGCACCACAATCGGATGGCACTTTCAAAAAAGTTCCCCAGATCGGAAATGTTATTATTGAAGATGAGGTGGAAATTGGTGCGAATGCTACCATAGACCGTGCTACTATTGGTTCTACTTTAATTAAAAAAGGCGCAAAACTCGACAATCTGATACAGGTAGCACACAATGTAGAGGTAGGAAACAATACCGTAATAGCAGCACAGGCAGGAGTTAGCGGAAGTACCAAAATTGGAAACAATGTAATGATTGGTGGACAGGCAGGCATTGTTGGCCATATCCAGATTGCTGATGGTGCTAAAATAAATGCGCAAAGCGGCGTGAGTAAAAGCATTAAAAATCCGAATACTGCGGTTACCGGCTCTCCTGCTTTTGAATATACAAGCGCTTTAAGAAGCCAGGCTGTAAACCGGAATCTTCCTGAAATGGAGCGCCGTTTATCAGAACTGGAATCTATTATAAAGTCGCTTCGGCAAAGTACCGATGCCCTGGATTGATGAACTCCATGATCCTTTAATTATTTTTCTGTCAGCCGTTTATCAATATTTGGTTGCAATAATTTAACATTCCTGCCCTTTCCCTACTTTTGCAGCTATGGATCATCCGAACTACGGAAAAGAACAATTTCAACATACATTAAAAGGCGAACTGCTTATCTCCGGAGCCGGTATTCACACCGGGCAGTCTGTAAACATGCGTTTATTGCCTGCAGAACCCAATACAGGCATCAATTTCCAGCGAATTGACCTACCTGAAAAAACAGTTGTAAAAGCAGATGTTGATAATGTAATTGAAACCAACAGAAGCACTACTATTGAAGTAAAAGGAGCCAGAGTGAGTACTATTGAACACCTGATGGCCGCATTGGTTGGAATGCAGATCGACAATGTGCTGATAGAGATTGATGGAGAAGAAGTACCCATCCTCGATGGTAGTGCCGACCCATTTGTAAAAGAATTGCAGAAAATAGGCGTACAGCAACAGAATGAAAAAAAGATCTATTATGAAATAAAAGAGAACATCACCTTTTCTGATGCAGAGAAGAAAGTGGAAATGGTAGCGCTTCCTTATCATGATTACCGCATCAATACCTTAATTGATTTTAATTCGCCGGTATTAGGAACGCAGCATGCCGACCTTAGAAATATTGGTGACTTTAATGAACAAATTGCCTCCAGCAGAACTTTTTGTTTTTTTCATGAACTGGAATTACTCATTGCCAATAACCTCATCAAAGGCGGCGATATCAATAACGCGATTGTAGTGGTGGATAAAGAGATCACGCAGGACCAAGTTGAAAGGATCTCAAAAATATTTCACAAGCAGGATGTGAAGGTGAGTGATGAAGGTATTTTGAATAACCTGAAACTTCGTTTCCCAAATGAACCTGCACGGCATAAATTACTGGATGTGGTAGGTGATCTTGCCCTTGTAGGATTCCCCTTTAAAGCACACATCATTGCCAATCGCCCCGGGCATAGCAGCAATGTGAAATTTGCCCGTAAGATAAAGGAGCATATTAAAAAATTAAAAGCGAAAAGTGATATTCCGGTGTATGATCCCACCAAACCACCGTTGTATGATATTCACGCAGTTGAAAAAACATTACCGCACCGTTTTCCTTTTTTGCTGGTAGATAAAGTGTTAGAGCTTACCGATAAATATGTAATTGCTATAAAAAACGTTACCTATAATGAACCTTTTTTTCAGGGTCATTTTCCCGGAAACTGTGTAATGCCGGGCGTTTTGCAGGTAGAAGCACTGGCACAAGCTGGCGGAATTTTAGCGATCCCACGTGATACGGAAGATCAGTATGACACCTATTTCCTAAAAATTGAAAGTTGTAAATTCAAACAAAAGGTAGTACCTGGTGATACGCTTATTCTGAAAATGGAATTACTTCAGCCAATAAGAAGAGGAATTTGTGAAATGAAAGGAACTATATTTATAGGAGATAAAATTGTAACCGAGGCCGTACTGGTTGCACAAATTGTAAAAAGAACCAAAGCTTAAGTATGATCAGCCATCTAGCATATGTAAGTCCTGAGGCCACGATAGGAGAAAATGTAACTATAGATCCATTTGCTGTCATTCACGAAGGTGTAACCATAGGAGATGGCACACATGTGATGTCAAACGCTGTGATTATGAAAGGAACTTCTATCGGAAAAAATTGCCTGATTTTTCCGGGTGCGGTGATTGGAGCAATTCCCCAGGACCTCAAATTTGTTGGAGAAAATACTACAGTTGAAATCGGCGATAATACTACTATCCGCGAATGTGTAACTATCAGCCGCGGAACAAAAGATAAATGGAAAACAGTGATCGGCAGTAATTGCCTGGTGATGGCCTACGCACATATTGCACACGATTGTATTTTAGGCGATCATGTAATTCTTGCAAATGCCGTTCAACTGGCGGGCCATGTAGAAGTGGGTGATTATGCTATATTAGGCGGAATGGCCGGAGCGCCGCAATTCACCAAGATTGGTGCACACACATACATAGCAGGACATACGGTTATCCGTAAAGATGTTCCTCCTTTTATTAAAGCCGGAAGAACGCCCCTTTCTTATGTGGGTGTTAATTCTGTTGGTCTGCAAAGAAGGGGATTCAGCGCTAATACCATCAATGAAATCCTAGAAGTGTATCGTCATATTTTTTATAAAGGACTTAATATAACGCAGGCTTTGGAACTGATTAGTAAAGATCTTCCGGATACAGCAGAAACAAAATCCATTGTTTCCTTCATCAGCAACAGCAAAAAAGGGATTATTAAAGAATTTTCCAAAGGCGACGTTGATGAAGATTAGTTTGCAAAATGCAGGCAAAAGGTATAACCGCGATTGGATCTTTCGCAATCTTTCTTATGAATTTTCGTCACCTGGCGCTTATGCCATTACAGGATTGAATGGCTCGGGTAAATCAACGTTACTGCAATGTATCGCAGGATCTGTATTGCATTCAGAAGGTACATTTCAATACAAACAAAATGATACGGTGTTAGATACTCCACATGAATATCTTTCCATGGCAACGCCTTATATGGAACTGGTGGAAGAAATGACTGCCAATGAAATGCTGCAGTTTCACCGCAAATTCAAGTCACTTTCAACTACCAACGAAAATATTTTAGCTGAAGTGGCTTTACAAAATGCTGCAAAAAAACAAATACGCTATTTCAGCAGTGGCATGAAACAACGGCTTAAACTGGCCATGGCATTTTTTAGTGAAACTCCTGTGATATTATTAGATGAACCGGTTACCAATCTGGATAAAGAAGGAATTAAATTATACCATTCGCTGATTGCCACACATACCGCTGAGAAGCTGGTAATCGTGAGCAGTAATGATGAAGAGGAATATCATTTTTGTAAAGCCATCCTTCAGATTTCAGATTACAAATGAACCTGTGAGGTTCTAACGTTTGCTGGCAATAAGAAGATTCAAATCTGTATATTTTAAATTGAATCTTTCACTCAGATGAAAATTAGTAAGGCTTCCTTTAAATATATAAATTCCACTTCTGAGATTCACTTTATACCAGATTACATTTTCTATTCCCCCGTCTGCCGCAGTTTCCAAAAGTAAAGGCATTAAAACATTGCTGATGGCCTGAGATGCCGTTCTGGCAAATCCGCTCGGTATATTCGGCACACAATAATGAATCACATCATATTTTTTAAATACGGGACTCTTATGTGTAGTAACCATACTGGTATCAAAGCAACCTCCGGAATCAATACTTACATCTACGATCACACTTCCGGGACGCATCGCACTCACCATTTCTTCCGATACCACTATTGGTGTTCGGCCTCCTACTCCGCTCAAAGCGCCTACGGCAACATCGCACGTTTTTAATTGCTTGGCCAGTATTTTGGGCTCTATTACGGAAGTCCACATCCTTACCCCAATATTATTCTGCAGCCTTTTTAAACGGTAAATACTGTTATCAAAAACTTTTACGCTTGCACCCATTGCCAGTGATGTTCTGGCCGCATATTCCCCTACAATGCCAGCGCCGATGATCACCACTTTTGTTGGCGGAATTCCGCTGATTCCGCCTACCAGCACACCTTTACCATTGTTGGCGTTGCTGAGGTATTGACCGGCTATGAGCATAACCGCACTTCCGGCGATCTCACTCATACTGCGAACGATCGGGTTATGACCGCTTTCATCTTTCAGATTTTCAAAACTTAGTGCCGTTATTTTCTTCTCCATCATTTTTTCCAGTATCTCTCGCTTCATAATCGGTACGTGGATGGGAGAAATAATGTATTGATTAGGTTTCAGCAATTCACAATCTTCTTCACTAACGGGCGCACTTTTTACAATCACATCACATTCATACACTTTCTTTTTGTCGTAAACAATTTTGGCACCCGCTTCACTGTAATCCTTATCGCTGTAATTAGCCCCTCTGCCGGCATTTGTTTCTATTGTAACGGTATGACCATTGGCCACAATTACACCTACAGCTTCAGGTGTTAAGGCGATCCTGTTCTCGTTGAAACTTTGCTCATGCGGCATGCCTATACACATTTCCTCACCTTTCGGTTTTACATCCAGTTTTTCTTCAAGAGTTTCGTAGGTTAAGGAAGGTGATACAAATGGTTTGGAACCTGACATAAATGGGAATTAATCTATGGAACAATTTACAATTTAATTTGCAGCTTACGCACATTAGCATCTACCATTGTTATGAAACATTCAACAGTATCTTTCGGAAATAACTCGGGTGCTTTTTCCGGCCACTCTACCAGACACATTCTGCCAGAATGGAAACATTCCTCCACACCGGCATCCACAGCCTCTCGTGCATTTTTAATCCGGTACAGATCCATATGATAGATAATATTTCCATCACCTGATAAATATTCATTGATAATGGAAAAGGTAGGACTGGAAACATTATTCTGCACTTTCATTTGCTGGCAGATCTCATGGATCATAGTGGTTTTTCCTGCACCCATATCTCCATAAAATGCAATTACTTTATTTTGAAAAGTAGTTTGCAGAAATTGCTCAGCCACACGAGCAATCTCTTTTAATTGGTACGTAAATTCCATACCCAAAGATATTTTCATAATTAGTAAATACTTGACGTTAGCTTAAGATAATTTTGCCATATGGAAAAGTTAGACTGGAAAGTTGAAGGAATGACCTGTGTGAATTGCGCTTTGACCATTTCCAGATTTTTAGAAAAAAAGGGGATGACAGACGTAAAGGTGAATCCTATAGACGGGACCGTTAGCTTTACCAATAACGACAAACAAAAAGAAGATATTCGATCCGGCATAGAAGGCCTTGGATATCATGTACAATCTGATACATCCGGTTCAGTTCCCTCTAAAAGAAAATTTTTCTCCAACCACAAACAACGTTTTTTATTCTGTCTCCCTTTTACGCTGGTGCTGATGTTACACATGGTTGATAATTGGGTGCATATTCACTGGCTGATGAATCCCTGGGTTCAGATGGCATTATGCCTTCCGGTATTTTATGTAGGGATGTCATTTTTCGGAAAAAGTGCAGTAAAAAGTTTAAGCAATGGTGTTCCCAATATGAACGTGTTGATTGCGCTGGGTTCACTGGCTGCATTCGTGTATAGCCTCACCGGCGCTGTATTACAGTATGGCCACGATTATTTATTTTTTGAAACAGCCGCTTCCATCATCACACTTGTTTTCCTCGGAAATTATCTGGAAGAAATTTCTGTTCAAAGCACACAACGGGAAATAAAAAAACTGATCCGATCACAAAAGGTGATGGCCAATATGATTGCATTTGATGATCAGCACCGCGAACAAATTTTTCCTCTGGAGAATACACAGTTAAAAACAGGAGACCTTATACTTATCAAAACGGGCGAACAGGTTCCGATCGACTGTAAAATTTTATGGGGCGACGCTATGATCAATGAATCGATTATCACGGGGGAAAGCCTTCCGGTTAATAAAACCAAAAAGGATTTTCTGATCGGCGGAAGTATCGTAGAAGATGGCATTGTAAAAGCACAGGTAACTGCTACAGGAAATGATACAATACTTTCTTCTATTTTAAAAATGGTTCAGGATGCACAAGGTGAAAAACCGCCTAGGCAAAAAATGGCGGATAAAATCTCTGCGATATTTGTTCCGGTTGTTTTAGGCATTTCCCTAATCACTTTCCTTATCAATTATTTTGTAGCAGATATTACTTTAGGACAATCCTTATTAAGAGCTATTGCAGTATTGGTGATCAGTTGCCCGTGTGCCATGGGGCTAGCAACACCTGCAGCCATTGCAGTGGGTTTAGGCCGTGCTGCAAGAATAGGTATTCTGTTCAGGAATGCATCAGCACTGGAAACTTTCAAAAACATCAACCAGATTGTTTTTGATAAAACAGGAACACTCACCACAGGCCGCTTTTCAATTACCGGTTATCATTCGGAAATAGATGATGGGACATTTAAAAAAATTGCTTTTTCTCTCGAAAAATTTTCAAATCATCCTCTTGCAAAAGCCATCACAGAACAATGGAAATTAAATGATGCGATTAAATGGAAATCAATTGAAGAGATTAAAGGAACCGGATTGAAAGCGGTGGATGCCGAGGACAATGTGTTTGAAGCCGGATCGTATCGGATACTGGAAAATGCCAGATCAGAAATTCATAATATTTATATTTTGAAAAACAGATCTGTTATTGGGTGGATAGATCTGGAAGATGAGATAAGGCCGGAATCAAAAGAGATTATCAACTGGTTTGAAAAGAAAAACATCAAAACTATAATGCTCAGTGGTGATACATTTGAAAAGTGTAAACAAATATCCGCAAGATTGGGTATCAAAGAATTTTTTGCGGAACAAACACCAACGCAAAAATTGAATAAGATATCAGAATTAAATGCATTAACACCAACTGCCATGGTGGGTGATGGCATCAATGATGCACCTGCGCTGGCAAAAGCAAGTCTGGGTATTTCATTAAGCGATGCATCACAAATTGCGTTACAAAGTGCAGATGTAATTCTTATTAATAAAGGATTAAAAAATCTTCCGGCAACACTGGGTTTGGGAAAACATACTTTTATTACGATCAAACAAAATCTGTTCTGGGCTTTCTTTTATAATATCGTTGCCATTCCTATTGCAGCATTTGGTGTGTTAACGCCTACCGTTGCTGCATTGGCCATGGCAGGAAGTGATGTAATATTAGCGGCAAATTCGGTAAGACTATTTTTTAAAAAAGTTATCTGATAAATTAATTGAAAACACCTGTTTCCATATTAGAAAAATACTGGGGCTTCCCGGCATTTCGTCCGTTACAGGAAGATATTATTAACTCTGTTCTGCAAGGGAATGATACACTGGCATTATTACCAACAGGTGGAGGTAAATCTATTTGTTTTCAGGTGCCGGCATTATATAAAGATGGATTATGTCTGGTAATCAGCCCGTTGATCGCATTGATGAAAGACCAGGTTACCAATCTTCAACGCAAAGGAATTGCCGCAGTAGCCATTTATGCAGGTATGAACAATGAAGAAGTTCAGAAAACATTCAGGGAAGCTGCAGCTGGTGATTGCCGGTTTTTGTATTTATCGCCTGAGAGATTACTCACGAATCTTTTTTATGAATACCTGCCCGCTTTACAACCTGTGCTTATAGCCATTGATGAAGCGCATTGTATTTCGCAATGGGGATATGATTTTCGTCCGGCTTATCTGCAAATTTCAAAACTACGTTTGCAATTACCTGATGTTCCTGTGCTGGCATTAACGGCTTCTGCTACGCTGGATGTGCAGAATGATATCTGCGAAAAACTAAATTTCAGAAAAAATCAACAACGTTTTCAGCAATCCTTTGAGCGGCCTAATTTATCGTACAGTGTTTTCAGGCCAGTTTCCAAACAGACGAAACTTTTAGAAATCTTACAAAATGTTCCCGGAAGCGGAATCGTTTATTGTAAAAGCCGGAAACAAACCCAGCAGATTGCTGAATTGCTGAAAATGCACGATATAAATGCAGATTTTTATCATGCCGGTTTAGATAATGACACACGAAATCAGCGGCAGGAAAACTGGATCAGAAATAGCATCCAAACCATTGTTTGTACCAATGCTTTTGGAATGGGTATTGATAAACCTGATGTACGTGTGGTAGTACATTACGAAGTTCCGGATTGCCTGGAAAATTATTACCAGGAAGCTGGGCGTGCGGGAAGAGATGGAAAAAGAGCGTATGCCGTTTTGTTATATGCCGCCAACGAAATGGAAAATCTTCGGAATATGATCCATCAGCGTTTTCCTGAACCAGCATTTTTAAAAGAAATCTATATAAGCCTGATGAATCATTATCAGATTGCAGCAGGAACCGGAGAAGGACGATCATTACCATTGGATATTCAAATATTTGCTTCTATCAATAATCTGTCGGTTCACCAGGCTTCTTATGCTATCCAGGCTTTAGCAAAAGATCACATCTTCAGTTATAATGAAATGGTTTTCACGCCTTCCTCGATCGAGTTTACCGTTACAAAAGATGGATTGAATGAGTTTATGACGATGCATCCGGAACTGGATTTTTTAATTAAAGGTTTGCTACGTACTTACGAGGGAATATTTGATTACCCTACTCCTATTTACGAATCACAACTGGCATACATTTTAAAAAAGCCTTTGCCTGTGGTGAAAAAAGAATTACTGATGTTGCACGCTTATGCGATTATCAATTACAAACCGCAGAGTGAAAGACCCGAAATATTTTTGATGCAGAACCGGATGTATGTTGATGATTTTAAATTTAATGTAACCGCCTATTTGCAACGAAAGGAACATTTTAAAAACCGAATAAATTCTGTTGAAAATTTTATCAATGAAACATCGGCGTGCAGAAGTTCTATGATTGCGGCTTATTTTAATGATGAGCAGGTTAAGAAATGCGGTATCTGCGACAATTGTATTACCCATAAAAAAAAGCTGACAGAAAAAAGTATGCAAGATATTTCCGATGCTATTCTGCAATCAATTGCTGCTGAACCCAAAGACATAAAAATTCTGGAGAAACAATTTCATTCAGACAAACTTTTTTGGCAGGTAATAAAGTTTCTACAATCAGAAAACAAAATCAAAACAAATAAAAATGACCAGGTGGAAAAGATAATTTGAGAAAAATTTTCAAAAAAAAAGGGACCAAGATAGAAATCTAGTCCCGCTTTAAAATCCAATATCCTATGAAAAACCGAAACGAAGATATAGAGGAAACCAATTCCGTCCAACATTTTTGGTAAATATTTTATAAAATTTTTTAATTTATAGGTTCCAGACTTATTTAATTAAAACATTTTCAGTTAGTTATATCATTTTGGTTTCTGCTCGAATCTGTAATTCCCAGCATGAAAAAGCAATCCGGCGGTTTGATACCAGGCTACTGCCTCGTCCACTAATTGGGCATTGTTATTTATTCTGGTAGCATTGCCGTTTTCATAATTTATTTTGAAGGTATTGATCTTTTTCTGTGGAGATAAAATGGTTAGTGTATCGCTTTTTACATAGCCCATATCCTGATAAGTACTGATAAATAACCGTTCATTTCCTGCTGATACTTTATTAATATCATACCCAAGAAATTTGCTTGTATAATTCAAGTTCAGCAATCCAAGTATTGTAGGCGCAAGGTCTATCTGGCTGACCAGCCTTTTTTCTTCTTTAGGTTGAATTATTGAAGGAGCGTAGATAATACAAGGTATATGATAACGATTTATCGGAAGATCTGTTTTTCCTGCACTTCTGGAACAATGATCGGAAACGATCACGAAAATAGTGTGGGCAAACCAGGGCTTTTTCTGAGCCTGCTTTATGAACCTGTTAATGGCATAATCGGTATATTTTACCGCACCTTCTATTGAATGAGAGGATGAGGGTATATCTATCCTTCCATCCGGAAATGTGTAGGGCCGATGGTTACTGACCGTCATGATATGATTAAAAAACAATTTACCTGAATTATAAGTTTTATCACATTCCTGCAAGGCTACATCAAAAGCATCTTCATCTGCAACACCCCAGGCAGTTTTATGATGAATCATTTTTTCGGGGATATCTTTTTGATCAATAACCTTGTATCCATTGTTGGAGAAATAATATTCCATATTATCAAAGAAACTGTTTCCGCCATAAATATATTTTACATCATAACCTTTCGCACTTAATACATTTCCGATCGTAAATAGATTTTCATTACCAGGCCTTCGTACAATTGATTGTCCGGGTGTTGGCGGAATAGCCAGAGACAAGGCTTCTAACCCGCGTACAGTTCTTGTTCCTGACGCATAAAAATTCGAAAAGAAAATTCCTTTATAAGACAATGAATCCAGATAAGGTGTAATGTTATTCTGATTGCCAAAACGTTTCAGATAATCGCCGCTCAGACTTTCAACACTGATAAGGATGATGTTCAATTTTTTTTCTGCGCTGTCATATTGAACGGTTCTTTCCACACTCAGTGAATCATTTGTAAAATGTACTCCTGGTGCCTGCAACATTTGTTTTAGCAGAACAATATTTTTTTTATCATTATGAACTACATAAAATTTATCATATTCAATTTCATTGTGCCAGTAAGCCGCACCAAATTCATACGTACCATTTCCAGCCAGTTCATTCACAAAATTATTATTGCTGAAATTTTTAAAACGATTATTCACAAAAAAATAGCCTGCAGCGCAAATCAGTAAAATTGAAAAAAACCAGGCAGTTCTTTTTAAAAATCGCATGTTGGAATAGCGTGAAGCATAAACAAATCTGCGGATCAGGAAAATCAAAATAGCTGACAAAATAGCTACTGCTGTAAGTATAACGGGCACATTATAAGATTCCCAGATATTGCCTAACACTTCAGTTGTATATATCAAATAATCAACCGCAATAAAGTTAAACCGTACATTAAATTCTTCCCAGAACGCAATCTCTGAAACACCTGTCATGATCAGTATAACTGCATACAACGTAAAAAGAATGAATAATATTAACCGCGATATTTTTCCCTGATACCACGAATTTTTCATCAGCCAGCAATAGAATAACACGGGTACAGAATAAAACAATCCTGCTATAATATCATAAAACAAACCAATTAAGAAAATGCCGGGGATAGTCATTACATGGATCTCCACTGATTTCCAGGAAATGATCAGCAATGAAAGCCGGATCAGAAAATTAATAATCACCACAATCGTAACAACCAGTGCGACAGGCCCGAATCGGTGTCGGTAAATATTATTCAGTTTGTTCATTATTCTTCTTTAAAACCAGGTGCTTGATTTTTTGCGTGTAGTTCTTCCGCCTAATCCAAGAGCGCCTAATAATGAACGAACAATTCCATTTCCTGCAGTACGTAACATACTTTTTACAACTGTATTGTTAGCTACTTTTTCTAAAGTGGAAGGTTCCTCCTTTTGTTTGGAAGCCGTTGGTTTTACTTCCGGCATTTCTTCAGCAGCTGCTTGTAGTTTTTTATTCAATATCTCATATGCACTTTCCGCATCTATATCTGTACTGTATTTTTTTACAAGTTCAGATGATGCATTTAATGCTGTCACTTCTTCTTCCGTCAAAACATCCATTCTGCTTCGGGGTGAACATAGCATCACATGTGCCAGAGGAGTTGGTATTCCTTTTTCATTCAAAAGAGTTATTAAAGCTTCTCCTATACCCAGTGCGGTGATCAGATCTTCTGTTTTATAAAATTCAGTTTCGGGATAATTCTCAGATGTTTGTTTAATAACCTTCCTGTCTGCAGCAGTAAAAGCACGCAATGCATGTTGTACTTTTAATCCCAGTTGCGACAATACGGAGGCGGGAATATCCATTGGATTCTGTGTACAAAAGAAAACGCCTACACCTTTTGAACGGATAAGTTTTATAGTAGTTTCAATTTGTTGCAGCAAATCACTGGTAGCTTCCTGAAATACAAGATGTGCTTCATCAATAAATAATACCAGTTTAGGTTTATCCATATCTCCTTCTTCCGGAAGAGTGGCATATAATTCTGCCAGCATCTGCAGCATGAACGTTGAAAATAATTTAGGCTTATCCTGAATATCAGCTACCCTCAAAACATTGATCATCCCTCTACCGTCTTTGGAGATACGCATGAGGTCATCTACTTCAAAACTTTTTTCACCAAAGAAAATATCTGCGCCTTGCTGCTGTAATTCTATGACTTTACGTAATATCGTACCCGTTGATGTGGTGGATATCTTCCCATATAATTTTTCAATTTCGTCTTTCCCTTCATCAGATATAAAT
Source organism: Bacteroidota bacterium (assembly GCA_031411115.1). Lineage (GTDB taxonomy): Bacteria > Bacteroidota > Bacteroidia > Chitinophagales > Chitinophagaceae > Ferruginibacter. The sequence continues at coordinate 25,269 of JANOAO010000072.1, forward strand.
TGCAGCAATTTTATAAAATCTTTCAGATCGAGCAAAGGCAGGGCATTGTCATCACAATATTTAAAAATGAGCGCCACCAAACCTCCCTGCGTATCATTCAGGTTGAGTATCTTACTCAATAACACTGGCCCGAACTCACTAACCGTTGCTCTGAGACGTACACCATCTTTGCCCGATAACGACAATAATTCTGAGGGAAAAGAAGACGGTGTATAGGTAAGTTGTAATTTATTGTACCGTTCAGTTACCTTATCATTAACAGATCCCGCTGCAGCAATACCACTCAGATCACCTTTAATATCCATCAATAAAACAGGAACACTTGCATCACTTAAAAATTCACTGATCATTTGCAGTGTTTTAGTTTTTCCGGTTCCGGTGGCTCCTGCAATAAGGCCATGCCGGTTTAAAGTTTTTAGGGGCAAAAATATTTTAGCTTCCGGCAAAACTTCTCCATCCAGTACCGCAGCACCTATCTGAACTGATTCTCCTTTGAAGTTATAACCTGCTGCAATTTTTTCCAAGAACTGTGCTTTTTCCATTCCTTATAATTTATCGCCGAAAGGTACAACGTGTAAATGAGTTACGTGCAGAATATTGTAAATTTGTAACTGTGAGAAAAATGCTTATTCCCATTTTTTGTATACTTCTTATTTGTAGTGGAAGTATGTTGTTCAACGCTCCTGAAAGAAAAGGAATGGCAGCATTGGGAAAACTGTTATTCAATGAAAAGATCCTTTCGAAAGATTCATCTGTTAGTTGTGCCAGTTGCCATCTCCCTTCCTACGCATTTGCCGATACTGTTGCCTTTTCAAAAGGTATTGAAGGAAAACTCACTAAAAGAAATACACCTTCGGTTCTGAACATGAAAAATCGTCCTTATTATTTTTGGGATGGTCGCGCCGAATCACTCGAAAAGCAATCTTTGATGCCTATTGAAAACCCTGATGAAATGGGTTTACCGGTAAATGAAGCTGTCAAAAGATTAAATGCTTCTTCCGAATATGTGAAAGCATTTAAAAAAGTATTTCATAAACAACCAGATGCGGCTTCAATGGCAGCAGCTTTTGCAGCCTATGAAAATACACTCGAAACGGTAGACAGTAAATTCGATGACTGGAGTAATAATCTGGGTAAACTCAGCGATGAGGAAGAAAGAGGACGTGTATTGTTTATCGGCAAAGCCAAATGTTTTGATTGTCATTCAATGGAAGATTTTACGAATGATGATTTTAAAAATATTGGTTTATATGATGGTAAAGAATTAAATGATGCCGGAAAATATTCCTTAACTGGCAATAATACAGATATCGGAAAGTTTAAAACCCCCGGCTTACGGAATGTGGGCGTTACCGGACCGTACATGCATAATGGAATGTTTAAAACACTCGATCAGGTATTAGCCTACTATAATTTGCCCAAACATTTTGTGGACGATCCGCTTAATATCGATCCTTCACTCAAAAGCGGACTTGGATTATCTCCTCAGGAAAAAAAAGATATCATCGCTTTTCTGCTAACACTAACTGATAAACAATTCGTTAACAGATAGCTTAACAAAAAATTAGGCATTATATTCGCAGTGTATATGAACGTTTTAACTTCTTTTAGGTCAAACAAATAAAATCATGGAAACAGCAAAACCGAAAATATTACTTTGTGAAGATGATACAAACCTGGGAATGGTTTTGAAAAATTATCTTGAATTAAATGATTATGATGTTATCCTCGAAAGAGACGGCCGCTTAGGACTAGCTGCCTTTCAGCGGGAACGTTTTGACATCTGTCTGCTTGATGTAATGATGCCCAACATGGACGGATTTACTGTAGCGGAAGAAATCAGAGATATTAACCCCGATGTTCCTTTATTTTTCCTGAGTGCAAAAACCATGAAAGATGACATTATTCAGGGATACAAACTGGGTGCTGATGATTACATCACCAAACCGTTCGATAGTGAAGTATTACTTCATAAAATAAAAGCCATCTTAAAAAGAAACGAAGAATTGCACCGCGAAGAAGCGAATGCAGAATTCGATCTTGGCAATTATCATTTTAATCCGCGTTTAAGAGAATTGACGGTAAATGGAAAAGTTCAGACCCTTTCTCCTAAAGAAAATGAGTTGCTTAAAATGCTGTCTGAATACAAAAACGATCTTCTCCCAAGAGAAGCTGCATTAAAAAAGATTTGGGGAAGTGATACCTATTTCAATGGCAGAAGTATGGACGTTTACATTGCCAAACTACGCAAATACCTGAAAGAAGATTCAAAGCTGGAGATTGTAAATATTCACGGTAACGGCTTCCGTTTAGTAGAATCAGAATAATATTATTCAGAAAATAAACCATGTTGAGTGCTGCCTTTTGGCGGCACTTTTCCTATGTGCCTGTAAGCTTTTTCTGTGGCTTCCCTTCCTCTTGCCGTACGCATAATAAAACCTTCCTGAATAAGAAAAGGCTCATATACTTCTTCTAATGTTCCCGGTTCTTCTCCAACGGCAGTAGCAATAGTGGTTATACCCACTGGTCCGCCTTTAAATTTTTCAATGATAGCTGATAATATTCTGTTGTCCATATCATCCAGACCATGAACATCTACATTTAATGCTTTTAATGCATGTTCCGTTATGGCCATATCTATCACACCGTTTCCCAACACTTGTGCAAAATCACGGACGCGGCGTAAAAGTCCATTCGCAATTCTGGGAGTTCCGCGGCTTCTTCTGGAAATCTCTGCTGCAGCATCACTCGTAATTCTGGTTTTAAGAATGGAACAACTTCTGGTAATGATGTTCTGCAGTGTTTTACTGTTATAATATTCTAACCTCGATTTAATACCGAACCTCGATAACAACGGAGCAGTTAACAAACCACTTCTGGTAGTAGCACCAATTAAAGTAAAAGGATTCAATGACAATTGTACACTTCGGGCATTAGGACCGCTGTCGATCATAATATCAATCCGGTAATCTTCCATCGCCGCATATAGATATTCTTCCACCACATTACTCAAACGATGAATTTCATCTATGAATAACACATCATTGGGTTCAAGACTGGTGAGTAAACCCGCCAGATCACCCGCCTTTTCTATCACCGGTCCGGAAGTTTCTTTTATTTGCACGCCCATTTCATTGGCCACAATTCTTGACAAAGTTGTTTTACCTAAACCGGGAGGGCCGTGAAATAATATATGGTCCAGTGCTTCGCCTCTTAATTTTGAAGCTTTTATAAAAATGGATAAATTTTCAATTATTTGTTCCTGCCCGCTGAAATCGTCGATAAGGGCAGGCCGTATATTGTTCTCAAATTCCTTATCAGCCGGCTGTAAAGATTCTTTATTGTTATTGAGATTAGGATTGCTCATTTTTTTATTCTGAACTGTAAATCTACTTCATAAAATTGAGGCTGGAAGCTTAACAACAGATAAACTACCGACCTTTAGGATAATTATCCATTTACAACACCATTTCACCATTAATCATAACGCAGCGTGTAAAATATTTAAATGCGTTTTAAATTAGCTTATGTTCAAAACTATTTCCAGATATTGGTGGTGTCAGATTACAGGATGGAGTCTGGTAATTGCTATCAATATATTTTTTATAATAACTTTTGATAAACTCTCGTTTGTATACATTTCAAGTTTGATATGCACTTGTATCGCCGGAATTATCATAACACATATTATGAGGTTAAACATACATTACCTCAATGTACTTTCGAAGCCTTTCAAAATTCAGGTAATATATTTTTTGACACTTACGGTAGTGTTTGCAATTTTTATAGGCACCACCTCAGAAGGTATAGATCATATAATTGGTTATGATCCTCAAAGGCTGCAAAAATTTACAAAAACAAAGAGATTGTTTCTAAGCAGTTTTAATTCATTATGGATTGTACTGATCTGGAATCTTATCTATTTCATATATCATTATGTAGAAAGTAACAGAAAACAACAACTGGATACTTTCCGGCTGGAAGCCATGGTAAAATCACTTGAACTTAAAACGATAAAAGCGCACATCAATCCGCATTTTATTTTCAATGCACTCAACAGTATCCGGGCATTGGTAGATGAAAATCCTGCAAGAGCGAGGAAAGCGATAACTGAATTGAGTAATATACTCAGGAGTAGTATGCAGGCTGAAAAATTAGAAACGGTACCTCTGAAACAAGAACTGGATATTGTAAACGATTACCTTGCGCTTGAACAAATGCGATTTGAAGAAAGGTTAAAAATAGAATTGAGCATCGGTGAAGAAACGCTTACGCAACCCATACCACCTATGATGTTGCAAACGCTGGTTGAAAATGCGATAAAACACGGTATCAGTAAAAACATAAATGGTGGTATCATAAAGATAATTTCATTGTACCAAAACAATCAGTTTGAATTAATAGTTCAGAATAGTGGTAAATTGAATGGCTCACTTAGTAAAAATTCAGATGGATTTGGAATAAAGAGTACTCAGGACAGGCTAAATTTATTGTATCAGGGAAAAGCAGATTTTTTGATACATGACGTAGAACCCGGGATGGTAGAATCTAAGATTACCATGCCTTTATCCAGTCATTGAAAACTTAATAAATATGTTTAAAGCTATTATTATTGATGATGAAAGATTGGCCCGTAATGAACTTAAAAAATTATTACAGGATTTCCCCGATGTTGAGGTGATAGGTGAGGCTGCCAATGCTGATGAAGGCATTGAAAAAATTGAAAACCTTTCTCCGGATCTGGTTTTCCTGGATATTCAAATGCCTGGTAAAACAGGATTTGATATGTTGTGTGAAGTAGAAAAAGCACCCAATGTAATTTTTACGACGGCCTATGATGAGTTTGCATTAAAAGCATTTGAGGTGAATGCACTTGATTATTTAATGAAACCAATTGAACCCAAAAGACTGGCAGATGCTTTACAGAAGTTACATCACGCAGAAGAAAAAGAAACTACTGCCACCATAAATGGAATTAACAGGGGAACATTGGGCGAAAACGATCAGGTATTTGTAAAAGACGGCGAACGTTGCTGGTTTGTAAAACTGAATGAAGTGCGCCTTTTTGAAAGTGTGGGCAATTATGCAAAAGTATTTTTTGCAGGTAATAAACCACTTATATTAAAATCGTTGAATGCATTGGAAGAAAGGCTGGACGAAAAAGTTTTCTTCCGTGCTAACCGAAAACATATTGTGAACTTACGTATGATCGATAAGGTAGAACCCTATTTCAATGGAGGTCTTTTATTGGATCTTAAAGGTGGGGAAAAAATTGAAGTGAGCAGAAGGCAGGCTGTTAAGTTCAAGGAAATGATGAGTTTATAATTAATGCTGATGAATACCAACGCTATGCACTGCCGCAGACATTTCCCGGATAAGTGAAGCATCTTTTTCAATGGCATTTCCAACAACGATCATATCGGCGCCTGCCTTGCAATTTCGGTAAGCTTTTTCAGGGTCTGTTATTCCGCCTCCAACAATCAGCGGAACAGAAATATGTTGTGATACCTTACGAATCATATTTTCTGAAACAGGTGTTTTGGCACCGCTGCCTGCATCCATATAAATGAGTTTCATTCCCAGCATCTCCCCTGCCATGGCGGTACACATGGCAATATCATTTTTATCGGCGGGCAGAGGCAAAGCATTACTGATATAAGAAACTGTTGTAGGCGCGCCTCCATCGATCACCATATATCCCGTTGGCATTATTTCCAGTCCGCTTAAACGTACCGACGGCGCAGACACTACATGCTGACCAATAAGCAATTCCGGATTTCTTCCGCTAATCAGAGACAGGTATAAAAGTGCATCGGCATTTTTACAAATCTGTGAAGGGCTGCCGGGAAATAAAATTACCGGAATGTTGCAGGCTCTTTTTATAGATGCCACGCATTCCGTAAGATGATCTGAGATAACAAGACTTCCGCCCAGTAAAAAATAGTCCACACCTGCATCTTTTGACAAGGTGATGATTTCCTGTAAAGATTCATCATTTATTTTATCAGGATCGATGAGAACGGAAAACGATTTTTTTCCTGCTGCTTTCCTTGATTCGATTGTAGAAAATATTCCGGCCAACTTATTCGTTTTTCAGCGTTGCAAAATTTAAAAAAAATGTTATTGCAGTGAATATTAACCATATCCTGCAGGTATTGTCTGCAATTTCGTGCTTTTTATCAGTATTTTTGAATACATGGCGGATATCTCTTCAGAAATCAGTTTTAGAACCGCAAGAAGCGGTGGAAAAGGTGGTCAGCACGTAAATAAAGTGGAGACTATGGTGGAAGGTTTCTGGAATCCTGAAAATAGTATCGTACTTGATGAAATACAGAAAGAAAGAATAACGCTGAAACTTTCGAAAAAGATATCGAAAGAAGGTTTTATCATCATCAAAAGTCAAGTGCATAAAAGCCAGTTGGCTAATAAAAAAGAGGTTATCGCCAAATTTCTGTTACTGGTCGAAAAAAGTCTCACCGTTCCCAAAAAAAGAAAACCAACCAAACCCACCAAAGCATCCAGAATAAAAAAGCAGGAAAGCAAACAAAAGAACTCGGAAATTAAATCTTCCAGAAAAAAAATTGATCTGCCATGAGGTATTTGAAAATCCCATTTTTTTTTCTTGTATTTTGTAATCCGACGTTGGTTAAAGCAGTTGTTACAACCGATTCTACTGCTACTCTTCGAATCATTTTTAAAAATACAGCGAATCACAAAAAAATCACAACTCGCGATAGTATCTATGTTACATCTGCAGGTGAAAAATATACGATCAACAAACTGAAATATTACATTTCCAATATTCAGTTAGGTGAAAAAATATTTAATAACCCGGAAAACTTTCAACTGATCTCCGAACCCGCCAATACATCTTTCAGTATTCCTGTGAAACCCGGAAATTATACGCAGATATGTTTTCTTTTAGGAATCGACAGTTTATATAATTGTTCTGGAGCACAGGAAGGAGTTCTTGATCCTATGAATGATATGTTCTGGACCTGGAACAGCGGTTATGTGATGTTTAAACTCGAAGGTAGTTCTGAAAGCTCAACTGCAGATAAAAACCGGATAGAACATCATCTGGGCGGATATAGGTATAATCAAAACATAGCTACGCCCATTACACTTTTATTTACAGATCCGTTGCACTTAAAAAACGGTGAACAAAAAGAGTTGACGATTATTTTAGACCTCGATCAATACTGGAATTCAAAAAATAAAATCCTGATAACCGAGAAACCCGTTTGTACTTTACCGGGACAACTTGCTAAAACAATTGCAGCCAATTTTAGTTATATGTTCAGCATAGAAAACGTTCATTGAAAAGAAATGCTACCATACTAACCCTTTCGCTGACTATGATTTGTTTTTGTTTTATTTATGCGGTTAAGGACGATGGTTACGGTTCCTATCAGCCAATACCTTTAACAATGGATATTCCGAAAGGATGGCCTGAACCCAACAAAATATTTAAGAAAAATAAATTAACTGCAGAAGGATTTAATTTAGGACGAAGATTATTTTACGATCCGTTGTTAAGTAAAGACAGCAGCATTAGTTGTGCAAGCTGTCATCAGCAGTTTGCCGCTTTCTCCACTTTTGATCATGACCTCAGTCATGGTGTTGCTAACACCTTTACCAGCCGCAATGCACCGGCACTTTTTAATATTGCCTGGATGAAAGAAATGCATTGGGATGGCGGTATCAATCATCTGGAAGTACAACCTTTGGCTCCTATTACCAACCCCAATGAAATGGGAAGTAATATTGCCAATATCATAAATTATTTGAGAAGCGACAGTTCGTATATGCGTATGTTCAATGCCGCTTTCGGAGATGCCGGCATTAATTCGCAGCGTATTTTAAAAGCACTTGCACAGTTCACAGGTAGTATGGTAAGCGCCAACAGTAAATACGACAAAGTAAAAAGAGGAGAAGTCGCATTTACAAAAATCGAAGAAAGAGGTTATGCATTATATAAAAAAAATTGTGCTGCCTGTCATGCTGAACCATTATTTACCGACAATAGTTTTAGAAATAACGGGCAATCTTTAAACCGGTTCAAAGATTTGGGAAGACAAACCATCACGGGTGACAGCAAAGATTCATTAAAATTTAAAGTGCCGAGTTTAAGAAATGTTCAGGTAACAGCACCTTACATGCACGACGGCAGCCTGTTTGGATTACCGCAGGTAATTGAACATTATTCGAAAGGAATAAAAACCGATCAGCCAACACTTGACCCATTGCTGAAAAATAAACCGGAGATCAGCAATAAAGAATTATATGAACTGATGTATTTTTTATTTACACTTACCGACAGCACATTTTTAAAAGACCCGCGTTTTTCAGGAAGAATATCAAATGTTCATAATAATCATAATTAAAAGTAATTTTACCAAAAGCCTCTAACAATTGAGCGGTATCAAACAACTCGCCGGACAAACTTTATGGTATGGCGTTCCTACAATAGCTAGCAGATTTTTGGGTTATTTGATGAACATGGCATTGCCTTTCTTTATTGCATTGCCGGAAAACACCGCAGATCTTGTTCAGGTTTATACACTCATCCCTTTTTTAAATGTATTATATGCTTATGGTTTGGAAACAGCCTATTTCCGTTTTTCACAAACACATGATAGGGAAAAATTATACAGCACTTTATCCATCTCCCTTGCCATAAGCACATTATTATTTACCGCAATTTTATTTTTATATAAAGGCTTTGTAACAAATGCTGCTGATCTGCAAAGTAATCCTGATTATATTACATGGATGGCATTGATTATTGCCATAGATAATTTCAATACACTTCCATTTGCAAAACTTCGGCAGGAAAATCGTCCTAAAAGATATGCTTTTGCACGTATTGCCGGAATAGTATTAAATGTTTCCGTGGTGATCTTATTCGTAGGAATAATTCCGGCTTCGTTGAAAAAAAATCCGGATAGTTTTTTATCACTCATTTACAATCCTTCTATTGGTTTGGGATATTATCTGATCGGAAACATTTGCGGAAGCCTGTTTACATTGTTGGTTTTATCAAAAGAAATCCGGCAAATAAAGTTTCAGTTTGATTTAGGCCTTTGGAAGGAAGTGATGAAATACAGTGCGCCTTTAATCATTGTAGGTTTAGGTGGGATGGTGAATGATGTGTTGAGCAGACTAATCTACCGTCATGTAGTAGATCTTCCGAAACAACAAGCCGATCATGAATTAGGAATTTTTGCCAATATATTTCGAATCGCTTTACTGATAACAATTATGATACAGGCTTTTCGTATGGCGGCAGAACCTTTCTTTTTTAATAAAAGTAAAGATGATAATGCAATGCGATCTTATGCACGTGTGATGAAATTTTTTGTGATCGCATGTTGCTTTATGTTTTTATTTATCGCGTTATTTTTAGATATATTCAGATGGATATTTATTCACCTTGCCAATAAAACCTGGGCAGAAGGGCTGGACGTTGTTCCACTTCTGGCACTTGCAAATATCTTTCTTGGCATCTATTATAATTTGAGTGTGTGGTACAAACTCACCAACAAAAACAGTTATGGTGCTATCATCACCATCTTCGGGGCTGTCATCACTATAGTTTTGAATATTCTTTTAATTCCTGTATTACATTATACGGGTGCAGCACTGGCTACGTTTAGCTGTTATTTATTTATGATGATCGCCAGTTATAAATTAGGAAAGAAACATTATCCGGTTCCATATGCAGTAAAAAAATTAACGGCATATGTGTTGATTGTGGTGGCAATTTACGGATTGCATTCTCTTATCGTTTATTTATTACCAGATCATCTCTGGATTTCGGTAACAACCGGTTTAATTTTATTTTATCTGTTTATGCGATTCATTATGCTGATAGAAGCCAGAGAACTTTCTGCAATGCCCTTTGTAGGAAAATTTATAAAGTTACCTGAATCATAAAACTTTCAACATAAGTGCATACAATATTTTAATTTCTGATTCGGATATTTCACCCGTATTTTCTGTTTGCAGATAATGTAAACGGAAAGCCTGCAGGGCCGCATTTATATTTGAAATATTATAACCAATAATCTTTAAGGCATGTGAAGTATTAAAAGAGGAAGGAACCGTTATTAAACTGGTATCTCCATACCACAATCCATATCCCTGTTCTGCCAAAACCTGCCACGGAAAATATTTACTTGGATCAACTTTTCTCCCAGGAGCAATATCTGCGTGAGCAATAAAATTTGCAGATGGAATAGCATAATTTTTTTTCAGAGAATTCAATAACGCCAGCAAAGCTTTAATCTGAGCGTCTGAAAAAATTTCAAAACCGTTGTTATCAAGTTCAATTCCGATTGAAGAAGAATTCACGTCTGTTACATTTCCCCACCTTGCAGCACCGGCATGCCAGGCACGTAAATAATTATTCAGCATGTGATGAACTGTACCGTCTTTGCATATTACATAATGTGCACTTACCTGAGATTGATTTTGAGTAAAAGTAAAAAGCGTTTTTTCGCAACTCTCCTGAGCCGTATGATGAATGATAACAAAATTGGGTTTTCTTAATCCGAAATTTGTTGTGCCGATAAATGCTTTGGATAATATTACCGAATCAGTTGGAAGTTCGTCTGCAGGTATCATCCTCAACTCATTGGAAAGTCTTTTTGCCTGCTGTTTATATTTCTTGTTGGAAGCATTATAAATGCCTTTGTTGCAATGTGTAGTAAAAAAAATAATGAAAAGTAAAAATATTAATCTGCGTTTCATTCTTCAATTTAAGGGCATTTGATGTTTTTAAACAAATGATTGGTTTCAAATTGTAATGCATAAGGATGTTTAAAAAAAGCAGTGTCTCCACTTACAAACAATTCGCCATACCCTTCTGCAAAATTATCATTGATGTGGAGTAGTCTGATCTGACGGTGAGACACAATTCCTTCCGACATAAATGAATACATAACATCCAATGTGTCTTTTAAAACGGTTCCTGAAAATGTTCCTGTATTACGGTCTTTTTCTTTTCGGTTATAATTCAAATCACCGGAAACCCGATCTCCGCTTACATTCATTTTCATCAATGCTGTATCTTCATTAATGATCAGTTGATAACAACCTGATTTAAGAGCTGTAGATGCAATGGTTAAGTCAACTTTCTGAGTTTTGTCATTTGGTTTACAGGAAGGATAGGCCAAACATATTGTGCATAGTAGATTAACAGACCAACTTTTACTAAATAAATGCGGCATAACGTTTGAACTTTTTTGATAAATAATTTATGAAAGATAATAACAATTCGGAAATGGATGCAAACATCACACCTGAGGAAAGGTCTCTGCTTGATGAAAGTATTGAAAATAGTTTAACAGGCGAAAATACCAACCTGAAAAAATCTATTCTTGACAATACCGATGAAGATGGCGAGTTACTAAATGAAAACGAATCTGCATTCGACATTACTGGTCAAGACCTGGATGTTCCCGGTGCTGAATCTGACGATGCTAATGAAGCCATTGGTGAAGAAGATGAGGAAAATAATTCTTACAGTCTTCCAGATCAGGATTAATAATTAGCCTCCGGCTTTCCACCTTTCTTATTCACAGACTTTTTAGCAGCAGACTTTTTAATTCAGCATTTGATTTTTTAAAAAGAGTTTTTGCGCAAAATTTCTCGCTTCAGATAATTCAATGGAAGTCGCCTGTTTTGGATTTAAAACTTTATTTCCGGATTGGGAACAAAGTTTACCTTCTTTAATTTCTTTCATATTCTCCCTGACTTTTTCGTGTTTTTTTCTAGAATACTAAGCCAGAGATATAGAATGTAATGTTAGACAGGAGTAGTAAGTGTTGTACGTTTTGAATGATGAATTCCTTCTGCAATTTCTTCAATCATTTTTTCATTAAAAGCGGGAAGATCTTTGGGACTTCGGCTGGTGACGAGACCATTATCAACTACCACTACCTGATCTTTCCAATTGGCGCCGGCATTGGTAATGTCTGTTTTGATAGAATGATAAGATGTCATTTGCCTTCCGGTAAGCATTTGTGTTTCTATAAGTAATTGCGGACCATGACAAATAGCCGCAACCGTTTTTTTTGCGGTTAAAAATGATTTTGCAAATTGTATATAGCCTTCTATCGTACGCATTTTATCGGGATTAATTACGCCTCCCGGAATAACCAAAGCATCATATTCTTCCATTTTTGCATTATCAATCAGCACATCAACCGGTAATTCTATAGACCAGTGATCATGATTCCATCCTTTCACTTTATCCTTACTGGAAATGATATGCACTGTTGCACCTGCATTTTCCAAAGCCTCTTTCGGTGAGGTTAATTCAGATTCTTCAAAACCATCTTCGGTGATGATGGCAATTTTTTTATTAATAAGTTGTAGCATGATGATGATTTAGGGATTCAAAGCCCCAAATATCATTCCATCCCTTTACAACTATAAAGAGAAACGTTGTTGAAATAATTCCCCGTATTTAACCAATAAGCGCTCAACTCATGGCGCATCCTTTGCTCATTTCAAAATAAAATAAAATGCCTGAAGGTCCTTCGCTGGTCATTTTAAAGGAGGCCGTTTATTCTTTTAAAGGCGCAAAATCCTGAGCGCATCAGGTAATGCGAAATTTGACAAATCAGTATTGATCCATAAAAAAATTATTGACATTAAAATATCGGGCAAACAAATTTTCATTCAAACTAATAATCATATCATAAGAATTCATTTTTTATTATTTGGTTCCTATAGCATTGATGAGCATATTAAACCCGACAGATCATTAAGATTGCATTTACGTTTTGCTAAATGTGATATTTATTTTTACACATGTGCTATCCGGTTTATTGATAAAAATATGCTGGATGAATATGACTGGGAAGCTGATGTTATGAGTGACAAATGGAATGCAAAAGCGGCGAAAAAAAAATTAATATTTCAACCTGAAATGTTAGTATGTGATGCGCTGTTAAATCAGGAAATATTTTCAGTTGTAGGAAACATCATCAAAAATGAAGTGTTGTACAGAATTAGAATACATCCTTTATCAAAAATAGGAAATCTGCCCAGCACCAAATTGATCGTCTAATTAAAGAAGCCGGAACCTATAGTTTTGATTTTCTTGAATGGAAAGTAACATTTGAATTAAGAAAAACTGGCGGGCGCATACCAGAAAAATCTGCAGCAGATGTAACCTGCCTATCTCAAAAGAATATCTTGGCAAAACCAACCGAAGAACTTTTTTTTGTGACAATTGTCAGGTAAAATATTAATCAGGTATGATTTTATATATATCCAGATAAAATATTTGTTATGGGAATAATTCAAATCATTCTGATCTTAGTTGTAATTGGTGTTATACTTTATCTGGTCAACCGTTACATACCTATGGCTTCTTCAATAAAGTCGATTCTGAATATTGTAGTGATCATCTGTGTGATTATCTGGCTTCTCAAAGTATTTGGAGTATTAGGATCATCAGGTGTACGTTTGTAGATTCACATAATATTAGCACCGGATTTATTGTTCATAACAGGCAGTTAAGCATATTTGACAATGATCCGGTGTATAAAATTATTTTTTTTACTTGTGGTGATGTTTTGCAGCATCCTTTCAACAGCACAGTCGCCATTAGCTTTGTTCAGTAATGAATGGAATGATGTTAAGTACGCTAAAGCATTTACTGCGACGCATGTGAAATACATGTCAGATGAGGAAAAGAAGGTTATTCATATCCTGAATTTGATGCGTTTAAATCCATTACTTTTTTTAAAGTCGGTGGTTATGAAATATCCAAACGTATCGATGAATCCATCATTTGAAAATTCGTCGTATTTTAAATCTCTGATTACCACGCTGCAAAATCAACAGCCATTACCGGTATTTACCCCGGATGAAAAATGTTATAACAGTGCAAACTGTCATGCACTAATTTCAGGAACTAAAAGTTATGTAGGTCATGACAGATTATCATCAGAATGCAAATCCAGGCAATATTTTTCAGGAGAATGTTGTTCCTATGGTTATTCAACTGCCTTAGATATTGTGTTAACCCTATTGATTGATGAAGATGTTCCCAGCCTTGGACATCGATATGCATTATTAGGACCTTATAAAAATTGTGGAGTATCCATTCAGCCACACCGGAAATATGGTTTTAATGCCGTAATTGATTTTCAATATTAAATATTGGCTGATTTCTTGAACCGGGAAATTAATGCCTTCAGTTTCTTCCAAAAAAATTAAAGATTTTAAAGAGGGTGACATTCAGCCGATGCTCGCTACATTAACTAACAAGCCTTTTGATGAGCCGGGTTGGATCATAGACTTGAACAAGGCTGAAAAACGCATTCAAACTACTTTCAAAAATTGAATTTTAATTTATTTTATAAAAAGATGTATCTTTTTATAAATCTATATGATGAAAAGACTTTATTCATTTCTATTTATTTTTTTGTGTTTACAGGTTGATGCACAAACTGATTCGGCATGGTTGAAAAATAATTATGTAAAGAAAGAAATGTATATACCGATGCGTGATGGTATAAAATTATTTACATCTGTGTACATGCCGGTTAAAGTTAGTTCTGACTTACATCCCATTTTAATAACGAGAACACCCTATTCCTGTGCGCCTTATGGAGAAAATAATTTCAGAGATTTTTGGAATTCTTATTTGAATTATTATTTCAGGAATGGATATATTATGGTGATGCAAGATGTACGTGGCAGGTGGATGAGTGAAGGTGAATTTAAAGATGTTCGTCCTTTTATTGCTGATAAAAAAAATAAAGAAACTGATGAATCCAGTGACACGTATGATACCATTGACTGGTTACTGAAAAATATTACAGGCAACAATGGAAATGTTGGCGTATTTGGTATTTCGTATCCTGGTTTTTATTCAACAATGGCTGCAGCCAGTAACCATCCGGCACTAAAAGCAGTGAGCCCACAGGCTCCGGTTACAAATTGGTTTATTGGAGATGATTTTCACCACAATGGTGCTTTTTTTCAAATGGATGCATTTGATTTTTATTCACCTCTCGGCTTCGCATTTGGTGTACCTCATCCTAAACCAACTTCTGAACCTGCACCATCTGCCGGATATCCTATACATGATAATTATAAATTTTTTCTGGAAGCAGGCACTCTAAAAAATCTTACAAAATATATGGGTGACAGCATTGCCTTTTGGAAAGATCTTATGGCTCATCCCAATTATGATGCTTACTGGAAAACCCGTGATGCAAGGAATGCCACTAAAAATTTACAACCAGCCATGCTGTGGGTGGGAGGGCTTTTTGATGCAGAAGATTGTTGGGGAGCATGGAATGCATATAAAGCCGCTGAAATTAATAATCCAGGCAAAGCGTTTAATAAAATAGTAGAAGGTCCATGGTACCACAATCAATGGGCAAGAAGGGACGGAACACATCACGGAAATATTCAATTCGGTTCAAATACAAGTGAATACTATCAGCAAAATTTTGAAATTCCATTTTTTGATTACTTTTTGAATGGTAAAGGAGATGTTTCTAAAATTGCAGAAGCAAATGTTTTTTTAACCGGTGCAAATGAATGGAAATCTTTTACGCAATGGCCTCCTCAAAATATTTCAAATAAAACATTGTATTTCCAGCAGAACGGAAAATTAAATTCAAATTTACCTGCCAGTTCCGGCAGTTTTAGTAATTATACCAGCGATCCTTCCAGGCCGGTTCCTTATGAGGAACACGTTCATTTTAACAGGACAAGAAATTACATGTCAAACGATCAGCGTTTTGCCTCACGCAGAACAGATGTACTGGTTTTTCAAACCGAGAATCTCCCTAATGACATCACTGTTACTGGAGTTGTTGTAGCCGATCTGATTACTGCTATCTCTACAACCGATGCAGATTTTGTTGTAAAATTAATTGATGTGTATCCGGATGATCTTGGATTTAGTCAGATAGATATATATGCAGAAGATGATGCAGCCAAAACAACTCAAATGGCAGGTTATCAAATGCTCGTACGTGCAGAAATTTTCAGAGGCAGGTACAGAAAAAGTTTTGAGAACCCTTCTGCATTTACGCCCGGGAAAAAAGAACAGGTAAAATTTGAATTACCCTCTGTTGCACATACTTTTAAAAAAGGACACCGGATTATGATACAAGTACAAAGCAGCTGGTTTCCACTAGCTGACAGAAATCCTCAACAGTTTGTAGATATTTATCATTGTGATCTGAAAGATTTTATTAAAAGTGATATCAAAATTTATCACGATAAATTAAATGCTTCAAAAATTATATTGCCTGTTTTAAACAACAATAAATAACGGTTACATATTTCTCCTATACTGACCACCCACGCTATACAATGCATTGGTGATCTCTCTGAGCGAACAATATTTTACATTTGCACGGGTCAAAGTAGAAGGAAATCATTTTAAAGGAGTGTTAGGAAGGGTATTGATTTGAAAAATGTTTTGAAAAGTATTGAATCAATTTTCAAATAAATTATTAAAACCGATTAGCAATAAACAAATTGTCACATAAAGATATTTCGGTTTGATAAATATATTCGTGATAAGATGAAAACTCCCATTGATCCTGCTCTTCTACCAAACCAGCTTTAACGGGGTTATGGTGAATATATTCAAAACATTGATTAACATAACTATTTCTATTTGAAGAAAATTCATTTACAAGTAATTTGCCTTTTGTTCGCTGTTGAAATAAGTTACCCACTCTGTCTTGTTGTTTATTTAATGATTTTGCGTAAGAACTTAATAATAATCTTACACCTTCGCAAAGTATATTTCTTTCGTTACCTGATTTGTCATTTACTTTTAATTCACTTCGATCATCAGCGTAAATGAGTAAATGAAAATGATTTGGCATAAGGCACCATGCAACTATCGAACAATGTGGACTAATGTAACGTTTGATTTTAACTATGAAATGATAATAATTACTTTTTCTATAAAAAATGGTGCAACGATTAATCCCACGATTATATATATGATAATAATTTCCTGATTCAAATTGCATAAATCAATAATTTTATGCAATGCTAAATAGAAGGAAATAAAATAGGCATTTATAATTATTTAATAACTACTCTCATCCGACATCTATAGATGTCGGACATGTGAATTAGGGATTGACTTTATCACATATTTCTCCTATACTGACCACCCACGCTATACAATGCATTGGTGATCTCTCCGAGTGAACAATATTTTACCGTTTCCATTAATTCTTCAAAAAGATTTCCGTTCATTACAGCAACCTGTTGCAAACGCTTAAGCATTGCTGCACTTGTATCTTTATGACGTTGCTTAAATGCTTCCAGCGTTTTTATTTGCAACTCCTTCTCCTCTGTAGTGGAACGAATCACTTCGGTAGGTAAAATGGTAGGTGAACCTTTTTTACTTAAAAATGTATTTACACCAATAATGGGATATTCACCTGTGTGTTTCAGTGTTTCATAATACAAACTTTCTTCCTGAATTTTATTACGCTGGTACATCCTTTCCATCGCACCTAACACACCACCCCGTTCAGTAATACGATTGAATTCAGTTAGAACCGCTTCTTCCACCAGGTCTGTAAGTTCTTCAATAAGGAAAGCTCCCTGATTGGGATTTTCATTTTTAGCAGTGCCCAGTTCCCGGTTTATTATCAACTGAATGGCCATGGCTCTTCTTACACTTTCCTCCGTTGGTGTGGTTATGGCTTCATCATATGCATTTGTATGCAAAGAATTACAATTGTCATATATCGCATACAATGCCTGCAAGGTTGTTCGGATATCATTAAAATCTATTTCCTGTGCATGCAAACTTCTGCCGCTCGTTTGAATATGGTATTTTAATTTCTGACTTCTGCTGTTAGCCTTGTACTTTTTCTTCATGGCTTTCGCCCAAATCTTTCTAGCCACACGTCCGATAACACTGTACTCCGGATCCATTCCATTACTAAAGAAGAAAGATAAATTAGGCGCAAAATCATCAATGTTCATTCCTCTGCTCAGATAATATTCTACATACGTAAAACCATTGGCCAATGTGAACGCCAACTGTGTAATCGGATTTGCACCAGCTTCAGCAATGTGGTATCCACTGATGCTTACACTATAAAAATTCTGAACCTTATGTTCAATAAAATATTCCTGAACATCCCCCATCAGTTTCAGCGCAAATTCTGTGGAGAAGATACAGGTATTTTGTGCCTGGTCTTCTTTTAATATATCCGCCTGTACGGTTCCTCTTACAGAACTTAATGCCCTTGCTTTAATTTGTTGATATACATCCTCAGGCAATACATCTTTTCCAGATAACCCTAATAAACGTAAACCCAAACCACTATTCCCCGCAGGCAAATCACCTTTCATTTCTCCGGCTACAGGTTCTACCGGCACCCCATCAACGCCTGCGTATTTAGGTAAATCAGTAATTGAATACTTCTCTTCAATAAGTTTATTTACCGATGTATTCAATCCATTCTGTAAAATATATTTCTCACATTCCTGATCGATAGCGGCATTCATAAAGAATGCGAGCAACATCGGCGCAGGGCCATTGATCGTCATACTTACCGATGTTTTAGGATCACACAAATCAAAACCGCTGTATAACTTTTTGGCATCGTCTACCGTTGCAATACTTACACCGCTG
Organism: Bacteroidota bacterium; assembly: GCA_031411115.1. Taxonomy (GTDB): domain Bacteria; phylum Bacteroidota; class Bacteroidia; order Chitinophagales; family Chitinophagaceae; genus Ferruginibacter. The sequence goes on from JANOAO010000072.1 coordinate 43,927, forward strand.
TTTCCAACTTTTCCATAAATATCAGGGCGGTAAGCCGGATCTTCTCCATATAAAGTTACACTGTCGAAAGCCGTACTCAGTCTTTTAGCAGGCTGTCCCTGACTCACATAATGAAACCTTCTGTTAGTTCTTTCGGGCCCGCCTTCTCCGGCAAACATTCTGGTAGGATCTTCTCCGTCCCGCTTCAATGGAAATACACCCGCTGTAAATGGAAATTCACCCGGAACATTTTCCTGCAACTGCCATTTCAATATATCGCCGGTGTCATTGTATTTAGGCAATAACACTTTCCGTATGATAGTTCCGCTTAAACTTTTATACGTCATTGGCTGGCGAATAACTTTATCCCTCACCTGAAATTCATAAAATTCTTTCTGGTAACGGTCACGCATTGACGTCCAATTTTCCACCAACAGTTTACATTTCGGATCGAGTTGCAATTCCAGCTCTGCAATCTTTTTATGAAACGCATCTTTAAGATCCTGCATCAGGGTGAGCGCTCCTTTCAACTGGTAAATTTTTCTGGCAATTTCCGATTGCTCATTTACCCATTGATCATATTCCCGAATCGTTTCGGTGATTTCTGATAAATAACGGACTCTTGCAGGCGGAATGATCATCGATTTGCTCGACGTGTCCATAACGTGTGAATGATGTTCTACTGCACCGCGGAAGTTGACTTTAGTCTTCTCTTCAATTTTTTCCATCAGTCTTTCAAACAATTCATTCACACCAGCATCATTGAATTGTGCAGCGATGGTTCCTACAACAGGCAATTCTTCGTCTTTAGCCGTCCATAAAGCGTGATTACGTTTGTACTGTTTACGCACATCATGTAATGCATCGAGTGCCCCGGCTTTATCAAATTTATTTACGCAGATCACATCTGCATAATCCAGCATATTTATTTTTTCCAGTTGTGAAGGTGCTCCGTATTCCGGCGTCATCACATACATACTTACATCACAATAATCCAGAATAGACGCATCACTCTGCCCAACTCCGGCACTTTCCAGTATAATCAGATCATAAGCTTCCTGTTTACAAATATCAATCGCATCCTGAACATATTTACTCAGCGCTTTATCACTCTCCCTTGTAGCAAGACTGCGCATATATGCTCGCGGAGATGAGATCGCATTCATCCGTATCCGATCGCCCAACAATGCACCACCCGTTTTCTTTTTACTGGGATCTACAGAAATAACTGCGATTGTTTTCTCACAATAGCTATTTAAAAAACGCCGTACAATTTCATCCGTTACACTGCTTTTGCCTGCACCACCGGTACCGGTGATTCCCAATACCGCACCTTTAAAATTATTTTCAACGTTACGGTGTGCCGCAATTCCTAATTCTGCCTGCGTTATTTTTCTGGCAATTCTTCTTATATCTTTAAATTCTCCTAAAGGCAATTTTCCATTCCAGCTTTTTTCAGCTTTCCAAAAATCGGAAGCGTTATCACCATCCTGATAGGGAGCTGGTGTACATTTGTTTATTACATCCTGTATCATTCCTTCGAGGCCCATATGCCTTCCGTCATCCGGACTGTAAATTCTGGTAATTCCATACTGGTGCAATTCCTCAATTTCATCCGGCAGAATCGTTCCGCCACCACCGCCAAATAATTTAATATGTCCGCACCTATTTTCAACCAAAAGGTCTTTCATGTATTTAAAAAATTCAACATGCCCGCCCTGATAACTGGTGATCGCTATACCATGCACATCTTCTTCTATTGCACATTCAACAATATCCGCCACACTCCTGTTATGTCCGAGATGTATGATTTCAGCGCCTTTACTTTGTAAAATCCTGCGCATAATATTTATTGCGGCATCATGGCCATCAAACAACGCAGCAGCGGTAACAATCCTTATTTTTTGATCTGTTGCACTCATCAGTTTTGTATTAATTTTTATTTGGAACCCGGCAGTAGTTCATAGATCAGCTTTAGTGGCGTCGCACACTTGTACTACAGATCGTGTCCGGGCAAATTTACTTCATTTTAAAAGTGAGTTCAGCAAAATCTTCAATGCTCAGCGCTTCTGCCCTTTTTTCAAAAATAGGTTCTAGCAGCACTTCAGGAGTAAATTGACTTTTTACTGCATTTCTCAACATCTTTCTTCTTTGATTAAATGCTGTTTTTACCAATACCATATAAGCTCTGGGAGATTTAACCAGCAACTCATTTTTCCTTCTGGTAAGCCTTATCACTCCACTGTTTACTTTAGGCGGCGGATTAAATGATCCCGGAGGTACATCAAACAAATATTCTATGTCATAAAAAGGCTGTATTAAAGCACTGGTAACGCCATATACTTTATTGCCGGGCTTAGATGCTACACGCTCTGCCACTTCTTTTTGAAACATGCCGGTTAATACCGGAACACTGTCTTTCCAATCCAGTATTTTAAATAATATCTCTGTAGAAATATTATAAGGAAAATTACCAACGATATGAAAAGGATCATCAAATGGCTTTTCCATTTTCAAAAAATCTTCCGGTATAATCTTATCCTTCAGTTCCGGATATTCTTTCATCAGCCAGATCACTTTTTCGTCATCGAGTTCTACGGCTTTAAAATTGATGCCCGGTAATTTTACCAGATGTTTGGTTAAAGCACCACCTCCGGGACCAATCTCCAGCAAATTGGTGCATTCATTTTGCAGTACTGCATCAATAATTTGACGAATAATGGTTTCATCTTTTAAAAAATGCTGACCCAATGATTTTTTAAGCCTGTACATGGGCGCAAAGCTACCAATAAACGTACAGGATAACTATTTACACATGCTGCTTTAGCGAGGTTATTGTATTTTTACCGAAATTATTTTCATGCAGCATCATTCGGAAAAACCAACTCTGGGAATTACCATTGGCGATATCAATGGCATTGGGCCTGAACTGATCCTTAAAACTTTCAGTGATAACCGAATTCTGGATATCTGCACGCCAGTAATTTTCGGTAATAATAAACTGATAAATTTCTACAGGAAAAACCTGCCGGATCATAATTTTACGGTGAACATTATTAAAGATTCCACGCGTCTCAATAATAAACAGGTAAACCTGTATAATTGCTGGGAAGAAGATATCACAGTTACACCAGGAGTGTTGAATGAAACGGGCGGAAAATATGCAGTGATCAGTCTAACAACGGCTGCAGAAGCTTTAAAGGGTGGAAAAATTGACGGCCTTATTACAGCACCGATTCATAAAAAAAATATTCAGTCGGAAGAATTCAGTCATACCGGACATACTCCTTATCTCAAACAATTATTTGAAGCGAATGATGTAGCCATGATGCTGGTTGCTGATAATATGAGAGTGGCGCTGTTAACAGAACATGTAGCAGTAAAAGATGTGGCGCAGTATGTAACAAAAGATAACATCCTTAAAAAATTGAAGATCGTACATGAATCACTGAAAAAAGATTTTGGTATCAGCAAACCAAAAATCGCTGTACTCGGATTGAATCCACATGCGGGTGATGAAGGCTTAATCGGTAAGGAAGAAGAGACCATCATACGACCGGCAATACAGGAAGCAAAAAAACAAAACATGTTATGCTTCGGACCTTATAGTGCAGATGCATTTTTTGCAAGAGGGCAATACGAACAATTTGATGCGGTGCTGGCATTATATCATGATCAGGGATTGATACCTTTTAAATCATTGGCCGTTGGGGAAGGCGTAAATTTTACCGCCGGTATCAAAGGCGTAAGAACTTCACCGGATCATGGAGTAGCATTTGATATTGCCGGAAAAGGTATTGCAGATGAATCGTCATTCCGACAGGCGGTTTATACCTGCGTTGATATTTTAAATGCACGCCGGGAAAATTTCGATCAGTTTGCAAATCCGTTAAAGAAAATCAGCAAATCGGTGATCGCTAATGCAGTAGATGAAAAGATTATCGAAGATTGATCATTTTGTAAAAACCGCGTCTGAAATTCCTTTATTGATGATATAATTATTAAAGAAAATTTCGGCTCTGCCCTTCTTATTCTTTACATCAGAAGCCTTAACCTTTGTTCCATCATCAAAATCAAACGTTACGCCTTTAGGCAGTTTGTAATCTTTGGTGTTGAAAGAGAAAATAATTTTATCAGGCAAACCAAAAGCAGCAAATTTTCCATAAGACATTTCCAGTTCGTACGTTCCATTTTCACGAGTAGTTGTCCTGGCTTTCATGATCAGGTTTTTTACCGGATCAATATATATAGTAGATAAAACAACATCACTGTTTTCATCCGTAGGCAATAATCTCGCAATTTTTACCGCTACTCCATTTATTTTATCATCGCCGCCATCAATTATTGTAAAGTCATTTCCCAATATATTACTCATATTAATACTTACAGCACCTTTGGGAATAAATGAAATTCCTTTTTCACTTTTTACTTTTAATTTATTCGGTTTTTTAAAAAAAATGGAAACCGTTGCTATGGGCACTTTCAAAAATGTAACATTGGTCTTCATTCTTCCCTTTGCTTCATAATCGTTGACTGCATCAATTTTTTTCTTTGTATTGGCCACTAATATGTTGATGTCCTGTGCCGACATATTAAATGAAAATCCCAAAAGGAAAACGAGCGAAATATATTTCATGACAGAATATCTTTTTTATTAAATATTAATATGGAAGCTGATACCAAAACCCCAATGTGACCGAATAAAATGATCAGGCTGTTTCTGATGGCAGGCCAGTTTTCAAGACTTCCTTTGATCGGTTCACCATCAGCATTGGTTCCAATGTAAAAAAATCCTTTCCAACCTACGAGATAAGAAGTAAAGAGATAGGGTTTTACATTGTCATCAATTATCGGCAGATTTATATTGGAGATTACGGTGCAAACGATCACGATGCATACGGTGGCAATAATTGGCCCAATTGAATTCTCAGCAAAAATAGACAGGAACATGGCAAGTGCAGCGATTACACTCAATGCCACTGCCGCATATCCGAAAGCAGCAATGTATCGCCACATGATATCATCTTTGGTGATTTGTAATATTTGTGATTCTTCCCCTTTCACCCGGAATATCAGCATATCATCTACACCAAAAATATACATGCTTAAAAATAATGCGGTAACAGCCATCCAAACCAATAACATGATCGTGTAAACCGTAGATGCTGCAAATTTCATCAGAATCACCTGTGTACGGGTAACAGGTTTCGTTAATAACAAGCGCAACGTTCCCATATTTGCTTCCCCGGAAATTGCATCGCCTGCAATCAATGCCACCAGTATCGGAACCTGAATCAATAGAGTATTCAAAATAATGTAGCACATGAAATAACCATTGATGGCTTTTGTTTTATCAAGATCAAACGTATCCTGCACACTTTGCAGCATAAGGTTCATATAACTTGATCCATCCGCTTTAAAAGCAAATTGAAAAATACCTACGATCGCAGTGATTGCAATAAAAGCAATATAAGTTCTCGGGCGTTTGGATATTTTAAATAACTCAATACTGAAAAGCGACCACATTAATTTTGCTGGTTGGTTAAGGAAATAAAATAATCTTCCAATGAATGCCTTGCCTGTACACCGGTTAGTTGAACACCATCACGGCTCAACTTTTCAATTAATGCCGGAACCGATTGCCTGTTCATTTTGATTCTGATACTTTCAGCATCCACAAGTTGATATCCGTTTTCTATTAAATTATTTTTAAGGATATCCTGATTTAATGCATCAATTTGAACGATCGTATCTGCAGGATCAAGCAAATCGGAAACCGAACCTTCAATAACTTTTTTGCCTTTGTGTATAATCAGCATCCGCGTAGCGATCTGTTCAATTTCAGAAAGTAAATGAGAGGAGATGATGATGGTTTTTTGATGATCCGTACTCAATTTTTTGATCAAATGTCTCATATCTGCAATGCCTTGCGGATCGAGCCCGTTTGTAGGTTCATCTAAAATGATCAGTTCAGGATCATGCACAAGTGATACAGCAATTCCCAGCCGTTGTTTCATTCCCTGACTGAACGTTTTTACTTTATCCTTTGAGCGGTTGTGAAGGTCAACCATTTCCAGTTGCTGTAAGATTCGGTTCCGATCTGGTTTTATACCGCTTAATTTGCTGAAGATCCACATATGTTCATATGCAGTAAGATATTTATACATATCCGGCCTTTCAATTAATGCGCCGGTACGTTTTAAAATCTCTAACTTATGTTGCATGGAATGAGAGAAAATGCGGATATCTCCTGATGAAGGTGTGATTAAACCCAGTAACATTCGGATAGTGGTTGATTTTCCTGCACCATTCTGACCCAAAAATCCGTAAACATCGCCTTTCTGTACTGTAAATGAAAGATCATTCACGACCGTTTTGCCCTCAAATATTTTTGTAAGTCCACTTACCTGTGCTACCGGTTCCATACGTCAAATGTAAACATACAAAATGCTTAATTGTTGACTGTTTCAGTGATTTACAATTAATTTCTCAAAACACTTTGATTTATGAAATTAATTTTCAATTTTTACAACCTTCATTCTTTTCTTAATATCCCTTCTAAAGCTTTATCCGGTCATTTTAATCAGGCAAACGCTGGAGTATGGTTTAGGTCTCCTGAAATGTTCGTAAGTATTCTACAGACAAATTAATTAATACGTGCACACTCATTGACGTTTAAAAAATAAAGTTCAAAGCTTGTAAAAGCAATCCAAAAAGAAAGAGGCTGTCTGAAAGGGCAGCCTTCTTTTATGATTGCTGAACATAAGATTGTAAGGCTTTAAAATAATTCTCAAATGCATCTGCTCCTTTCTTCGTGATTCTGCAAATGGTTTGCGGATAATTTTCTTTAAACTGTTTTATGATTTCAACGTAACCGGCAGTTTTCAGTTTTTGAATCTGAACACTAAGGTTCCCGGCAGTAGCCCTTGTTTTTTCTTTGATAAGCGTGAACTCTTCTTCCCTGATCTGCATGAGAATACTCATTACAGCTAATCGTAATTGTGAATGTAACAGAGGATCCAGTTCTTTAAAATCCATTCTTTATTTTTTACAGCCAGCCATTAATTGGATATTGATAGATTCTCCCCAGGAAGGATCGAGTTCACTTGCTGGTTTGAAAGCAATAAATTTTTCTGCTGCCTTTTCCAAAACAGGCAAAGCATTTTTACAACCGCCTCCAAATTGTTCCGGCGTATATATCAGGGATTGCGCTCTTAAAAATAAAGGCCTTGGATTCTCTGGATTTTGTTGAATAGCCAGATCAATCAGGGCTGCACTTTTTTGTCCGAACTTCATATACCTGGTCTGAGGGTCCACCATCAATCGACAAGAAAAAATCATGCTCTTTATACAATTGATCTCCGAGTTTCCCGGTGATAACGAATCAGCTTTACTGATTAGTTCATCTGCCTTGTCTGCAATAGCATCCACGCCTGATTTATCTTCCTGCCGGAAAGCATAATTCACCTGAAGGAATGCTGCATAATAATAAGGCAGCCATTCTTTTTTTTCTGCATTTGCTATCCTTTCAAAACTATTAGCCAGTTGTAAAATTGTTTCATAAGTTTTAAAACTGGAGTCGATCAGAGAAATATTTTTCTGCATGATCATTTTAAATTTCGGTGATTGTGCCTGTGTTGTTGAAACACAAAAAAGGAATAAAAAAGCGATGACAGTTTTCATGATAAATGATTTTATTTTTTTACAAATTATTATTGATGGCATCTTCTGTTCTGTCTATACCAAAACTGATGAAGCAACCTATGAATACAAATCTTTTAGAAGGCGGACCAACTTCCGCTTTGCGATTAGAAAGTGTTGCGTAGTTATAACTGAACACCTGCTTTTGTCCAAGTACATTTGAAATCGACAATACCCATACAATAAATTTCTTTGCATTCTGATCGCCGAGTTTTGGCAAATAATTTACACTGAAAGCAAGGTTATTATAAGGAATCGTTTTGCCCTGATCTGCGATCTCGTATTTATTGTTTTGCGTATTATAATTGAATTGATAATAGGGTCTTCCGGTTGCATAAGTATAACTGAGATTAAAACCCGTCTTCCATTTCAAAACAAATTTTTTCATCACCAGTGATGCTGTGTGAGCAGTTGCAAATGAAGGCTGAATAGCAAATGGATAATTTAAGAAATCACGTTTTGTATCGAGGTACGAATATGAAATCCAATAATCAAGATTTTTAATAGAAGCTTTATCTCTCCAGAAAAACTCTATACCTTTTGCAAAGCCCCTTCCGTTATTGTTACCGGCAACCAATCTTCCCCTTCCATTATCGGTAGTTTTTATAAGATCATCATAATCTTTATAAAATATTTCTGCACGGAAACTTTTGTTTTTTGTTAACCGCTGATATTGTATAATATAATGCGCTGCCTTTGAAAATTGAATACTATCATTAACAGCGGGTAAATATTTTGATTCTGGATTTTGGTAAAAAATGCCATATGCAAAAGATGCCTGGCTTTTATCATTTATTTTGTAAGACAAAGACAAACGCGGTGCTACATTCCATTGATCAATCAGCCTGTCATACTCCGCACGCGTGCCCACTTTAGCAGCCAGATCATTGGTAAGATATACATCAGTTTCTGCAAAGGCAGCGGTGAGACGATCATTTAATTTTTCTGAAAAACGGCTGCCATCATATAATGTAAAATGGGAAGTTTCTTTACTGATAAAATGATCAGCACCAAAACGGATCATATTCAATCCTGCTAATTTTTTTTCCACTACCATTCTGCCCTGAAGAAAGGATGCATTGGTTTCAAGATCAAAATTTTTGAATGCATATCCAGAGGGATTGGTGATCAGCAATTTTTCGCCTTCTGCATTTTGTAATTCATTTTGAAAATTATCCCGGTTATTTGAATAACTCAATGCAAGTGTGATCTTCCACCCTTTACCTAACCTTTCGCGCCAATGTATGTTTTGATAAATATTGATGTTTCTTAACCGGAGGGCATTGTTGAAATCTGTTGAGTCAATATCCTGATCCCTGATTCCCACCCTGCTCCAGTTGGCATATCCATAATACTTTATAAACCCGTTATTGGTTTTGATTCTGAAATTCGCATCACCATTATGGTACAATGGCGCATTAAAGAAATCCTGTTTTTGTGGAATCAGTTTAAATGCAGGCCATAAATTGGTGTAATTATAAGTGACGCCCCATGATGACTTTTTATTTTTGGCAAGTTTTTGTATACCGCCGCCCAGGCCAATTACAGACAGAGATAAATTAGCTTCCGTTCTTTCTGGAAGGTCTTTGGATTCGAGGATTAATGCAGAAGAAAGTGCCTGTCCATATAAAGCAGAATAACCACCGGAACTAAAAACAGTTCCTTTAAATAAAAAAGGGTTGAACCTCCCACGGGATGCTATTCCGGGGATGCTACTGTAAAAAAAATTATTGACAACCGTTCCATCAATGTATATCTTACTTTCCGTAGCTGTGCCGCCCCGTACGAATAAACCTTCCGTTTCACCTACTTGCTGTGTTCCAGGTAGTGTTTTTATTGCTCCGGTAACATCTCCCTGCGCACTGGCAGTAGTAACAATATCCAATGCATTCAAAACTGTCCCTTTTTTCTGATCTCCGGCTTCAAAAGCACCTGCTGTGAGAACAACTGCTTTTAGCTCCGTTATCATTTCTTTCATTGAAAAGCTCAGAACGATAGGTTTTCCTTCCAAAATGACAATTTCTTCATATAATTTAAATCCGGTATATGAAAAAATAAGTACCTGTTTGCCCGATTCCGAGGTTTCCATTTTGAACCGGCCGGCAGAATCTGAAGTAGCACCGTCATAGGTATCTTTCAACGTTACACTCACCCCACTTATGGGTTTGTTTTTAGTGGAAATGATGGTTCCTGTCACCATTGTTTGCGCAGAAACCAAAGTATAAAAACAAGAAATAAAAATAAAAATCAGGAGTAGTTTCATCAGACAATTTAATTTTTCAAACATAAACCAGTTTGAAATATAAATCAAATTTTTTTAAAATTTTTTAGCTTGATTTGAGCTTTTAATTTCCTGTTCTGTTGATATATTTTAGACTGTATTTAATTGACTATCAGCATTTTAATGTTCTAACATTCGAATACATATAATCATTTACCCTTATTGATAATTTATGCACATGCCCAAAAAATTATTTGTTTATGTGGAGGCAAATTGTAATTTAGCAATAGAATTTAATGGGTTAGTAAGTACAAAGGGTCAGCAGAAATGTTGACCCTTTTACTTTTAAAAAATTTTCAGAACGCAGTTTTTTTAATTCCCCTTCATGATTTTTTTTGTTGTGATGATTGCAACTACTTTTACTAAATGAGTAAGTTGAGATCAGCTTTTTTTTGTCAGAACTGCGGACAGGAAAGTGCGAAATGGTTAGGTAAATGTCCATCGTGTAATCAGTGGAATACTTTTGTTGAAGAAGTAATTGCAAAAAAAAATGAACCAGTCGCAAAAGATGAATGGAAAGATTTCAATGCAGATAAAAAAACAAAACTCGTTTCACTTTCATCCATCATAAGTGGTGAAGAAGAAAGAATTATTTCAGCAGATGCAGAATTAAATCGTGTTTTAGGTGGCGGTATTGTTTTAGGAAGTATTATACTGGTAGCAGGTGAACCCGGCATTGGTAAATCAACTTTGTTTTTACAAAATGGTTTACAATTACAGGATGTTGTAGTGTTATATATCAGTGGTGAAGAAAGTGCACAACAAATAAAAATGCGTGCTGACAGAATCGCTGCTCCTAAAAAAGATTTTTACCTGCTTACTGAAACCAACACACAGATCATTTTTCAGGAAATTAAAAAACTCCGGCCACAGGTGGTGATCGTAGACTCTATCCAGACTTTACAATCACCTTTTATAGATGCATCAGCAGGAAGCATCAGTCAGATTAGAGAATGCGCAGCAGAATTACAACACTTTGCTAAAGAAACCAATACACCGGTATTCCTCATCGGGCATATCAACAAAGATGGCAACATTGCAGGGCCTAAAATACTGGAGCATATGGTGGATACGGTATTGCAATTTGAAGGTGACCGTCACCATACCTACCGGATACTCCGCACATTGAAGAACCGATTTGGATCCACATCTGAACTGGGAATTTATGAAATGACCAATACCGGAATGCGTGTAGTGAGTAACCCCAGTGAGATATTAATTTCCAACAAAGAAGATCAGTTAAGTGGAATTGCAATTGCTGCAACTATGGAAGGCCTGCGACCTTTGCTCATAGAAACACAGGCACTCGTTACGCAAAGTGTTTATGGAACACCTCAACGAACCGTTACTGGTTTTGATCTGCGCCGATTACAATTATTATTAGCAGTACTGGAAAAACGCGGAGGTTTTCACTTTGGTGTGAAAGATGTTTTTGTAAACATTGCCGGTGGTATAAAAGTAGAAGACCCATCGATTGATCTGGCAATCGTTTGTGCTTTGCTCAGCAGTTATGATGATGTGCCTCTTCCTGCGCTAACCTGCTTTGCAGGGGAAGTTGGTTTGAGTGGGGAGATACGTGCGGTTAACAGAATTGAGCAACGGGTGGCAGAAGCTGAAAAATTAGGATTTGAAAAAATGATCATTTCAAAATATCACGCAAAAGGGTTTGATACTTCTAAGTTTGATATAGAAGTTATAGCGTTGGGACGTGTGCAGGAAGTTTATGAATATTTATTTCAATGATGTTGCTAAAAAGATATTACGAATCGCTGATTCATTTATTATATCCGCATTGCTGTAACGGATGCGGAAGCGACCTTCTGGAAAAACATGAATTGATATGTATTTCCTGTAAAGCCTCTTTACCCAGAACATCATTCGCATCATTTGAAAACAACCCAATCGAAAAAATATTTTATGGAAGGCTTCATATCCGTGCCGCACACAGCGAATTTTATTTCATGAAGCACGAGATCGTTCAAAGACTTCTTCACCAGTTGAAATATAAAGGAAATCAGGAAATAGGTGAATATCTAGGCCATCTCACCGGCGAATCTTTATTAAAAAGTAATCGGTTCAAAAACATAGATGTGATCATTCCCTTACCGCTTCATCCAAAAAAAGAATTTCAACGCGGTTATAATCAGGCGTCCAGTATCTGTAGAGGAATTTCAGCCAAAATGAATATTCCAACACTTGAAAATAATGTAGTTCGCAAATATGATTCACAGACACAAACAAAAAAAAACAGAACCGAGCGCTGGAATAATGTTGCAGAAATTTTTCAAGTAGAAGAACCGGAAGTTTTATATGGCAAAAATATTTTACTGGTAGATGATGTAATTACCACCGGCGCCAGCATTGAAGCCTGCGGAAGCAAGATACTGGGCATTTCAGGAACATCTGTTTCCGTATCTTCTCTTGCTTATGCAAGTAAATAAGTTATTGTAGATTTGTTATGATGCGAATATTATTTTCATTTGTTGTATTGTTTTTTATTTGTTTTTCCTCGTGTAAAAAAGATGCTTTTATTACAAGTGCCGATGCGCTTTTACGGCTCAGTGAAGATTCAATAAAATTTGATACGGTATTTACAACTACCGGTTCCATTACCCAAAGTTTTAAAATCATCAATAATAATGATCAGAAATTAAAGATCAGTTCCATTAAATTAATGGGTGCACCTAATTCTGCATATTCATTGAATATTGATGGTATCAACGCCAATGAGTTAACACAACTCGAAATGGAAGCGAACGACAGTATATATGTTTTTGTGACAGTACGAATAAATCCAACCGCAGCAAATTTGCCATTTTTGATCAACGACAGTATATCCATTATATATAATGGTAATCAAAAATTTGTACAACTGCAGGCCTATGGACAAAATGCTCATTTCCTTAATAATACACTGATACAAGGAAATATGATCTGGAACAATGATCTTCCTTATGTGATCACCGGGAATTTCCGGATAGATACCACCGCTTCTTTACAGATAAATGCGGGCACTAAAATATATGTAAAAGCAAATACGCCTTTTATTGTTGATGGTACTTTAAAGATTAATGGTACGTATGGTGAGCCGGTGATTTTCAGGGGCGACAGATTGGATGAATATTATCGTGATATACCAGGCGGATGGCAAGGCATACAATTTCGTTCAACAAGTGTTGATAATGTAGCCAGCTTCGCAACTTTTAAAAATGCATTTCAGGCATTAAGGATAGAATCTCCATCTCTTAATGCTAATCCGAAATTATTGTTACACCAATGTATTATAGAAAATGCTTTTGATGCCGGGATATATGCTATTAATAGTTCTGTTCAGGCAGACAATTCCCTGTTCAGCAATTGTACCTATAATTTGAAAGCAGAAGGCGGTGGTAATTTTCAATTTACGCATTGCAACTTTGCAACATATACCACCAGTTATTTATACCATACCAAACCGGCAATTTTTTTATCGGATACCTATACCTTAAATGGAGTTTCCTATTTTAATGATGTTACAGCGGATTTTACGAACTGTATTATTTGGGGGGACAATTCTTCCCTTGATACTGAAATGGAAATTGTAAAAAACGGCAATACAACATTTAATGTAACACTTGACCACAGTTTGTTGAAAGCGCTGTCGGATCCGCCACATACCAACTTTATTTCCGTTATCAGAAATGAAGATCCGTTATTCGACAGCATTGATAGCTATAATAAATATTTTGATTTTAGAATCAACAATAATCCTGCTTCACCTGTTATAGATAAAGGAACAAATACAGGTTTCACAACCGATCTCGATAATAAAAACAGAAATGTGGGCTTGCCCGATATTGGCTGCTACGAAAAACAATAATATGCTAAAATACTTCTGCTTTATTGCCCTGCTGTCGTGCAATACACCTGCTTCAAAAACACAACAAAATACCAACGTTATAACACCCGCTATGCAACAAACCTCTGTACATAACTTCAAAGTAAAATCATTAACAGGCGAAGAAATTAATTTTGCTTCTTTCAAAGGAAAAAAAATATTGATCGTAAACACCGCCTCTGAATGTGGCTATACACCTCAATATGCTGAACTTGAAAAATTGTATCAGCAATATCAAAACAAACTGGTAATTGTGGGATTTCCTGCCAATGATTTTGGCGGACAGGAACCGGGAAGCAATACAGAGATCAAATCTTTTTGTCAGAAAAATTATGGTGTTACTTTTCCAATGGCTGAAAAAATAACAGTGAAAGGAAATGATATAGCCCCTGTGTATAACTGGCTTACACACAAGGAACTGAATGGTGTGCTTGACGCAGAGATAAAATGGAACTTCAATAAATTTTTGTTAGACGAGGAAGGCCGGTTAATTAAAAAATTCGACAGTGGTGTAAACCCGCTCAGCGATGATATCGTGAAATTGTTATAATCCATTTTCATTTTATTACTTTGCAGCTATGCAATTCAGCAAGTTGATCGGGCAGGAAGAAATGAAATCACAATTGGTAAAGATGGTTACCGGTAATCACCTGAGCCATGCTTTACTTTTTTTAGGAAAAGAAGGAACCGGAGGATTATCACTTGCACGTGCATTTGCCCAATACATAGTTTGCGAACGGGTACATCCACAGGAAAAAAAACCGGACATGTTTGGTTCGGCATTATTTAATACACCACCAGCAGCATCCGTTTTTCTTTCAGATTCCTGTGGCGAATGTGCTGCCTGTAAAAAAGCAGCGGCACTTATACATCCGGATATACATTTTTCATTTCCTGTAATTTCCAAAAAAAGCGATAAGCCGGTTTCTGCAGATTATATAACTGAATTCAGAAATTTTATTACGGATCATCCATATGCAAATGCTTTCGACTGGCTGCAATTCATTGGCGCAGAAAACAGGCAGGGAAATATTAATGTGCATGAGTGTAATGAGATTATTAAAAATATCAACCTCAAAAGTTTCGAGAGCAGATATAAAGTATTGATCATCTGGATGCCCGAGGCTCTTGGAAACAATGGTAATAAATTATTGAAAGTTCTGGAAGAACCGCCTCCGGATACACTGATCCTCATGGTTGCAGAAAACCAGGCCAGTATTTTAATGACCATTTTGTCGAGAACGCAACTTATCAGGATTCCTTCACTTAGATCTGATGATATTCAGCGGGCACTGGAAGAAAAAGGAATCGATGGCATTAAGGCAAAAAAAATTGCAAACATCAGCGGTGGCAATTTTCATGAAGCACTTGCCTTACTGGAACACGCGGACGATGACTGGGAGTTAACTTTAAGGGACTGGCTGAATGCCATTTTGAAAACCGGACCCTCTGCACAGGTGAAATGGATTGATGAAATCGCTAAAACCGGTCGGGAAAAGCAAAAACAATTTTTAAAATATTTTACACACTTACTTGAACATGCTATCCGGATTAATGCCTTAGGAATCGAATTAGCAGCAGCCACAGAATCAGGATCAACTACTGATTTTGCAGTAAGGCTAAACAAAATATGCTCGTTAGAACAACAGGAAGCCATCGTTAAGGAAATGGATGCAGCTACTTATTATATTGAACGAAATGCCAACGCTAAGTTGTTATTTCACGCGCTTACCATCCGGTTATATCACATTATCAGCAACAAAACATTAATTTTGGTAAATTGAGTTTGATCTGGCCATGCCTTTTCAAATAGATAAAAGACAAAAGTCTCAAACATTTTTAATTGTATAAATCTATATAAATGGGTTGTGGAAGTTGTGGAAGTGGCAGTACCCCGGGTGGTTGTCAAAGCCATGGGAATTGTGCAAGCGGCGGTTGCAATAGAATGAATGTACATGACTGGCTGGCAAATCTGCCTTATGCAGATCCTGAAAGCAGTTGCCGGATCGTTGAAATATCCTTTAATAATGGTAGTCGAAAAGATTACTTTAAAAATTCTTCATTACATTATTTTGAAAAAGGCCAGATGGTGGCTGTTGAAGGTGTTAACGGATTCGATGTAGGTATGGTTAATTTAACGGGCGAACTGGTTCGTTTACAGTTAAAGAAAAATAATATAGATGAAAAAAGTCCGGATATAAAACGCATTTTAAGAATTGCGGTTGAAAACGACCTTGCCAAAATGAAAGAGGCCAAAGCTAAGGAAGCGCACGTACTGATTCGGAGCAGAGCAATGGCCCGCCAGTTAAAGCTTGAACTTAAAATGGCGGAAGTTGAAATTCAGGCAGATAGTAAAAAAGCAACTTTTTTTTATATAGCGGATGACCGCGTGGATTTTCGGGAACTCATCAAACTTTATGCTTCAGAATTTAAAGTAAAAGTAGAAATGCGCCAGATAGGTGCGAGGCAGGAAGCCGGAAAAGTAGGCGGTATCGGCAGTTGTGGCCGTGAATTATGTTGTGCTACCTGGCTTACCGATTTTAAAAGTGTAAATACCAATGCTGCACGATATCAGAATTTGAGTATCAATCAAACCAAATTGAGCGGACAATGCGGCCGTTTAAAATGTTGTTTGAATTATGAATTGGATACCTACCTGGATGCATTACAATTTTTTCCCAATGACGCTGATATACTTGAAATAGCTAAAGGCCGGGCTTTTCTGATTAAGAAAGATATTTTCCGCAATTTAATGTGGTATACAATGGCTGACAGCAACAAGCATTATCCTGTTTCCATTGAAATGGTAAAGAAAATAAAAGCCCAAAACCGCGAAGGTATCAGGCCGGATGTTTTGGAAACCGCAGAGTTGCAAACCGGTAAACCAAAAGAAATTGAGCCGGAATATGCTGATCTTGTCGGTCAGATCAGTTTGAAAAGTCTGGAAAAAACCACTCGTAAACGTAGAGAAAAAGAGCGTAGTCAGCAACCACGTCCACAAAATAATCAAAAACCGCAACAGGCTCAGGGTACGGCTTCACAAACACAAAGGCCACCCAGAACACAACAGCCAGGATCGCAGCAACAGCAAAATCGTGCACCCCAACAGCAAAGACCAGCGCCGTCTGATCAACGGAATAATCAACAGCAAAGACCACCACAACAAGGACAGCAAAGGCCGCCGCAACAGCCAAACAGGCCTCAGCAAAACCGGCCAAAACCGCAGGGGAACCGCCCGCCACAAAACAAACCGGCACCACCCAACAATGATTCACCGGCTTCATAATTTTACTGAATATGTCATTAACGGTTAGCCATCTAACAAAGAAATATGGAACGCAAATAGCGTTGAATGACATTTCATTTTCTATTCCTAAAGGGCAAATTGTAGGTTTTTTAGGCCCGAATGGTGCAGGCAAATCAACCACTATGAAAATCATCACCGGCTATGTAACAGCAGATGCAGGCGATGTTCATATAAATAGTATTTCCACAGACAGCCATGGGTTGGAAACCAAAAAAAAGATCGGCTATTTACCCGAAGCGAATCCATTGTATTATGATATGTATGTTCGCGAATACCTGTATTTTATGGCAGGTATTCATCAAATGAAAGATGCTAAAAAAAGAATAGAAGAAGTAATTCAGAAAGTTGGATTAACAACGGAAGCACATAAAAAAACCGGTCAGTTGAGCAAGGGATACAAACAACGTGTAGGACTTGCCGCAGCTTTATTACATGACCCTGAAGTTTTGATACTGGATGAACCCACTTCCGGGCTGGATCCCAATCAGCTAACGGAGATCCGTTCGGTTATCAAAGAACTGGCTGTACATAAAACCGTATTATTTTCCACGCACATCATGCAGGAAGTAGAAGCAATTTGCGACCGGGTGATCATCATTAATAAAGGAAATATTGTTGCGGATGATACGCTGGCAAATATCCGAAACAGAACCTCGGGCACATCTGTGATCGTTCAGTTTCAGGAAGCTGTATCTGCATCAGTATTTGAAAATATAGAAGGCACTCTAATTCCATTATCTGCAGACCCTACTCAGCACTGGAAGATCATATCCAACGACCCTGCCTCCATCAGAAAAAAAATACTTCAGTTAAGTATAAATCATAACCTCAGCATTATCTCGCTTACCAGCGAAACAGAATCCCTTGAAAACGTATTTAAAGATCTTACTTCGGCCTGATCGCATTTGGATGCCTTCTTCAAACATTGTTTCTTTGCAGCAAATTCCGGAAATTATTTTCTACAACTAAAATATTATACAGATGAGCTACATCGCATCCGTACATGCAAGGCAGATATTAGACAGTCGCGGTAACCCTACCATCGAAGTGGAAATTATTACAGAAAATGAACACATGGGCCGTGCAGCCGTACCGAGTGGTGCCAGTACAGGCATGCATGAAGCGATGGAATTGAGAGACGGAAATAAAAAAATATATGGAGGAAAAGGGGTTCTAAAAGCCGTTCAAAATGTAAACACCACCATTGCAGATAAATTACTGGGCTGGGATGTTACTGACCAAACCGGCATTGATACCTTGATGATCGATCTGGATGGAACTGAAAATAAAAGTAAACTCGGTGCAAATGCTATGCTGGCCATTAGTCTTGCAGTAGCTAAGGCTGCCGCTATGGAAAGCAGTCTTCCCTTATACAGGTACATCGGTGGAACCAATTCCAGAGTGCTTCCCATTCCGATGATGAATATTTTAAATGGCGGTGCGCATGCCGATAATAAGATAGATTTTCAGGAATTTATGGTGATGCCAGTAGGTGCTTCCAGTTTTAGTGAAGGTTTGCGCTGGGGCGTTGAGATTTTCCATGCGCTTAAAGATGTATTAAAGAAAAAGGGATACAGCACCAATGTGGGTGATGAAGGTGGATTTGCTCCCAATATTCAAAGTAATGAAGAAGCTATCGAAACTGTTTTGACCGCCATTCAAACCGCGGGTTATAAAACAGGTTCACAGATTGCCATTGCCATGGATGCTGCTAACAGTGAATTATGGAATGCCAAAGAGAAAAAATATATTTTCCATAAGAGCGACGGAAAGAAAATGACCAGTGAACAACTTGTAAAATACTGGGAAGACTGGTGCCGTCAGTACCCCATCATCTCCATTGAAGATGGAATGGCAGAAGATGACTGGAAAGGATGGAAAATGCTTACAGATGCCGTTGGCGCTAAATGCCAGCTGGTAGGAGATGATCTTTTTGTAACCAATGTAAAACGATTACAAAGAGGTATCGATGAAAAGATCGGAAATGCCTTGTTGGTTAAAGTAAACCAGATTGGAACACTTACAGAAACTATGAATGCCGTAAGCCTTGCACAAAATAATGGCTTCAACACCATCATGAGCCATAGAAGCGGGGAAACAGAAGACAGTACGATTGCAGACCTTGCAGTGGCATTAAATTGCGGACAAATTAAAACGGGGTCGGCATCACGCAGTGATCGTATGGCTAAATACAATCAACTTATACGAATCGAAGAAATGCTTGGCGAAAACGGAACATATCCCGCAGGTAAAATCAGGTTCGGTAAATAACCTTCAATAAATTTATTATAAGCTTCATCCGTCGATGAAGCTTTTTTTATTTTCAGTCAAAAAAATTTATCAAACTCCGGATAAAATGCTGAAATTTGATAAATCAGGAAATGAATAAGAAAGTAGTCACCTTTTTTAAGAACAAATACATCATCGCCACATTACTATTCGTGGTATGGATGATTTTTTTTGATCCTAAAGATTGGTCGTTGATCGCCAACAGAATAGAGAAACTCAGTGATCTGGAAAAAAGCGAAAAACACCTGCAGAAAAAGATCCATAATACACGCCAGGAGCTGAGTTTGCTTAAAACAAGTGCTCAAACAATAGAGAAGTATGCAAGGGAAAAATACTTGATGAAAAAAGATAACGAGGATGTCTTCATAGTAAATTCCCCATAAAAAACGAAAAAAATACCCAATCAGATACAATATTTAATCCAGTGCCCCGTTTAATAATCGGATAATGATTTTTTTACTTCAAAACGGATTACAAATATGAACAGTATTACACCCGACGACCTGTTGTTATTTTTATACAATGAAACGTCACCCGAACTGACGATCGCCATAAAATCAGCGTTAGAATCTGATTACCGTTTACAGGAATCCATGAATGAAATGATCATTTCCATGGAAAGTCTTGAGGAAATCAGCTATTCTCCTCGTCAGCAAAGTATAGATAAAATTTTAGCTTACGGTACTAAAGCGATCAATTCAGAAGCATAACTTTTTGATGAAATATTTGTTCCCTGTTCCATGAACAGGGTTTTTTTATGAAAAAAAAGGAACGGTATCAATTTTTGATCAATTATTTTCTGGAACATGCACCTGATGCGGAAACAGAATTGTTATACGATAATCCTTACCAGTTGCTGGTAGCCGTTATACTTTCCGCTCAATGCACTGATAAAAGAGTAAACCTAACTACACCCGCTATTTTTAAAAAATTTCCTGATCCGAAAAGCCTGAGTGAAGCGAGTGTTGAGGAAATTTTCAGTTTAATCAGTAGCATATCTTATCCCAATAATAAAGCGAAACATCTGCAGGGAATGGCAAAATTACTGATGACAGCATTTAATGGTCAGGTGCCTATGGCAGTGGAAGAGCTGATAAAACTGCCCGGGGTAGGAAGAAAAACGGCTAATGTAATCACGTCAGTTATTGACGGACAGCCGAATATGGCCGTAGATACACATGTTTTCAGGGTTAGTGCCCGGTTAGGATTAACCACTGGCGCTAAAACACCTTTAGCGGCAGAGAAACAACTGATCTCCCATATTCCGGAACAGTATGTTCATGTGTCTCATCACTGGTTGATTTTACACGGAAGATATATTTGCACCGCCAGAAGTCCGAAATGCAGCGTTTGCCCGCTTAAAGGTGCCTGCCGTTACTATAATAAAGTGAAAAAAACCGTTGCAGAGATTTAAAGAATTTTACCGTAATTTGTGAAGCCTATTCTGTTATTGACGGAATATAAAATTTAAAAGGATTATTAATGAAACGTTATGCATTCCTGCTACTCGCTTTTATCTTAACAGGACTTACAAAAACCACTACTGCACAATACTATTTTTACAATAGTGATTACTATGATAATCCGGTGGTTTTTGAAGTAGGTGGTTCCCTGAATGCCTTTAATTCTTTCACCGATATAGGCGGAAAAAAAGGAATTGGTGGAAAATTCACGAAAGATCTTATCATGGGCACTACCAAAATGGGTGGTGGCGTATATTTTAGTGCATTATATAAAAATGCCATTGCTTTACGACTCGAGGGAGCATTCGGAAAACTGGAAGCAAATGATAATGTTTTGGCTGGTGTAACGGATATTGCCAAAGAACGTTTCAACAGAAATCTAAATTTCAGAACAAGTATTACAGAAGTTTCACTTATTACAGAGTTCCATCCTTTGTTTTTATTTATCACCTGGGAAAGTAAAGATGTAGAACCTCCACGTTACAGTCCTTATGTATTGGCCGGTGTAGGATTTTTCTCTTTCAATCCTCAAGGTCAGTTGGGAAACCGCTGGGTAGATCTTCAACCATTAAGAACAGAAGGTCAGGGATTTTCGGAATATCCTGACAGAAAAGTGTACAAACTTCAGCAGATGAGTATTCCTTTGGGCCTTGGTATTAAATATGAATTGTCGCCCTTATTAAATGTGAGAGGTGAATTTGTTTATAGAAAATTGTTTACAGATTACCTGGATGATGTAAGCACATCTTACATTGACCCAGCATTGTTCCAGAATTATTTATCAGGAAGCACCTTACGGGATGCTCTTGCTATGAACGACCGTCAGCTTGTTAATAAGAATGGCCCGCAAGGTGGTGCAAAAAGAGGGAGCCCTTCTCAAAAAGATGCTTTCTTTTCTTTTAATTTAAAACTTGGATTATTAATCGGCAGAGAAAAGATCCGTTAATTATAACATCTTATACTTAAAAAAACCGCTCTGAAAAAAGCGGTTTTTTTATTACAGGAACTTTTTTATTTCTTCTACCAGTTCTGCTTTTGTAAAAGGAATACCCATTATTTTATTGATGGCTTTTGCATCCACCATATACTGATCACGAATAATTTTTATCAATTGGCCATTATTCAATTCCGGTATTAAAATGTGGTCAAAATTCTTAAAAATATCTGCAAGATTGGAAGGGAAAGGACGCAGGTAACGAATATGCATATGCGAAACTGCTTGATTCTGCTGAAGCATTTCTGCAACTGCACTTTTGATGGCGCCATAAGTACTTCCCCATCCTACTACCAGCAATTTCCCCTTTTCAGGACCACTATCCAATTTTTGCAGCGGAATATTTAAGGCGATATTGTCTACTTTCTGTTGACGCGTTTTCACCATATGCTGGTGATTTTCCGGATCGTAGCTGATGTTTCCGGTGATATCTTGTTTTTCTAATCCACCAATGCGATGTTCAAGGCCAGGCGTTCCTGGTTTAACCCAAGCCCGAACCAGTTTTTCATCCCGCTGGTAAGGCTGGTATTGTAATTCATTTTCAGCAAGACCTTCTTTAAAATGAATTTTTATTTCAGGAAGATTTTTTGCGGAAGGAAAACGCCATGGTTCAGCTCCATTCGCAATGTATCCGTCGCTCAGCATAATCACGGGCGTCATATGTTCTACGGCAATACGCACGGCTTCAAAAGCCACATCAAAACAATCTGTAGGTGTTGCTGAGGAAATTACCGGCATTGGACATTCTCCGTTTCTGCCATAATATGCCTGCAGTAAATCACTTTGTTCTGTTTTGGTAGGTAATCCTGTACTCGGACCGCCGCGTTGTATATTAAAAATTACCAAAGGAATTTCCAGCATAACCGCCAGGCCCATCGCTTCCGCTTTTAAAGCCATACCGGGACCGGAAGTGGTGGTTATTCCCAGTGATCCGCCATAACTGGCACCTATTGCCGAAGTTATTGCAGCAATTTCATCTTCGGCCTGAAAAGTACGGATCCCAAAAGTTTTATAACGGCTTAATTCATGCAAAATATCAGAAGCAGGCGTGATGGGATAAGAACCCAGAAATAAAGGCAAACCTGCTTTTTGCGAGGCTGCAATAATTCCATATGCCAACGCCTGATTACCCATAATAGAACGATACGTTCCGGGTTCCATTTTAGCTTTTTCCACCGCATAACGTGTGGTGAAAGTTTCCGTGGTGTCTCCATAATTATAACCCGCCTGCAATACCTTAATATTACTTTCTAAAATATCTTTTTTCTTACCAAATTTTTCCTGCAGAAATGCAACGGTATTATCCATGTCGCGGTTGTACATCCAGTACAAAAACCCCAGAACAAACATATTCTTTGCACGGTCTTTTTCTTTTGTACCCATGGTGAAATCTTTCAGTGCTTCACGGGTTAATTTGGTAACATCTAAACGGATCAGTTCAAAATTTTCAAGGCTTTGATCTTCCAGTGGATTTACGCCTTCAGGATAATTGGCAAGGCGTAAATTTTTAGAATCAAATCCATCAACATTGGCAATTATTTTACCGCCTTTTTTTAATGATTTAAGATTTACTTTCAGAGCTGCAGCATTCATGGCTACTAACACATCGCATGCATCACCCGGAGTAAAAACACGGTCACTGCTGAATCGTAATTGAAAACCACTTACACCTGGCAAGGTGCCTATCGGGGCCCTGATCTCTGCTGGAAAATCAGGAAAGGTAGCAAGGTCAATACCCATCAGAGCGGTATTAACCGTGAACTGATTGCCGGTTAACTGCATTCCATCACCACTATCGCCGGCAAATTTAATGACCACATCCTGCAAAACTTCCTGCTTGCTCATACGCTGAAAATTATTCTGCAAAGGTAAGCACATTCAAAACGACAGCCATATTCAGCAGGCACAATCAAATAAAAGATTCAATTGAAAAATTGTTTATTAAAGTGTTTATTCCTCCATAAAAAGAAAATATTACTTCAAAAAATAGGTGTGCTATTATGTTGACCGCCATTTACTTTATATCGGTACAATCATTTAGGTTTGCTTTGCAAATTCTGATTATGAATGATTTCTCACTTTATCTGGATCCGGTTTCACTCACTTTTATTATGGATGACCAGCCAGTTTCTGATGGTTTACTTGCAAAACATATATCTATTTATCAGGAACAAATTCCGGATATAGAACACGCTGATATTATCATTGTAGGAATTCAGGAAAACAGAGGTGCAAGAAAGGTGAATGATGGTTCAAAATCTGCCGACGCAATTCGTAAACAATTGTATCAGTTAAATTACTGGCATACTGATATACAGATTGCCGACCTTGGAAATATTAAAACGGGTGCAACCATCCAGGATTCATATGCCGCACAAAAAGCAGTGATCGGTGACCTGATAGCCATGGGGAAAACAGTTTTCATTATTGGCGGCAGTCATGATAACACTATGGCACAATATGAATCCTACCGTGATGCCGGCTATCATATTGAAGCTACCTGCATTGATGCCATGATAGACCTTCGAAGTGAAAGCATGATAAGAAGCGAAAATTTTTTGCTTGATATGCTAACCACAGAACCTAATATCATCAAACATTATAACCATATTGGATTTCAAAGTTATTTTGTTCACCCGCGTATGATTGAAACGTTGGATAAATTGAGATTCGATTGTTACAGAGTTGGTGTGGTTAAATCATCTATTGATGATATGGAACCTGTGCTGCGCAATTCGCACATGGTGAGTTTTGATATCAGTGCTATCAAAAACAGCGATGCTCCGGCCAGTAAAACAAGTCCTAATGGTTTGGATGGAACCGAGGCCTGTACATTAATGCGTTATGCAGGTATGAGCAGCAATGTAAATACAACCGGAATTTACGGATACAATTATGAAGATGACCTGCACAATATCACAGCTATACAAATTGCCCAGATGATCTGGTATTTTATTGATGGCAGAAATAAATGCATGCAGGAAAGTAACCTGAATGACAGACATAATTTCAATGAATTTCATACCGTTTTTGCTGAAGTGGAAACCGTTTTTCTGCAAAGTAAAAAAACCAACAGGTGGTGGATGCAGCTTCCTGATAAAAAATTTATTGCCTGTAGTTATGATGATTATACAAAGGCTTCCAGCAATGAAATTCCGGAACGCTGGCTAAGAATTCAGGAAAGAATTTAAAAATTTAAGATGAACAGGATATTTATTGTTTGTTGTTTTATACTAATATCCTGCTCGCTTCAAAAAAAGGTCGGAAATAAAGCCACCATTATTATTAACGACAGTCTTTTACATGCCGGTTTTGTTGGCATCAGTATTTATGACACTGAAATAGAAAAATCTGTTTACCGTTATAATGCCGATAAATATTTTGTGCCGGCGAGCAATATGAAACTTTTCACTTTGTATGCGGGCCTTCAATTTTTACCCGACTCTCTTCCCGGCATTCAGGTATTTGAAAATAAAGATGGTGTGTATATTTATCCTACAGGCGATCCTACATTTTTACATCCTTCTTTCCACACACAACGTGTATATGATTTTTTAAAAAATACCACAAAACCTTTGTTTCTTGTAAAAGAAAATAATTCATTTAAAAAATGGGGAAGCGGATGGTCGTGGGATGATTATGAAGAAGCTTTCATGCCTGAACGTTCTTCCTTTCCTATGTATGGTAATGTTGTAAAAATTGACAGTAATCAGTTTTCAATACCTGTATTTAAAGACTATTCGATCTATCCTGTTTTAATAAATAATTCAAATGATTTTTATTCGGTAAAAAGATCATTCGATAAAAATCTTTTTATTTTTTCAACAATAACAGAAAAGCAGAAACCTGTTTCCATCCCATTCATTACTTCTGATATTTTAGTTTGTAAATTATTGAGCGACACCTTACATAAAAATATATCAATAACTGATACATCTATAATTGAAAAAGAAACACAATTATATACTGTGAATTCTCAAAATCGTGATTCTGTAATGGCGCTGATGATGAAAAACAGCGATAACTTTATTGCTGAACAACTGATGCTTATGATCAGCAAATTGCAATACGGCATCATGACTAACAATATTTTTGATTCAGTTTCTTCCGTTGCATTCAATGATCTTCCGCAACCCATCAAATGGAAAGATGCTTCAGGATTAAGCCGATACAATCAATGTACTCCAGATGGCATCATTTACCTTCTCCGCAAATTGAAATCGAAAGCCGGTATGAAAAGAATGGAATCATTTTTACCTAAAGGAAATGAAGGAACACTAAAAAATTATTTCCTGTCAGAAGGTGCTGCGATTCATGCAAAAACAGGATCGATGAGCAACGTGTATTGTATGAGTGGATATATCGTGAACAAAAAAAATAAACTCCTGATATTTTCGATTCTCACTAATAATATTCCCGGGCCATTGAGCCATGCAAGAAAAAAAATAGAATCATTCCTGAAGGAAGTACGGGATCTCTGATCAGCGACCAAACATTTTATCCAGATCAGATTTACTAAACGTCATGTATGTTGGTTTTCCGTTGGGAGAAATATTTGGAACTTCACATTGCATCAGGTCAAACACCAATGCCTGCATTTCTTTTTCTGATAAAACAGTACCGCTTTTTATAGATTGCTGCAAAGCCATTGTTCTTAATAATTTTTCGCGGTTGCTGAATTTCATGTCAGAACTGAAATGTTTATACTGATCTAGTATTTTTTCTATCAACTCTTTTTCATTGCCATTCAACAACCCGGCAGGCGTACCCTGAATAATAAAATTATTATTCCCAAAAGGTTCTAACTGAAACCCGAGCAAATTCAGATCGGGAATTAACTCCATCATCAAAACGGCATCCGATGCTGTCATTTCAATATTAACCGGAAATAGGCTTTGCTGTGTGGCAATGGCCTTTCCATCCATAGCTTTTAAAAAACGTTCATATAAAATACGTTCGTGTGCATTTTGCTGCTGTAACAACATATAACCATTTTCATTCTGCACAACAATGTAAGAATGATGTATTTGCATCACATCCTGCAATTCTACAACGGGTTTATGCAACACCTGTTGTGCCGGATAAACAGTTTCCGCAATTTTAGCTGCTGGTTCGTAAAAATCTTTCCAATGTCTCAGATCGCTTTTCTTTTCAATAAAGTGCGCCTGGTGCTTTTGTGTAAATGAATTGAATAAAGGCGCAGCCGTTGCAGCAGATCTGGTTTCCTCCGTTTGTGGTTTTGATACTGAATCCAGTTGTTGAATAGATGCATCCAGTTCAAAATCCAATGTAGGTGTAATGCTAAACTGGGCCAATGCATGTTTTACAGCAGATTGCACAAAGGCATAGATGATCTTTTCATCTTCGAATTTTATTTCCTGTTTTGTAGGGTGTACGTTGATGTCCACCACAGATGGATCCAGCTCAATGAAGATGGTATACATCGGAAAACTATCCCTGGGTATCATCTCGGAGAAAGCATTCATTACCGCATGATTCAGGTAGGCACTTTTTATGAATCGGTTGTTCACAAAAAAATACTGATCGCCTCGTGTTTTCTTGGCCGTTTCGGGTTTACCTACAAAACCGGTAATGTTCATGTAATCGGTTTGCTCATTTACAGCCACCAGTTTAGCTGAATAATTATTACCAAGTATTTGTATGATCCTTTGCTTTAATGAACCTTTTTCCAGGTGAAAAACTTCCTGCCCGTTGGAAACAAGCGAAAAGAAAATTTCAGGAAATGCCATTGCGATCCGGATAAATTCATCAACTATATGCCGTAATTCAGCAGCATTACTTTTTAAAAAATTTCTTCTTGCGGGAACATTGAAGAAAAGATTTTTCATGGAAATACTGGTACCGCCATTAAATGCCACCGGTTCCTGATTTTTAACAAAACTATTTTCAATCTCTATGAATACACCAGAACCATCTTCCGCACGTTTTGTTTTCAGTTCTACCTGTGAAACCGCGGCAATACTGGCAAGTGCTTCCCCCCGGAATCCCATCGTTTTAATTCGAAAAAGATCTTCTATATTTTTTATTTTGGAGGTGGCATGTCGCTCAAATGCCATCCTGGCGTCGGTTTCGCTCATTCCTTTGCCATTATCGATCACCTGCACCAATGCTTTTCCGGCATCATTTACAATTAATGTAATATGATCAGCCCCTGCATCTACGGCATTTTCCATCAGCTCCTTCACCGCACTGGCAGGCCGCTGAATAACTTCACCCGCAGCAATCTGGTTGGCGATGTTATCCGGTAACAATTGTATTATATCAGGCAAAATGGTGAAATTTGTAACATCAAAAATAACACATCCCATTCACTGAAAATGCGCTACTTCCAAACCATCATTTTTATACTTAGTTATTTAATTTCTTTTGGCCAGCATAAACCACTCCCCGCTCAACTGGCTTCGAGGTGGGCCGATAGTGTTTATCAGTCTTTATCACCTGAGCAAAGGATCGCACAATTGATGGTGGTAAGATTATCCAGCCTGGATGTAAAAAATAATAAAGTAACTTTCTACGAACAGCAGGTTACAGATCTGATCAATAAATATAATATCGGTGCAATTTGTTTGTTTCAGGGTTCTCCGGTTAAACAGGCGGAACTTTTAAATGGTTTTCAAAAATTAGCGCAAACACCGATCATGGTTTGTATTGATGCAGAATGGGGTGTAGGGCAGAGATTTCTGGATTCTGTAATGATGCTTCCCAAACAGATGATGTTAGGTGCCATGAAAGATCCTACGCTAATGCAGGAATACGGAAAGATCGTTGCAGAGCAATGTAAACGTATAGGCATTCACGTAAATTATGCCCCGGTAGCAGATGTAAACAACAATCCCAGAAATCCGGTGATCAACGACCGTAGTTTTGGCGAGGATAAATATAAAGTGGCATCTTTTGCCATAGATTATATGAAAGGCATGCAGAAAAATGGGATTATGGCATGCGCAAAACATTTTCCGGGACATGGTGATGTGGTAGCCGATTCTCATTTTGATCTTCCTGTCATCAATAAATCACTCACACAATTAGATTCTCTGGAATTATATCCGTTCCGTGCTTTATTTAGTGCTGGTGTGGAGAGTGCAATGATGGCACATCTTTATATTCCTGCTATTGAGAACCGGCCGAATATGGCTACTTCTCTTTCTGCAAAAAATGTAACAAAATTATTAAGAGACGATCTGCATTTTGAAGGACTCACTTTTACAGATGCGCTGGATATGCAGGCCGTACAGAAATTTTTTCCCGAAGGAGAATCGTCTGTTGAATCACTCATCGCAGGAAATGACATGCTATGTCTGCCGGCAGATGTTCCACAAAGTATTTTGAAAATAAAATTAGCTATTGAGAATAAGCGCCTGAGTTGGGAAGATATTGCCCTTCATTGCAAAAAAGTGTTGATGGCCAAATATTATTACGTGATTAATAATGCAGGGCAAATTTCAACCGTTAATCTTACCCATGATCTGAATGCAAATGTTTTTGAGATGAGAAAAAAAGTGGCGGCAGAAGCTATTACTTTATTATCAGCTAAAAATACGTCCTTCTTTCCTTTACAAAATAATAAAAAGCAGAAAATTGCATACATAGGTATCGGCTTAAAGTCAGATAATGCTTTTTCCTTACGCATGAAAAAAGATCATGATGCTGTTGTTTTTTTCAGCAGCTTATTACCTGATTCAATTTCAGCAAGGAAACTTACCGATAGCATTTCCGGCAGGTTTGATAAGATCATTATAGGCATCCACAATATTAACCGCAGGCCGGCGAATAATTTTGATATCAGCAAAAACGCTTTACAATTGGTAAATAATATCAGCGGCACCCAAAACATTATCTTTCTGTTCGGCAATGCGTATGCGTCGGCAAACTGGTGCAATGCTGAAAATATGGTGATTGGCTATGAAGACGATGAAGCTGTACACAATACTGCTGCAGATATGTTAGCCGGTAAACTTCCCTACAAAGGCACGTTGCCGGTTACAGTTTGTGAAAAATATAGATATGGTTTTGGAATTACTGCTTTACAGGAAAAAGATGAACAAGAGTTGGCAAATACCTCTTTTCCACGGATCGATTCAATCGTAGATGATGCGGTAAAAAAAAAGCCATGCCGGGTGCAGTAGTACTCATTAAAAAATCTGGTAAATTAATTTACGAAAAAGCGTTTGGCAGTTACACTTATGAAAACACCACCTCTGTAACTAACTCCACAGTTTACGATCTCGCATCCATTACAAAAATTTGTGCAACAACTATTGCACTGATGAAGTTGTACGATGAAAAGAAAATTGCCCTAGATCAACCTGTTTCAGAATATATCATAGAATTAAAAGGCACGAATAAAGAAAATTTTATCATCAGGGATCTGCTATTACACCAGGCAGGAATGGAAGCTTATATTCCATTTTTTAAAAATACAGTTGATGAAAAGGGTCGTCCACTTCCGGCATTATATCAGCATTCAAAAGATGCCATTTTTTCGGTTCCGGTTGCTGAAAATCTTTACCTGCGCTGCGACTGGCCTTATTGTATGATGGAAGCGATTGCAGCATCACCTGCGGGTGCTAAAAAATATATTTACAGTGATAACGATTTTATTCTGCTGGGCAAGTTGGTGGAAAGGGTCAGCGGAATGCCATTGAATGAATATGTATCAAAATATTTTTACGGACCGATGCAACTTTCATCAATCGGATTTTTACCCATTCAAAAGATGGACAAATTATCCATTGCACCCACAGAA
This sequence comes from Bacteroidota bacterium, assembly GCA_031411115.1. Classification (GTDB taxonomy): domain Bacteria; phylum Bacteroidota; class Bacteroidia; order Chitinophagales; family Chitinophagaceae; genus Ferruginibacter. The sequence continues at coordinate 74,585 of JANOAO010000072.1, forward strand.
AATGAAATGATGTTTCGTGCACAATTATTACAAGGTTCTGTTCATGATGCCAATGCCGCAATGTTCGGAGGAGTTTCGGGACATGCAGGTGTTTTCAGCAATGCGGCTGATCTTGCAGAGATCATGCAAATGTTAACGAATGGCGGTTTTTACAATGGAAAACAATATCTCCTGAAATCAACCATAGACCTTTTTACAGCTTACGGAGTTGATATCAGCCGCCGCGGCCTTGGTTTTGATAAACCTGAAAAAGATAACATTATTAGAAAGGAACCTTATCCATGTTTATCCGCCTCTCCGGGAACATTTGGTCATACCGGTTATACAGGTACTGCTGCATGGGCAGATCCTGAAAAAGACCTGATTTTTATTTTTCTCAGCAACAGAGTATATCCCAACGGAAATGAGCTGTTGAATAAATTGAACGTTCGTTCTAAGATCATGGAAGAAATTTACCGGGAACTCAATTAAAATAATCTTTATTTTTAGTGAAGAAAATTTGTGTTGAAAAGGTGATCCATTTCTCCCTCCAATACATCCTGCTTTATTAAAGATGAACATCAAATCATGACATTTCCGTATCAAATAAAATCTTTTGAGGAATATAAAATCGCCTATCAGAAAAGTGTGCATGAACCGGAAAAATTCTGGGCAGATATTGCCGGAAATTTTCTGTGGCAAAAAAAATGGGATACCGTATTGAAATGGGATTTTACAAAAGCAGAGGTGGAATGGTTTAAAGGAGGGAAACTGAACATTACTGAAAATTGTCTGGATCGTCACCTCGAAAAAAACGGAGATACTAAAGCATTAATCTGGGAGCCGAATGATCCATCAAAGCCAACCCGTTCTTTTACTTACAAAGAATTATTTGACCAGGTTTGTCTATTTGCCAATGTTTTAAAAAATAATGGCGCCAAAAAAGGCGACCGAATATGTATATACATGCCGATGGTTCCGGAACTGGCTATTGCCATTTTAGCCTGTGCAAGGATAGGTGCGATACATTCCGTGGTTTTCGGTGGATTTTCTGCCCAGAGTATTGCAGACCGTATCAATGATGCTTCGTGCAATATTGTGGTTACTGCTGATGGAGCCAACCGTGGCAACAAACAGATCGGCCTCAAAATTTTAATTGATGATGCACTTGAAAATTGCACAACGGTAGAAAAAGTGATCGTACTCACGCATACTGAAACAGCGGTGAGTATGCTCAAAGACCGCGATGTATGGTGGGAAGATGAAATGCAAAAGGCAAAAACAGCCGGACAAACGTCATGTGTTGCCGAAATTATGGATGCGGAAGACATGCTTTTCATTTTATACACTTCCGGAAGTACGGGCAAACCAAAAGGTGTTGTGCATACCTGCGGAGGATATCTGGTTTGGGCGAATTATACATTTGTGAATGTATTTCAATATCAGCCGGGCGATATTCATTTCTGCACCGCAGATATCGGATGGATAACCGGACATAGTTATATTGTATACGGACCCCTAAGTGCAGGCGCAACTTCGCTGATGTTTGAAGGCATACCAACTTATCCTGACGCCGGACGATTTTGGAATATTGTAGACAAACACAAGGTCAATATTTTATACACTGCACCAACAGCAATCAGAAGCCTGATGGCTTACGGTGATGCGCCACTGGAAAACAAAGATCTTTCCTCTATTAAAGTTTTAGGCACGGTGGGTGAACCAATTAATCAGGAAGCATGGGAATGGTATAATGTGAATATTGGTAAAAAAAATTCGCCCATTGTTGATACATGGTGGCAAACAGAAACAGGTGGAATTTTAATTTCAAACATTGCCGGAGTAACACCTTCCAAAGCAACTTATGCCACTTTACCCTTGCCTGGTGTGCAACCAGTTTTGTTAGATGAGAAAGGCAATGAAATCAACGAGAATGATGTGACCGGCAATCTTTGTATCCGGTTTCCATGGCCGGGCATTTTGCGAACAACTTATGGTGATCATGATAGATGCAGATTAACTTACTTTGCCACCTATCCTAATATGTATTTCACAGGTGATGGAAGTTTCCGTGATGCTGATGGCAATTACAGAATTACAGGACGTGTGGATGATGTTTTAAATGTGAGCGGCCACAGAATAGGAACCGCTGAAGTAGAGAATGCAATCAACATGCATGCAGGAGTAGTGGAAAGTGCAGTGGTAGGTTATCCGCATGATATTAAAGGCCAGGGTATCTATGCATTTGTGATTTTAAACAGCAAGCACATTGATGATGAACATACACGAAAAGATATTGTACAAACCGTATCCCGAATGATTGGTGCCATTGCAAAACCGGATAAACTACAATTTGTATCCGGGCTCCCTAAAACACGAAGCGGTAAAATAATGAGAAGGATTTTGCGTAAAATTGCGGAAGGCGAAACGGCCAACTTAGGAGACACCACCACCTTACTGGATCCTGCAGTAGTGGAGGATATAAAAAATGGAAAATTATAATGGCAGTACGACCGGAAGATCTTTCGATCCTTAATTTTACTTACGACCTTCCCCCGGAAAAAATTGCATTAATACCTGCAGCACAAAGACACGATTCCAAATTGCTGGTATATAAAGATGAACAGATTAACGAAAGTACCTACCGGCACCTGCATGAATTTTTACCGGCAGACAGTCTTATATTTTTTAATAATACAAAAGTTATTAAAGCAAGATTACGTTTTACAAAATCATCGGGAGGCGCCATAGAAATTTTTTGCCTGGAGCCTTATGTATTTAAAGGATATGAAAATAATTTAGCACAACAGGGATCATCCAGATGGAATTGTTTTGTGGGTGGTGCTTCCAAATTGAAAGACGAAACCTTACAAATGCCCTTTGAAAATGGAATTTTATTCGCCACCTTACAAGGCCGTTCAGGAGAAATGTATGTTGTAGAATTCAAATGGACGCCTGAACAACTTACATTTTCAGAGGTGATTGATGCAGCGGGCAAAATCCCCCTTCCACCCTATATCAAACGGGATACCGATGAACAGGATACATCCCGATATCAAACCCTATTTGCCGTACACGAAGGTTCTGTTGCAGCACCTACAGCGGGATTACATTTTACAGAAGAGGTTCTGTCATCTTTAGATAAAAAAAACATTCAGCAAAAATACCTGACACTGCATGTAGGCGCAGGAACTTTTAAACCTGTAAAGGCCGATAAAATGAGCGGACATGAAATGCACGCTGAATGGATCGACATACAAAAAGATATCATAGAAACGCTGATGCTGCAGCATGAACCTGTAATTGCAACGGGCACTACCAGTTTACGTACACTGGAATCTTTATACTGGTTGGGAGTAAAAGCTTTTGTAAAACCGGATGCCAAAACTCTAGAATTATCGCAATGGGAATTGTACAATGAACTTCCCCGTCATCTTTCCAAAAAAGAAGCAATGCATTTTTTATTGCAATGGATGAATGCATCAAACATTGATCGACTGGTTACCAAAACGCAATTGCTGATTGCACCTGGCTATACTTTTAAAATAGTGGATATTCTTATAACTAATTTTCATCAGCCACAATCCACTTTGTTATTACTGGTGGCGGCCGCCATAGGTGAAAACTGGAGAAAGGTATATGATTATGCACTCAACAATTCTTTCCGCTTCTTAAGTTATGGAGACGGTTCCGTTTTATACATCAAAAAAAATGCATAAAAAAAAAGGTGCCCGAAAGCACCTCATAAAATATTTACATCTTGGATTAATTAAATAAAGTCCATCCTTTCCACCAGCTCGATTCTGCGCCTGCCGGAGAAATCGCTCCTCTGAAATTTACGTTGGTAAAAAATGTAGACGACAGCAACGGATCATTAAAATTAGCACCACCAATAATTGGCTGATAACCATTTGAACCAGCAAACGGTGTGGGATCAGGCGTATTATAATTAAACGGTTGTATCAGTTTGGCATCAGATGAATTGGTAAGAATAGTATTGCCAAAGTAAGGATTCGTAAACCAAGTAAGAATACTGGCATCCGTAGCACCTGTTGGCGAACCTGAACTTGCACTATATTTAAGATTGATAGTATTACCTGCTAATGTAGTATAGCGTATTCTTAAAGAACTGTCATCAATATTTTTATCAGTAGGTGAGCCTGTACTGGCATCAATCAGTATTCCCTGAGGCCATCCCATAATAACAGAATTAAAAATACTGATAGAAGAATTTCTTCTGATCTGTGCCCCCGCACGAAATAAGCTATTTCCGGCATTATCTAACGTTGCCCTTGGACCAATAGCAGTAATATTTGAAAATACTGCACGTGTTTTTGGAGTAGCCACAGTGCCACTACTATTATTATCACTTTCAAATGCTTCTGAAGTAGATATATCAGCTATAAGTGAATCACGTATAATTAATCCGAATTGTACTTTGCCGCTATATCCATTATCTGTATCAAAATCATCGTCTTGTGTTTTCCATGCAATCAGATATTTGCAATTCACTGTTCCACCGAACCATTCGTAGGCATCATCTTTTGCATAAGCTACCTGAACGTGGTCAATCGTAGTACCGCTCCCAACTGCAGCCATTGTTAAACTGTTGATTTCTTTATCAGGTTGAAAGGCATATCCCGCATACTGAATTCTTACATAACTCATCACGCCAGAATTATCATCATCGATGGGTGTAGGTGTAGAAAGATCTCCAGATCCAGCAATACCATCTCCGAAAGCATTATCAAATCCTCCCTCAACCTGAAATAAACCGGCAGTGCCATTAAAACTGGTATTGATAGATGCTTTTCCACAAAGTACAATTCCGCCCCAGTCGCCTGATTGTGGATTGGGTGATGCAGAAGTAAATACAATTGGTTCTGTAGGTGATCCTTGTGCTACTATTTTAGATCCACGCGTAATGATCAGCGCTGCCACATCAGCACCACTAAAAGATCCTTTAATGGTGGTTCCTGCTTCAATAGTCATTGTGTGATTGCCTACTATATACACCAGACCTTTAAGGATATAATTATTTTCTTTCTTTAGAACAATATTCGAATCGATCCTTCCTAAAAGATTAATGGTTTGTCCGCCTGTATTGCTACCATTGCCATTGATGATGATGATCTCTTTTTCACCATCCGTTTCTATTTTTCTGCATCCTGAACTAATGTATACAGCGATGATGGCTACAATTAATAAATAACTTTTCATTTTATGTTGATGTTTATAATGAATAATTGAAACTGAAGTTGATGCCTGTTCCAAATTTTCTGGTGAAACGATAGGCGTCAGTATTTTTTTGAAATGTTTTTTTATCATTTGTATTCTGATAGAAATATTGTTTCTTGTTGAATACATCAGAAACATTCAAACGTAATTCCCCTTTACTACGCAAAACTTTTTTTGTAATCTGTACATCTATTAGTGGCCGGCTTGCTTCATATATATCCGGTGATCCGGCACCTGCAGAAATATCTCCTACGAGATAAATCCTTTCTCCCACCTGATTATACAGGATGGAAGCAGTCATTCCTTTTTGCTCATAATCATACATTAAACCTAAATTGAAAACATAGGGTGATTGCCCCTGTAAAGATCGATTCACCTGAAACTTTTCATCTTTTACACGACTGTAGATGTAAGCTGCATTTGCCTGAACAGTAAAATTTTCCAACGCAGAAAACTGATCCAATTTTTTCCTGATCTCTAATTCTGCACCATAGGTTATTGCTTTTTTTGCATTCTGATAACTAAATGTACTGGAGCCGCCGCCGCCTTCATTGAATAATTGCTCAATAGGATTTTTGAAATTCTTATAAAATACTCCGGCAGAAAAAACTTCACCGGCACGAGGATATAATTCATATCGCAGGTCAAGATTTGTGATAGCTGTTCTTTTTAATGCTGGATTTCCCTGTACAGATGCATTCAATTCAAAATCGTATAAATTAAGAAAAGCCAGTTCCCTTAACTCGGGGCGGATAACTGTTTTAGAAACGGCTGCTCTGATATTCGTTTTGTTATTGAGCTTATAATTAATATTTAAAGCAGGAAGAAAATCTGTTACCACCGTATGTGTATGACGTGAATCATAAGATTTCACACTCCCCACTAACTGATCAAAATGTTCAACCCTTAAGCCATACACCAATTTTAATTTATCGGTAAACTGATTATCTGATTGAATATAACCTGCATTCAGAATGGTGTTGGCCATGTAACGATACGTTTTTCCGCTCAGCGCATCAAAGGCGAATTTGTTATCCTCACCCGTACCAAAGTTTTGTGATGAAAAAATTTGATCCGGTGATAACCTGCGTAGTGAATCATTATCATAAGGAAGATAATTGGCAAACAACTGTGCATCATATAAACGATCTTTAACCTGAAACATATATCCACCTTTCAAAAATTGCTTCCTGTTGAACCAATTATATTCATATTGCAGATCACCGCCCGCAGTATATATATAATCACTCAGACTTTGATAGATGCGGCTTCCGCTTTGTTGTGATAATGAATTGGCAATTATGGCACGATAAGGATCATTTACATTTGATTTGGAATACAGTATTCGCCTTTGATTAGGAATGTATCCATCCAAAATATTAAAGGCACTATACCATTTTAATTTTAATGCAGAAGCTATGATATGCTCTCCGGACAACTGAGTGGTAAAAAAAGTATTCTGCCTGAAACTCATCTCGGTGCCCTTTAAAATAGAATCAGCCCGACTTACGTCAACTCCTGCACGTTGTGTTATACTACTATTTGCGTTGACATTTATAATTGATCTTAATGAAATTTTATTTTTCGGATTGAATTGAAATGCCAAACTGCCAAATGCTCCGGCAACTGTAGATTGATTAAAACGCTCGTCATTAAAATTTACTTCCACACTCGTAAACCCTGATGAAATTTTATTCTGCCGGTTTAATAAATCCAGCCGCTGGTGATTCCTGCTATAACTTAACCCAAAATTACCACCGACAGTTTTGTTGAAAAATTTTCCTTTGAATCCTCCGTTTATCTGTAAAGAGAGATTAAACGGAGCACTAATTTTCTCGGCAACCCAACTGCCTTTCATTTGTTTTCCAATATCGGTTTTGTCCTGTCGCGATAATAAGGCGAAGTTGGTTTTAGTGGTATACGCGGATGGCAGCGCTCTGGAACCATCCTCAATTCCCAGCCAATCCAGTTTACCAGATTTATCCCGATAAAAATCTTTTCCGATAACCTGTGTATTAATTCCGGAACCTAATTGAATATTGAAGAAATTTTTTGAAGGAATATCTTTTGTATTCACCTGAATCAAACCTCCTGCCCATTCTCCCGGCAATTCCGGAACAAACGCTTTGTTGATAATAATATTGTCGATCATAGAAGATGGGATCAGATCAAACGAAAAAGTCTTTCTGTCCGGTTCTGTACTGGTCAGTAAAATTCCATTAATCATTGCCTGGTTATAGCGATCGGCCAAACCCCTCACTATAATAAATTTACCTTCCTGAATGCTGGCTCCGGGAATTCGTTTCAACACATCACCTGAGGTGCGATCGGGAGATCTTCTGATGGCCTCTGCGGAAACAACGGAGGCAACCGTATTTGTATTTTTTTGAAAAGATATTAATGAAGCCGCTGTTTCTTTCCGCGCTGTACTGGTACTTTTTACCACCACTTCCTGAACTGTATGTGTACTAAGTTGTAAAGCAAGATCCTGAACAGTTGTTTTACCTTCTGCAATTTCGATCCCTTCAATAATTTGGGATGTACCGTTATAACTGAAGGTGAGTGAAATATTTGTAGAACCTTCCACAACGATGATATAATATCCATTAATATCTGTACTTGTTCCTTTTAAATTTTTTAATACTACAGATACGCCCGTTAGTGGCTGGCCGGTTGCAGCATCTGTCACTTTTCCTTCGATCTTTCCTTTCTGTGCATCTGAAGTAAAACAGATAAGAAACAATATTGAAAAAATGAATAAACGCATCATGGTGATTTGATGCAAAGAGACAATTTCATTGTTATTAAAATGTGACGGGATGTTTAAGTAAAAGTTATCTATGCGTTACCGTAATGTTAACCGAAAAAAATATGAGCCTGGCAGGCGAGCGCTGGTATAAAAATCAAAAAGTGAATTGCATGCGTAGCGTAATTACATCATCTTTCACATCAGAAATAAATTCAGGTAATGAAGTTTTTTCATTCATCACTTTATCATACCACACGGTTGATTTAAAATGTTCATTGAAATAATGACAAAATCCTGCTCCTATTGTTGAATATTTTATATCTGCACCTGTAAATCCTGCAGGAATATTGAGTTGTAGCTTTTGCACATCAGCATTTGGATCATACCAGTCATATTTTAATATCAACTGATTTTTTACATTAAAAAGATGTTGCAAATAGCATACGTAGATTCCGTTAAAATTTCTGATATAATAGCCTTCATTTCCTGTAAGTTTAGCAGGTGGTGTTTCGGAATTAACTGAAGTACTTGTTTGTTTTCCGAATATATATTCTATACGAAACTCAGCATAACCTGCTTTGATCTTTCGTTTCAACTGAAGGTCTGCACCATAATATTTTCGAGGCGCATATTTTCCTTTATTGGCGCCTGCAGAATCTACAATTATTTTTTTAGCGGATTCGTCTGTTTTAAAAACATACTGCGTATTCTGAATTAAACTTCCCTGAAAAGAGGAAAATGCACCAGCGATTGTAATTCTTTTAGAAATAGCAGTTGGTTTTAAAGACAGTTTCGTGATTATATCTTTCCTGCTGTCTATATCTGTTACTGCAGTAAGACCCGGACCATTAAAAACACCTACATCTAATTTTATATTTTTAAATTGGCTATTTCTTCTGCGGTTATCAAGGCTTATCATAGCACCAAGATCTCTTTCTGTTTTCATTAATATCTGGCTCATTCTCCCGCGTTCAGGAGATTCACGTTCAGAAGACGATAAGGTTAATTCATATCCGAATGGTCGCGGAAACATTCCAAAAGTAAAATTGAAAAGATCAAACCTGTTATCAAATAATTTTCCCCAGAAATCTCTGATAAATACACCTCGTTCAGAGCCATCAAATTGAAAAACAAACTCTAATTCTTTTTTATTTTTTTTGGAATAATGTGAGTAATCAAATCTTATTCTTCCTCTGCGCAGCATAAAACGATTATTCACATCATTTGGAAAATTTCCGCCGGCAAATGAGTTGATCCCATCATTTTGTGCTGCCTGAAATTGCGGTTGAATGTATCCGCCTATTTTTAATTGATCGGAAGAAAGAAAAGGTTCCTGCGCTACAGTTATTTTTCCTGCAGAGTCTGCATCCATAACAATCTGTGCATTCACATTTACGGAATAGCATAAGATTAGTACAAGCAAAAATGCGTTATGTAGTGTTTTAAGATTACGCATATGTTAAGAAATTATTACCAATTACCCAGTTGAAAGTATACTAAGGTATAAGTTTAAATTTGCAGCTAAATCATTATCATGGGTTTTAATTCAATTCTAAAAATTTTTCTTCCTAAAGACCGTGTGTTTTACCAATTGTTTGAAAGTGTAGCAGGGGAACTCGTAAAAATGGGCGAAAAAATTAAAGAAATTGTGAATGAACCCAGCTTCGAAGTGAGAGCCAAACTCATTAAGGAAATGGAAGATATGGAGCATGTAAATGATGAGCTCACTCACAGAATTTTTACCGAGCTGGGTAAAAACTTTATTACACCTTTTGATCGTGAAGATATTCACTCGCTTGCTTCTGCACTAGATGATATTGCAGATTATATTTATGCTTCTGCCAAGAAGATTAATTTTTATCATGTTAACCCGAACGATATAGGTTTTATAAAAATGGCTGACCTTATAGCCATTGGATGTGTTCAGGTACATAAAGCTGTGTCTGAATTACGCAATATGAAAAATATGCGCCAGATCACAGATGCATTGGTTGCCATTAACAGCATCGAAAATCAGGCAGATGATATTTTTGATATGAGTATCGAAAGATTGTTTGCTACAGAACCAGATGCAAAAGAAGTGATCAAGAAAAGAGAAATTTACCAGGTAATGGAAATCGTTACTGATAAATGTGAAGATGCCGCCAATGTAATTGAGAGTATCATTATTAAATACGCATAACGAATCAAAATCCTGATCGGAATATTTCATTATGTCTACTTTACTTATCGTAATTATTTTTCTGGCACTTGTTTTTGATTACATCAATGGTTTTCATGATGCAGCTAATTCAATCGCCACCGTTGTATCTACAAAAGTACTTACACCTTTTCAGGCTGTAGTATGGGCTGCTTTTTTCAATTTCGTTGCCTTCTTTATTTTTACTGACCATGCAGTTGCGAACACCATTGCTAAAACAGTAAAAAGTGAATTTATTACTTTACCCGTGATTTTAGCGGGCTTGATTGCAGCCATCATCTGGAATTTATTAACGTGGTGGTATGGTATACCTTCATCGTCCTCTCATACTTTGATTGGAGGTTTCGCAGGTGCGGCACTTGCGCATGCATTCGATAAAAAAGGATTTATTGGAATCTCTCAGGTTATAGAAGACAAAAAAATTATTCAGATAATTATATTTATTTTTCTTGCACCACTCATTGGAATGGCTGTTTCCATTTTTATTACCATAGTTACCATAAACCGGCGATTCTGGCTTAAGACAGCCATTATTATTTTAGCCACCGCAGGAACATGGTGGATGTTCAATAATTTTCAAACAACAAAGATTAATGAGAACATCGCTAAGTTTTATAAACTGGATGCTTACAAAAAAGCGGCTGAAAAAGATCCTTCTTTAAATTCAAAATATTTACTTGCAAAAGAAAATGTTGCGCAATCAATAATTATTGCTGAGCCCTATAATTCTATTGGTGCTGATTCTGTGGCTAAACTGATTGATAAAAAAGGTTTGCTGGCGGATATCCGAATGTCAAAGTTGAAAGATGAGATGGGTAAGGCCATTAAACTTGACAGCCTGAAGGCTATGGCCGTAAAAGAAGCGTATGTAAAAACCTTAGCAGACAGTTTAACCAGATCAGTGGAGCATGTGGCGCCTATTCTTGCCATGCATGGAACAGTAAGTAATGTTATCATTGCCGACAGCATTAGCAATCTTTTACACCTCGATCCATTTCAGCATGTAGCACTGCAAACCAATCTCGATAAATTCAACATTGAAAAAGATTTAAAAAAACAAATTTTAAAAGCAGATAATTCTATATTAAGATATGGCCTTGCCGCCATCTCCCTGTTATTTATTCTGGTTTATTTTTATGTAGATAAAATAAGAAAACCGAGTGCGGTGCGAACAGCCAAAATGTTTAAAAAAATGCAGTTGCTTTCCTCCGCAGTGTTCAGTATCGGACATGGTGGCAATGATGCCCAAAAAGTAATGGGAATTATTATGGCTGCATTGGTGGCAGAAGGCGCACTTTCGGATATCAGCCACATGCCTAACTGGATTCCGCTGGCCTGTTACAGTGCCATCGCCCTCGGTACTATGAGCGGAGGATGGAAAATTATTAAGACGATGGGAACTAAAATAACCAAAGTAACTCCTTTGGAAGGTGTGGCTGCGGAAACTTCTGGTGCACTTACTTTGTTTATGACGGAACAAATGGGAATACCTGTTTCCACAACACATACAATTACCGGAGCAATTATTGGCGTAGGTGCTACCAAACGTTTAAGTGCCGTACGCTGGGGAATAACTATAAACCTCATTTGGGCCTGGGTATTTACCATTCCCGTAAGTGCTATCATTGCTACTATTATTTACTTTTTCAGTAAACTTTTTATTTAAAATATTTCCATCTCTCTTTAAGTAATTTGTTTTCTTTGTGCTATGAAGAAGATCCTTGTAACAGGCGGATGCGGCTATATCGGATCGCATACTATTGTAGACCTCATAGAAAACGGATATGAAGTAATTTCTGTAGATAACAACAGCAGAAGCCATCCCCATATATTAGCAGGCGTAGAAAAGATCACAGGAAAAAAAGTAAAAAATTACCTCGTTGATCTCTGTATTTTCGATGATACACATGCGATCTTTCAGGAAAATCCGGATATACATGGCATCATTCACTTTGCTGCTTATAAAGCAGTTGGCGAATCGGTTGAAAAACCACTTATGTATTTTGAAAACAATAACGGATCTCTGATAAATATTTTAAAATGTGTGGTGGAATTTGATATTCCAAATTTTGTTTTTTCTTCTTCCTGCACTGTGTATGGTAATCCCGATTCAATTCCTGTTACAGAGGAAACTCCTTTCAAAAAAGCAGAATCACCTTATGGATATACCAAACAAATGGGTGAAAACATCGTACAATTTTCTGCAGGCAGCAGCGAAATGCAAGCTGTTCTTTTAAGATATTTTAATCCGGTAGGCGCACATCCATCTATCGAAATAGGTGAAATCCCGATCGGTAAACCGGCAAATCTCATTCCTGCTATCACACAAACTGCCATTGGTAAATTGCCTGCCATGCAGGTTCATGGCAACGATTATCCTACAAAAGATGGCAGTTGCCTGAGAGATTATATTCATGTATCAGATATTGCTCATGCACATACCCTTGCACTAAATTATCTGGAACAGAAAAAAAATGAAACCAATTGCGATGTTTTTAATCTTGGTAGCGGAAATGGTTTTACTGTTCTGGAAGTAATCGATACTTTTGAAAAAACGTGCCAGCAGAAATTAAATTATACCATCGGTCCCCGTCGTGCAGGAGACGTTATCGCTATTTATGCGAATAATGATAAAGCAGTGAATAAATTAAAGTGGACGTTACAATATTCTTTATCTGAAATGATGCAAACAGCATGGAGCTGGGAGTTAAAGTTGAAAAAAGATGAGAACATGTTTCAGACACTTGCAGATCTCAACTAAAAAATATTTATGTTAGAAACAATTACAGTAACCGGAAATAAAGATACCAGAAGTGGTTTTGGAGATGGTATTCTGGAAGCGGCCAAAAAGAATGACCGCATCATTGCATTAACGGCGGATCTTGCAGGTTCATTGAAACTGAATGGTTTCATGAAAGAATTTCCTGAACGTTTTATACAGGTGGGCATTGCCGAAGCCAATATGATTGGAATTGCTGCAGGTTTAACAATTGGTGGAAAAATTCCTTATACTACAACGTTTGCTAATTTTTCTACAGGACGTGTATACGATCAGATCCGGCAGAGCGTTGCTTACAGCGGAAAAAATGTAAAGATCTGTGCATCGCACGCAGGACTAACATTGGGTGAAGATGGCGCCACACACCAGATTCTGGAAGATATTGGACTCATGAAAATGTTACCGGGAATGACGGTTATTGTTCCTTGCGATTATAACCAAACGAAAGCCGCTACAAAAGCCATTGCGGATTTTGAAGGTCCGGTTTATCTGCGATTCGGAAGACCTGTGTGGCCAATATTTACGAAAGAAGAAGATTTTGTAATTGGTAAAGCACAGCAATTATCAGAAGGTGCTGATGTTTCTATTTTTGCCTGCGGACACCTGGTTTGGACAGCCATTGAAGCTGCAAAAGCATTGGCTGAAAAAGGTATCAATGTAGATCTGTACAATATTCATACGATAAAGCCTTTGGATGAAGAAGCTGTTTTGAAATCTATCCGTAAAACCAAATGTGTAGTTACAGCAGAAGAACATAATATTATCGGTGGATTAGGAGATTCTATTGCACAGGTAGCTGCTAAAAACTTTCCTGTTCCAATAGAATACGTAGGAACTAATGACACTTTTGGAGAAAGTGGTAAACCTTCAGAATTATTAGTAAAATATGGCCTGGATGTACCGCATATAATAGCAGCTGCAGAAAAAGCAATCAGCAGAAAATAATTAAAGGAAACATAAACTTATTTATACAAAAGCCAGTCTATCGATTGGTTTTTTTATTTTTACCAACATATGGAGGAAATTTCAGATGATAAGGAATTGGTTAGTCTCTTTAGAAATGAGGCTACCAAAGAATCAGCTTATACACGGATCATAAAAAAATATCAGGAAAAATTATACTGGCACATCCGCCGTATGGTAATTGAGCACGAAGATGCCAATGATGTGCTGCAGAACATGTTCATTAAAGTATGGCGCAATTTGGATAATTTTAGAGAAGACAGCCAGTTATATACATGGTTATACCGTATCGCCACCAACGAATCGCTCACTTTTTTACAGCAGCAGAAAAAAAGGGCTACCACTTCCATGAGCAGGGATGGATATGATTTAAGTGATAAATTAAAGGCTGACAAAGATTTTGATTCAAAAAAAATTGAATGGAAATTACAAATGGCTATTCAGGAATTGCCTGAAAAACAAAAAGTAGTTTTTAATTTGAGATATTACGATGAAATGCCTTACGAGGAAATGAGCCGCGTACTGGAAACCAGTGAAGGTGCTTTGAAAGCGAGTTATCACCACGCCGCAAAAAAAGTGGAGGATTATATTCTTAATCGTTAAACGATTCCGTACTGAAATAGTCAATGAAAGGCGATGGAAAGAAACAAGGACATACAAAAGGAATTAACGGAGATCAGCCCCCTGCTTGCAGGTTTGAACCCTGTTAATGTTTTTACTGTTCCGGAGGGATATTTTAATGGGTTTTCTAACGAATGTCTTTTACTTCTTCAGGTTTTACCTGCTTTGCCACAAACTTCTCATCCCCAACGTGTACCTGAAGGATATTTTGATAATCTTGCTGAAAACATACTTTCAAAAATAAAATTAACAGACACTGATTTACCTGTGTTTGGTAAGGTGGAACATCCATTTAAAGTACCATCGGCATATTTTGAAACTTTAGCTTCTGTTATTGTACAACAAATTCAACCGGCCAAGTTGGTACGCATGAAAAGCAGTTTTTTCAGGTATGCAGCCGCAGCGGTAATTACGGGCTTTTTAGGATTAAGTTTATTCAATCAGTTAGATAAAAAAGAAAGTATTGAACCGGCAGTTGTATCTTATGCAACCAATGAAATGCCCGTTAAAGAAGATGCCATCGATAAAGCCCTGGAATCCATAAATGATGAAGAGATTGTAGATTATCTTTCTACCCGGGGACAAGATGTTAATGCCTCTCTGGTTGCTTCTGTGATGGATGAAAATAATTTACCGGCCAGTGAGGATTATCTGCTCGATGAAAATACTCTGAAAGAATTTTTGATAGAAAATAACATTCGACATTTTAATTAAACACCATGAGATACCTGTATATTTTATCCGTATTCATATTATCATCGCTTCGGTTAGTAGCGCAGGATGATATGCCAGAAGGAAGACAAGAAAAGATTAAAGCATTATATGTAGCCTATATTACTCAGGAATTAAAACTGACAGAAGATGAAGCCCAAAAATTCTGGCCGGTACATACTCAATATGAAAATGAAATAAAGGCTGTAAAAACAGAAGCTTCCGAACTCGACCGTCAACAATCCATTTTGAATATCAAAAAGAAATATCAGGATAAATTTGTAAAAATATTAGGCGTAACCAGAACCGACAACTTTTACAGAACAGACGCAGAATTTCGAAAAAAACTGGTTGAACGACTTAAAAAAATGCGGGAAAACGGTAATCAACGATTAAGAAGAAATTAATTTAATATGAAAAACCCTGTCATTTTGATAGGGTTTTTTCATAGTACCCTATTTTATCAAACAGATAATAAAAAATTTTAAAATAAAACATTTCCGTGTGTAAGATTTCAGCTACTTTTGAAGTAGGTGTTTTTCATAGGTTAGCAACGGCCAGCTCTTTCTAGGGCAGGCCTCTTTTTTTTTACACTTAGAATTTGTGGAAGGGAGTTTTTATATCATGGAAGAATAAAAATGTCCATCCTTCTTTTCCTCCTTTTTCAAGCCATTCCTGCCTTAAATCCATACTTCTTCTGCCATCAAAATCATATTTAGCCATTATTTTTCTTTTCATTTGTCCCAACTGCGGAGCTACATCTCCTCCATAAAAAACGATCTGTTCATTTGCCTTAATTTTATAGGCAGTGTGATAAGGGCAATGGCCTCCGCACATATCATAATAAATTTCAGCGTTTATGTTTCCTGATTCACCTGAAAAAAATTGCAACTGCGGATTATTTATAAGTATTTCAAAATCTTTAATATCATAAGATGGCATCCCTTTCTCTAATGCAAAAGCCATTTCTTTTTCATGCACATAGTATGTAGCATTTAAAAATGAAAGTTCTTCTTTATCCTTATTCTTCCATGAAATTCCCCCGGCATGGTCTTTATGCAAATGGGATAATAATACTTTTGTTACTGAATCGGGATCAATATTGTTGCGTCGTAAATTCGAATGCAACTGCAGGGTTCCGTTATAAGTAAAACCCAATCCGGTATCAATGAGAATGGTATCTGAAGCGGTTTGAATAACGAAAGGCTGTATCTCCACCAGAAGGCTACCTCTGGGCCGTTCATTCAGAATATCTTTATATGTATCAAACGGAACAAACAACTTTGTTTGGTCGATGGTAAATGAACCTTCACTCAGCGGAATTATTTTCATTACGCAAAGTTAACGAAGCACCATCTGCCTGTCAGAATCCAGTTTAATCATAATAAAGATCAGGATGGTAAAAGTGAGCAAAGAGGAACCACCATAGCTCATTAAAGGCAGCGTAATACCAATTACGGGAGCAAGACCGATAGTCATTCCCACGTTCACCAGAATATGAAAGAACAGCACGCCTGCTACAGAATACGAATATACTCTGCTGAATGTACTTCGCTGTCTTTCTGCAATGTAAACGATACGCAGCAACATCCCAAGGTACAAGGTGAGTAATAAGAGACAACCCATAAAACCAAAACTTTCCCCTAAGGACGTGAATATAAAATCCGTATGTTGTTCAGGTACAAAATCTCCCTGTGTTTGTGTTCCCTTTAAAAATCCTTTTCCTAATATGCCACCGGAACCAATTGCAATTTTTGATTGGCGAACATTATAATTTTCTGTATCCGCTTTTTTTATCGGTTTAGCAATTTCTGCAGGATCCAACTCCACCGTTGCCACATCAACGAAAGGATTATCTCTGCCCACCATGCTGAAGATCCTGTCTGCCTGGTACTTCTGAAAAACATGTTTGAACAAGAAAGGAACAGCAACACCGGCAAAGAGAGCAGCCAGTGCCCATATACCTATAATAAGAAACAAGATGTTTTTATTTCGCCTTATTTTTCTTTGAAATCCTATAAAAACCAAAATGGCAATTACTGTTAATGCTATCAGCAATGTGGTAGTGGGCAATAATAATGTTATTACCAGTAAAAGGCCCAGCGATGCCCCGGATATTAAATATCCCGGTGGCAGTCCTTCTCTGTACATCGGTAAAAGAAAAGAAAAGTAAACCAGTGCCAGTCCCGTTTCATTTTGCAGAATAGAAAAAATGACTGGCAAAAAAGCGATGGCCGCAACAATGAGTTGAACTTTATGTTTTCGAAGATCAGTATCAGGATATGACAGGTACTTCGCTAATGCAAGGGCCGTAAAAATTTTACATGTTTCCACGGGTTGCAGATTCATAAAACCCAGCGGGATCCAGCTCTTGCTTCCATTCACGGTTTTACCTATGGCAAAGGTGGCAATCATAAGTAAAATACCGATCGCATACAACAGGTTAGGCGTTGCAGTAAAAACTTTACTATCAGTAAGTAAAATAAAAATGGCAATAACCAGGCAGATACCAAGATATAAAACCTGTTTGCTGTAATTTTTTTTAAATTCAAAGAGGCTTTGAAAAAAACGGTCATTCGGTTTAAATTCCACGGAAAAAATAGATACAAGCCCGATCATTACAACAATCGCATATAACCAGATCATCACCCAGTCCACACCTTTAGTTATAATAGGATTACGTTGTGGCATGTTAATAATCTGAAATGATTACGGAATCTTTTTTCTTTTTTTCCTGTTGCATCACCGCTTCAATTCTGTTATTGGAAGAATCATTCAATGGTGGCTTTTTTGGTAATTCCTTTCGTATTTTATCAAGTGATTCATTTTCCACTTCGTTTTCTATACCGGTTGTATCGGTCGCTTCCTTTAATATACCTTTTGCTCTTAAATAAGCAGAATCTCTTGCATGCATCAAAGAATCCTGCCGGCGGATGGCGATCTGCATCCTTAAAGGTATCAGGCTCATTTTTGATATCTCTTCTGCTTTATCCTGCCGTTTTTTTCCCGCAATAGAATCATGTAAATATTTTTCAATCATCAAACTGGCAATCGGCGCTGCTGAACTGGCACCAAAACCTGCATTTTCACAAATTACGGCAATGGCTATACGTGGATTATCCCTTGGAGCAAATGCTGAGAAGAAAGCATGGTCTTTTTGTTTTACACCCTGGTATGCATTTTCCACCGTTCCTGTTTTTCCGCAAACGATAACACCCGGTACCTGAGCATACTGGCCGGTTCCGCTTTCCATAACGCCCTGCATACCATCATGTACAGCTTCAAACACGCTATCTGCCACATGTATCGCCGTATGTTTTTCTGTATATTTTTCCAGCAACCCAAAATTATCGCCACCTTCAATGGAATCCACAACATGTGGTATGCGGTACCAGCCTTTATTGGCGAGGTATGCCATTTCATTTGCGACCTGCAAAGGCGTTGTCAATACTTCTCCTTGTCCGATACTTACCGAACGGAAGGTGCAGAAATTCCAGTGATTTTCACCATACACTTTATTATAAGTTGCAGCAGTAGGAATTTTTCCATTTTTTTCTGATGGAAGATCAATTCCTAATTTATGTCCAAGGCCAAATGCATTCATATAACGTGCCCAGTGATTCAGACTACTATCTGTTCTTCCGTATTTTGGATTGTTGATCACCCGCTGCATCACATTAGCGAAGTAAGTATTACAGGAATGTGTAATAGCTGCTTTAAGTGCAAACGTTCCGGGATCTAGGCAACGCATCGGTTTGCCGCAGCCATAGAAAGCGCCACTGCATCCGAAAGTTGTGGAGGGAGTAATCACACCTTCCTGCAATCCTACCAGTCCCTGCAAAGTTTTAAAAGTTGATCCGGGTGCATAATACGCTCCTATCGTTCTGTTAAGAAATGGAATACGCGGATCGAGCAACAATTGTGTATAATGTTTTTTTCTGTCGGCACCTGTTAACAAACTGGGTTTATAGGTAGGGCTGCTTATCATTGCCAGTACGCCACCGGTTTGCGGGTCAAGTGCTACAATGGCGCCTACTTTATTTTGCATTAATAATTCACCAAATTCCTGTAATTCGATATCCAGTGAAGTAAACATATTTGACCCTGCAACGGCTGTGGTATCAAATGTTCCATTTTCAAGACGGCCTGTGATGCGGTTCTTATTATCGCGTTTATAATATTCTATTCCGCGTTGGCCCATCAGTACTTTTTCATAGGAAATTTCAAGCCCGGTTTTTCCTGCATAATCACCGGATACATATCCTTCATTGGGATGTTTGCGTAAAAAAGTAGTATCCACTTCACCGAGGTAACCCAATATATTTCCTGCCGCATCATAGGGATAACTTCTTACAGGCCTTTCCTGTAAAAAATAACCAGGACTGAACCGATATAGATTTTCATTGAGCTTTGCCATTTTTTCATCACTCAGCAAACCTTCAAAAACAGAAGGACGGTAACTTTTATTTTTGATGATGGCAGAAATGATCCGTTTTCTGAATTCAGCGGTATCTATTCCTAATATATTACAGAGTAAAGCCGTATCCGTTCCTTTAAGCTTTGATGGTGTTACCATCAGATCGTAGATGATGGTATTTTGCAGGATGGATCTTCCTTTTCTGTCGTAAATAATTCCTCTGTCGGGATACACCACTTTTCGAAAGATTCCTTGATCGTCTGCGAGAATTTTATATTTAGAAGAAAATACCTGTAAGGTGAACAAGCGGCCGATAATTATAAGAAAAGTGGCGATGAAGATCAGCCGTACAACATTTTTTCTTGAGTGATTATATGAGGACACGAGATTTTTTGAACATCAAAATTAGTTTTTTTCCTTAGTATTTTTTTAAACCTGCGAAAACAATTTAGAATTACAAAACGCTATATGGTATTGGTGCGGAATTTTTGTTTGCGGGTGAATATTATTTCTACCAACATAATCAATAAAACAGATATAAGCGTTGATAGTAAAGTTTTCACAAGAAAATACCATACGTTTCCAAACTGCCATGCTTCCAGCAAAAACAACCATGCGTTATGCACTAAACTTAATACACCTGCATAAACCAGATACGGCGCAATACCACCGAGGCTTTTTACCGATGGTTCTTCATAATTATTATCAGCACCTTCCTGCGGAATCAGAATGTTGATAAGGAATGGCCGGATATAAGCAATCATTACACAGGCAGCCGCGTGAAAGCCTGGATGAAGACGAAAACTGTCCATGGTAAATCCCACCATAAAAGCGATAATCATCTGTACGCTCCGGTTCATATTAAATGGCATCCACAAAATGAAAGTGAAATAAATGTAAGGTGTAACCATCTGGTGCAAACGGATCTTATCTAACACAAATACCTGTAAGAGGATAAACAAAATAAAACGTACAATATTTTTTACCAGAAGGCTCATATTATTGCTGCTTTTTTAGTTTATCCAAAAGATCATTTACCGGTTCTGTATGTACATTATCAATTGCATAAGCATATTGTATACTGTAAAAATTAGCAGCGGTTTTTAATTTGATCCGCAGATTGTTTGTGGAAGATTCTTTATATACAGCTTCTACCCTGCCGATCAGTAAGCCTTTAGGAAATGTAGTGCTAAATCCACTGGTAATGATGGAATCGCCTTTTGACAACCGGACACTTTTTGCTATACCTGTGAGGGTAACATAATTAGGTTCTTCCCCATCCCATATCACCGTTCCAGTTTCACCGGTTTTTACAATTTTTCCGCTGATACGGCTGTCTTTATGTAAGAGGCTCATCACCACTGCATAATCATTGGTAACTTCTGTTATACGTCCTACTACATTATTATTTTGATCCACCACACCGCGATTATCTTTTAAACCTTCTCTTTTCCCTTTTGCCAAAATCAGAAAGTTATTTTGTGATACCACAGAATTGGAAACAACCTTTCCGCCGATATACGTATAGCGCCGGTATTGCAGCAGTGAATCGATCCTAAAAGTGTCAATGTAAGATTTGGTGATAGAATCCGGCAGATCAAAATCCTGTTTCAGTTTATTATACAAACGCTCGTTGGCTATTAGCAAAGAATCATTTGTCTTTTTAAGCTGAAAATAATTTTCAACTGCATTATAGCGTGAATTGATTTTTCCAGTTGCCTGATTGGAGATGTTACCAAACGCAGCTTCATGGTATTTACTGTAATGAACAATAAAATAGATGCTTACTATCTGTAAGATGATAAATAGCAAAAAATTAAAATACCGGCGAATAAACAGAAAGATGTTTCGCACCTTAAGATATCATTTATTTTATGGGTGATGCAGTTGTGTGTTTATCGCATTACAAAAGGAAACCTGTCATAATTCTTTAAGGCAATTCCTGTACCTCGAACTACGCTTTTGAGCGGATCATCAGCAACGTGAACCGGTAATTTGATTTTAGCAGTAAGTCTTTTATCAAGACCTCTCAACAAGGCCCCACCTCCGGTGATGTATAAACCTCTGCGGTAAATATCAGCAGCCAGTTCGGGCGGAGTAGTCTCTAAAGCTTTTAAAATAGCTTCTTCAATTTTGAAAATACTTTTATCCAGTGCTTCGGCTACTTCCTGGTAACTTACCATTACCTGTTTAGGAATTCCCGTTACCAAATCTCTTCCATTTACCGGAATATCATCCGGAGGAGATTCCAAATCTTTCATGGCTGCACCTATCTGAATTTTAATTTGTTCTGCAGTGCGTTCTCCAATAAGTAAACTATGGTAACGGCGTAAAGCTTCCATGATATCAGCCGTAAATTCATCTCCTGCAATTCTGATACTCTGGTCACAAACAATACCGGCCAGTGCAATTACCGTAATACCGGTAGTTCCACCTCCGATATCGATGATCATATTCCCAACCGGCTCTTCTACGTCGATACCAATACCGAGTGCCGCTGCCATGGGCTCATGAATTAAATATACTTCTTTGGCACCTGCCTGTTCGGCACTGTCTCTTACCGCACGTTTTTCAACTTCCGTAATGCTGCTGGGTATGCATATCATCATTCTCCAGCTTGGCGCAAATAATGGTTTTTTGGGATAGATCATTTTGATCATTTCCCTGATCATCAGTTCGGCCGCATTAAAATCTGCAATAACCCCATCTCTTAATGGACGCACTGTACGGATACTTTCATGCGTCTTTTCATGCATCATCAATGCTTTTTTACCAACCGCTAACAGGTTCTTGGGATTGTTTCTGTCGAGTGCAACTATAGAGGGCTCATTTACAACAACTTCATCATTATGAATAATTAATGTATTGGCTGTTCCCAGGTCGACTGCAATTTCCTGTGTAAAAAAGTTGAATATGCCCATATTTTGTAGGATCCTCAGGGGTAGTTTGAGTATCTGCAAAGTTGATGTAAAATATTGGATTAAACAACGTTAAAATATTGATGAGTGTTGTTTACTGACAGGCTTTTGAGAACATCAGTTGATTACTAATTTATTTAGTTGATAAAAAATATTTTTTAATCAGTAGGCGTTGCGGAATTCGTAACCTATATCGCCTCTGAAATAAATATCTTCAAAATAAATTTGTTCAAGATTATAGGTTGAAATTTCTGCTGCTTCCCGAATATTTTCTCCCAGCGATGTGGCTGCTAAAACTCTGCCGCCATTGGTAATAAGCTTTCCATTATCATATAAAGTACCCGAATGAAAAATGAGTGTTTCCTCCGGGCGGATGGAATCGATACCGTGAATTTCAATACCGGTTCTAAAAAGACCGGGATAACCACCACTTACGGCAACAACGGTAGCAGCGGATCTCTCATCAATATCAATTTTTACACATGCAAAATTTTTATCAAATACGGCCAACAATAATTCCACGAGGTCATTTTTTATTCTTGGGAGGATCACTTCTGTTTCCGGATCACCCAGGCGGCAATTATATTCGATCACCATTGGCTCATTTTCTCTGATCATCAATCCGAAAAATATAAACCCGTTGTAATCCAATTTTTCTTTTTGTAAACCATCAATAGTGGGCTGAATGATTGTTGTCAAAACTTTTTGCTGCAAAGCCTCATTATAAAATGGTACCGGACTAACCGCTCCCATGCCTCCGGTATTTAAGCCTTTATCATTTTCGCCAATCCGTTTATAATCTTTTGCTTCCGGCAGAAGTATAAATTCTTTTCCATTGGTAAGAATAAATGCACTCATTTCCATTCCTTCTAAAAATTCTTCTATCACCACTTTATTTCCTGATACGCCAAATTTTGCCTGCAGTATCATCAGTTCAAATTCTGCAAGTGCTTCCAGATGATTATGGCAGATCAGGACACCCTTTCCGGCTGCAAGTCCGTCTGCTTTTAAAACAATTGGCAAATCGTGTTTGCGGATATAATCTATTCCTTCATTATAATTTTCTGCTGTAAATTCTTTGTAAGCGGCTGTAGGAATATTGTATTTATTAAGAAATGATTTTGAAAATGCTTTGCTGCCTTCCAGTTGAGCCGCCTCCTTTGCAGGTCCGATAATTTTTATATGAGCGGTGGACGGATCATTTTTAAAAAAATCAACAAATCCTTTTACAAGCGGTTCTTCCGGACCAACTATGATCAGGGAAATCTGATTGGATAAAGCAGCATCTTTCAAAGCGTTGAAATCAGTTGCAGAAATTTCCAGGTTAATTCCATGTTCCCGTGTACCACCGTTTCCGGGAGCGATGTATAATTGATTGCATAAAGGGCTTTGCGCTAATTTCCAGGCGAGCGTATGTTCTCTTCCACCGCTGCCGGTGAGTAATATATTCTCAGATTTCATTCTTGGGGATGTTTACCATCACAATTTAGAATTCCATTCCAAAAAATCAACATTAAATATTAGAATGGTAAATCATAAAAAGCCTTAATCGTCAAATTAAATTTTCCATTTAACTACGCTTAAGAGAATTTCACTATTTTGAGCAATCATTATTAACTCAATATTTGAAATATGAACGATCAGGTAGTACAAAAAGGACACCCGAAAGGATTGTATGTATTATTCGCTACAGAATTTTGGGAGCGATTCAGTTACTATGGAATGAGAGCCATATTTGTTCTCTTCATGACCAAGTATTTGTTTTTCAACAAAGCACTTGCGTCTAATATTTACGGAACGTATACAGGGTTGGTTTATCTCACGCCACTGATCGGTGGTTATGTTGCTGACAGGTATTGGGGCAACAGGAAATCCATTTTTGTAGGCGGTATCTTAATGGCGATAGGGCAATTCCTACTTTTTGCCTGCGCTTCTGTTCAGCAAGGTTCCGGAGCCAGCGCACTATTGCTCTGGAGCGGACTTGGGTTTTTAATTTTTGGTAATGGATTTTTTAAACCGAACATTTCAACTATGGTAGGCCAGTTATACCCTGACACGGATGTAAGAAAGGATGGTGCCTATTCTATTTTTTATATGGGTATTAATGCCGGTGCTTTTTTTGCACCACTGGTGTGCGGTTACCTGGGTGAAAATGTAGATTTTAAATGGGGATTCTTTTCGGCCGGTATAGGTATGATCATTGGTCTTATTATTTTCTATCTTTTAAAAAATAAACATGTTATTTCTCCAACTGGAAAACAATTGGGCGTTACTGCCAATAAAATAAATGATGCAGGTGAAGAACATGGTGGTGGATTCAGTAAAAACCAACTCGGTATTCTGATTGGTGGTATCATTACAGCATTTGCCATACTTCATTTTGTTTTAAAAGTGGATATGTGGGGTTCCCTTATATATGGTATGACACTGATTGCACCTTTTGTTGTAATTACAGATACAACCCTCACTAAAACTGAAAAAGACAGGTTGTGGGTGATCATTTTAGTAATGGTGTTCGTGGTATTTTTCTGGATGTGCTTCGAACAAGCCGGAGCTTCTCTTACATTTTTTGCTGATGAACAAACCAACAGAACCATTTTCGGATGGACGATGCCAGCCAGTTATTTCCAGAGTTTCAATGCCGGTTTTATCGTATTGCTTGCGCCTATAATCAGCCTTATCTGGATCAGAATGAAATCTAAAAATCCTGCTGCACCTTTTAAACAGGCACTCGGATTATTATTTCTCGCATTAGGATTTTTATTCATTGCGGCAGGGTCTAAAAACATTCCGCCGGCTGGTGCCAGTATCTTCTGGCTTACCGGTTTATATTTCCTGCACACCATTGGTGAATTGTGTTTGAGCCCTATCGGATTATCTATGGTAAATAAACTTACACCAACCAGATTTACTTCCTTAATGATGGGTGTCTGGTTCCTTGCCATTGCCACCGGAAATAAATTAGCAGGAACCATGAGTTCATTATATCCTGAACAACAAAATGTGGCTGCTGAATATAGTGCTTCTACGGCTACCATTAACGGACAAACGGTTGACTGGAACGCTATCAGCAATGACCATTCTATTTTACCAAAAGGAACATGGGATGTGCAACTCGTGAAAAGAAATGCTGATGCAAAAGAAGCTGATTCTTTGGTGAACATTAATATTACACCCATTGCCAATCCAAGTTTAGGTGCTGATAGTGTTAAAGTAAAAAGGTTCATTCCGGGACCTATGAGCGAAGAAAAAAAGAATAAAATTTTTGAAAAATATGGTGACAAAGAACCGAAATTCTTATATGGAAAAGGAACGGGTGAAAACACTTATTATGTTCTCACCAACCAGATGTATGCTAAGAATAATGAAATAAAATTAGAACAATGGAATACCAATCCGCCGGCGCCCACTTTTCTGGGTATAGTTATAAAAGATCTATACACTTACTTTATGTTATTCGTAGGGTTATCGGGAATTGCAGCTATAATTTTATTTATATTATCTGCAAAATTGAAAAAAATGATGCATGGCATTATTTAAAAAAATAAATTATTAGTTTGAAAGGCGGCCTTAGGGTCGCCTTTTTATTTATCTTCAAAATATGAATACATCAATCGAAACATCTGGCAGAAAACATCCAAAGGCATTACCGTATTTGTTTTTTTCTGAAATGTGGGAACGGTTTGGTTATTATCTGATGATTGGGATCTTTTTGTTGTATCTCAAAAATGTAGAGCATGGCTTTTCTATGTCAAATAAGGAGGCCGCTGATTTGTACGGAACTTTTATTGCATTAGTTTTTCTGACGCCTTTTGTGGGAGGATTGTTAGCCGACCGGTATTTTGGCTATAGAAAATCCATCATCGCCGGTGGTATCATGATGGGCATTGGTTACTGCCTGATGTCTGTACACAGTCTTCCGATGTTATATGTTTCCATGGCGCTGGTTATTTTTGGTAATGGTTTTTTCAAACCTAATATTTCAACATTACTGGGCAATTTATATTCAGTTCCGGAATTTGTTCAGCGTAAAGATGAAGGGTATAATATTTTTTATATGGGCATCAACATTGGTGCATTCATCTGTAATTTTTTTAGTGCTGCTATCATAATTGTATGGGGATGGAAATATGCTTTCATTGCAGCAGGTATTGGAATGTTCATAGGTGTTATCATTTTTATGACAGGAACAAAACATTATCGTTCTGCGGATGTAAGAAAGGAAATGACCAAAGAAGATATGCCTTTCAGCAGAATTGTATTCACCATTTTTTTACCTTCCATCATTGCAGGTATCATCGGATGGATCATACCCGGAACACTTGTTGGCTCAGACAGTACCGATGCTTTCATCTTTGCCTGCATACCGGTGATTTATTTTTACGGTTCTCTTTATTTCAGAGCAGAAAAAAACGACAAACGGCCTATTGCCGCATTGCTGGCCATTTTTGCCGCCGTGATATTATTCTGGGCCGTTTTCAAACAAAATGGTACAGCCTTAACGATATGGGCGGATAATTATACCGACAGGCAGGTGTCTGGTGTAACAGGCAGCACATTTGAAAAATTAAAACAAGCGGAAAAAATCAGTTACGCAAAAGACAGTGTGAATTTATATGATGCACAATTTCGTTTGCAAAAAATAAATGATAAAGCGGTAAAAGAATTTAATTATCCGCCATATTTCAAAAACGTTGCTAAGGATAAATTACCGGCAGAAGGAAAAAGTATTGCAGTATGGGCAACGCCGATCAGCCAGTCGATCAATCCGTTTTGGGTAATCGTATTAACGCCACTTGTAGTAGCATTCTTTGCTTTTTTAAGAAAGAAAAAGAAGGAGCCATCCACGCCCACAAAAATTGCTTTTGGTTTATTAATATCGGCATTGTCGGTACTTGTAATGGTAGGGGCAGTATATGTGAATAATAACGGAGCGGAAAAAGCGAGTGTATGGTGGTTGTTCGGAACGTATGGCATTATTACGATCGGAGAATTGTTACTGAGCCCGATGGGATTATCCCTTGTGTCAAAATTATCTCCTGTCAGAATCACATCTCTAATGATGGGTGGATGGTTTCTGGCTACTTCCATCGGTAATAAATTATCCGGAGTGCTAGCAACGTTGTGGGATGGTTATGAAAACAAAGCGAATTTTTTCTGGCTGAATTTTATTTTGCTGATGATCGCTTCTGTTATTTTATTTTCAATGCTTAAATGGCTCAATTCGATTATGAAAGAAAAGGGAATTCAATAGAACCTCACAGGTTGCAACCTGTGAGGTTGGTATCAGATAAAATCCATCATGGAAAAATTCTTACCCAGGATTTTTTGATCGTCTGCATCTAGCCATTTTTGTAAAACCGTAGCATAAACATTTTTAAAATCAACTGTGTATTTAAGATCGCCATCATTCAGGTTGGAGAGATCGGGTAATGCATTTAATAAACCCTTTTTCTTAAGCCCGCCGCCAATAAAAAACATATTATTTGCGGTACCGTGATCTGTTCCATTGCTTGCATTTTGCGATACACGTCTGCCGAATTCAGAAAATGTCATCATCAGCACATCCTCAAAACGTCCGTTAGCTTTCATATCAGCCACAAAGGGTTTGATAGCATTATTTATTTCGGCAAACAACCTTGTTTGTTTAGTATCCTGCGCAGTATGTGTGTCAAAACTTCCAATAGAAACATAATAAACCCGGGTGTTGATATCGGATAAGATGAGGGAAGAGATGGTTTTCAAGCTTTTGCCAATCTCTGTTGCAGGATATATACTTTTAACCGCATGCAGTTTACTTTTATCAAAAATATATTGTGCGCTGCTCAAAGTTTCACTCATTGTTTTATAGAGATAGTCCACCGTTTCCTCATGATGATCATGATGGTTTGAAAGGTTTTTATAATAAGCGGAATTACTACTCTGATATAATCTTTGCGGATCTTTAAACGCCATGCCTTTACTCAGTTCCCCTTTTAATGCAAGACTCAGCACATCATCAATCTCCATAGCCTGTGTAGGTTTGTCACAACCCTTGCATTGCGCATCCAGGTAACGACCCAGCCATCCAGTATTGAGGTATTCATTACTGGCACTGGCAGATTGCCAGATGTCCATACTTCTGAAATGTGAGCGATGAGGATCTGGATAGCCCACACCATTTAAAATGGCCAGATTTCCTTCGTCATATAATTCTTTAAAATAAGTTAACGCAGTATGTAAACTTGCATCCTGAGTTAAGGTATGTGCATTATCTTTTTTAATTCCGATTCTAGGTCTCTCTCTATAATAAATGTCATTGGTTACAGGTATAACCGTATTTAAACCGTCATTTCCACCACTGAATTGGACTACAACCAACACTTTATTACCTGCGGGCACCAGAGAATTTCTTTCCAGCCCTTTCATAAATTTCGGAATCAAACAAGATGCCGTGGCCAAAGAGCCTAACTGTAAAAATTCTTTTCTTTTAATCAGCATAAAATTGTTTTTAGCAAAGCTGGTATTCTGGAGTACACATTAAATTGATCACCATTGTTCTGATGTAATTCTCACGCGATGAGCGGTCTGCAAATGTTTCAATGTCGTTTGCAGAAAAACGGGCGTTTTGTAACACAGATCCAATAATGGCTTCCCCCAATTTTTCTCTTGGAACTTTTTCAAATATCCTGTATACCAACGTCCATGCTATTTCAACATTTCCAAAACGGTTATTAAGCATATTTGACTCATTTCCCATATTTATATCATCATCCGATTTTTCGCTCACATCCAGCGCATCATTGCCTGCCATCGCTTTTGGAATACGCAATCTTATCATAAGTGACGAACTGTCAATCCAGTTTTTTCCGCCGGCCCAACCGGCTACATTAGGCGGATAAAATAAAACCTGCCCCAGAATTCTTTGCATCTGAATTTGCGCAATCTCTTTACTCATTTCAAGAGGAATAAATCTTCTGATACCAACCAGTAATTCTACAGGTGATTTAATGCGGTTACCAATATTTTTTTCATCATAAAACCAATCGCTCAAAAAGATATCAGCCATCAACTTTTGAATATCATAATTACTCTTGAAAAAGTTGGCTGAAAGATCTTTCACAACCAGATCATTCAACTTTTCGTTTACAAAAAAACGATATACTTTTTCTGTGATATATCTGGCTGTTTGTGGATGTTCCAGTAAAATCTGAATAATGTCTTCCCCTTTAAAATAACCCGTTTTGCCCAGAAATGTTTTTTCGCCATCATCGTGTTGCCCTTCTCTGAAAACAAACTCCCCTTTTATATTGAACCCCCAGCCGGTAAATGCACGGGCCGCTTCTTTTATGTCCTGTTCTGTGTAATGTCCTCTTCCTAACGTAAATAATTCCATTACCTCTCGGGCAAAATTCTCATTAGGATGCTTTTTTTTATTTTGCTGATTGTTCAGGAATTGTAACATCGCCGGTGCTTTGGAAATAGCCAACAGCATATCTTTAAAACTACCGAGTGCATTGGCTCGGATTATCTGCAGTAATTCCTGTTGTGCGAAAGCATTATTTAGACGTACTGCAAAATGTCCATGCCAGAACAAACTCATTTTCTCTCTCAATTGGCCCTGATGATTAATCATTACTCCGAGCCAATCTAAATTCAAATTTTTCAAACCTTCTCTGGATTGTTGTCTCAGTTGTTTTTTCTGATCAGGTGTAAAATTATCTTCTCCGTTCAGCAGATTTTTATCCATATTGGCCAGAATCTGTGCCACCTTGTTTTCGGTGACTTCCAGTTTTTCAAATTTACCTGACCGTTCCAGTAATGTTGTCCAGAGTTCTTTTTGTGAAATATTATCCAGCGTTGCGCTGTTCTCTGCCATGGGGCCGAATGCGGCACGCCACAACAAATGCTGATTTTTGATTCTTTGCGTTACCATAATAAATGAAGAGGGGCTTATGACTGAAAGGTAGAACGTAAGTTTAAAATATCTTCAGGTTTGCTTAATTTGAGGAAAAAAAATTGCATACACGCGTTTTAAAATATTTCACACCCATAAGCCTGTATATATTATGCTGGTTCTCGTTTACCGGCACAGGAATAATAACATGGGCGCCCAACATTCTTGCGTGGATCATATTACCATTAATAGAACTTGCACTTCCGCCTGACCCACGGAATATGGAGGATGCTGAAAAAGAAATGGCAAAAAAAAATAAACTCTATGATTACCTGCTGTACAGCATTGTGATACTTCAATACGCAGCATTGATCTATTTTATTTTTTCATTCCGAAATGCCAGACTGGAATATTGGGAAATTGCCGGCAGGATCTTAAGTATGGGACTTTTATGTGGAACCTTCGGCATCAATGTAGCACATGAATTAGGGCATCGTGTTAACAGGAGAGAACAATTTCTAGCAAAGGCATTACTGGCAACTTCTCTATATATTCATTTTTTTATTGAACACAACAAAGGCCATCACAAACATGTAGCTACACCCGGAGATCCGAGTAGTGCCCGGTTAAATGAACCTGTGTATACTTTTTATTTCAGAACCATCATTTTCTCTTATCTCAGCGCCTGGAAGATTGCTAATGCAGAAATGCGAAAGCAGGGCCGGCCTGTGATACATATTAAAAATGAAATGATACAGGCTCATATCATTCATTTATTATTAATGGCATTTGTATATTTCCTGGGAGGAATGACCGTATTTCTGTACTTTCTTGCAGCGGCATTTATTGGAATCATTCTTTTGGAAACCGTAAACTATATAGAACATTACGGCCTGCAGCGGCAGCGTATTGCAGAAGGAAAATATGAAAGAGCCATGCCCTGGCATAGCTGGAACAGCAATCATATTATGGGAAGACTAATGTTATTTGAGCTTAGCCGGCATAGTGATCATCATTATATGGCCAGTAAAAAATATCAGGTATTGGAACACCACGATGATGCACCACAATTGCCTACCGGTTATCCGGGAAGTATGATTCTGGCACTGGTTCCACCGCTTTGGTTTTACATT
This sequence comes from Bacteroidota bacterium, assembly GCA_031411115.1. Taxonomy (GTDB): domain Bacteria; phylum Bacteroidota; class Bacteroidia; order Chitinophagales; family Chitinophagaceae; genus Ferruginibacter. The sequence goes on from JANOAO010000072.1 coordinate 106,169, forward strand.
ATGAACAAAAAGATAAAAAGCCTTTATGCATCAATGAACGGAGCACCGAAGTAATGATGCAATACTTTCGGCAATGCTATGCCGTTCTCTTTCTGATTATTTTCCAGTAACGCAGCCATTATTCTTGGCAGTGCCAGGGAAGAACCATTCAGCGAATGCAGTAATTGCGTTTTCCCGTTTTCGTCTTTGTAGCGGATCTTCATTCGGTTGGTTTGAAAGGTCTCAAAGTTGCTGACAGAACTTACTTCGAGCCACTTCTTTTGCGCAGCACTGTACACTTCAAAATCATACGTAAGTGCAGAAGTGAAACTCATATCTCCGCCACACAAACGTAAAATACGGTAGGGCAATTCCAGAAATTGTAACAACCTTTCTACGTGGTTCACCATATCTTCCAGTACTTCATAACTTTTATCAGGATGAACGAGTTGGATGATCTCCACTTTATCGAACTGATGTACTCTGTTTAAGCCGCGTACATCACTTCCGAAACTTCCTGCTTCCCTTCTGAAACATGGCGTGTAAGCAGTCATCTTAACCGGCAATTGCTGTTCGCTTATAATTTCATCACGGTATACATTGGTAACCGGCACTTCAGCAGTAGGAATCAAATAAAACCCATCAGCCGTAATATGATACATCTGCCCCTCTTTATCTGGCAACTGGCCGGTTCCGTAAGCAGTAGCTTCATTCACCATCAATGGCGGCATGTATTCCACGTAACCTGCTTCCGTATTATAATCTAAAAAATATTGTATGAGTGCCCTTTGCAGTTTCGCACCTTTGCCTTTGTATAATGGAAAACCACTTCCGGTGATTTTTGCGCCGGTTTCAAAGTCGATCAGGTCCATATCTTTAATAATCTCCCAATGTGGCTTTGCATTTTCCATCAATTGCGGCAATACGCCACCTTCCCGAACAGTTTCATTTTCCTCAGGTGTTTTACCGGGAGGAACTGTTTCATGCGGCAGGTTAGGCAACAACAATAGCTGCTGAAGAAAATTATCTTCCATTTCCTGCAACTGTGTTTTATCAGCGGATAATTTTTCTTTGATAGATGTTACTTCTGCTCTTTTTTGCTCAGCAGTTTCTTTTTCACCTTTTCCCATGAGCATACCAATTCCTTTTGAGATGCTGTTGAGGTTCGCCTGGAGAGATTCCGACAGCGTTTTTTTCTCACGGATCTGTTCATCCAACTTTATGAGCCTGTCCACCAGTTCAATATCCTTAAAATTCTTTTTTAATAACTTTTCCTTTACCAAATCGGCATTCTGGCGAATGTAATTAACCTGTAACATGACTGCTGTTTTGAAATCTAATATGTTGGCAAATATACCTGCAAATGGCTTATTACCTAAATTTGAGGAATGAAACACGTTGATGAAGATCTGCAGGTAAGATGGCTAAAACTCAGAATCAGATTAAAAGAACTGTTTGGCATCAAACCAGATATGAATGGTGTGTTGTTGCTGATCGGAGTGCAGGAACTGGGTCAGGGACCACAGGAATTTTCTAAAGAACAAAAACAGGATCTGATGCATATTGCGATTTGTAAAATCTTATCGCTCAGTGGTTATTATAGTTTTGACGGAAATGATGAGGAAGGCTGGCCTCATTATACACTCATACAAACACTCCCGCCTTACAACCTGATAGAACAGGAAAATTTTCTGAAAGATCATGTATTGCTTTACTTTGGCGAATTTGGATTTTAGTTTTTCGCCTATCAACTTTACACTTAGCTTTGGCATCGCATTTTGACTTATAAATTCATGAATATAATGAAAAAATATATCCTTTCCTCCTTATGCCTTTTACTGTTGATTTGTTTTTCAGTTCCTGTTTTTTCACAGGTAAAAAAAACAGTTCCAGTTTACAAAACCAAGTTGAAAACAAAAGAAAATTCTACCAAAACAATAGTTAAGAAAAAACAAACTACCGTTAAAAAAACAACCCTAATCAAAAAGAATATGGAAAATGCCACAAGAATAAAAATCACCACCGACATGGGAACAATCATTGTTCGCTTATACGATGAAACACCGCTGCACAAAGCCAATTTCATCAAACTGGTGGAGGAACATTTTTATGATAGCCTGCTGTTTCACAGAATTATTCCCGCATTTATGATTCAGGGTGGAGATCCGATGAGCAAAAACGCAATGCCCGGTGATATGTTAGGAATGGGAGGAGGTGATATGCCAAGAATACCTGCTGAATTTAATAAAAACCTCTTTCATAAAAAAGGTGCGCTGGCGGGAGCAAGGGATCAGAATCCTGCGAAAGCGAGTAGTGCCTGCCAGTTTTATATAGTTCAGGGAAGAACATATTCCATCAAAGAACTCGAAGATTTAGAAAAATTCAATGGCAAAACTTTTTCTGATGAAGCAAAAAAGGCTTACAGCACTGTAGGTGGAACACCCTTTCTTGATCAGGATTATACCGTATTTGGTGAGGTTGAATCTGGTTTGGAAATAATAGAAAAAATTGCAGAAGCGCCACAGGGACCCGGAAATCGTCCTGTAACAGACATACATATGTACATGGAAATTATCAAATAAGGTTTCCTCTTCTATTTTAATTAATTTACAGGCTTATTATAAATCGATAAAAACGAACGAATGAATTATCCTTCAAATCTGAAGTATACAAAAGACCATGAATGGGTGTTGGTAGAAGGAAATACAGCTACAATTGGCATTACAGATTTCGCCCAGCATGAATTAGGCGATATCGTGTACATTGACATTAATACGAAAGGCAAGGCGCTGAATGCGGAAGAAGTTTTCGGAACGGTGGAAGCCGTTAAAACGGTGAGTGATCTTTTTCTTCCTGCGGCAGGAACTATTACTGAGATCAACCCTGCACTTGAATCACAGCCGGAACTGGTAAATTCTGATCCGTATGGTGAAGGCTGGATGATCAAAATGACCATTGCCGATCCTTCTTCTCTTGATCACCTGATGGACGTTGCTGCTTATTCTGCATTGGTTGGATAAAATGAACCGTAAATATTTGTATACGGCTTTGGTCTGGTTCATTGTAGTGCTGGTACTTGTTTGCCTGCCGGGATCTGATCTTCCAAAGCCAGATAACTGGATGAAGATTCTATATCTGGATAAACTGGTACATACCTTTTTATTTGGCGTATTAGCTTTTCTTTTTATGCGACCGGTTATATTCTCTGATATTAACTACAAAAAGAAGGTGCAATGGCTGTTTTTTATCATGATCGCAACTTCCATGTGGGGAATTACTACAGAATTTATTCAAAAATATCTGGTAACAGGACGAAGCTTTGAACTCGCAGACTGGCTGGCCGATACATGTGGTGCCGTTTTTGCCTTCATTTTTGCCTGGAAAACACAACTTAAAAAAGCCCATTAACAAGGGCTGCAGCTTGTTTCAACGCATTTAACCACTTACATTTGCTTTTATGGAATACAATACCACCAGAAACCACCTGATTATGAAAGAATATGGCAGACATATTCAAAAGATGGTGGAGTTTTTATTATCCATTCAGGATCGGGAGGAAAGACAAAAAAATGCTTATGCTGTAATTGAGCTGATGGGTTTCCTGAATCCGCATTTAAAAAATGTTGAAGATTTTCGCCATAAACTCTGGGATCATTTATTCCTGATCAGCGATTTTACTTTAGATGTAGACAGTCCCTATCCGATTCCTACACGGGAAACATTAAAGGCCAAACCTCCCAGACTAAATTACCCTAAGAAATATCCTTCGTTTAATCATCTTGGAAAAAATATTGAAGTAGTAATTGATAAAGCGCTAAAAGAGGAAAATCCTGAAAAACGTCAGGGCTTTGCCAATGCGATCGCTTATTATATGAAACTCACTTATAGCAACTGGCATAAAGAACTGGTTCATGATGATACGATTCAAACAGAATTAAATCATATTACCAAAGGACAGCTCGAATTTAATAATCGCCCGTTTGTTAAACACCGCGCTGATAACCGGCCAGACATGGATGATTATCCACCGGCACGCAACCAGTATCGCAAAAATTTTGGTGCAAGAGATAACAGACAAGGTGGTGGCGGCGGCGGCAGAGATAACCGCAACAATAATAATAACAATAGACAAGGCGGTGGTGGCGGCGGCAGAGATAACCGCAACAATAATAACAACAACAATAACAGGAATTTTAAAAAGAGATATTAATACAGGATCAACTCTGATCAGTTTCTAAAATAAGCATATGAGCGTCTTCGAAGTAATCGGAGGAAAACAATTATCCGGCGTTATCAACCCGCAAGGTGCAAAAAATGAAGCGCTGCAAATAATTTCTGCAATACTGCTTACTAAAGACGTTGTTACCATTCACAACATTCCTGATATCATTGATGTGAACCTGCTGATGCAGTTGCTCAGAGAAATGAATGTTAAGGTACACCCTGCCGGAAATGGTTCTTATACTTTTCAGGCAGATGATGTGAACGTGGAGTATTTACGCAGTCCCCAATTTCATCAACAGAGCGGAAAGCTCAGAGGTTCTGTGATGTTCGCCGGACCATTGCTGGCAAGATTTAAAAAGGCATACCTGCCTAAACCCGGCGGAGATAAAATCGGAAGGAGAAGACTGGATACTCATATTATCGGCCTCGAAAAGCTGGGTGCAAATTTTTCATATGACCAGGAAGCAGAATTTTTTAAACTGGAAACTGATCAGTTAAAAGGTGCAGATCTTTTATTAGACGAACCCAGTGTTACCGGAACAGCTAATATATTGATGGCAGCCGTATTAGCAGAAGGAAAAACAACTATTTACAATGCAGCCTGTGAGCCATACCTGCAACAACTGTGTCGTTTGCTGGTAAACATGGGCGCATCCATTGAAGGCATCGGAAGTAATTTATTGACTATCGAAGGCGTTAACTCTTTGCATGGTGCAACGCATACGATGCTCGCGGATATGATAGAAGTGGGAAGCTTTATAGGTCTTGCTGCTATGACGCAAAGTGACATTATCATTAAAAACGCAGGTATTGATAATCTCGGATTAATCCCTGAAAAATTTCGTCAGTTAGGTATTGAAATGAATATTGAAAATGATGATATACATATTCCTGCACAGGATAAATACGAGATCAATAAATTTCTGGACGGCGGAATACTTACAATATATGATCATCCCTGGCCAGGATTCACACCAGACCTTTTAAGTATCGTTCTGGTAACGGCCATTCAAGCGCATGGAAGCGTGCTGATACATCAGAAGATGTTTGAAAGCAGATTATTTTTTGTAGATAAGTTGATTGAAATGGGTGCACAAATCATTTTGTGTGATCCGCATCGCGCCGTTGTGGTAGGTTTAGAAAGACAAAAAAAATTACGTGGCATTTCCATGACCTCTCCTGATATCAGAGCTGGCGTAGCCTTATTGATTGCAGCTTTAAGTGCAGAGGGTAAAAGTGTGATCCAGAATATCGAACAGATAGACAGAGGTTATCAACACATTGATACAAGACTTAATGCATTAGGAGCGCAGATTACCAGGATTAATTAATCTTATAAAATTGCAGTTTACATATCGTTTGCTTTTCTTTGCACATGAGTACGTCTTACCACAAAATTTTAATTATTACAGCCCCATCGGGAGCCGGTAAAACATCCATTACCAAACATCTGATGAGCCAATTTCCGCAACTGGCTTTTTCTGTTTCAGCCGCCACACGAAAGGCCCGAGGAAATGAACAAAATGGAAAAGACTATTATTTTATTTCTCATGAAGAATTTAAACAACGAATTGTAAACAACGATTTTATAGAATGGGAAATGGTGTATGAAGGGAAATATTACGGCACCTTAAAATCTGAATTGGAAAGGATCTGGAAAAATAATCAGATACCTGTTCTGGACATTGATGTAAAAGGTGCAATTCACGTTCAGCAACAATACCCTATTAACACGCTCAGCATTTTTGTAGAGCCTCCTTCTGTGGATGAATTAAAAATAAGATTGAGCGGACGTGGAACAGAAACTGAAGATTCACTCATTGCCAGAGTAAATAAAGCAACTTATGAGATCACCTTCAAAGACCAGTTTAATAAAGTGATCTTTAACGACAATCTCGAACGTGCCTGCAAGGATGCCGAAAAACTGGTAAAGGAATTTATTGAATTAAAGACCGACTAATCTTTTTCCTTATTTTTAAGTATGGATTGGATAGCATTGCTGGCCATTATCGTATCACTTCTTCTGATCGGATTTTTCGCAGGAATAGAAATAGCGTTTGTATCTGCGAATAAATTATCTATCGAACTCAATAAAAAACAGGGCAGATCCAGCGGAAAAGTTTGGGCAAAATTTGCAGAAAAGCCCACACAATTTATTGGTACAATGCTGGTGCTGATCAACATTGTTTTGGTCGTGTATGGATTACTGGTAGGAAATCTATTATCACCTATTTGGTTGTGGATCGAAAAACAATTGCCCGCATCTTCTACGGATTATGTGAACTATATCAAATTGTTTGTAGAAACAGCCATATCTACGCTACTGATTCTCGTTGTTGAATTCGTTTTTAAAGCAACTTTCAGAGCAAGGAATAACAGTATTTTACAATCTGGTTTTATAAGCTTTATTACTTCCACATTTTACGGTTTGTTTCATTCTATCGCTGCTGTTTTTGTGAACATGGCGGAATGGATGCTGAAATATATTTTTAATGTGAAGCTGAATGAAAAAAGAGATGTATTCAGTAAGATAGATCTGGAATATTATATCCAGCAAACGAAAGGAAATGATGAAGAAGAAACATCAGAAATTAATAAAGAATTATTTGAAAACGCCTTATCCCTCAGCGATGTGAAACTGAGAGAATGCCTCATCCCCAGAAAAGAAATTGAGAGCATTGAATTCAGTACCCAGATGGATGTGATTCGCAAAAAATTTGTTGATACCCAACTTAGCAAGCTGGTGGTGTATGATAAAAGTATTGATAATATTATTGGGTATATACATCAGTTAGACATGTTCCGTCAGCCTGCATCTGTAAAAGAAATCCTGTTACCTATTCCTACAGTTCCTGAAAGTATGAATGTAACAGACATGCTGAATAAGTTTAGCAAAGACCGAAAAACCATTGCATGGGTGGTAGATGAATTTGGCGGAACAGCCGGTATAGTTACCATGGAAGATTTGTTGGAAGAGATCTTCGGAGAAATAAAAGATGAATATGATTCTCAGGAAGAATTCATTGACCGACAAATATCTTCCAACGAATACATCTTCAGCGGAAGACTGGAACTCGATTTCATTATTGAAAAATATCGTCTTGAGTTTAATGAAAATGAAAAAACAGAAACACTTTCCGGCTATATTATTCAGATGCATGAAACGATCCCCAAACAAAAAGATCGCATCATCATCAATAATTATGAATACGATATTTTAAGCGTAAGCGATACACGAATTGAAACCGTGAAACTGAAAGTGCTCAATTAAAAAAGATGAACATTGCGCTACACATCAGCGAAGATGATTTTCAAAATTTTGGTATCAACTTCAACTTACAGGTTGCGCTTACATTGGCCAACACTCATCCCGAAGATCATTATATTTTAATTTTCGATCATCCCATTCATTTAAATGAACTTCCGATTAATTGTACAACTGTTCTCACCGGACCAGTTATAAAAAACAGGTTGAGTTATTATTACTGGTACGAATTTAAGTTGCCGTCAATTTTGAAAAAATATAACGCAGCGGTTTTTATTCCGCATCCGGAATGTTTTAGTTCAAAAATAAAATTGAAACAACTCTACATTATTCAGCAGCATACCAATAAAAAATCTGTTGTCAAACAACGAAATAAAGACATTGAAAAAGCTGCAGCCATTTTGAATGTACCCAAAGAATTTTCACCATCTTCTAAGTTCATTGATCAAACATATAATGTTCCATATGGGATGCCTGAAATTTTTGAACCCTTACTGTTCGATGCAAAAGAAGCGATTAAAAAACAATACAGTTTTGAACACGATTATTTTTTTGCCATCATACCTCCGGGTGAAAAAACTTTCCTGAAAACAATGCTGAAATCTTTCTCTCATTTTAAAAAATGGCAGAAGTCTTCTTTAAAACTCATTATTCTTACGGCGCCACATAGCATAGATGATTTTCATTTGTACAAATTCCGGGAGGATGTAACTCTGAAATATTTTCAGCAAACAACAATCGCTGAACGTGCCTCACTGTTGGCGGCATCTTACTGTAATATTGTAATGAATGAAATAGATCTTATTTCCTCTGTAAAATGTGCTTCTCCTTCCATACTGGTTGGGAAAAATGAAAATTTATTTGATGATGCATCGCTATATGCGGCGGCAGATGAAAAATCTTTATCCAAACAAATGATAACAGTATATAAAGATGAATATCTCAGGAACCAGCTTATACAGGAATCGGCATCTTTAGCAGTAAACTACACCTGGAATCAGGCCGCTGCAATCGTGTACAAAGCCATTACCAGCATACAATAATCCCTACCTTTGCGCTTTACAAAATAAAGTATGCAAAAATCAACGATCTCTATAGATATTTTACTTGATCCAAATAAAATTCCGGAACAAATTAACTGGAACGCGTCCGACAGTTCGGCTGAAATGAAACAAAAGGCAAAGGCGATGTGCCTGGCCTTCTGGGATGCAACGGATAAAACCGCTCTTCGTATCGATCTTTGGACAAAAGATATGATGGTGGATGAAATGGGCGATTTCTTTCACCAGATGTTATTTACGATGGCAGATACTTTTCAAAGAGCTACCAAACAAAAAGAGCTGAGTGAGGAACTGAAAACTTTTGCCAATGATTTTCAGAAAAAATTTCGTGATATTCAAATGAAAGAACAAAATATACAATCATGAGTTTAGAGCAAACCATAATGGCTGAAATGAAAGAGGCCATGAAGTCGAAAAATGAAGCCATGTTACGCGGATTGCGTGCAATTAAAGCAGAGATCATTAAGGCTAAAACAGAACCCGGAGCCGGTGGTGAAATTGATGAAGCAACAGAACAAAAGTTTCTGCAGAAAATGATGAAGCAAAGACGCGATTCTATTGAGATATTTGAAAAACAAGGAAGAACCGATCTGGCAGAAAAGGAAAAAGAAGAAGTTTCGCTAATAGAAAGATTTCTTCCGAAGCAATTATCAGAAGAAGAAATTACCGCTTCTGTAAAAGCAATCATTGCTGAAACAGGTGCGTCAACGGCTGCCGACCTTGGAAAAGTAATGGGCGTTGTTTCCAAACAACTGGCAGGTAAAGCAGACGGAAAAATTATCAGCCAGATCGTAAAAAATCTGTTGTCATAATTTTCAGATGATCGATGTAGCATTTGTAATCATTGTATGCATCGGCATCTTTAAAGGATGGCGAAAAGGCCTGATCTCGGCGGTGTGCTCGTTAATAGGATTTTTCATAGGAATAGCTGCAGCCCTGAAACTTTCAGGATCATTGGCGGCATGGCTGGCTACCGAATATCCTTCCACCGCCAAATGGATTCCTTTTGTTTCTTTCACCCTTGTATTTATCCTAACCGTTCTGGTTGTACGTTTAATCGGCAAAACTGTAGAAACGGTAATAGATACGGCACTAATGGGATGGTGGAATAAACTGGCCGGCGGTATAGTCTATAGTTTTTTATATGTCATTGTATATAGCGTATTTCTGTTTTTTCTGGTCAAATTGAAGATCGTTGGAAATTCAGCCACGGAGGCTTCAGTCATGTATTCCTATTTACAACCCATACCTTCAGTTGCCATGAAAAAAATAGGTGAATGGATTCCATTATTCAAAAATACGTTTAGCAGTCTTCAAACCTTTTTTGAACAATTTGCCAATAAACCTGCGCATTATTAAACGGTTTATTTTTATTATTGTAATTTTAGCTTAATCACCTGGCCGGCAGGTTAATATCAGCCGGAGAAATGTTATACGATGAGTTACGAAATAAAACAAGATGGTAAGTTTAAGTTCATTGAAGAAGGTGAAGGTGAACCACTCATGTTGTTGCATGGTTTATTTGGAGCGTTGAGTAATTTTCGTGATCTGATTGAACACTTCCGCAAAACGCATAAAGTAATTGTTCCACTATTACCGCTTTTAGAACTGGACCTTCTGCATACATCAGTTGGCGGATTACAGAAATTCGTAAATAAATTTATTGAACAACGTAATTACAATAACATTCACCTGATGGGAAATTCTCTGGGCGGACATGTTGCGTTGGTACATATTCTGAAACATCCTGCACGAATCCGTTCATTGATTCTTACAGGAAGTTCAGGTTTGTTTGAAAACGGAATGGGTGATACTTATCCGAAACGTGGTGACAAAGAATATATTCGTAAAAAGACTCAGTTAACTTTTTACGATCCCACGATGGCAACAGATGATTTGGTGAATGAAGTATTTGAGATCACTAACAACCGTTTGAAAGTAATTAAAATAATAGCGCTTGCAAAAAGTGCTATCCGCAATAATTTAGGAGAAGAACTCAACCAAATCAAACAACCTGTTTGTTTGATCTGGGGAAACAACGATACCATTACTCCGCCATTTGTTGCCCAGGAATTTAAAAAATTACTTCCCAACAGTGAATTACATTTCATTGATAAATGTGGCCACGCCCCGATGATGGAAGTGCCCGAAGAATTTAACAAAATACTTGGAGGCTTTCTGGCTAAATTGAAGCTGGGTGTTGCAACAGTTTAATGCAATTGATTGTTATTTCCGTAGCTTCTATCCAAAAGAATTTTTTAGAAAGATAATTGTGCAAACATGCTAACAGTAGAACTACTTAATAATAATATTCCGCGTTTACAATTACAGGATACTGTTAGTAAAGCATTGCAATTAATAAATGATTTCAGGCTGACACATCTTCCCGTTATAGCAGACAATAAATTACTGGGGATGGTAAGTGAAGAAGACCTCCTGGATGCAGAAGATGACAGAGTGCCTGTTGAAATGTTACAGGAACATTTTTTACAATACTCAGTTAAAGAAAATGTTCATTTTTTGAACGCCGTTAATGTTAGTATACAGTTTGAAACCAGCGTGGTTCCGGTGGTGACAGAAACGGAAAACTTTGCCGGCGTAATTACCATGCCTGATTTGCTGCGTACGCTGGGAAATTTTTCCGGGGCAAATGAAATTGGTGGTATCATTGTTTTAGAAATGGAACGTTCTCAATTTGCCATATCCGAGATCAGCCGAATTGTTGAAAGTCACGACTGTACTATTTTTCACATGAATACAACCGTACATCCTGAAACGGGTTTACTAACCGTAACTCTTCATCTGAATAAAAAAGAGATATCTTCCATAGTAGCCACTTTTGAACGCTATGAATTTGATGTGATCTATTATTATGGAAATGAAAAGTTTGAAAATGATATTCATTCCAATTATCGTCACCTGATGAATTACCTGGAGATATGATACAACATTCATGAAGCACATTGCTTACACAATCCTGATCATCTTATTATTTCCGCTGGTATGTTTGGCACAAAAACCTTCTGAACCATCTGACGATGCATATCTTGCAACAATCAGTAAAAGTGACAGCAGCAGAAAAATTTATATTTCTTCCATTATCATTAAAGGAAATAAAAAAACCAGACGATACCTGATTGAAAGGGAAATGTTATTTAAAGTGGGTGATTCAATTGAGGCCGGTAAAATCTTTGAATATCTGGATGAATCAAAAAAACTGATTTACAATACAACACTTTTTACAGCGGTAAATATTTATCCAGCTTCGTTAGTTACCAACAACCAGATGGTAATTGAAGTGGATGTGAAAGAAAAATGGTACATCTATCCTACCCCACAGTTTCAACTGATAGACAGGAATTTTAATGAATGGATAAAACAGTATAATGCCAATTTGGAACGAGTGATCTACGGTGTAAAGTTTGCCCATTATAATTTTACAGGCAGAAGAGATCAGTTGCGCATTTATCTGCTGAATGGTTACAGCAGAAATTTATCATTTACCTATTCTGCACCCTATAGCAATGCTGCACTTACGGAAGGATTTTCTGTAGGAGCAGGATATACAGAAAACAGGGAGATCGCTTACAAAACATCCTATGGCAATAAACTGATGCAATTCAACAATGGAAAATTTGTACGTAAATCCGTAACGTTGAATGGCGCTTACATTGTTCGCAAGGGATATTACCGAAGGCATGTATTCGGAATTGGATATACCTATTCCAATGTCAATGATTCCATTCTCACCAAATACAATCCGGATTATTTTAGAAATACAAATAATGTTCAGCATATACCTGATTTTTATTATGCGCATTCTTACATTAAAACCGATAATGTATTGTATCCCTTACAGGGGAAAATGTACAACTATGTTTTTTCCAAGCGGGGTGTAGGATTAACCGGAGGTATTAATGCTTTCACTATTGACGGGAGTTATAACCGATTCCTCGATCATGGTAAACAATGGTACAGTACATTTAACCTGTCAGGTAAAATACGTTTGCCTTTCAAAGTAGCCTACATCAATCAACGTGCATTTGGATTTCTGGATTATTATGTGAGCGGACTTGAATATTATGTGATAGATGGTGTTGCATCCGGTCATTTTAAATATACGCTGAAGAAAAAAATTCTTGATTTTACTGTGAAAACTCCTCTAAAAAAAAGTACGATCTTACATGATATCCCTTTTAGAATTTTTGCAAAAACATACAGTGACATAGGATACAGTTATATTCCGGATGCAAATACAACAATGCTGAATAATAAACTGTTATATGCTGGAGGTTTTGGATTAGATATTATTACTTTATTCGACATAAATTTAAAGGTTGAATTCAGTTTTAATCAATTAGGCGAAAACGGTTTATTTTTACACACCAAAGGCGGTTTCTGATTTTGAAATAAAAATAATGAGGATAGCAATTTACAGCAGGGGAATTGAAAATAACCAGCTCCAGGATATCACGTTACTGGTGAATGAACTGATAGAACAAGGTGCTGAGCCTGTTTTCTTTCAGGATTTTTTTAACCAGTTTTATTGTGCTGTAAATATTGCCGGTAAATATTCCACCTTCAGTTCATCCTCCGATATGGATACATCTATAGACTGTATGATCAGTCTGGGCGGTGATGGTACATTACTGGATACAGTTACATTGGTAAAAGACTCTGGTATTCCGGTATTGGGAATCAATTATGGAAGACTGGGTTTTCTCGCTAATATTGGTAAAGAAGATCTGCAAACGGCATTGGATGCACTGGTAAACCGCAAATATGTTTTAGATAAAAGAACATTGATTCATCTGGACGCCAACATTCCGCTCTTTGGCGATTGTCCTTATGCATTGAATGAATTTTCCCTGCATAAAAAAGATACTTCTCCTATGATAAAAATTCACACATATCTAAACGGTGAATTTTTAAATACTTATTGGGCAGATGGTTTGATTGTAGCTACACCGACAGGTTCCACCGGATATTCTTTAAGTTGTGGCGGCCCCGTTGTTTTTCCTGATAGTGGCACTTTTGTTATTACGCCCGTAGCACCACACAATTTAAATATTCGTCCTATTATAGTTCCGGAAAATACGATCATCTCCTTTGAAGTAGAAGGAAGAACAGATGGTTTTTTATGCACGATGGACAGCAGGCGGGAGATCGTAACTAAAGAAATTCAACTGGCTGTTAAAAAAGAAACTTTCGGAATAAACCTGATCCGTTTAAATGAAAATAATTTTCTGCAGACCTTAAGAGGAAAACTTTCATGGGGGCTCGACAAACGTAATTAAGTTTTACGCATGAAAAAGACCCGTCGTTTACAACTCATTTTTGGAATATACTGGTTCATGCTTGCCTATATTCTAGCGGCATTGATCTGGTGGTTCATTGCTTTGAATCATCAGAACCAGGAAATGACTGATCTCAAGATTCATGATGTGATTTCTACAGGTGCCGCAAAAGTAAATGAGATCTCTTCCATTGAAGCAACACGCAACAGAAAAGTAGCTCAGTATATTGGTGAAGGTTCAATTTTTTTATTACTCATCGCAGCAGGCGCCATTTATATTTATCGTGCAGTAAATCGACAGCTTAAACAAAGTATACAGCAACAAAATTTCATGATGGCTATCACGCATGAATTAAAAACACCGATCGCAGTTGCACAATTGAATCTGGAAACATTAAAGAAAAGAAATTTAAATGAAGAGCAGCAACAGCGGCTTATCACTACAACTTTACAGGAAACAAAACGACTTAATGCGCTTTGCAATAATATGCTGCTTACAAGCCAGATTGACGCAGGCGGTTATAAAATAACAAAAGAAAATATTCAGTTCGATGAATTGCTGGAAAGATGTGTTGAAGAATTTTGCGCTCGTTTCCCTGACAGAAAAATTAATAGTCAGATTGCAGAAAATGTAATTATTGAAGGAGATGAACTGTTATTACAAATGGCTGCAAATAATTTGATTGATAATGCCATAAAATATTCTCCTAAAAATTCTTTAGTAAATATTTTACTGGAAAATAATACCAGCATTCAATTATCAGTAATAGATGAAGGTGCAGGAATTGAGGAAACAGAAAAGCAAAAAGTATTTCAAAAATATTACCGCACGGGAAACGCAGCCACTCAATCTGCGAAAGGAACAGGATTGGGTTTGTACCTGATACAAAAAGTAGTGACCGCACACAAAGGATCCATCACACTTCACAATAATATTCCAAATGGATGTAGATTCGTACTCACATTTCCAAAGACTGTATAATGGCAGATAAATTTTCGATATTATTGGTAGAAGATGAAGAAAATCTGCAGGAAGCGCTTAAGCTGAATCTGGAACTGGAAGGTTATGAAGTTACCAGCAGTTATGATGGAATATCCGCCTTACGTTTTGTACAAAAAGAACATTTTGATCTGATCATTTTGGATGTGATGTTACCGGAAATGGATGGAATTACCGTTTGTGAAACTATCAGACTTAACAACACCGATATTCCAATTCTAATTTTAAGCGCAAAAAACAGCAGTGCTGACAGAGTGATTGGTTTAAAAAAAGGTGCAGATGATTACCTTACCAAACCATTTAATCTGGAAGAATTATTATTGCGTGTAAAAAAATTATTACGGAAAGGGAAACAGATTCTGGAAAAAAATTCTCTGCCTGAAATTTATCAGTTCGGAAAAAATAAAATTGATTTCAAAGGACTTGAATGTTCAGGAAGATCCGGAAAGAAGTTTGCCCTTACTAAAAAGGAAGTAATGTTATTAAAGTTGCTCATCGAAAACAAAAACGAAGTAGTAACAAGAGAGAAAATACTTCAGTCAGTTTGGGGCTATAACGTTTATCCCACCACCCGAACGATCGATAATTTTATACTTAATTTCCGAAAATATTTTGAAGAAGACAGTCGTAATCCGCATTACTTTCATTCAGTACGCGGTGTAGGTTATAAATTCACCATTTAACAGTATTGATGCAGGTGCTGACTTACAGATTGTGCCCTCGAATACATTTGAAATAATTTTTCATTTTTTTCGAAAGGTGTGTACAGTTGCCATTCCATTTCTTCCAGTAATTTTTTTAATTCCAGTGAAATTTCATTAGGAACATTTTTATTTTCCAGATATTTTTCAATTGTCAAAGATGTTATTTCAGAGGGAAAAACTTCCATCTTATCAGCGAGAAAATTTTTCAAATCAGCATAAAGTAATTTATAAAACTGCATGCAATCATCATTATGTAAACAGCTCTCAGCGGAAGCAAATGCATTTTGAGAATTACTGTAACGTGTATGAAACTGCTCCTGTGATACAGCTGGTTTTTGAATTTCAGATTCTTTAACCACAATCTTCTTGTTGCCGGTTAGTTTTACATATACAAATAATCCAGAAACGATGAGTAAGGCAATGATACAAACAATCAGTCCTCTTTTTTCGATCAAACCATCGAGCAACGCTTTTGTTTTTGTCATTCTTGCAGCGGAAATATTTTTTTTCAATGCTGGTTGTACATCAATACGCAGGGGTTCTGTTTGAATAATATTATACGTTTCTTTACCAGGATCAAAATAACTGAACTGCACCGGCGGAATGTTGTATGTACCTGTACTGTCCACTGAAAAGGGAAATTCAAATGTACGGCTGCCGGAAACGGGAACTGTTTGCATATCCGTTTCGTCATATGTTTTTGAATCAAAGGATTCCACATGAAGCGGCCATTGTATATCAGGACAGGTAATCATCTGTAAATTACCGGCGCCTTTAATAGTCACCGCTATAAACCCTGTTTCATTCATATGAATGACTGATTGTTTTAAAGCAGCCCTGATAGAAAAATTTCCTACAGCTCCTTTAAAAGATAAAGGCTTATTTTTTAAAGGAAGTGGCTTAACAGTTAATAAAGATGATCTGCAATTTATCAGCGTTGAGGTAGTAATAATATCTGATGGATCCAATGACGACGGCCCGAAAGCATCCAGAAATTGTAATGCATCTTCCTTACTCGCAAAATGAGATTCTGCATTAATCATATCAGTAAGCGTTTCTACTTCTGCAGAATCAACTATTATTTCACCCGCCTGCAACGGATACAATTGCGCCTTTCTGATATAATAAACATTGTAGTCTTTTCCATTTACTTTTTCACGTTCATAATCATTTTCCGGAATTAAAAGATCCACAACAGAAAAGCCATTGAAAGATGGTGTTTTGATAATCTTTCTGTCGCTCCTCAATTTGGTATATAATTTATACGCTACCAACAGAGGTTCACCTACATAACAGGATTTTTTACTGATCTCCATTTTTAGCAACATATTTCTCCTCACCTTATCTTCTGCATTTTCCCCTTTTTTTAAAATATGATCTTCCGTTTTAAAATCATCTTTACGGATATCTCCCGGAAAATTTGTTACAACCGTTGCAGCATTTGCCGGACGTTTTTCTTTTTTAACATGTATGGTTACGGAATTACTTTTGATTATTTTACCATTTACGGCAATGCATGACGAAGGAATAATTAAGGTTCCGCTTTTCCTCGGTTTTAAAATAAAATTGAGTGTAAAATAACTATCTATATCACCATTATAGCCTGCATAGCCCCAGCTTTCTAATGGACCACTGATCAACAAAAAATCTTTAAATGTAACTGAGGTTACACTATCAGGCTTTGGTGCATTTTCCAGGATAAGGCTATAAGTTACCTTGTCGTCTTTATAAATATCCTGATCAGAAATACTTGCATAAAATTTCAACTGTCCCATAACCTGAGGAGCCATGAATAGTATGATGATATTCAGAATTAATGAGCGGCGCATAATCAGGTACAAAATTACTGTATGAGCCTGCCGTTTACAGTAGATAAATTAAAAAGTTGATTAAGGACATGTTAATTATAGATCGCCTAGTTGCGGACGAAGAATTATTTCTTCCACTACAGCCTGCGGTGAAATTTTACTGCAGGCTATTATCATTTGCGCAATATCAGAGGCTTCCATTATTCGTCCGGCGGAATTATCAAATCCTTTCCATGAATCTGTAAAAACAGCACCCGGAAAGAGTGTGGTCACTTTTATATGATGCGGTTTAAGTTCATAACGAAGGTTTTGACTAAATCCATTCATGGCAAATTTGCTGATACTGTAACAGCCTCCACCATCATATGCCGATAATGCAGCAATGGAGGAAACATTAAAAATATGTCCGCTCTTTTGTTTTATCATCTCTGGTGCAATCAGCCTGGTAAGGTGATATGCACTAAACAGATTAGCTTTTAACATCGGTTCAAGTTCATCCTTATCATCAAGACATCCACCCGGAAAATACATCCCTGCATTATTCACAAGGATATCCGGCACTCCATGCTGCAGACAAAAATCTGCAAATTCCTTTATGTCATTTGTAATTGAAAGATCAGTTGATTTATAATGAATGGTGGAAGAAGGAAATTGATTTTGTAATTCTTTAGCCGTACGCTGCAGTTCATGCTCATTTCTCGCACATAAAATTACATGATGGCCTTCTGCCGCAAAAGCAGCAGCAACTGCTTTTCCAATTCCTTTACTGGAGCCGGTAACTATAACATTCATGCAGGAAATTTAAAATAATGAATCAATACCTTTGCCATCTTCAATTATTAAACGAATTTATAGAGATGCGGGAATACCAACATGTTTTTTTTGATCTTGATCACACCTTATGGGATTTTGATGCAAATGCAGAAGAAGCACTCACAGAATTATTTGCGGAATTTGATTTGGAGAATATCCTGAAAATTCCATTTTATCCTTTTTATGAAAAATACATTTATCACAATAAAATTTTGTGGGACCGTTATCATAAAGGGTTTATTGGTGCAGATGAATTAAAATGGAAAAGGATGTACCGCACCTTGCTGGATTTTAAGAACGGCAATGAAGCTTTATCCAAAACACTTAGTGATAGATTTTTAGAAATCCTTCCTTTTAAGAAAAAAGTATTTCCTTATACAACAGAGATACTTGATTATTTGCTTGCGAAAGAGTATGCATTGCACCTGATCACTAACGGATTTCACAATACACAATCGCACAAATTAAAAAGCAGCGGACTGGATAAATATTTTCAATACGTAATAACCAGTGAAAGCAGTAACAGTTTAAAACCCAAAAAAGAGATATTCGAATATGCCTTAAATGCAACATCTGCAGAGGTGAATACGAGTATAATGATAGGTGATAATATTGATGCGGATATACAAGGCGCTATCAATGCAGGAATGGACAGTATTTTTGTTAACCATACCGGAGAAGAAGTTTTCTGTGCGGCAACATATACCATCACACATCTTCAACAAATAGAAAATATTTTATAAAAAAAACCTCCGATGAAAACCGGAGGTAAATTATTTTAGAAAAGCAAATTACATTTTAGTAGTTGTAGCGTCAGTTTTGTGACATGCTTTTTCTTTTTTAGCGCTGCAGCAAGATTTTCCTTTAGCACATTTTTTCTTTTTGCCTTTGTCAGCTGAATCTGAAGCGAAAGTAGTTCCTGCAAAAAATAAAGCAGCAGTTGCGAATAATAAAGCTTTTTTCATTGTTTTATAATTTAAGAATTTAAAAATAATTCTTTTAAATGGTTGAAACTGTTAAAGTGTAGCTATTACAGTAATACCTCCTTTAACCACCTGGTTCATTTCCACATTTATTTTAGTTCCCACCGGTAATAACAGATCTACACGGCTGCCAAATTTGATGAATCCCATTTCTTTTCCCTGATCTACTTTCTGCCCGGTTTGCAGGTAATTTACAATGCGTTTAGCCACCGCACCGGCTATTTGTTTCACCAGTATCTCCACGTTTCCTTTTTTTATAACTACGGAATGCCTTTCATTTTCAGTGGAAGATTTAGGATGCCATGCTACCAGATATTTTCCTTTATGATATTGATTATATACAACATCG
The DNA here is from genome assembly GCA_031411115.1 of Bacteroidota bacterium. Lineage (GTDB taxonomy): Bacteria > Bacteroidota > Bacteroidia > Chitinophagales > Chitinophagaceae > Ferruginibacter. Next base: position 125,651 of record JANOAO010000072.1, read on the forward strand.
CCACTTATTGGATTGCGGTTTACGTGCACATTGGCTGGGCTCATAAAAATAGAAACCTGTAACCGTTTAGCTTTAAAATATTCATCATCTTCCCTTTCTTCAATCACCACCACTTTTCCATCAGCGGGAGCAATCACATATTTCTCATCAATAATCAGTTTTCGGTTCGGTATGCGGAAAAAAGAAATGATGAACAGGACCATAACAATACTGATTGCCATTATTATAAAATTCAACCACAGTAAAGATGCAGGCATTAACCAAAAGCTGCAAAGTGTGAGTATTCCAAAAAATAAAGACGCAATGGCTATGGATTTAAATCCTTCCCGGTGTATAGTCATATTAAAAAATTGAACGGCAAAGTAACGCTCTATTTGTGAATAATCTGCGCTTACATGAAGATACGTACGTAGACCCATACGAAAGGAACTGCAACCAGCAGAGAGTCGAAACGATCCATAAAGCCACCGTGCCCGGGCATAATTCTTCCACTGTCTTTAATGCCCGCCATTCTTTTTATCTTACTTTCCAGTAAATCTCCCAAAGTTCCAAAGATGGCACATAATATAGAGATCATGATAAAATGCTGAACCGGCAACTCTTTAGATATCGTGAAAAGCCGCGATAATACAGAAATCACCAACACACATAATATGGCACCACCAATCGTTCCTTCCCATGTTTTTTTAGGGGAAATTTTGGAGAAAGGTGTTTTGCCGATGAAAGACCCCACTATATAAGCCATGGTATCATTTATCCAGATTGAAAAAATAATGGTACAGGGAAGTAAAGGAAGGTACTCCCTTTCATTTTTAAACAATGATGCCAACCCGCCTTGTGTAGCCATATCTATCAATAATATAATAGGCAGAATAAAGTAAGGAAATGTCAGCCATAAATAAGGCAAATAAGCCTCTTTATGCAACAGTTGCAGGATCCTTTTAAATTCAATACAGCAACCCGTCATGATAACCAGAAAAAGGAAAGTAAAGGTGTACCAGTTCACAAATAATCCGGCGCACATAACCGCCACAAAAAACAAAGCTGATATCGCCCTAACACGAAAAGTTTTTACATCTAATGCCATCTGACTATTTTTCGAATGGGTTATCCGTGCGGATATATTTATGGGAATGAACAGTTTCATTTTCTTCAATGAGACGTCTTTTTTCCCTCGAAATTTTTGTTATCCGGTAACAAAGTAAGATTAATACAACTAACGTAACAACGCTCCATATCCACGGAATATTCGGATCCAGCTTGTCAACTTCAATCGGCTTGTTCTGTTTACTTAAAACAAACATTTGCGTGAGTGCAATGGCATTATTCAAAAAATGGGCAATGATATTTACCCAGATATTCCGCGTGCTGTAAAATATAAAACCTAAAGCAATCCCTAATATCATTCGGGTAGCAAATAGATAAACAGAGGAATGAAAAAGGGTAAAAATAAAAGCAGCTAAGGTGATGGCCAGCCAGGGACTCTTCCACCATTTTTCAAAGAAACGTTGCACCACGCCTCTAAAAAAAACCTCTTCAAACATCGCCGGAAAAAAAGCCATGATAGCCAGAGCTACCAGATATTCGGGCCAGCTTTTTAAATTACTCAATGCTTTTACCTGAGCATTATAAGCATCTTCCAGGCCTTGCGCATAAGTGTTCAATTTCGGAAAATGAGCGACTATATTTTTTGAAATATCAGCCAGTGGTGAAGCGGAAATACTTGCTGCCAGAATGATAAAAAAAGCAAGGAAAACCTGTTCGATCGTAAAATTTTTATTAAATCCCAGCCAGCGAAAGGAAACCCCATTGGAAACGATCGAAAACAAATAAGCGGGAATGAAGAACAGGCATAATGTTCCGGTAACCTGTGCGATACGTGAAGCGGTAACGTTAGCGGGATCCATCAATGCTTTTAACAGTACCCCATCTTTAGTAATGGATTCTCCCGCGGGAATGACCTGCATGGCTATTACCAATTGCGTGAGTCCTGCCAGGATAAATCCCAAACCGAGGAATGCAAGTAATACCCCTAATTGTGCGAACCCCGTCAATCCTTTAACACTTCTGTACATATCCTTTACTGATTAGTTGTAAATTGCAGCGCAATATACATCAACAATCACATGCCTAAAATAGGACCTATACAACTGCCCGATTTTCCGTTACTACTGGCTCCTATGGAGGATGTAAGTGATCCGCCCTTTCGGGCTGTGTGTAAAGACAATGGTGCAGATCTGATGTTCAGTGAATTTATCAGCTCCGAAGGTTTGATCCGTGATGCCATCAAAAGCAAACACAAACTCGATTTTAGTGAAGAAGAAAGACCTTTTGGAATACAGATATTTGGTGGAGATGAAGACGCCATGGCGATGAGTGCCCGCATCTGTGAAACCGTAAATCCGGATCTGGTAGATATCAATTTCGGTTGCCCGGTAAAAAAAGTAGTTAATAAAGGTGCCGGGGCCGGTGTATTGAAAGATATTCCTTTAATGGTTAGACTCACTGAAGCGGTTGTAAAAGGAACTTCACTTCCCGTTACGGTTAAAACACGTTTAGGCTGGGATGATGCTACTAAAAACATTGAAGAAGTTGCCGAAAGAATGCAGGATGTTGGTGTTCAGGCCATCAGTATTCATGGCAGAACAAGATGTCAGTTGTATAAAGGGGAAGCTGACTGGACGCTTATTGCCAAAGTAAAAAATAATCCAAGAATCAAAATACCCGTGTTCGGCAACGGGGATATAGATAGCCCTGAAAAAGCATTGGCTTATAAAGAAAGATATGGAGTTGATGGATTAATGATTGGTCGTGCTGCCATTGGTTATCCGTGGATTTTCCGTGAGATTAAACATTATTTACAACATCAGTCTCATTTACCTGCACCAACTTTAGAAGAGAGACTGGCCGTTTGCCGGAAGCATCTTACCAAATCCGTTGAATGGAAAGGACCCATTGTTGGCATTAATGAAATGCGTCGCCACTATACCAATTATTTAAAAGGATTGCCGGGCATTAAAGAATATCGATACAAACTGGTTACGCTTACCTCTCCGGAAGCAGTAGCTGAAGTATTACAGGAAATAGGTGAGGTATATAAGGAATATACGTTTGAGAGAAAGCCAATAGAGCTGATCAATTATCATGAAAAATGTCCTGTTTAATTATCTGTTGAAAATGCTTTTAAAAATTCCGGGTGGGTTGGTTCAATTGCAGATTCAAAAAAGTAAGTAAGCCTTCCGTCTTCATCGATAATATATTTACAAAAATTCCAGGTTGGCACCTGATCATTCCAGCCATTTTTGTTTTTATCCGTGAGCCATTCAAATACTTCATGCTGATGTGTGCTTTTTAGCACCGATGTTTTTTTCATTACCGGAAAAGTGATTCCAAAATGCTTTTTACAGAAAGCTGCGATGTGATGATCCGTTTTTGATTCCTGTTTTTTAAAATCATTGGTGGGGAAGCCTAAAACAATTACGTTGTTTTTATTTTCTGCATAAAAATCTTCCAGCACCTGATACTGAGTGGTATAGATACAATCAGATGCAGTATTTATGATAACTGTTTTTTTACCACGCAATTTTTCAAATGAAAATATATCTCCGTTATTCAAAACGGATTCGAGAGAAAAGAAGGAAACAGTTGGGTTAATATTATTGCTGCTGATCTTTGAATGAATGCCCGCAAAACTCACTACCCTCCGAAAAAAAGGATACAGAGCGGATAATATTTTCTGGCGGATGGTCATACTTTAATTACAAACTTCTGCTGGGAAAGTTCTGCTATTTTTGGCAAATGGAAATGACGGACGAATCTTATATGAAGATCGCTTTAAAAGAAGCACAAAAAGCATACGACATGGAAGAAGTTCCTGTTGGGGCAATTGTGGTTTTACAAAACCAGATAATTGCCAGAGCGCATAATCAGGTTGAACTTCTGAATGATTCTACAGCGCATGCAGAGATACTGGCCTTAACTTCCGCATTTCAGTCATTAGGCAGTAAATATGTACCGGATGCCACATTATTTGTTACGATTGAACCATGCCTTATGTGTTGCGGCGCCATGTATTGGAGTAAAATCGGCAGAATTGTTTATGGCGCATCAGATGAAAAGAATGGTTTTAAAAAAAATACATTGCAACATCCATTTCATCCAAAAACTACGATTTCATCAGGTATTCTGGAGGCAGAATGTGCGGAGTTGATGAGGTCTTTCTTTAAAATGAGAAGGTAGAAGAAAAGCTTATCAATCAAACAATAGGCTTTAAATTTGTGTTCTTATTTAAACTTCATTTTTTACACGATAAAAATTTTTACATTATGGCTTTTACATTAGCACCATTGCCTTATCCATATGAATCTTTAGAACCGCATATAGATACATTAACGATGCAGATTCATCATGATAAACATCATCAGGCCTATGTAGATAATCTGAATAAGGCGGTTGCTGGAACAGAAAACGAAAACAAAACCATTGAAGAATTAGTTGGGATGGCAGGAAAGATAAGTCCTGCAGTCAGGAATAATGGCGGTGGACATTGGAATCATAACTTTTTCTGGGAAAGTTTAGGTGCAAAAGGTGGAAATCCATCTGGTGATCTGGCATCCGCCATCGATAAAGCATTTGGATCTCTCGATGCTTTTAAAGAAAAATTTGCGCAAGCCGGAATGACGCGTTTTGGAAGTGGCTGGGCATGGCTTATTGTAAAAGATGGAGTGTTGGAAGTTTCTTCTACACCTAATCAGGACAACCCGTTAATGGATGTTGCGGAAGTAAAAGGCACACCAATATTGGGTGCTGATGTTTGGGAACATGCTTATTATTTAAAATATCAGAATAAACGTGCAGATTATTTGGCCGCATTCTGGAATGTGGTGAACTGGGATAAGGTGAGGAAACGATATAATGCTTCGAAATAAAATTTATTTAAATTAGAACAAAAAGTCCTGCAACTTGCGGGGCTTTTTCACAACCTGTGAGGTTCCAACCTGTGAGGTTCCAACCTGTGAGGTTCCAACCTGTGAGGTTCCAACCTGTGAGGTTCCAACCTGTGAGGTTCCAACCTGTGAGGTTCCAACCTGTGAGGT
>JANOAO010000073.1:0-29228 GCA_031411115.1 Bacteroidota bacterium
CGTATCACGCCGAAAAGACCCATTTTTACCATGATACCACTCAGTACCATGGTAACAGCGGTCGGCGACTGATCGTACGTATCCGGTTGCCAGGTGTGTAAAGGAAATATGGGCATTTTTACTGCAAATGCTGCAAAGAATAACCAAAACAGCCAGCTCTGGTCTTTTAAACTTAAAGCTGTTGTATAGAATGCCTGCATAGAAAAAGAATGCGCCACCGTTGTTCCATCTTCAAAAGCACGGCCCGGCGAATGCATATACACATACATGATCCCAATGAGCATCAGTAAAGAACCTAAAAATGTATACACGAAAAATTTGAACGTGGTCTGAATTCTTTTTTCGCCGCCCCATTTGCTGCATAAAAAATAAACAGGCACCAATGCCAGTTCCCAGCAGAAATAAAACAGCAATGCATCCATGGCACTGAACACACCCATCAATCCTGCCTGTGATAATAACATCAGTCCATAAAATGCAGCGGCATTTTTATAATTATTTTTTATGGTGGTGATGAATATTACAGGGAAAGAAAGTGCTGTTAAGAAAGTAAGCAGGTGGCCGGTCTTATCCAGCCCCAGGTGTAAAGTACTGCCGATCTGTTTCATCCAGATGTAATTCACCTGGTTATACGATGGGTATTTTACTGCATCTGAAAAATACAAAGCACAGCAGGAAACCGCCAGTGTAGCTATGGAAGAAATGATGGCTACTGAGCGTACTGTTTTCTGATTTTTTAAAAAGAAACAGAAGATCCCTGTGAATAAAGGGATCCAGATCAGTAATTCCGGAAAAGTAAAATACGTTCCTAGCATTTATATTTTTTTACAGAAACATTTGAATGATGAACAAAATGATGATGCCCAGCACCATTAACAATACATACGCACCCACCTGCCCACTCTGTAACCAGCGTAACTGGCGGCTGCCATAATTCACGGCTTACCTGTTCCGTTAACGATGGCGTCAATACCACGGCGTTCAATGATGGCATCAAAAAATGCAGATAACCTGGCAAGAGGTTTTGTGATCACCGCATTGTAGATCTCATCAACATACCATTTGTGTTGTAATATTCTGCCGATGCCGGTTTCAGGGGCATCTGATTTATTGTATTTTGAAAATTTCGATATCGCGAATAAAATGGCCACAATAGAAACTGCCACCGACACTCCCATCAGCATCCATTCAGTTGTATGATCAGGAATATGTTTTAAATCAATCGCATTGGATGCACGGAAAATGGGTTCCAGGAAATGTTCCAGCCTGTGACCACCATGAACCATTACCTCCGGGATACCAACCCATCCGCCAATAATGGAAAGAAAGGCGAGTATGATCAATGGAATGGTAATAGCTGCCGGGCTTTCATGTAAATGTTGTTGCTGATGCTCTGTTCCTCTGAAATTTCCCATGAACGTCATGGCATATAAACGGAACATATAGAATGCGGTCATCATGGCACCCAATACACCGATCACCCATAAAATTTTATTGTGTTCGAATGCAGAGGCCAGTATTTCATCTTTTGAAAAGAAGCCGCTGAAGGGTGGAATACCAGCGATCGCGATACACCCTACAAGAAAGGTGATCTTGGTGAAAGGCATATATTTTTTCAAACCACCCATGTTACGCATATCCTGTTCTCCACCCATTGCATGAATTACACTACCTGCTCCCAGGAATAAAAGCGCCTTGAAAAATGCGTGCGTCATAACATGAAATACTGCAGCAGTATAGGCTCCAGTTCCCAATGCAACAAACATATAACCGAGCTGGCTCACTGTAGAATAAGCCAGTACTTTCTTGATATCATTTTGTTTCAGTGCAATAGTAGCAGCTACCACCATCGTTGCTATCCCTACAATAGCGATCACATTTTGAGTGGTATGTGCCATCGTGAACAACACATTGCTGCGGGCAATCATATAAATACCGGCTGTTACCATCGTAGCCGCATGTATCAATGCACTCACAGGCGTTGGGCCCGCCATTGCATCCGGTAACCAAGTATATAAAGGTATCTGTGCACTTTTACCGGTAGCCCCTATGAATAATAACATAGTGATTCCGGTGATATCTGTTGCAGTCAGTTTACTGATAGATGCAGCTGATAAAACCACATCATAATCCACGCTGCCCACTTTTGCAATAAACCAGAATACGGCCAGCAAAAATCCAAGATCTCCTATGCGGTTCATGATAAATGCTTTCTTGGCAGCATTGGTATATTCAATATTTTTAAACCAGTATCCGATCAGCAAGTAGGAACACAATCCCACACCTTCCCATCCAACGAACATGATGATGTAATTACTTCCCAGTACCAGCAACAGCATACTGAACACAAACAAATTGAGGTAAGAGAAATAACGTGCAAAATGAGCTGAAGATTCTTCGTGCATGTAGGATGTTGAATACACATGTATCAGAAATCCAATGCCGGTTATGATCAGTAAAAACAGGGAAGAAAGCTGATCTACTTTCAGATCGAAACCAATGGTAAGGTAATCGGTTTGAATAAAATTAAAATAATGTGCAACGTAAGTGTTGCCTTTCAGCACTTCTGTAAATAAATAAAAGCTTACACCAAATGCAGCGGCTATCACTCCGCTGGCAATAATACCTGTTAATGCTTTTGATAAATGATTACGCAACAATCCTGTGATGAGAAAGCCCACCAGAGGAAGAAATGGAACAAGCCACACTATATGTAATACATTATTCATAAGCAATTTCTGCGTAACCCGCAGATCAGTTTTTCAAGCGGTTAAGAAAATTGATATCTACCGAATGAATATTTCTATACAACATTACTATGATGGCAAGGCCTACTGTTACTTCAGCTGCTGCTACCACCATAATAAAAAATACAAAGATCTGCGCATCGTTCGCATACGTGGGAGATGCTTTTGCAATTCCACTGATCGCATGCATTTTGGAAAAAGCCACCAGCAGAAGATTCACGGAATTCAGCATCAGCTCAATGCACATGAATACTACAATTGAATTTCGCCTTACCAGCACTCCTATCATTCCGATAGAGAACAGTACAAGCGATAAAATGATGTATGCTTTTATATCCATATTAGAGTTTCACAAATAAACCTACGCCAATATTTTCTGTGGCAGGTTTCACTGAAAAAATATCTTTTACTTTATTTCTTACCACACCATTAAAAATATCAACAGCTTTATAAGATGCTTTTTTGGTTAGGATTTTTGTAACCACACTGGTTGCTATGGAAGTTAATGCAGGATACAGCATTGCCTTAACGGTACTGCTGTTGAATTTGGTATCACTGCTTAATCCACGAACTGTACTGTATGCCGCAACAGCTGTTCCGGTTGCTGCCAGTACTTTAAAAACCACCAGACCGGTCTTATACGTTTTGTATAATTTTTTGATATCACTCACACCTTTACTGTTAAAGATGTCGCCCAGCACTTCTACACCTTTCAGTTTTTCCCCCAGAAACCCCACTTTATTCACCTGGAAATTTCCCAGTTTAAAAACAGGACTGAATCCCTTCTTGACTGTGAGTAATTGTTTTTGTCCTAATAATTTTCCGATCTCACCGGTAATGTCCTCGATTTTTATCTGTGCATTTGCATTCGTTACAAATAAAAATGACAACAGGATCGCAAAACCCAATAGTGTTTTTTTCATATTAATCTTTTTTACCTAAAATAACGGCCCCGATGATCGCACTTAAAAAAAGTACGCTGCTGATTTCAAACGGAACAACATAATTAGTGAAAAGGGTTTTACCAAGATTACTTACCAAACCTGCATCTCCTACTTTCAATTGAACTGGATGCTGCAGATCGATCTTTTTTATAGCTGATAGTATAATGAGTAATAAACTACCTCCCGTGATCACACCAATAAGGTGTAAGCGATAATTTTTTACAGGTTCCGATTCTTTGTTCAGATTCATCATCATCACCACAAATAAAAATAATACCATGATCGCACCCGCATATACAATGATATTCACCACAGCAAGAAACTGTGCATTCATCATAATATAATGACCTGAAATAGAGAAGAAAATAATGATGAGCCACAATACGCTGTGTACCGGGTTCTTACTCAATAACATCATGATGCCAGCGCCAACGGCGATGACAGACAGAATTAAAAATAGCAGAGTTGTAACGGGCATGTTAACTGGTTGCTTGATCTTTTTTTGCACGATTCCCGAGCGCTTTTTTATAAGCTTCCGGATTTTCTATTGGATGTGGTATTAAAAGATCGTCTTTACTATAGATGAATTGTTTTCTCTGGTAATCGGCAGGCGTGAAAGTTTCTGAAAGATAAATAGCATCTTTCGGACAGGCCTCTTCGCACAAACCACAGAAAATACAGCGGAGCATATTGATCTCGTACTTTGCTGCGTATTTTTCTTCGCGGTAGAGATGCTCTTCACCGGGTTGTCTTTCCGCTGCTTCCATCGTAATGGCTTCAGCAGGACACGCCACAGCACACAATCCGCAGGCTGTACAATTCTCACGTCCTTCCTCATCACGATTCAAAATCTGCAATCCACGAAAAACCGGGCTGAAAGGTCTTTTCTTTTCCGGGTAATTAATGGTAGGGCGTTTTTTAAATATATGCATGAATGTGATGAACATTCCTTTGAAAATAGATGGCAGGTACAACCGCTCTAACCACGTCATCTTCGGACGATCCACCTGTATTATCTTATTGGTTAATGGTTGCATTTTGAAAGGTTTGCAAAAATAGTGGTTTACAAATTTATTTATTCAGATATAAAATTACGCCTCCAGTTACCAGCATATTGAATAATGCCAGCGGAATTAAAATTCTCCATCCGAGATGCATCAGCTGATCATACCTGAAACGCGGAATCGTCCACCGAACCCACATGAATACGAATAAAAAGAAGATGATCTTGGCCATCAGGGCCACAATACCAACCAGCGCAGCAATATTAGGTGATAAAGCTGCCTCATTTACTAAAGGCATATCATATCCTCCAAAATAGAGCGAAGCCATTACCGCACTGCTGATAAACATATTGATGTATTCCGCAAAGAGATAAAAACCGAGTTTCATGGAAGAGTACTCCGTATGATATCCGCCGATCAGTTCGTTTTCTGCTTCCGGAAGATCAAAGGGCGTTCTGTTACATTCTGCAAATGCACAAATCAGAAATATTAAAAACCCCAAAGGCTGGTAAACAATATTCCAATAACCATTCTGCTGCTGACGAACCATATCGCCAATACTCAGTGTACCAGTTACCATCAGCAATGCGATCAATGCGATGCCCATTGCCAGCTCATAGCTGATGATCTGGGATGCTGCTCTGAGTCCGCCCAACAAACTGAATTTATTATTACTGGCCCAGCTTCCGATCATGATACCATATACACCTAAACTCACTACGCCGAATACATATAATATCCCAATATTGATATCTGCAATTTGTAAAGAAATATGTCTGCCGAACAATTCAACATGATCGCCCCAGGGTATTACAGCGCTCGTCATGATGGCGGTTAACATGGCCAGTCCGGGACCCAGAATAAATAAAAATTTAGAGGAAAAATTAGGAATGATCTCTTCCTTAAAAAAAAGTTTAAGACCATCTGCCAATGGCTGTAACAAGCCGAAAGGACCGGCACGGTTGGGACCACGCCTGTCCTGCAGAATCGCTGCCACTTTTCTTTCCGCAAATGTTGTGTACATCGCAATCCCTAATGAAGCCATTACTACAACTAATATCAGTATAAATTTTTCCAGAATTAGTGCCCAGTCTATTAATAGCATGTGATAATTTATGATTTATCTTCCGATTTAAAATCGTTGTTCATTTTATTTTCGTTGAACCGTCCCGCATTGCCGTTATTTTCAACCACATGGCTTTGCATACCTGTTTCAACAAAATCTTTCGAAACGGCGGCACGGTCAATTTCGCTTAAGTGAAGATCCGGATCATTTACTTCACTGATAGAATGAATATCCATCAATAGTTGTGGCTGTAATCCATCCATCACTTTCACAATGGTTTCCTGCGGTTTTACCAGTGTTTTGTATTTATTGGTAGCGATCACTGAATGCCTGTTGATATTGGTGATGCCTTCTATCGTCCAGTCGCTTGTTTTCTTTTTATCAAATCGGCAGGTATTGCAGATCCATCCCGGCTTACCGTCGTAACTCTGTACTTCTCCCCATTCATCTTTACGTGCAGTTACTCTAAACACTTCATCGCCACGTAGCCATAATGTAGCTTTGCCACAACATTTAGGATTTTCGCAATTGCGATGTGCATCAACCGGCTTGGTGAACCAAACCCGATTTTTAAAACGGAATGTTTTATCGGTAAGCGCACCTACAGGACAAACATCAATCATATTTCCGCTGAAATCATTGTCGATAGCTTTAGATATATAGGTGGAGATGGCTGCGTGATCCCCACGGTCGATAATTCCGTGCACTCTTTTTTCGGTAATCTGATCTGCGACGTATGTACAACGATAACAAAGAATACATCTGGTCATGTGCAACTGAATGTATGGGCCGATATCTTCTCTCTTGAAAGTTCGTCTTGCGAATTGATATCGCGTACCTTCTTTACCATGTTCATATCCGAGATCCTGCAAATGACATTCCCCTGCCTGGTCACAGATCGGACAATCGAGCGGATGATTGATCAGTAATAATTCCACTACACCATTTCTTGCATCGGTCACTTTATCGCTTGTGATATTTTTTACGATCATGCCATCCATGACTGTTGTGCGGCAACTCGCCACGAGTTTAGGCATAGGACGAGGATCGGCTGTTGAACCTGCAGCAACTTCTACCAGACAGGTACGGCATTTACCGCCACTCCCCTCGAGTTTGCTGTAATAGCACATAGCTGGCGGAGTTACATCGCCTCCTATTTTGCGGGCTGCGTTTAATATGGTTGTACCCGGTGCAACATCAATGGTGATATTGTCGATGGTTACTTTGTGCGTATTTGGTTGATCGCTCATGTTGTAAAGTCAAAAGTTAAAAGTTAAAAGTCAAAAAAATATAACTGTTAGTTTCAACTTTTATTTGTGTTTGCTTTTAAAATTATTGAAGCAATAATTTTTGATATTTCATTGACTTCTTTTATTAATTCATTCAATTTATCTGTTTCGTCACTTATGGATTCTTTAAGAAGATGAAGCCAGTATTTAGTTTCGTTAGCTGATTTTAAAGCTATCAAATTAAAATTTCTCCAATCTTTCTTAGAACTTCCGGCGGCACCTTCAACTATGTTGGCTCCAATTGAGGTTGCGCTTCTTAATAACTGAACATATAAAGAACTAAATATTTTATTATAGTTACTGGTCTTAATAAAAAGAATCACGGATTTTGAAAAGTAGAAACATCTATGACTTATTTTCTGATAAGGTATCTTATTTTCCATTACGAAAAAATAACCAATCCATCATCCAGAATTCCAGTGTTTTCAACAAAATAAAAAGCCATTTTTCCTTTTAACATTTGTTTTTTTACTTTTTAAATTTTGCCTTTTTACTTTTGCCTTTTTACTTACAACGGAACATGAATCGGATCTGCATAATGCCTCAATCCATAATTCTCTGTTCTGCATTTTTCCGGATTCAGCACATGCCATTCGAACTCATCCCTGAAGTGGCGTATTGCCGCAGCTACCGGCCAGGCCGCTGCATCTCCCAAAGGACAAATCGTATTTCCTTCAATTTTCCTCTGAATATCCCACAATAAATCGATATCACTCATTTCACCTTTGCCCTCGTCAATCCTCTTTAATATCTTTTCCATCCATCCTGTTCCTTCACGGCATGGCGAACATTGTCCGCAACTTTCATGACGATAAAACCGGGCTAAAGTATACGTATGTTTAACAACACACTGGTCTTCATCCAGCACTATAAATCCTCCTGAACCCATCATTGTTCCCGTGGCAAACCCACCATCGCTCAGGCTTTCATAATTCATCAGCCGCTTCTCACCTTTTGCGGTGGTAAGCAGTAAGTTAGCCGGTAAGATTGGTACAGAAGATCCTCCGGGTATACAGGCTTTTAATTTTTTTCCGTTAGGTATCCCACCGCAATAATCATCACTGTAAATAAATTCCTCTACAGAGATGGTCATATCTATTTCATAAATGCCCGGCTTGTTGATATTTCCGCAGGCAGAGATCAGTTTTGTGCCGGTTGATTTTCCAACACCAATAGTTGCATACGCTTCTGCACCTTCATTAATGATAGGTACAACAGCCGCTAAGGTTTCCACGTTGTTTACTACAGTGGGGCAATCCCACAATCCTTTTACCGCAGGAAAAGGAGGTTTGATCCGCGGGTTTCCTCTTTTTCCTTCCAGACTTTCCAGCAAAGCTGTTTCTTCTCCGCAGATATATGCACCCGCACCACGCTGCACATACATTTCGCAATCAAATCCGGTATTTAAAATATTTTTTCCCAGCCATCCGTTTTGTTTGGCTTCGTCAATAGCATTTTCTAATATATCCGTGATCCAGTCATATTCTCCTCTGATATAGATATAAGAAGTATTGCTTCCTAATGCGTAGGCAGCAACGATCATTCCTTCGATTAAAATATGCGGAATAAATTCCATCAGATAGCGATCCTTAAAAGTTCCCGGTTCGCTTTCATCTGCATTGCAAACGAGGTAACGCGGCACGCCATCGGGTTTTGCCAAAAAACTCCATTTCATTCCTGTTGGAAATCCAGCTCCACCTCTTCCACGCAAACCACTTTTCTTTACTTCTTCTACAATATCAGCAGGTTGCATTTTCAAGGCTTTCTCCACACTTCTGTAACCTCCTTCATGGCGGTATACTTCGTACTGGCGAATACCCGGAACATGTGCTTTTTCTAATAATAATTTTTTACTCATATGGCAATAGCGGAAAATTAATTTTCCTGCGGTTCTTTATCGTGATTAAACATCCAGGCAATTCCGAATTTATCGGTCAGCATTCCAAATTTTGCACCCCAGAAAGTATCCTGTAAAGGCATGGTGATGTTGGCACCTTCACTTAATGCCTGAAATGTTTCTTCTATTGTTTCTTCATCTGTAAAATTCAAACTGAGACTTACGCTGTTTCCATTTTGAACCGGATGCTGTTCATTTGCATCTGAAGCCATGATCATTAGCGGACCTGCTTTCAATACTGCATGCATTATTTTGCCTGCATCTTCCGGTTTAGAATCCATAGGAGATTCACCAAAAGTCTGGGACATTACAATCTCTCCATTCAATGCTTTAGCATAAAACGACATTGCTTCAGCAGCATTGCCCGGGAATGTGAGATAAGGTACGATCGCTTCCATTTAATTTTTTTGAATTTGAATATTTCTGCATTCTTCGATAATGGTATCCACTTTTTCTTTGGTAAGATGCTCTTTATATATTTTTCCTAACTGCATCATAGGTGCATAACCACAAGCTCCGAGGCATTCAACGGTTTTTAAAGTAAACATGCCATCTGCTGTGGTTTCCCCTACACTGATGTTCAATTTTTGCTTGATATAATCGATGATGTCGTCTACGCCATTAAGCATACAGGGTCCCGTCTGGCAAACTTCGAAAATATATTTACCAACTGGTTTCAGATTATACATGCTGTAAAAGCTGGCCACCTCATATACTTCGATGGGTTCAATACTTAATAACCCTGCTACATAATCCATTACCGGCACATCCAGCCATCCACCAAATTCCTGTTGGGCAAGATGTAATATTGGCAACAATGCGCTTTTCTGTTTTCCCTGAGGATAACGGTTTACGATCTGTTGTACTTTTTGTAATTTCTCCTGCGAAAATTCAATATTCATACTATTGTTTATAGCTTATGCATCCAGTTCTCCGGCAATAAGATTCATACTGCTCATGGTGATCACCGCATCACTGAGCATACCACCTTTAATTAATTCAGTATATGCCTGATAATAAATAAAACACGGCCTTCTGAAATGCAGACGATAAGGCGTTCTTCCTCCGTCTGTAATCAGGTAAAAACCCAATTCACCATTTGCACCTTCCACCGAATGATATACCTCTCCCGCAGGCATATCTGTTTCTCCCATGATAATTTTAAAATGATATATCAGTGCTTCCATTTTGGTATACACATCTTTTTTCTCGGGCAGATAATAAGCCGGAACATCTGCATGAAATACTTCCGCTTCTGTTCCTTTAAATTCCTGCACCTTTTTATAGGCTTGTTCAATAATCGAAAGGCTCTCCCACATCTCCACATTTCTTACCAAAAAGCGATCATAACAATCACCGGTTTTACCTACGGGGATTTTAAAGTCAACATCTTCATAACTGCTGTAAGGCGAATGCACCCGAACATCATAATCCACTCCTGCCGCTCGTAAATTAGGACCGGTAAATCCATAATTCAATGCGGTAGCAGCATCGATCGCACCGCAACCAATGGTTCTGTCCATGAAGATCCTGTTGCGGGTGAACAGGTTTTCAAATTCCTTTAATTGTTTAGGATATTCCTTTATGAATTTTTCCAGTTTTTCGAAAGCTGTGTTGGTGAAATTTCTTTCAAAACCACCGATGCGTCCGATATTGGTAGTTAAACGGGAACCGCATACTTCCTCATAGATCTCGTAGATTAGTTCACGGAATTGCATCAGGTATAAAAATCCGGAATAGGCACCACTATCCACGCCCACTATTGAATTACAAATGAGGTGATCGCTGATCCGGGCCAATTCCATTATGATAATACGTAAATAATCTACACGCTTGGGTGTGTGAACTCCTAGTAATTTCTCGCAGGTGAGATGCCAGCCCATGTTATTAATAGGCGAGGAACAATAATTCAGCCTGTCGGTTAAAGGAGTGATCTGATATAAATTCCTTCTTTCTGCAATTTTTTCAAAGGCACGGTGAATATATCCAACGGTTGAAGTGGCTTTAACAATACGTTCCCCATCCAGTTCCAGGATATTCTGAAAAACACCATGTGTTGCCGGATGCGTAGGACCCAAATTTAAAGTGGTCGTTGCCTGTTCAAGACTTCCGGTTGGTAAATCGATATGATCGTTCATTTTTATTATTCTAAATGTTGAGTTTTGAGGGTTGAATTGTGAAGTCCTATTCAAAACTCAGATCTAATTTATTTTTCGAATATTAAGTAATTAATTTAAAACTCAACATTCAAAATTTATAACAACTCTATCGTCCAAACATCTCATCGTCTTTATCCACTCGCGTCTGATCTTCCAGCGGAAATTCCTTTCTCATAGGGAAATAATCCATTTCATCCACATTTAAAACCCTGATCAGATTAGGATGGCCAACGAAATTAACGCCATAAAAATCATAAGTTTCTCTTTCCATCCAGTTAGCCGAACGATAGATCGCAGTAGCACTAAAAACATCCGGCTTTAGAATATCTGTGAACAACTTCATCCGGATCCTAACATTATCTACCAGATTATGTAAATGATACACCACTGCTAATTCTTTTCCTTTATTATCAGGATAATGAACAGCCTGCAAATCAGTTAAGAATTGAAAACGCAGGGTTTCATGATCGAACAAAAATTGTAATAACTTTAAGTTGAAGTCTGTATCTACCGTAAACGTAAGCATTCCATAGGGCTCCTCCCAATCTGTTATGCTTTCGCCGAATTGTTCTGTAAGTATTTGCCGGATTGTTTCGTTAGTCAAGCTCATGAAGCAGAATAATTTCTATTGAATGCCGTATCCGGCAAGTAATGATTTATATTGATCGCTATGTCTTCTTCTTAGACCTTCCGCATTCACCAATTCCTGTATTTTCATAAATCCGTCCAGAATAGCTTCAGGTCTTGGCGGACAACCAGGAACATATACATCCACTGGTATCACCTGATCAATACCCTGCAAAACTGAATATGTATCAAAAATTCCTCCGCTGCTGGCACAGGCTCCAACCGCCATCACCCAGCGTGGTTCTGCCATTTGCAGATATACCTGACGCAATACAGGACCCATTTTTTTTGCAATGGTTCCCATTACCATCAAGAGATCGCACTGGCGGGGAGAAAACCCTACTCTTTCTGAACCGAAACGGGCAAGATCATAATGACTGGCCATTGTTGCCATAAATTCAATACCGCAGCAACTGGTAGCGAATGGTAAAGGCCATATGGAATTTTTACGGGCAAGACTCACTACTTTTTCGAAATTGGTAGCCATAAATCCTTCACCCATATATCCTTCAGGTATACCTTCAAATTTTATAGCATTATTATATTGGACCGGACGAGACATTTTTTTAAATTTTGAATGAAGAATTATAAAGTCTGAATGAGTAATTCAGAATTTATTGATTCTGTTTGTCAATTATCGTTAACGAATTGAGATAATATCTACAATTGAAATGGATAATTGTTATTCTTCCCACTTCAATGCACCTTTCTTAAATATGTATATAAATCCTGCCATAAACAGTGAAACAAACAATAAAACAGCCACAAATCCATCCCATCCCAGCGAACGGAAATTAACAGCATATGGATAAAAGAAAATCACTTCCACATCAAAAAGGACGAACAGTATAGCTGTTAGAAAATACTTGATAGCCATAGGCTGCCTGGCATTACCTTTTACTTCAATTCCACTTTCAAAATTCTGCAGTTTGTCAGTTCCCTTTCTTTTGGGACCCAACAAATCAGAACCCACCAAAATGGTAGCGATCAAACCCACAGCAAATATTAACTGGATAGCAATTGGTAAATAATTGTCTGCATTATTTGCCTGTGCCTGCAATAAAAATAAATCCATTGGATCGCTATTAGTTGGCGCAAAATTACGTCAGACCAATTAATATCCAACAGAATATTTAATTAATGAACCAATAAAAAACCCGCTTTTAACAGCGGGTTTTAATTTATTTTTTTGCCGGCTTCGGAGGCTTAGGCGGTGTTGGTGTTTTTGAAGAAGGTTTTGCCGGAGTTGCAGGTTTTGCCGGTTTTTTCGGCGCTGCATTTGGGTCGTTTTTCGTAATGAAATCCTTATTAGTCATTAATTGCGAATCATTAGGTTCCAGAACCAAAGCTTTTTCAACATACTGAAGTGCGGTAGCCTGATCCTTTTTCACGTTATAATAAAATTCTATAAAAAACTTATAGGCTGTAGCTAATTGAACTTTTACTTTTTCTTTATCTGTAGCAGCTTCCCCAATCTCTATTACTTTCTGATATGCAGGTACTGCTAATCCCTGAACACCAGTACTGTCTAACAATGAATTAGATTTTCCTATCATATAATATCCGAATACATCCTGTGGATATTTATTGGTGTATTGCGTGAAAATCTGAGTAGCAGTTGTATAATCTCCTGCTCTCAAATAAGCATATCCAGCATTATACAAATCAATGTTCGAAGGATTTTTCTTTATCGTCAACACCTTATTATACCACAACCCTGCCTCTTTGTATAATTTTTGATTGTCATAAGCCTGAGCTAGGGCTTTTAGATAATTTACCCTGTTTCCTTCAATAGAATCCAAGGCTACTGCTTTGTCTACCAGATTTCCGGCTGTTGATTCGTTACCTGGAAACTTCAATAAAATGGTTGCATAACTTGCATAATCACCAGCGCCTATTTTATCAGGGCTCTGACGCTTAAAATATTCTTCATAACTGCTTTTAGCATTTAGAGAATCTTTCAGCCTGTTATACGCCAAGGCCTTAATACCATATAAATTTGCGTAAGGAGTAGCGCCACCCAGCTTAATACATTCATCTGCTTTGGAGATGGCATCATTGAATAATCCTTGTGCATATTTAATGGAAGCACGATAAGAACAAGCTTTTGGATCATCATCTGAATTGATCAGCAGTTTATCTAAATATTCTGCAGCCAATTTTACATTGGTGTAATAATAGTAGTTAAATAGATTCCCATAAACCGGTGCATAAGCTGCATCTTTTGCAATGGCATCATTGTAATATTTGAGATAAAGATCTTCCTGAGAATTTCCCTGCGTCTGATACAATTTTCCTATTCGGTAGGAAGCTCTTGCATGGTTTGGATTGATAGCCAATGCTGCATTATAAGATTGTAAAGCACTGCCACCATCACCTAATTTTCTATAAGCATCGCCCAGATTAACCAGAACATCTGCATCCTTAAAATTTTTCAATTGTGTGGCTTTGGTAAGCTGATCTTTTGCATAAGCGGCATCACCGTTTTTTGCATCTACATTACTGTTTGCAAAACCCACTGCATTTAACACCGGAATACTTTTACCCTGACTTAATGAAATGGCTGTTTCAAAACGACTTCTGGCATCTTGCGTATTACCTTCTAATAAGGCGACATGTCCCATACCTGCAATAATTAGCGGGCTATTGGGAGCTCCGGATAATTTATTTTGGTATAAAGTTTTAGCTGCCGGTAAATTTTCAAGGCCTATTTCTGCCTGACCTAACCAATATGCTGCTTCTTCATTATTAGAATTAGAAGCTAATATTTTTTCAAAAACATTTTTCGCACTCTTGAAACGCTCGTAATAGATAAATTTCTTTCCCTCGTCTATGGATTGCGCAAAAGCAGAACCTGCCAATGCAACAAGGACAACAATTAATAAAACTTTTAAATTCTTCATTTTTCTGATTTTGTGCTGTTTGACTTTGCAAGTTTATGTAAATATCTAACAAACCGTTAAAGCCTTAGATTATTTTGTGTTGAGTTTGATGCGGCGTATTTCGAAATCCATAACAGGATTCAAATAGGATCTCCTGAATATTAACTGACCTCTTTCATTCTTCAAAAAACTCGAAAACCCTGAGCCAAGCCCCTGAAAATTTTCCTTATTAATATAAAACAAACCACGTACCAAGGGATACCTATAGGTCATGATGCTTGCCTGTAGTGGCTTAACAAAAGGTTTTCCTTGACATATTTCACATTGTACATGTACAATTTTTACTTTAGTTAACAATTTTCGCTGAGCAGTATCTTCCGGATTTCCTATCCAGCTTAATCCTATGAAACCAACCGCATTTTCGTTGGAAGCAATAAAATCAATAACTGACGCTGTGTTTTTAGCCGCCTTCACTACACTGGTATCAAAATCTTTTCCTTTAAGAATAGAATCTTTTATAAATCTTACGGTACTCGTAGCATTTAAACCGTCAAAAACCATTTTTTGATCGCGATTTATTTTTCCGAGCAATTGTTCCTTTAAACGTTCCTGTGTAAATAAGGTATCCTTGCTATTGTTATGTACTATGATGGCAATAGCATCTGTAGCTAACTGTTGCCAGCCTGGTGAATAATTGAGTGAATCTTTAAAATATTGTTCTTCTCTTTCAGATAAACCTCTGGTGAGTATGGCCAGGCGTACAGAAGAATCTGAAATGATATCCCTGATACAATCTGCTTCAGATTTATAGTTTGCAATGATATTGGTGTTAGGATAGGTTGCATGATACATGGCCAGTTGCGATTCTATTACAGGACGAAAAGATTCATCCACACTGATTTTTATCGTTCCTTCGTAAGGAGAATCGGCAGATGGATTTTTTTTATTAACATCCTTGCAGGCTATCATCAAAACACAAATGATTAAATAATTTCTCATCTTTCCCTCAAATAATTTTTCTTAAAACCCCTGTACACCCTGAAGGATCCGTATAACAAACATAATCCACCAAAGACCTTCATTGTATTATCATCAAAACTTGATTGCCATCCCAGATTTAAATATTTATTAAAAAGAAAGAATGCTCCCATTCCTATCCACAAAATGCCCATACCTATATCCATGATACTACGGGTTTTTATATACCGCTTATCTTTTTCAGATAAAATCTCTTTGTCAAATTCTTCAAGAGCCATGTATACCGTTTAGAAGCAGCAATTTAGCCAAGTTTTTTCAGTGTTTAGATGGAAACAAACTTTATTGAAAGCAGCCATATTGTAATGTTTTGCCATTACATGATGCAGTCCAATATCTTTGCGCCATGAAAATTTTAATGGTGTGTCTGGGAAACATCTGCAGAAGTCCGCTTGCGGAAGGTATATTAAAGCATAAAATAAAAATAAAAGGCCTTGGCTGGACAGTAGACAGTGCTGGAACAAACGGATATCATGTGGGAGAATCGCCCCACCGGTCCAGTTGTAAAGTAGCGAAAGAGCATGGCATTGACATCAGTACTCAGATTGCAAGACAATTTGTAAAAGAGGATTTTGATAATTATGATCTGATTTATGCGATGGCAAACGATGTGATTACAGAAATGAAGTTAATTGCAGGAAACAAATATAATTCTACAAAAGTAGATCTGCTGATGAATGAATTACAACCCGGAAAAAATTCAAATGTTCCGGATCCATGGTATGGAAATGAAGCTGGTTATTATCCAGTATATAAAATGATTGAGGAAGCGTGTGATGCCATCATTTTGAATCATTACAAAATTTTACAACATGACTAAGCCTTCACTACCTCAGGGAATGCGGGATTTTTCAGCAGAAACTGTTCGGAAAAGAAATTATATTTTCAACAACATTCAAAAAGCATTTGAACTC
The DNA here is from genome assembly GCA_031411115.1 of Bacteroidota bacterium. GTDB lineage: Bacteria > Bacteroidota > Bacteroidia > Chitinophagales > Chitinophagaceae > Ferruginibacter. The sequence goes on from JANOAO010000073.1 coordinate 16,565, forward strand.
TATGGTTTTGAGCCTTTGGAAACTCCAGCCATGGAAAATCTGGAAACGTTATTGGGAAAATATGGTGATGAAGGAGATAAGCTGATTTTTAAAGTGCTGAATAATGGATTAAACGATCCTAAGAATATTGATAAAGCGACGGCAGGTTTTGCCAAAGTTCTAGAAGGAAAAAATACAACAGAACTAACCGAGCGTGCTTTAAAATATGACCTCACCATTCCTTTTGCAAGATTTGTGGCAATGCATCATGGTCAGTTAACTCTTCCGTATAAGCGTTATCAGATGCAACCCGTATGGCGCGCAGATCGTCCACAAAAAGGACGATACCGCGAATTCACACAATGTGATGCTGATGTGGTAGGAAGTAAATCTTTATTGAATGAAGTTGATCTTGCAAATATTTATCATCATGTTTTTACAGGCTTGGGTTTGAAGGGTTATGCGTTACACATCAACAACAGAAAAATTCTGGCTGCTCTTGCACAAATCTGCGGAGGTGACCTAATGACTATTACAGTTGCCATCGATAAACTGGATAAGATCGGAGAAGAAAAAGTGATGTTCGAACTGAAAGAAAATGGCTTGAATGACCAGCAAAGAAAAACAATTTCAAGTTACCTCAATATTATTGGTTCTAATGCAGATAAACTAGATGCTTTATTGAAATTATTTCCGTCAGATGCTATGGCAATGGAAGGCATTGCCGAAATCAAGTTCATTTCGGAGAAACTGCCGGAAGTTAATTTAATACTGGATCCTACTTTAGCCCGTGGATTAAATTATTATACAGGAACTATATTTGAAGTGAAAGCTCCATCGGAAGTGAAGATTGGAAGTATTGGTGGTGGTGGCAGATATGATGATCTTACAGGTTTGTTTGGTGTGAAAGATATTGCGGGCGTGGGTATCAGTTTTGGTGTAGATCGCATATATGACGTTTTGGAAGAAATGAATTTATTTCCACCCGATCTGCAAAAAGGACTACAGGTATTTTTTATGAATTTAGGTGAAAAAGAAGCGAATGTTTCTTACAACATTTTACAACAACTCAGAGGAGCGGGCATTTCCGGTGAATTATTTCATGAGATTGCCAAAATGGACAAGCAATTAAAATATGCAGACAAAAAAAGCTTTCAATTTGCTGTTATCATAGGTTCCCAGGAATTACAAACCGGACAAGCGGTTGTAAAAACGTTATCAACGGGTACTCAGGAAAAAATTTCTTTCGAAAACATACTTACTTTTATCAAAACTTAAACTACTGTTATGAAAATGACGTTTCGTCTGCTTGTTGCCATTTGTACACTTTCCATATTGTTTTCGTGTGGCAAAGACAGCAAACAGGGAATATTAATTCCTAAAAATGCATCTGTTGCCGTTATAGTTAACGGAGCCGCTATGTCGGATAAACTTCCATGGGAGGAAGTGAAGAAGAATGAAATGTTCAAAAAACTATATGCCGATTCTAGTTTGGAAGCCTATCTGAAAACAGCCATGGAAAACCCGGACAATACCGGGATAGATACCAAAAAAGAACTGATCTTTTATATGATGAAAGACAGTTCCGGTGGCTATATCGTTTTTAAAGGAGATCTAAAAGACCTGGAAAAATTTAAAAATTTCAACAGCAGTTTGCTTAAAGGAAAAATGATTTCGTCAGGCGATCAGAATAATATAGAGAACGGTAAAGTAATGGCTGTTTGGAATAAAGAACATTTTGCTATCATCATAGATGCACCTGAATTAAATAACAAAAGTTATAATGATGCAAATGAGGTGAGGGGAAAAAGAAATTTAACTGCTGCTTCGCTTGACATTTTATCGCTGAAAAAATCGAATACACTTGCAGGAGACAAACGTTTCCAAACCATGATGGAAGAAAAAAGCGATGTTGCGATCTGGATGAACATGGAGGAAATAAATCGTGGATCTGAAGCCATGGCTGCTTTATCTATGATGAACATGAACAAATTTTATGAAGGCTCTGTAACCACAGCACGTGTAAATTTCGAAAATGGTAAAATTGAATTAGATGCTATTTCCTATGCGTCCAAAGAAATGACTGATATCGTTAAAAAATACGGAGGCAGTTCTTTTGATAAGGAAATGATTCGTAGAATTCCTTCAGAAAACGTTGCTATGTTTTTTGCCATGAATTTTAAACCGGAAGGCCTTAAGGAATTAGTAAAACTTATGGGAATGGAAGGCATGATCAACATGGGAACCGCTATGGCAGGTTTTACGATAGATGATTTTGTTAAGGCCATAAAAGGTGATCTTTTATTTACGATGAACATGAATACGGATTCTAATGGCAGACCAAAACCTGATTTTATTTTTGCCAGTTCTATCAATGATAAGTCAAGTTTTGAAAAACTGATCAATGCCGGTAAAAAAATGGGCGCTCGTTCCAACGATATGGAGATGGCTTATTTTTCTAATGGAAAGTATTTTGCTATCGGAAATAAAAAACCGATGATCGACCAGTATTTCTCAGGAAATCCTACAACTGATAAAGCGTTTATGAAAGACATAAAATCGGGAAGTATAACTGCATATGCGGATTTTCAATCGCTTTTAAAATCGATTCCTATGCAATCTGATACTTTCGAAAGAATGCAAATGAATGCCTCTTTAAAAGTTTGGGATAAAATGATCATGAATGGAGGTGATATGACCAATAAAGGCACACATCAGCACGTTGAGGTTTCTATGATGGATAAGAATACGAACAGTTTGAAACAGTTGAATGAATATTTAAGTATCATGTCAGCATATGAAGATCAAAAAAAGACATACCGTGATTCGCTATATGCTGAATAATTTTTAAAATATTATTTTTCAAAGCCGTCAATTTACTTTGACGGCTTTTATATTTGGTTATGGAAGTAATTCTCAACAATGTGGTGCCTACATACCTGGAAGATGAGAAGATCCTTTCCTCTGAAATTTGGAACCATAAAATAACACTGAATAAACTGGTACACATCATTGCTCCCAGCGGAAGAGGGAAAAGTTCACTTATGCAGTTTATGTACGGTTTGAGAAAAGAGTATATTGGGGAAGTCATATTTGATGATAAGCCAATCCACAGGAAATCTGCAGAAGAAATGTCGTATCTGCGAAGCAATAAACTGAGTATAGTTTTTCAGGACCTCCGTTTATTCCCTGATCATACAGTCTATGAAAATATTTCAGTAAAACGTTCACTGCAACCTTATAAAGAAGATAAGACTCTATTGATGGCAGAACGTTTGGGAATTAGCAATAAACTCAAACAACCTATCCGCAATTGTAGTTATGGTGAACAACAGCGTGTAGCTATCATCAGGGCATTGCAACAACCTTACGAATTATTGATATTGGATGAACCTTTTAGTCATTTGGATGAAAACAATTCAAAAATTGCCATGCAACTGATATTAGAAGAGTCAACGTTACGCAATGCTGCAATCATACTACTTGACCTTGATAAAGTGCCTTACTATCCGGCCGATTCTTTGTACCATCTCTAATTTTTATAAGTGAAAAATAATCAGCACATATCCTATAAAACAATTGCCGCATTCCTGGATACTCAAGCTAACAAAGGATCAAAATTTTTCGGCTATGCTGGTCTCTGCACGGGTATGGTATTATTACTCACGGCCGCACAAATGTTTATTAATATCAACTATCTGATCAAAGAAAAAAATACCAGAAAGGATGGTTTCGATTTTATCTCTGTAACAAAAACTGTTACCAATGAAAATATGATGAAAGACAACCGTTTCAATGAAGCGGATTTACAGGAATTAAAACAACAAAAATTCATTGATGATGCAGCTCCGCTCATCAGCAATCAGTTCAGAGTAAAGGCCAGTGCAGGAAACATTATTCCTTTCAGCACAGATCTTTTTTTGGAAGCTATACAATCTGATTTTATAGATACGGTTCCCGACAATTTTGACTGGAAGCCCGGAGATATTAATGTACCGATCGTATTTTCTGCGGATTATCTCGAGATGTATAATGTATTTGCACCTTCACAGGATCTTCCTCAAATGTCTGAAAGCACTATAAGTTCTTTAACGATCATACTGGAATGTCATGGTCCCGGCGGGATTGAAAATTTCAGGGGTAACATTGTGGCTGTTACTAATAGGATAAGCTCCGTTCTTGTTCCGCAAAGCTTTCTGCAATGGGCGAACAAACGGTATGGCAATGCCGAAAACGTACCGGCAGCACGTGTGTATTTGAAAACAAAAGATGCCAACAGCACAGAATTGTTGAATTTTATCGATGCAAAAAAATATCATCTTAATAAAGACAAAACTAAGTTCGGAAGGATCAAGCAGGTATTAGAAGGTGTGATTACAGCTCTCGCAGGATTTGCCGTAGTGGTGATCATTCTCGCCATGCTATTATTCTCATTTTATCTTCAACTCATCATAGAACGGAGCAGGCAAAATCTGATATTATTACTAACATTGGGATACTCTCCCGAATGGCTAACCAAAACGCTGGCTAAAAAATGGACCCCGGTATATTTTACGATCATGCTTATCGCCACTGCTTTGACATCAGCATTTCAATTATTGTTTGTTCAAAAAATGAATAATCGTGCAGAACTTTCACATACGCTTCATCCTGTTGTATTTGCACTTGCATTACTGATTCTGATGCTAAGTATTTTGATTAATTACAGGATGATAAAAAAGATGCTGTATAAATTATAGCGCTTCATAAATGATGGCAGCACCCTGTCCAACACCCACGCACATGGTGGCCAAACCATACTTTCCTTTTCTTCTTTTCAGCTCGTGTAATAAAGTGGTACTTATACGAACACCGCTGCAACCTAATGGATGACCAAGTGCAATGGAACCGCCGTTTACATTAACTTTTTCAAGATCGAGGCCCAGATCGTGGATGCACGCAATGCTTTGAGAAGCGAAAGCCTCATTTAGTTCAACCAGGTCCAATGCGTTTACATCAATACCGGCACGTTGCAAAGCTTTTTGCGTAGCAGGCACAGGCCCCATTCCCATGATAGATGGATCGACACCTGCCACCGCCATACTTTTAACGCTCGCAATCGGAGTTAAATTATATTTTTTTACGGCTGTTTCACTCGCCAGTAACATAGCTGCAGCACCATCATTGATGCCGCTGCTGTTTCCGGCAGTAATAGTTCCGTCTTTTATAAATGCAGGTTTTAACTGAGCCATTTTTTCTAAAGAAGTAAGTCGCGGGTGTTCATCCTGGCTCACCAAAAAAGTTTCTTTACCTACCATTACCTGCACTGGGATGATTTCATCTTTCCATTTTTCGGCTTTCAGTGAAGCAGCATATTTCTGCTGACTTTCTATTGCAAATTCATCCTGTGCATGACGGCTGATATTCCATTGTTTTGCAACATTTTCTGCTGTTTCTCCCATGGTATAAGGTTGATACAACTGCGACAATCTGGGGTTTACAAAACGCCATCCCATGGTAGTATCAAATACCTGAGGTGCTCTTTCAAAAGGTGTTGAAGCCTTCGGCATTACAAAAGGTGCACGGCTCATACTTTCTACACCACAGGCGATCATCAGTTGTGCATCACCGCAGGCGATCGTTCTGGCACTATCCATAATTGCCTGTAATCCGCTGGCGCAAAGGCGGTTGACAGTTGTTCCCGGGATTGTTACAGGCAGACCAGCAAGCAATGCTGCCATACGGGCCACATTACGATTGTCTTCGCCGCTTTGATTGGCCGCACCTGCAATAACATCTTCAATTGCAGAAACATCTATAGATGAATTTCTGTCTATCAAAGCCCTTATCACCAAAGCGAGCAGGTCATCCGGACGAACAGACGATAAAATGCCACCATATTTACCTATGGGCGTTCTGATAGTATCAATTATATACACTGGTTCCATAATGAATAAGATTTATCCGCGTGGCAAAATTACCTGTTAAATACGTAAAAAGTAGAGGCGGGTAAAAGTTGCGGTTTATCTTTGCCGAATGGCTGATAAAAAAAATATCAGGGATTTTAACCTGCCTGATCTTAAAACTTATTTTGAATCGATAGGTGACAAAAAATTCAGGGCTATTCAAACGTATGAATGGTTGTGGAAGAAAAATGCCCGCACATTTGAAGAAATGAGCAATTTGTCTGTGGAACTCCGCAACAAACTAAAAGAAGAATTTGACCTGCCAGCCATTACAGTTGATGTGATACAACACAGCAATGACGGCACCTTAAAATCGCGTTTCAAAACTTTTGACGGACATTTACTGGAAGGAGTATTGATCCCGACAGAAAAAAGAAATACCGCATGCGTTTCCTCCCAGATCGGTTGCAGCCTTACCTGTCGTTTTTGTGCTACAGGTAAAATGGACAGAAAACGTAATCTTACATTTGATGAGATTTATGACCAGGTAGCTGTATTGAATGAACAAAGTGAACTCACTTATGGAAAGAAGTTATCGAACATCGTTTATATGGGCATGGGCGAACCATTACTCAATTATAAAAATGTTTTAAAATCCATCGAAAAGATCACAGCGTCTGACAGTATGAATATGAGCCCGAAGCGTATTACTGTTTCTACGGCAGGAGTTGCAAAAATGATTAAACAATTAGGTGACGACCAGGTGCGTTTTAACCTGGCACTGTCTTTACATGCGGCCAATGATAAAAAAAGAAATGAAATCATGCCGATCAACGAATCGAACAGCATTGAATTACTGATAGAGGCCCTGAATTATTTTTATCAGAAAACAAAAAATGATATTACGCTTGAATATATTCTTTTTAAAGATCAGAATGATTCTTTAAAAGATGCAGAGGAACTGGTTTCCATCTATCGTCAAATACCAACACATTTGATCAATGTGATAGAATATAATCCTGTAGCCGGCGTTGATTTTATTAAGCCCGAAGAAGACACAACAGAGGCTTTTTGCCAATACCTCGCAAAGCATAAAGTGAATGTTCGTATCCGAAGGAGCAGAGGAAAAGATATTGATGCAGCATGTGGGCAACTGGCGAATAAAGAAAAAAGCCCTGCCATTTAACTTGTTGTAATTTCTTTAACTGTTTTATTTTCAACCCCGTTAAACATAGGTACCAGGCACTTGTCTATGGTTCTGTAAAAAATAAAAATATGAAAAAAATAATATTAAGCCTTGCAGTCATTTCCACTCTAACGTTCAGCGCTACAGCCCAGGAAAACCGTACAATGGATAAATCAGAAATGAAAAACCAAAAGCATAGTGGCAAAAAACATGGCGGAGAAATGAGTGAGTTAAACCTAACTGCAGAACAAAAAGCTAAACTTCAGGCCAGTCGTGCGGATTTTAAATTGAAGATGGATGCAATCGATAACAATACTTCACTTACAGAAGAACAAAAACGTACACAAAAAGAAGCACTTAGAAAAGAACAGCGTGCAGCTATGGAGTCTATTTTAACCCCAGAACAGAAAGCTAAAATGCCGCAAAGCAGAGGTCAAAAGAGTGGTGAAGGGAACGCAGGCAGAGAAGATAAAATGAGAATGAAAGATGAATTGGGACTATCCAATGACCAGGCTGATAAATTGAAAAGTATACATCAAAACACCAAAGCCGAAATCGAAGCAATAAGAAGCAATACCAGTTTAAGTGCAGATGCTAAAAAAGCGCAAATTAAAGCCATCAAGGAAAAAGCAAAGGCTGATCGCAAAACATTATTAACTCCTGACCAGCAGAAGAAAATGGAACAAATGCAAATGAACAGAAAAGGCACTGGCAAAAGAGGACACAAAACAAACAGCAAATAACTTACTCCCAAAAATTCTTAAAAGAGACGTTTTAATGGCGTCTTTTTTTATTTATCCCCTATTAAAGCTATCTTTACGGTCCTGTTGAAACAACAGTAAATTTATTTTATGAGTCAGTCTCCCTTTCAGAAGTTCGTCAATCCAAAAAAAAACAGTGTAGTAAAAGAAGAGTTCCGCCAGGATAAAAAGAAGGCGAAAAAAGAACGTGCAGCCTATTTTGAAAAAGTAAAAGCTGAAAAATACGCCGAACGGCAGGCGGCCCGTGCTACTAAAAATGTGCCGCTAAAAAAAGGCCAGGCAAAAAATAAAAAAAATGATGCTCCTACTCCTGCAAAGAAAGAAGCTGTAGCGCAAACAGGCAAAACAACAGAAGTAGTAATGCCCCTGAATAAATTTTTAGCACACAGTGGTATTTGCAGCCGCCGTGATGCCGTAGAAATTATTGTTGCGGGGAAGGTGAAAGTGAATGGTACGATTGCCACTGAACCCGGCTATAAGGTACAGCCAACAGATGAAGTGATATTCAACAACAAAAAATTATTTGTCACCAAAAATCTGGTGTACATTTTATTAAATAAACCTAAGGATTATCTTACTACTACTGAAGATCCTCAAGGCAGGAAAACAGTATTACAATTAATTGAAAAAGCCACCACTGAAAGAGTATATCCTATTGGCCGGCTCGACAGAAATACATCAGGCGTTTTACTATTGACAAACGACGGTGATCTTACACAAAAATTATCTCATCCAAGTTATGAGATCAAGAAAGTGTATGAAGTAAAACTGGATAAGCTGCTTACTAAAAATGATTTTGAAAAAATACTGGCGGGACTTGTACTGGAAGATGGAATCATACAGGTAGATGCATTGGCATACGCTGATTCAAAAGATAAATCCATCATCGGGATTGAAATTCACAGTGGAAGAAACCGCATTGTCAGAAGAATTTTTGAACACCTTGGGTATGATGTAAAAGGATTGGACAGGGTGATGTATGCCGGACTCACTAAGAAAAATGTGGAAAGAAGTAAGTGGCGTTACCTGAGTGAAAAAGAGATCCGTTTATTGAAATATATGAACACTTCTAAAGTTCCAAAAAGCAAAAAAGAAAAGTGACGAAACCAGTGATCATTTTTGAAAATGATGATTTCATAGCTATCAATAAACCTTCCGGATTATTAACGATACCCGATCGTATGCAGTCTGAGGTATCGTTGAAAGATCAGTTACAACAACTCTATCCTTCCATTTTCACTGTACATCGCCTGGATAAAGAAACCAGTGGAATTGTTTTGTTTGCAAAAAACGAGATCATGCATAAATGGTTATCTCAAAGTTTTGAAAACAGGAAAGTTGAAAAATATTATGTAGGTATTGTACAGGGAAGACCGGTTAATGATTCCGGTATGATTGAAGATCCTATTGCTGAACATGGTGTTCGTAAAGGTTATATGGTTGTACACAGAAATGGTAAAGAGTCCATAACAGGCTATGAATTGATGCAGCCATTTCCGCAGTATTCAATGATAATGTACAGACTATATACCGGCAGAACGCACCAGATACGCGTTCATTCTAAAAATATAGGCCACCCGCTGGTATGTGACCCATTATATGGTGATGGTAAACCTTTGATGTTATCTACTGTTAAAAAGAAATATAAACCCGGAAAATACGAAGAAGAAAAGCCCATCATCGGAAGATTAGCCTTGCACTCCTATCAGCTAAAATTTGAAGATCTTAATGGACAGCTGATGGAATTAACTGCACCTGTGCCAAAAGAGTTTACAGCATTGATGCAGCAATTGAAAAAGATAAACAACCTGTGAGGTTCCAACCTGTGAGGTTGTTACGGCTGTGGCGTATAGCGTAAATAAGGTTTAATCTCCGTAATCCCTTTTCCAAATTTTTTTTTCGCCTCATCCGTTGACACAGATAAACCTACAATCACATCCTCTCCCTGCTTCCAATCTGCAGGTGTGGCTATATCAAATTTTGCTGCCAGTTGTAATGAATCAATTACCCTTAATACTTCTTGAAAATTTCGTCCTGTACTTGCAGGATACGTCAGCGAAAGTTTTAATTTTTTATCCGGGCCAATGATGAATAATGATCTTACTGTAAAAGTTTCCGACGCATTGGGATGGATCATATCATACAGGTAGGCCACTTGTTTATTTTCATCAGCAATAATGGGAAACTCTACATTACAATGTTGTGTTTCATTGATATCCTTTTTCCAACTGATGTGTTTTTCCAATGGATCTACGCTTACAGCCAGCACTTTTACATCTCGCTTATCGAACTCATTTTTAAGTAAAGCAGTTCTTCCCAGTTCAGTGGTACATACTGGTGTATAATCGGCCGGATGTGAAAACAAAATGCCCCAACTATCACCCAGATAATTATAAAAATTAATTTCCCCTTCGGTTGTTTCTGCATTAAAATCCGGAACAGTATCACCTAATCTTAAAGTCATACAACTAATTTTGAAGTAAATGTAAGTTTCTAACCTTCCTGACATCATGATATCAATCAGATGATCAACTAACATTGATCAATCTGAAGATGCTCTTTTAACGATCGTCCTTCCAAAACGGTCACGCATATTATCAATTGCTTTATACAATCCTGATTTTTTCTCGTGGTCTGTAAAAAGACTTGTTTGCACCGCATCATGTGTTAATTCACTTAAGCGTACTCCAATCAGCCTTACCGCATTTCCTTTACGGTAAAGTTTATGGAACAACATTTTTAATACCGGGATTATTTCATCATCAGCAGTTGTAAAATCAATAGATTGCTGACGGGATGTTGTTTCAAAATCTGCATAACGGATCTTCACAGCCACACATCCTGTAACAAATTCTTCTTTACGCAACTGATAACATATTTTTTCTGTTTGACCGACGATCGTCTGCAATAAAAAATTCACATCTGTAACATTTTCCTCAAAAGTATGTTCGGTAGATATGGATTTAGATTCATGATATGATGAAACTTCTCCATGGTGAATGCCCTGACTTTTCAACCATAGATCAATGCCCCACTTACCTAATTTTTCTTCTAATAGTTCTGCGCCTTTTTTATAAACATCCCCTATCCTGAAAATTCCGGAAGCGTTCAAAATCTCTTTGGTATGTTCACCAACGCCTGGTATTGACTCCACCGGTAAAGGTGCAAGAAATTCCTTTTCTTTTCCTCTGGGTATTTGTAAATAGCCATTGGGTTTGGCAAGGTTGGTTGCTATTTTAGCCATCATTTTGTTGATGCTTAATCCGAAGGAGATGGGAAGTTGCGTGGCATTCATGATCTCTTGCCTCAATTCGATTGTCCATTGCAATGGATCAAAAAAACGTTGCATACCTGTGAGATCAATATAGAACTCATCAACAGAAGCTTTTTCAAATAAAGGAGCTTTTGCAGCAATGATGTCTGTTACCCAACGGGAATAACGGCTGTATTCTCCCCGGGTTCCTTTCACAAATATGGCATGCGGACATAATTGTTTTGCTTTTGCGGAAGGCATAGCTGAATGGATACCGAACTTTCTGGCCTCGTAGCTACAGGCGGCTACTACTCCACGTTCGCTACCACCAACAATAACGGGTTTCCCTCTGAGAGATGGATCATGGAGATATTCTACGGACACAAAAAATGAATCCAGATCAAAATGTGCTATGATTCTTTCCTGATCCATTATTGATTTTTAGGAAGTATAAATTTCCAGCAGACCGTCCGGCAAACTCACTTCCACAATTTTCTTTTTATGATCTATCGCTTTCAGACTTTCTTCATGTAAAGGAATCAGTGCTTCTTTTCCATTATACATGATTGTACACAATACCTGGTGAGGCTGTTCTATGATCTCGATAATTTCACCGAGATTTTCAATACCTTCTTTCATCATATATCCCAATAAGCCAATTGGTGCAGTCTTACCTACAAACTCCCGAAAAGTCTCCGATTTCAACCACACCTCTTTAGGAAATAATTTACGGGAACTTTCTTTCGATTCAAAACCTTCCATTTTCAGGATCAGGTCTTCCGCATTTTTTATAGTACTTTTTTCAACAAAATAAGGTATAAAACTACCCGGAACTTCCTGGATAAACAACACATTCAATTCTTTCAATTTTTTATTATCCCCTAAACTGTGGTGAAGGATTAGTTCTCCCTGCAAACCGTGGGTAGCTACAAATTTGCCAATTTTAATATATTCCTGCATTATACAATAATAAGAAAAAGCATAAAAAAAGTCCTGCCAAAAGCAGGACCTGAATTCATTTAAATCCGCGTTTTATTCTTCTGTTTTTGGTTCGCCTGCAGCTTCTTCAGCAGGAGCGCTTACCGCTACTTCTGTTGGTTCAGCCACCTTTCTTACTACAGGAGCAGTGTTCCTGCGGTCGTTACGGGCTTTCTGATGTGCACCTTGACGGCGATTTACTGTTGATTCGTGTTCAACACTCCATTTAGTGAATTTTTCCATAGCAGTTGCTTCATCAAATAACCCTAAAGTTACGCCACGAAGTAAATGTTTAAGAAATAATACACCTTTAAACGAAAGGATTCTGCGAACTGTATCAGTTGGCTGAGCACCTTTTTGTAACCAATCCAAAGCTTTCTGGCGATCTACCTGGATAGTAGCCGGTACAGTTAATGGGTTGTACGTTCCGAGTTTTTGAATGAATTTTCCGTCACGTGGGCTACGTGCATCTGCAATTACGATGAAATAGAATGGTCTCTTTTTTGAACCATGTCTTTGCAATCTCATTTTAACAGCCATAAAAATAGAAATTTTTTTGGTTGTGAATAAATAGGGTTTCTAGCCTTTTTAAAAAGGAGGACGAAGATAGAAAACGTATTTG
>JANOAO010000074.1:0-1908 GCA_031411115.1 Bacteroidota bacterium
GCAACCTTGTGGGACCCTAAACTATTTTAGATTTCATTTTACCAAAAACAGACAAAATATTATGCGACTAATTTTCACCTTTCTGTTTGTTAGCCTTTTCACATTTACATACGGACAAATTCCCGATTCACTCTCAAAAAAGGTGGATGCCATCTTTGCAGAATATGACAAAACTAATTCGCCTGGTTGTGCTTTAGCAATATTAAAAGACGGTAAAATTATTTACAAAAGAGGGTATGGAATGTCCAATATGGAATATAACATTGCCATCACTCCAACTTCAATATTTCATATTGCTTCCATTTCTAAACAATTTACGGCGGCGGCTATTGTTCGTTTATCACTAGAAGGAAAACTGTCTTTGGATGACGATATTAGGAAATATATACCCGAAGTTCCCGATTTTGGTCACACGATTACTTTTAACAACCTCATACATCATACAAGTGGCATCAGAGACCAATGGACTTTGCAAAGGTTAGCAGGTTGGCGTGCTGACGATTTGATTACTGAAAAAGATATTCTTGATATGTTAGCAAGGCAAAAAGCATTGAATTTTATACCGGGAGAGGAATATCTATATTGTAATACTGGTTTTACGCTGGCAGCCATTACTGTGAAAAGAATTACAGGCATCTCACTCAGAGATTATGCTGACTCAGTTTTTTTCAAACCTCTTGGAATGACAAATACACATTTTCATAGCGACCATGCCGAAATAACACCTAATCGAACTTCTGCATACAGTCAAGACGATAAAGGAATATGGAAAATAAGCATTCCCGTTTTCGACAATTACGGAGCTACCAGTCTATTCACTACTGTTGAAGACTTAGCTAAATGGGATGAAAATTTTTATACTAAAAAAGTCGGTGGAGATGCATTTATCAATTTGATGCAAGCGACTGGCGAACTAAACAACAAAACACCACAAACCTATGCATCAGGACTGCGTGTAAGTAATTACAAAGGATATAAGACAGTGGGGCATGGTGGTGCTGATGCTGGTTACAGGAGTAATATTATTAGATTTCCAGATGAACATTTTTCAGTTGTAGTATTGGCAAATCTTGCAAGCATAGACCCCATTTCACTTTCCTATAAAGTTGCTGATTTGTTTTTAAAAGATAAAAGTATTCAGCAACCAGCGTTTAAAACAGATAGCAATATAGTGAAAGGTTGGGCAGGAGATTATTTTGAAATGAGTACACAATCTTTATTAAAATTAAATTATAAAAATGAAAAATTGAGTTTGGGTGTGACTGAATTGATTGCTACTGGCAATGCAACTTTCAATGTACCCAACTCTTCATCAACTCTAACGTTAACAGGAGACTCATTAAATGCACAGTTAGATGTTTTTACAGAGGGTGCTGGACGCAACACTTATAAAAAAGTAAATAAAATTACATTGTCGTCTGCAAAACTTGAAGAATATCAAGGAAATTTCTACTGTTCAGAATTAGATACAAAATATAGTGTGTCTATAAAAGACAGCATTTTGCTGATAAAAAGACCAAGGTATGACGACATAAAATTAGAGCCTTTGTTAAAAGATATATTCACAGTTACAGGCACTTCTGTTATACGATTCAAACGTAATAATAAAGATAAAATTGAAGGTTTTTTTCTAAGTGCAGGAAGAGTTCGTAATTTGTATTTTGAGAAAGTATTGACTAAATAGCATGTTTTATTTGACTTACCGATAAAGGCTGCACACAACATTGGTATTGCTGCAAGTGTGGCTGGTCGTTGAAACATCGGCTATTTGCATCGCTGTACTTTAGTTTCAGCAGACGAATATCTATTTGGCTTTTTGTTGTTAACTTCAACTTTATATTTTCAATTGGGCAGCGGTTCCGGGCTGGACGTTATAAAATATCCCACCTGCAGCAATACCTGCCCGTT
>JANOAO010000075.1:0-7394 GCA_031411115.1 Bacteroidota bacterium
GTCAAACCTTCTATAGCCCCTTTGGATGCAGCCACTTGTGTGTGAAATGGAAGTCCCGTTTGTACCGCAACTGTAGAAAATAAAACTACTGAACCACCACCATTTGCCTTAATAGCAGGTAAAGCTTTTTGTAATATCCTAACTGCACCGGTAACCTGTAAGGTAAAGTCCGAAATGAAATCTTCCGGTTTAATTCGGGAAAATGGTTTCAAACTTATACTTCCCGGACAATAAGCAATTCCTGCCAGTGTAGATGGAATAAAAGAAAGATCCGCATCTGTATTTAATACGTCTAGATGATGATATTCAATTGAAGAAATATTGTCGAATGAATGTTTGTTATAAGTACCGATAACATGATGACCGGAAATTGAAAGTTGTTGAGCTAATTGTTTTCCTATTCCGGAAGAGGCCCCAATAATGAGAAATGTAGACATTCCAACTTAACAAACAGCTTTTAAAAAAGTTTATTCTACATTAATAATGTCTCGCTTCAGTTTTTTACCCAGCTATAAAACTGGTTATCATTTCCATTTAAGCAAATGCACCAAGACTCACAAGTGTTACTATAAATAACAGCAAGGTCCAGAGGTGGATGTGCCGCATATGCATTGATCTGTTTAATTCTGCTTTCATACTCTTATAAAATCAAAAGTCAGACCAATCATGTAAAGAAGCTCAAATGAACCTTTAAAGTTTTCATTTGTATGTTTATTTGATATGAATATCGTTGATACAGACAGGATTATAGAAATGGCATGGGAAGACCGAACGCCTTTTGAAGCCATCTATATGCAATTCGGGATAAGTGAAAGTGAAGTGATAGTCCTTATGCGCCGTGAATTGAAAAGAAGCAGTTTTAATTTATGGCGTAAAAGAGTAAACAGCGGTATCAGTTCAAAGCACTTACATAAACGTTCTGCAAAAATGAACCGATTTAAATGCAGCCTTCAAAAGACAATCAGTATGAATAAGATTTCCAAACGATGAAAATTATGAATGAAGAATTAAAAATTAAAAATGTAGTTCCATTATAATCTTTGAGAACTTTTGTATTCAGCTTTGTGACTTTGTGGTTAAAACAATAAACATGTATTTCAATAAATCATCGCTCGATAATTTAGATAAACAAAAAAAAGTTAACATCATCAACTCCATAACCGGTATTAAGCCTGCTAATCTCATCGCAACCATTTCAAAAGAAGGAAGAACTAATGTTGCTATATTCAGTTCTGTGGTTCATATAGGAAGCAACCCTGCTTTGATTGGCTTTATTATGCGCCCGGTTGATGGATTTGAAAGACATACTTATCAAAATATCGTTGATCAGAAATATTATACCATCAATCATGTTCCGGAACAATTTATTGAAGCAGCTCATCTTACCTCTGGGAAATATCCAAATAATATTTCAGAATTTACAGCCTGTAATTTAAATGAAGAATATCATGACAACTTTATAGCACCCTATGTAAAAGAAAGCAAAATAAAAACCGGATTGAAATTTAGCAACGCAATCATTTTACCGAATAAAACCATTTTTATAATCGGTGAAATTGAAAATATTATTACACATCAATCATTCACTGATGCAGATGGAAATTTTGATCTCTCGAACAGCAGCATGGGCGTTTCAGGGACAGATACTTATTACACGCTCACAAAAAAAATCAGGTTACCTTATGTGAGCCTGAAGAATCATGAAACAAATTAAAAAAGAAAACTTTCCACAAAAGATCTGTCCCGTTTGTAACCGTCCATTTAGCTGGAGAAAAAAATGGGCAAAGATCTGGAGTGAAGTAAAATATTGCAGCGACAAATGCAGAATGAAAAGATAATAGCCAACTTAATTTTTCCTCATCAGCTTTTTGAAGAGAATCCCCTTTTAAACAATGAGGGAACATTTTTTATCATTGAAGAATATTTATTTTTCAACCAGTTTTCTTTCCATAAACAAAAAATTGTTTTTCACCGGGCGACCATGAAAACGTATGCCTCCTTTTTGGAAAGCCATGATAAAAAGGTGTTGTATGTAAATGCAGCAGATGGTTTGTCAGACATCAGAAAACTGATTCCGCATCTGAAGAAAAAAGGCTTCCAACAAATTGAATATATAGATCCAACAGATTATTGGCTGGATGCAAGGATACACAATAGCTGCACAAAAGAAAAAATTGCATTAAAAAAACATGATAGTCCCTATTTCATTAATTCTGTTGAGGAGATACAGGAATATTTTTCCAAAAGAAAAAAGTTCTTTCAAACAGATTTTTATATTCATCAGCGAAAATCAAATCGTATTCTGGTAGATGAAAAACTACAACCTGCAGGCGGTAAATGGACGTACGATACAGAGAACCGCCTGAAATATCCTAAAACAAAAATACCACCGGCCGTTGTACATCCATTGCCAGACACCTATTTTGATGAAGCAAAATTGTATGTTGAAAAATATTTTCATTCTAATTATGGGTCGGTAGATGAAAAATTATATCCAACCAATTTCGAAGAAGCCCGTCAATGGCTCAATCAGTTTTTAAAGTTTCGTTTTGCTGAGTTCGGACCGTATGAAGATGCCATCGTACAGCATCAGCATTACCTGCATCACAGTTTGCTCACACCTGTTTTGAATACCGGTTTAATTACACCCGATTATATCGTAAAAGAGGTTTTAAAATTTGCCGCCAAACATAAAATTCCTATTGCATCAACTGAAGGTTTTATCAGACAAGTTACCGGATGGCGTGAATTTATGCGGGCGTTGTATGAATTGCGTGGTGTGGAAGCCAGAACTAAAAATTACTGGAAATTCAAACGCAAAATACCAGAAGCATTCTGGAACGGAACCACAGGAATTGAACCTGTTGATGAGGTGATCAAAAAAGTATTGACCACCGGCTATTGTCATCATATAGAACGATTGATGGTGATCGGCAATTTTATGTTGCTCTGCGAATTTGATCCGGATGAAGTGTACAAATGGTTCATGGAATTATTTATTGATGCTTATGACTGGGTGATGGTACCAAACGTATACAGCATGAGCCAGTTTGCAGATGGTGGTATTATGGCAACCAAACCTTACATCAGCGGCAGCAATTATATCATGAAAATGAGTGATCATAAAAAAGGAGAATGGCAGGCAATATGGGATGGATTATTCTGGAGATTTATGTCGGTGCATGCTGATTTTTTTAATCAGAATCCCAGACTAGGTATGTTATTGAGAACATTTGAAAAAATGCCGGCAGAAAAAAGAAATAATCATATCAATAACGCGGAAAAATATTTAGCATCGCTGGATAAATAATTCCCTACCAGCTCAGCCTTTCAATCATCCAATAACTGCTGATCAATGCAATCGCAATAGAAACGGGATATACGATACGGTAGCGATACCACAATTTGTCTTTGAACGGGCGAATGATTAAACTGAATATAGCGGCGATGATTAAGATCTGACATACCTCTACACCCACATTAAACATGAGAACGGATGTATAAAATTTACCGGGAGGTAAACCTGTTTCATTTAATGCACTGGCGAAACCTAATCCATGTATCAATCCGAAACAAAAAACAAGTATAATCCGCCAGGGCTTTAATTCATGAAGAATTATATTTTCAACAGCTACAAATACGATAGATAATGCAATTACGGGTTCCACAATTATTCCGGGAGCCACAATAATATTTTTCATACTCAATGCAAGTGCAACGGTGTGTGCGATGGTAAAAGCGGATGCCTGTAAAATAATAGAACGCAAACGGGTATTGAGAAGGCAGAGACTAATTACAAATAAAACATGATCCAAACCTTCAGGAATGATGTGTAAAAAACCCAGCTTAAAATAGAACCACGACACTTCATGCACCGGCGCATTTTCCAATGCATAATTAATAGTATGTGCTGAGGCAAATGAAGCCATACAACAACCAATCAAAGCACATATAATGAACTTCAATTTCATTTGCGGATGGCAGCGAGTGTAACTGATTGAGAAGGAAATAACTTGCGTGCATCTTCCATAAACTCTCCCTGTACTAAAGGCTTATTTTGTAATGCGGTGTTCGCAAATTCTTTCGCTTTTTGTGTATCTCCGTTTGCGCTATATATTAATGCAGCCTTGCACAATAAACCCGGATTTTTACTTTTTGTAACCAGTGATTTATCAATATACTTTTTAGCATTTACAAAATCTTTCTTTTTGTAATACACCCAACCCACCGTTTCATTAACATCAATATTGGCGGGTCTGCGGTTATATTCAGCCAAGGCATGAGACAAAGCCTTATCATAATTATTTAATTGCAAATAGGCATATGCTAATTCTTTGTCAGAATAATGGCCTGCATTTTCATCATCCGTTTCTGAAGTCCGGATCATTTCCTCAATAACTTTTTTATTTAACGCAATGGATTTATCTTTTTGTCCGGCTTTTTCAAACGCTGCTGCCAATGAAGATTCTATATGTATATCATTACTGTTTTCTCTTGCCGCATTCAAATAATAAACAGCACTATCCGGTTTATTTTCAAATAACATGATGTTTGACATACCTACTAAAGCGGGAGCATAGGATGGCCTTGCTGCAAGCGACAACTGGTATGTAAATAATGCTTTTGCCTTATCGCCGATGTTTTCATATAATCTGGCGAGTTGAACCCTGCACCATTCTGTATTCTCTTCTGATGGTGTACCTGCATCTACTGCCATTTGCATTGCATTTATTGCTCCTGGATAATCCCCGTGAATTTCTCTCAAGTAAGAAATCCTGGAATAAGAACGCATATCAGGCCTTGCTGTAACCATTTTGTCTGCAGCATCCACAGCAGAAGCATAATCTCCCAACTCTACATTAGCATCCGTGAGTAACCCATAAACAAATGAGTTATTGGCATTGATTGATAAAGCCGTATTAGCAGTTTGTAATGCTTCTGAAAAATGATGCTGAGATAATTGTAATAAAGATTTTAAAAGCAGTGCTTCGAATTCTTTAGGATTAGAAGCTAGTATTTTATCAACTGTAACCAGTGCAGCCTTATCGTAGTAATTATAATTTCCACTTTGCCTTGATTCCAGAATATAGGCATTCACTAATGATAACGCTGATTTAGTATTAGAAGGATCTGATTTTAATTGTAAGATTAATTTTTCTGCACGTGTGCTGGCCATTTTATATTCTGCAGCATTTGCATTTCCTTTTCTAGGAATAAAACTATACACCTTATTTTCACGCTCTTCCTTTTTATGTTGATAGCGGAAGAAAATAAGTGTTATAGCTGCTCCAAATAATAAAAGAAATAAAATATAGTATCTCTGCTTCATAACGGGGAAATTTAAAATTAAGGTTGCATCCATAAAGCGGATGCAACCTTATCATTTTTATTGCTTAATTAATTTCAATGTTTGTTTTACGGAACCATTTTTAGAAATGCTGATGAAATACATTCCCGGTGATAGTTTTTTACCGTTAATAGTTTCTGTATAATTTCCTGCAGACAGATTTTTACGGCTGATCTGCTCAACGATATTACCTTGTACATCTGAAACATAAATGTTCACATTTCCTTTTTCACGCATTTGAAATTGTATCGAAGATACATCGGTGAATGGATTTGGAAATGCTTTCATCATCACCTCAGGTGCTGATAAGGATAATGACGCAGGTGCAGTAGTTCTTTGTGAACTTCTGGTGGTTGCCGGAGTGCTGCAATCGCAAATATGTTTTCCAGACCAAGGAGTTTGTTCAAAAGGGAATGAACTTCTGAAAGTAGTATCATTTCTTTCGATACCTGTTGTATAACCCAACACATTTAATAACTGTGGAGTTACTGGACTACCACCCGCTACATAATCATCATACCATAAACCTATCGCTGCCAGTACTATACCACTTACTGCCTGTAATTCAATTCTGGTTACATCATCTTCCAGTCTTCTTCCATTTGGAAAACCATCCATATTCGGGATGAACTGAATATCAGTATTGCCGTTAAAACGTGGATCAAGCAAACCTAATACAGCCGCTTGTACTAAACCTTCAGAACTGAAATCACCAGAATTTCTTGGTGTTGCAGGAACCGCCATATTCAAACGAAGCATATCGCCTCCGGTTGGCAAAAAGTTATTGATAAATGGTTTACCAACGGCCAGCGGATTGCCGTTCTTCCCGGTTGCTAACTGATAGGGTGCAAGATTAGGAACACCTGTATTAAATATTGGATACAAATCAACGGAACGTGGTTGATTTGGGCCAGGCAATAAAACGCTTCCAAAATTGGCTTCACTTAAAGCGGTACCGTTTAATGCAGCATTTCCTTTTAAACCATATAAACCATTCTGTCCGTTACCAAAACCAAATGCACCCAATGAATTCTTTTGTATGCGTAATGGTGCAAATGCAGGAACTGCACCACCAAATTGTGCATCATCCATGTATAGGGCTAATTCAGGATTGTAAAAATAATTACCAAAACGGCTGATACGTGACAAATCCTGGTAAGGAGTTAATCTGTTCCAAAGATCTTTATCACCAATAGGAATAACAGCTTCATTGGTTAAAGGCATACCTAATCTGGAAACCTGAACCCATGGACCTGAATTTGATACAGCCGCTTTATCATCCTGGTTAACATTTGTGATCTCATTAAGCACTGCCATTTTTTGACGGCTTGCTGAAGCCCATACGCCAATTACATAATTACCATCAAGAATATTACTCGCCTGTGAAACAGATTTATGATCTTTTTGTAAGGTGGTAACGTCAACCTCTAAAGCAAGAGTTGAAACATTCATACATTTTAAAGCGTCCTGTGGTGTAGAGTTCTGACGTGGTGCATCACCCAGATCGAAAATACCTCCTAAGTCTACAAAAAACGGATCATCCACAGGGCCGGCAAAAACTTTTTCGCCAGAAGAAGCAGTGGTGATAGCACCTTCCATTAAACTCTCATAAGATGGAGCGCCTAAACCAACTGGGCTATTAATAGATCTTTCGCCAATGTTTGGAGGTGGCACTTTACCATTGCGTACGATAGTGGAAAAAGATTTTCCTCCATCCATACTTCTGTCCAGTGTATAAGTAGTTTTTAAATTTTCTTTTCCTAAACGAATGTTGAAGAAGGTAGTTGGATCTTCATTCATGCGTGAGAACGTAAAACGATAAACAATATCATCACCTTTGGTAGCGATGTTATTATCTATGTGTATTTCATAACGCACATTCGGGCTGAAGTGATAATAATTAGGCCCGCCTTCCGGTATCTCGAAAGGAATGTAATTTGCAATTAAAATGATCTTGTTCGGATCGGTTGGACTTTTAAAAGCATACACGTCGGTGTTGTCTGCAGTTGGATCGTCAGCGATCATCGGAGCTTCCCGATGGCTGGAT
>JANOAO010000076.1:0-89199 GCA_031411115.1 Bacteroidota bacterium
CGCTGTAGAAGCTTTTGCAGAGCTTTGCCTAGCCGCTCGGCCATCCGACCATTTGTGTTATTACAACTGGATGGCAAAAATAGTAATTTTATCAATTACTTTTATCTAAAATAACAACAGAAATTTGATTATGAATATTATTGCGCCTTCAGAACTGATTTTAAATAAAAGAGGAGCTGTTTATCACCTCAATTGCCGCCCGGAAGAAATAGCCGGTACTATTATCACTGTGGGAGATCCTGACAGAGTTAAAGAGGTAAGTAAATATTTTGACAAGGTAGAATTTAAAAATAATCACCGGGAGTTTATTACGCATACCGGAACGATCGGCAACAAAAAAATTACCGTTACCAGTACAGGAATTGGTCCTGATAATATTGATATCGTATTGAATGAACTGGATGCACTTGCCAATATTGATCTTGAAAAAAGAACCATCAAAAGTACCTTACGCTCCCTGAATATTATCCGCCTGGGTACTTCCGGATCACTTCAGCGCGAAATACCGACAGATAGTTTTGTAGCCAGTACGCACGGACTTGGGCTGGATAACCTGATGAACTTTTACAAGAGCAACCCTAACGAAGAAGACAAACAAATCTTACAATCTTTCAACACACATACTCAAATGCACGTTGGTATATCTGCTCCTTACATCAATGGCGCCGGTGCTTCTTTGCTAAAAAATTTTGTAAGAGGATATCATAGCGGCATAACAGTTACCTGTCCCGGATTTTATGGCCCTCAGGGACGCGTTTTAAGAATGGGTTTAGCTCAACCTGACCTGATAGACAAACTCACTACCTTCTCATTTGGCAAGCATCGTATCACAAATTTTGAAATGGAAACATCTGCATTGTATGGAATGAGTAAAGTATTAGGGCATCAATGCCTTTCTATTAGTGCAATTGTAGCGAACAGGATATCTAAAGAATTTACAAGTGACGGTGAAGCACTGGTTGATAAAATGATTAAAAATGCATTGGAAATCATTTCTGCTAATATTGCATCTAACGATTAAAAGTATAGTATGATTTTTTATAAATATCATGGAACCGGAAATGATTTTATCATCATTGACAATCGTAAAGGTGATGTTATTGGCATTTCTGAAGAATTAATCAGGCATTTATGCCATCGCCGTTTCGGAATAGGTGCAGATGGATTACTGATCATGCAGCACAAAGATGGTTTTGACTTTGAAATGATTTACTACAATGCCGACGGAAAAACAGGAACTATGTGCGGCAATGGAGGACGTTGTATGGTGAAATTTGCCTACGATCTGGGCATCCATAATTATACTTATAAATTTTTGGCGGCAGACGGTCCTCATGAAGCAGAAATTGACAATCATGGAATCATCCGATTAAAAATGGTGGATGTGAATTCTGTGGAGGATGTTCATGGCAATTGCGTACTCAATACAGGTTCTCCGCACTATGTAAAATTTTTAAACGATCTCGCTGATGCAAATGTGGTAGAAAACGGAAGGGAAATCAGATACAGCAGCCCCTATAAAAAAGAAGGCATAAATGTAAATTTTGTACAAAGCCTTGAAGAAGACGAGATCTTTGTAAGAACGTATGAACGTGGTGTAGAAGATGAAACTTTTAGCTGTGGTACAGGAGTAACAGCTTCAGCATTAATGAGTGCACACAATTACCGGGGCTTTAATCAGGTTAAAGTTAAAACACCGGGAGGAATGCTTTCTGTTGAATTCACGAAAATTGATGAAGATCAGTTTGAGAATATATGGCTTTGTGGGCCTGCAATTTTTGTATTTAAAGGCGAAACCGATTTAAACTAAAGTATGATACAATACTTCAAAATACATGATCAAAAAACAGTGGCCGTAGATAGACCAGACCCTGGAACATGGGTGAATATTTTACCACCGTTAAGACAGGAAGAATTTAGTGAGCTTAGCAAAAATTTAAATATCCCGCTTGATTTTTTAAAAGATTCACTGGATATTGATGAACGCAGCCGTTATGAAGAAGAAGGTGATGTAAAACTGATAGTGATAAAAACCCCCACAGAAAATAATTCTTTCAACGATAGTGACGCATTTTATATTACGATCCCAATTTGTATCATCTTAACAGGCGACCACGTTGTTACTGTGAATTCATTTGAAAATGAAGCCATTATAAAATTTCTAAATAGTTTTCAAAACCGTCAGCCCGACAAACCGAATATGATGGTCTTGAAAATTTTTGAAAAAATTACCAATAATTTTCAGGACCACCTCAAAGAGATTAACCAGCGAAGAAATGCACTGGAACAAAAATTATATGCTGCAAACAGAAATGAAGAATTGTTTCAGTTGATGCGTATTCAGAAGAGTCTTGTTTATTTCGTCACGGCTTTACGCAGTAATGAATTACTGATGATGAAACTGGCCAGAACAAATTTTTTAAACATGAGTGATGCTGAAAAAGATTTTTTAGATGATCTTATCATTGAATCGTCACAGGGTTTGGAAACAGCAAATACCTACACTAATATTCTAAGCAGTACGCTGGATGCTTTTGCCAGTATCATCAGTAACAACCAGAATGAAGTTTTAAAAAGACTCAGCACTGTCACCATTTTTCTAAGTATACCGGTTCTGATTGCCAGTATTTACGGGATGAATGTGCCTCTCCCCTTTCAGCATTCAGAATATGCATTCTGGATTCCATTAATTATATCATTTATTATACTGGGTATTGCGATCTATAAATTTTTCAGCCGAACAAATAAAGTTTAATGTTCAACGTCCGGGTTTATGGCATTCTTATTAATGAACATCGTCAGGTTCTAGTGTCGGATGAATTGGTACAGGACATGCGTATCACAAAATTTTGTGGCGGTGGACTGGAAAAAGGAGAAGGAACCATTGATTGCCTCAAAAGGGAATTCATGGAAGAAATGAATTTGCGCGTAGAAATAACAGGACATTTGTACACAACCGATTTTTTCCAGCAAAGTGCCTTTAATAAAGAACACCAGATCATCAGTATTTATTACACTGTGAAGGCATTAGAAGAAATTAAAGTTCCCATCAGAATAAAAGCTTTTGATTTTGATGAAAAGCAAATACAACATCATTCTTTAACTGGCGAAACGGAAACATTCCGTTTTATTGATGGGGAGAATTTTAGTGAAGAAACGGTTTCACTTCCAATTGACAAAATTGTTGCAGGCATCATTAAAAATCAATTGTTGCCCGGAAACATATTTGTTTTTAAACAGTTGGAAAATGAAAGAGTAAAGCTTGAACCACTTGAACCCAAACATTTCGAATTGCTATTACCAGTTGCCCTACATCCAGAACTTTGGAAATACATGATCGACATTGTTGTTGATAAAAATGATTTTGAAAAATATTTTTCTAATGCGCTTTCAGAAAAACAAAATGGCATAACACATGCTTTTGCAGTCTTTGATAAAGAGACTCAAACTTATGCTGGCTGTACACGCTTTGGATCATTGAGTCCACAGCATAAAAGACTGGAGATTGGATGGACCTGGTATGCGCCATCGTTTCATGGAACGGGCCTGAATAAAGCTTGTAAACATTTGTTATTAAAATATGGATTTGAAAAATTGGATCTCAACCGGGTGGAATTAAAGACAAGTTTACTCAATTTGAGATCACAGCGTGCGATGGAAAAATTAGGTGCCGTACGGGAAGGGGTTTTCAGAAAACATGTTGTGAATAGAAATGGAACAATCAGAGATTCTGTGTATTACAGTTATATAAATGACGAATGGAAAGAAACAGAAATAAAATATTTTTTATAATTCTGACGCAGTTGTTCCGAAGGATCACTTATTGACTAAGTGAATTTGCTCTTATTCTATGGGAGTTTCATAACCATAATTATAATTTCGATTCTTAACCCCGATAGAATCGGGCAGATTTATACTCAGCATCAAATGATCGGCAACGCCGAACACTTGCGCCAATTAAATTTCATAGAAAAAATACTATCAGCCATAAGCCGGATTCTGTTATTCCAATGGAACGGCTACCATTTATCTGGTTTCTCCATTACTGAAGAAATCTTGCTGTCTACCCTCCCTGCTCCCGAAGGAAAAAACGAGCCGCTTTAAACAGGGTTTACGTGACATTACAGCGCATAAGGTTTACCCGTACGGCCTGTTACCAGACAATACCGTGAGCTCTTACCTCACATTTTCACCCTCATCAGATTTGCATCTGACAGTTATTTTCTGTGGCACTTTCTCTTTTTCTGACTGCTCAGAAAAGCCGGTCATTAACCGGTATGCTGCCCTTTGCTGTCCGGACTTTCCTCTCTTTGCAGAGCGATAGCCGGCTGATAGTATTACAAATCTACATTTTTTAAAAAACTGATGTGCATTTAAATTCCCATATCAATCTTTAATTATCAACATTCTTTTCAAGAAACCATAATGTGATATTGATATTATCATTAATCCATACTTAAATGCAATTTAAAATTGGATTGGCATGAAATTTCCATTTTATATTTTATCAATTGAGCATTTATTTTTAATTAAAAATCAAACGATCATTAAAACTTTTATTTATGGCCTCCACAGCAACTAAAAAAACAGCTAGTAAAGCTGCTCCCAAAAAAACAACATCCAGTAAGCAAGCTCAGGTGTCAGAATCATCTTTACTTTTAGAATTATTTACTGACGGTATTAAAGATATTTACTGGGCAGAAAAACACCTTTTAAAAGCAATTCCAAAAATGCAAAAAGCAGCCACATCAGAAGAATTGAAAAATGCATTTGCAGAACATCTGGAAGTAACACGAAACCAGATTACCAGACTAGAACAGGTTTTTGAATTGCTGGGCAAAAAAGCGCAGGCAAAAAAATGTGAAGCTATGGACGGTATATCAAAAGAAGGTGAAAGCATTATAGAAGAGACCCCGAAAGGAACCAGTACACGTGATGTAGGACTTATTCTCGCCGCTCAAAAAGTTGAACATTACGAAATAGCAACGTATGGCGGTTTGACGCAATTGGCAAAAACTTTGGGGATGGATGAAATTTCGGGATTACTTGCAGAAACATTGGAAGAAGAAAAAGAAGCCGATTCACTCTTGTCTGATATTGCAGAAAACAATATTAATATAGAAGCAGCAGAAGAAGAAGAGGAAGACGAAGAATAATGTTAGTTCTCATTTAATAAATACAAAGCCGGATCATTCCGGCTTTTGTTATTTAAAAGCTGCATATAGATTGTTTGATGAACCCATACGCCCGATTGTAACGAAAAGCCCGCAAAGCGGCTTGCAGTGAAAAGCGGGACAAATGATGCATGTTGAACCAATGCCTGCGTTCGGATTATTTTACATCAAAATATATTTCTGTTGCTCCGTAGCCATAGAGATGATGAAACTGGTTGACAAAGGTTTTCACTTCTCTTTTCAATTTCAATCGCTGATGAATTTCATCACGCAACTTACCCTCGCCTATTCCATGAATAACAATCAGTTCTTTTTGGTTGTGCGCTATGGTGAGATCATAAAAAGTTTCGAAGCTTTGCAATTGCATTGACAATATTTCTGCAGCAGACATATTTTGCCAGTCGTCGGTAAGCTTATCAGCATGCAGATCAACAACAGACCTTGGAGGAGGCAAATGCCTTACACCTTTTGATGCGTCATATACCCGAAAACCTGCTTTGCCCAAACCGCTCATGTCCACTTTTTCCTCTACTTGTTTATCAGGATAAAAATCAAATAACGGATAGGCAAATGATGGCTGATTAATTAACTGAATTTCTTCAATCTTTTTAAAAACCTGTCGTGCTTTTAGTTTCAGTGAGGTTTCAAAATAAGGTGCTTTCTTTTTATCAGGTACAGCCAATGAAAATTCGACATTGAATTTCGGCCCGTCATTTATGTCTTCAAAATTGATATCGTGTAAATAAAAATCAGATAAAGGCTCAATTGTATTTTTCAATTGGAAATTAACATCGCCTGAAAAGAATAACTGATAATCGAAATGATAAGCCTGTTCATCCTGGTTAACTAAATAGATGCGCAATTTTTCCACCACATCGTCTTCAAAAACATCTTTATCAAAAACCGGTATCAGGTTAATGAACACTCCATCTCCTGTCTTTTGTTTTTTTGTTTTCTTTTCCGGTCGAATCTGATCCACAAATATCTTCTTCTTCTCAACTATTTTCTTTTGCGTGAACATTTTATAATAAGGAAAATCTATCTGATCCATGTAAGCAGGAAATTTCACTCCCCTTACTTCTATCATTACCATTTTCTCATTTAGAATGTCTATTACTTTGCCTTCTTCATCAGAATGCAATACAATAATTTTATCTCCGACCTCGTATTTCATATATTGAAAAGAACAAAAGTTTGTCCAAATAGTTTAAAGGTCAGCTCGCCAGTTTACTGCGTTTATAACCATATAGGAAATAAAAAATAATACCCAGTAACAACCAGGCAAGAAACCATGCCCAGTTACTTTTACTCATACCGGTAAGTAAATACAAACAGGTGGTTACGCCCATCAATGGAATGAGTGAATATTTTTTTATGTATGTGATGATGGCAAGCAGCAACGCTACCACCCAAAAGATAATCAAAGTGATCTGTCCTGTTTTCACATCCAAAAAAGTTACCTTATGATTAAGATAATCTTCATTTCCGCTCATATCGAAATTCAACATGTCAGGAAAATAAGTTTTACTGTAAATGGCCAGCACAGCAATAGCAGCTAGTATGATAAGGGGAAAAATGTATTGTCCGTTTATATAAGGAATATGAAATCGTCCGGCCACTTTCTCTTTTACTGGGATCAGCAAAACGCCACCGCATACTAATACAAAAGCAAACAATGTTGCAATACTGGTGAAATCCAATACAAAAGTTTTGTCGGTGAAAAATATCGGAATACCTACAACGAGACCCGTAATTATTGTGGCGAAAGAAGGTGTTTTGAATTTAGGATGAACTTTCTGAAAAACAGGTGGCAGTAAACCATCGCGACTCATACTCATCCAGATTCGAGGCTGTCCCATTTGAAAAACCAGCAGTACACTTGTCATGGCAATAACTGCACATATTGAAACCAGTGTTTGCATCCAGGCTACATTGAGATTTCCTTTTTCAAAAATAAAAGCCAGCGGATCGCCAATGCCATCGAATTTTTTATAATGTACTGCACCGGTTAATACCAGCGTTAATAATATATAAACTACCGTACAAATAACCAATGATAATATCATTCCACGCGGCAAATCGCGTTGCGGATTTTTACTTTCTTCTGCCAGTACGCTCACCGCATCAAATCCTATGTATGCAAAAAACACACTGCTTACAGCCATCATTACTCCGCCAAAACCATTAGGCATAAATTTATGAACGCCTTCATCGTTCACGGGCGTCCAGTTAGGCGTTAATCCATTTGAAAATATAAGATAGCCTCCTACCAAAATAACCAGCAGAACCACAGCCAGTTTTAATATCACCATGATGTTGCTGAAATTCCTGCTTTCTTTTATTCCACGAAAAACCAGTGCTGTGATTAATAAATTGATAATAACAGCGGGTAGATCAAATATGATTCTCAATGAACCGATCATAGGAGCCGTAGACCATGCCTGAATGATTTCTGTGTTTGTTGATCCTTCGGCAATACCTCGTTTCGCTTCAAAATAACTGGTAGATAAATAGGAAGGAACATGAATGTTCATGTTAGATAAAAACGATGTAAAATAATCACTCCAGCTATAAGCAACATAAATGTTACCGATCGAATATTCCATGATTAGTGCCCAGCCAATGATCCAGGCAAACAATTCACCAAAACTTGCATACGCGTATGTATAAGCACTTCCCGCAACCGGAATGCGGCTCGCAAATTCTGAATAACAAAAAGCAGTAAATGCACAGGCAATAGCTGTGATGATAAATAAAACAATCACTCCGGGCCCACCATTGAACACTGCACCACCCAGGCTACTGAAACTGCCCGCACCAATAATTGCGGCAATTCCAAAAAAAGTAAGGTCCTTAACAGTCAAAACTCTTTTAAGTCCATGTGCACCCTGATGAAGGTCATCTGCTTCTGATGCATCCGCCATTAGATTGGCAATATTTTTACGGCGAAAAAGTGATTTGCTCATATACGTGATCTTTATAATTAATTCTGACGGTTAAGAAGATATTCCGCTAAAAATTGTAATTCTTTTTTTCTTACGGATAGTACTGCGATTTTTTCCAGATGAACTATGGCAGCTTTATAATATTGCTCTTTCAACTGTTGTGCCCATGTATCTACTTTACATTTTTTAAAAATATTTAAAACCTGCTCCACCTTGTTGGCTGCATTGGACTGCAGCAATGCCTGAAGTTGTTTCAGATCATCACCTGTGGCAACATCAAGCGCATGAATCAGCAGAAACGTTTTTTTATTGGAGAGAATATCGCCGCCCACCTGCTTACCGAATTTTTCCGGATCACCAAAGGCATCCAGATAATCATCCTGCACCTGGAAAGCCATTCCTAAATTTTTACCAAATTGATATAAATGTTGTTGGTTACCATCCCCTGCTCCTCCGATAATAGCGCCAATCTGTAAACTGGCTGCAAGCAGAACAGAGGTTTTTAAGGTGATCATTTTTTCATATTCCTCAAAACTGACAACTTCCCGCAATTCGAAATCCATATCCATCTGTTGTCCTTCACACACTTCCCTGGCAGTTTTATTGAATAGATGAATGATGTGGTGAAAATGATCATTCTTTACTTTATTCAGATAATCATACGCTGCCACCAACATCACATCACCACATAACAATGCTGTGGACTCACCGTAATTAACATGAACAGTAGGCATACCTCTACGCAGGGGCGCTTTGTCCATAATATCGTCATGAACAAGACTAAAATTGTGGAATAACTCTATAGCTGTTGCAGCATTGAATGCATCTGAATGAACATCTGCAAATAATTCATTTCCCATCAGAACGCATACCGGACGAATACGTTTACCACCCAGTGCCAGAATATAGCGGGATGCATCATATAATTTTTCGGGTTGAGCCGGAAAATGCGCTGCTTTAAAATAAGCTTCAAATTCCTGTGATAAGGAACTAAAATTCTTCATGCAATTAATATTGGTCAAGCCCCCGGTGAAATGCCCGGCAAATTTTCTATACTTTTTTCTTCTTTGCCTGATTGGATTCTTTCACCCATTCATAATCAAGTTGCCTTTTAATAAGATTGGCAGCCACCACTTTTATTTTTACTTTATCTCCCATTCTGAATGCAACTTTTGTACGCAATCCAATAAGGCAATAATTTTCATCATCATGCCGGAAATCATCATACTCACTCAAATCTTTCACACTCACTAATCCTTCGCATTTATGGTCGATCGTTTCCACCCAGAAACCAAAAGCAGAAACGCCGCTGATGATACCTTCAAATTCTTCCCCTAAATACTGTTGCATGAATTCTACCTGCTTGTATTTATTACCGGCTCTTTCGGCTTCCATTGCACCTCGTTCTTTATCGCTGCAATGTTTACATTTCTCCTCCATTTTTTTGTCGATTTGCACATTCTTTTCGAGGCATTGCTGTAAAACCCTGTGCACTAATACATCAGGATATCTTCTGATGGGCGATGTAAAATGGCAATAGTGATTAAATCCTAAACCATAATGACCGATGTTTTCGCTTGTATACTTGGCTTTTGCCATAGTTCTTATGCCCAGTTGTTCCAGCACATGCTGCTCAGGTTTTCCCTCTACATCTTCCAATAATTTATTAAAGGATTTTGCGATAGAGGCTTCATCATTCATATTAAATGAATAACCGAATTTTCTGGCGAAAGCAACGAAAGGTTTTAATTTTTCTTCGCCCGGTGTATCATGAATCCGATAAGGGAAAGGAACAGGTTCTTTATTAATTTTTATCTTAGAAATATATTCAGCCACTGCCCTGTTGGCCAGCAACATAAATTCTTCAATCAGTTTATGTGCATCTTTACTTTCTTTAACAATGATGCCAATTGGCTTTCCGGTTTCGTCTAACTGAAAGCGAACTTCCTGTGAAGAAAAATTTATGGCTCCGTCTTTGAAACGTTGTTTCCTGAATTTTTTTGCCAGGTCGTTGAGCAGGAGAATCGCTTTATGATGCAGTCCTTCATTTTGTTCTATAGTCTGCTGTACTTCTTCATACGTGAAACGATGATTGCTGTGAATAAGTGTTCGGCCAATCCACTTATGCATTATCTCTGCTTTATTGGATATCTGGAACACCACCGAGAAAGTATATTTGTCCTCATGCGGTCGTAAAGAACATAATTCATTGGAGATTTTTTCCGGTAACATCGGATTTACGCGATCGGGTAAATACACACTCGTTGCTCTTGCATATCCGGCTTTATCGATCACACTTCCCGGAGTTACAAAATGACTCACATCAGCAATGTGAACGCCAATTTCATACAAGCCGTTATCTAAATTCCGAATGGAAATAGCATCATCAAAATCTTTCGCATCTGCCGGATCAATTGTGAAAGTGAGTATATCTCGAAAGTCTTTTCTCTTTTTTGTTTCCTCTCTGGTGATCTTCGGCTCTAATTTTTCTGCTTCGGCTAACACTTCATCTTCAAAAGCCAGCGGAAAACCCGCATCGATGAGAATTTCTTTCATCGCAAGGTCGCCCTCATTTTCAGATTTTAAAATGGTTACGATTTCACCTTCCGGTTTTTTTTCAGATTTTTCCCAGTTTACAAATCTTGCAACAACACGATCAGCATTCACGGCTCCGTTTAATTTATTGATCGGAATATAAAAATCAGGTATAGGTTTTTCACCTGCCGGAATAAAGAAAGCGATGTTGTTATTCAATTGAAGAGTGCCGATGAATTCAGTCTGGTGTCTTTCCACCACTTCTACTACCTTGCCTTCAGGACGTTTGCCGGTGTCTTTGTATTTATCCAGTTCCACGCGTACAACATCACCATGAAAGGCTTTACCAAAATCATTGGGTTTTACCAATATATCTCTTTCATGACCTTCAGCAATTACAAAACCCATTCCGCTGCGGCTGATATCCAGTTTTCCTTTAATAACTTCTTTATGAGATTTCTTTGAATCTTTTTTGCTTTTTGACATATAAATATTGATCTGACAGGAACTTTTTTGGAAAATAGCTCCAGGTTACCGCAATGTACATAATCTATTTGTTTTCTATAGCTCTCCAGTTGATTTTTAAGGATCAGTGATGGCAATTTTCTGCGTAAAATGAATCATCTTTATTCTTATGAAAAATATCAGCAGAACCGTGTGGGTATTATCGCTGATTAGCCTGTTTACGGATATGGCAAGTGAAATGTTGTATCCTGTAATGCCATTATTTCTGCGGCAGATCGGTTATAGCATAGTATTTATTGGGATTTTGGAAGGATGTGCAGAAGCTGTTGCAGGATTAACAAAAGGTTATTTTGGAAAGATGAGTGATGTTTCGGGTAAACGATTACCATTTGTTCAGGCAGGTTATGCTATAAGTGCGCTGAGCAAACCATTGATGATATTTTTTATACATCCGTTTTGGATATTTTTCTGCAGAACGGCAGACAGATTAGGAAAGGGAATTAGAACAGGTGCCCGTGATGCCTTGTTAAGAGATGAAAGTACGTCAGTTACAAGAGGACGTGTATTCGGATTTCACAGAAGCATGGATACATTAGGTGCAGCGATAGGTCCAGGCATTGCATTGATTTGGTTGTATTTTTTTCCGGGTAATTTCAAACAATTATTTTTGATTGCATTTATTCCCGGTGTACTCGCCATTTTTTGCACGATGCTGCTCAAAGAAAAAAAGCACGTTGTGCATACTACTACACGTTCATCGCATTCAATTTTTGGTTTTTTGAATTATTGGAAAGAAAGCGATCTTCAATACCGAAAACTTGTGACCGGTTTAATTCTATTTGCGCTTTTTAACAGTTCGGATGTGTTTCTTTTATTAAAAATCAGGGAAGCGGGTTTGTCAGATACATGGGTAATCGGAGTATATATTTTTTACAACTTAGTGTATGCTTTATTGGCATATCCGGCAGGTGTGATCGCTGATAAATTAGGATTAAAAAAAATGTTCATCATCGGGTTGATCATTTATGCGATAGTGTATTTTGGATTTGGAATATCGAATCATTTATACGTTTTTATTTTTCTTTTTGCCTTATATGGATTGTATGCTGCAGCAACAGAAGGAATATCCAAAGCGTGGATCAGTAATGTTGTTTTGCGAAAAGATACAGCCACTGCACTCGGAACGTATAGCGGCTTTCAAAGCATTGCTTCTCTAATTGCCAGTTCAGTTACCGGAATTTTATGGTTCTATTTTGGTGGAAAAATTACATTCATGGTTACGGCTTCATTTACTGTATTACTGATCATTTATTTTTTACAATTACCAAAGCCTTTGCATAACGAAAACTGATCAGGCATGTCTTCCCAAAAAGGCATTCCTAAATAAAATTCTGAGTATGCCGATGATAGCCCCCCAGGCCGTGAGATAAGCCAGTAAAAACATGATAGCACCAATAATATTGAGTACGGGAAATATGAAAGAGAATTTATTGATCAGGTCTTGACTCATTAAAGAAGCACGGTTTATCAGAATATATTTTAAAAGAGAAGCGATCACAAAACACAAAGCAGATAAAAATAATCCTTCACCGTAAATATTTATTTTGTTCTCCAGATTTCTGTCTTCAAGATTTCTACCCCAGGAAAAACATACAGATGCACAGCCTGCAAAGATGGCGAAACCGGCATTGGTCATCGACGTTGTGTCGAATGTACTTTTACCAAAAGTGGAGATAATAAAAATTCCGCCTGCAAAAAAAACAAACAATAAAATGATGGCAAAAAAAACCTTTAAAGCTGTGTAGAAGATCTGCATACCTGTAAGATAATTATTTCGGAACAACCTGTGAGGTTCCAACCTGTGAGGTTGTTTTTTTATCGGCATACCATTCTTTGAAAATGAGCCGCAAATTCTGGTCTCTGGTAAAATAATTATACACCCAGTTAAAAAATACGAAAAAGCGATTTTTCACGCCCAAAATGAGCATTAAATGTAAAGTCATCCAAATAATCCACGCAAAGAAACCTCCGAAATGAAGCTTAGGTTTGGGTACATCCACCACCGCTAAATTTCTTCCAACCGTGGCCATTGAACCTTTGTCTTTATACCTGAACTCCCGTAATGTTACGTCCTTATT
Source organism: Bacteroidota bacterium (assembly GCA_031411115.1). Lineage (GTDB taxonomy): Bacteria > Bacteroidota > Bacteroidia > Chitinophagales > Chitinophagaceae > Ferruginibacter. The sequence continues at coordinate 13,258 of JANOAO010000076.1, forward strand.
GGAAGCCAAGCTCATTAAATTTCTGCTCACCAGATCTGCCTGTTGCGTTGCTACCGGCGCCACCTGCGGATGACCTTTAGGAAAATCCGGTTCCTCCATGTACGCTACATCACCAATAGCATACACATCTGCATGATTCATTAATCTGCAATACCTGTCTACTTTTATACGATTACCTCTTACGATCATTTCTGCGTCAATGCCAGACGGCACATTTCCTTTGATGCCTGCAGCCCAAATCACCATAAAACTTTCAATATGTTTCCCATCCTGCGTGATGGCAGTTTTACCATCATATTCTTTGAGCATTGTGTTGGTGAGTACCGTTACACCTAAATCTTTTAAATATTTGCAAGACTGTTCGCTGCTCTTTTCACTCATCACACCCAAAGTTTTACCGGTTCCTTCGAGTAACAAAATTTTCATTTTGGAAAAATCGAGCTCAGGATAATCTTTTGGCAGTACATATTTTTTCATGTCAGCGATAGCACCGCTCAACTCCACTCCTGTGGGACCTCCTCCTACAATTACAATCGTTAATAATCGCTCCAGCTCAAGCGGATCGTTCGTATTTAAGGCATCTTCAAAATTGTGCAGAATACGGTGACGCAAACGTAGAGCTTCAACTGTGCTTTTCATAGGGAAAGCATTGGCTTCCATTTCCTTATTGCCAAAAAAATTGGTATCTGCACCCGTGGCAATTACCAGTGCATCAAATTTAATTTCTCCAATGCTTGTGTCAATAGATTTATTATGCGTATCAACTGACAGCACTTCTGCCATTCGGTAACGTATATTATCAACGTTATGAAATACTTTTCTTAAAGGAAAAGAAATGTTGCTTGCATCCAGGCCTGCAGTAGCCACCTGATAAAACAGAGGCTGAAACTGATGATAATTATATCTATCAATCAGGAGCACTTCCATATTTTTTTTATTGCTGAGTTTTCTCGCAAGCCGCAATCCGCCAAATCCTCCACCCAGTATAACTACTTTCATATGAATATATCAACGATTAATTAGTACAATAACCTTACCTTAATAGTGTCTTTTAATTGCTTCATCAGTTCCACAGCATTACGACTGATTTGTTTATTTACATCAAGCACCACATAACCGATATCGTCATTCGTTTTAAGATACTGTCCTACGATATTGATCTTATTCTTGCTTAACAAGGCATTGATCTGGCTTAAAACGCCGGGAACGTTTTTGTGGATGTGCAAAATGCGGTGTGTTCCTTCCTGTGGTGGCAATGCTAGTGCAGGAATGGTGTGTGAGCCCGTACTGATACCTTTTTCAAGGTAATTGAACAATTTATTACTTACATCCAAACCAATATTATTTTGTGCTTCCTGCGTGCTTCCCCCTATATGTGGCGTTAATAAAACATTGGATACTCCCTGCAACGGACAATCAAAATGATCTCCATTCTTTTCCGGTTCTACAGGATAAACATCAATAGCCGCACCTCCTAATTGTCCGGTCTCCAACGCTTTTTTAACGGCATTAAGATCCACCACTTCCCCTCTTGAATAATTGATGAGGATAGCGCCTTTTTTACAATAGGAAAGATTCGATTTGTTCAGCATGTTTTTGGTAGATGTCAGTTCAGGAACATGAAGTGTGATTACATCCACCTGCATCAGCAACTCTTTTAAACTCTTACTGTCTGATGCATTTCCTAAGGGCAATTTGGTTTCTGCATCATAAAAGATCACTTTCATTCCCAATGCTTCCGCCAGCACACTCACCTGACTTCCAATATTCCCGTAACCAATAATCCCAAGTGTTTTACCTCTCAGTTCATGGCTTCCTCCGGCATCTTTCATCCAGATTCCTTCATGTGCTGCTTTATTTTTATCAATGATTTTTCTTACAAGCATAATGGATGCGCCAATCACCAGTTCTGCAACGCTTCGGGTGTTGCTGTAGGGTGCATTAAAAACGGCAACTCCTTGTTGAGTGGCAGCTTGCAGGTCAATCTGGTTCACACCTATACAAAAACATCCGATCGCCTGTAATTTTTCTGCAGCGCCTAATACTTTCCGGGTGATCAAAGTTTTACTGCGAATGCCCAACAAATGGACATTTTTAATCTCTTTCATCAAAGCTTCCTCACTGATGGCGCTGCTTATTTTTTTCACATTTACGTAACCCGAATTCTGGAAATGACTGACAGCTATATCACTTATATTTTCCAAAAAAAGAATATTTATTTTTTCTTTTGGATAGCTAGTTATTTTTTTATCTGTCATGATAATAAGATGCGTATTTTGCACAAATATATCTATCCCATATTTAATATTTTATGATTCCAGCGAAGCCGCTTAACCTACCGCTTCTTTTTGTACGTTTTATATGTTCATCTGATATATTAATACTTTTTATTACAGGCTTCTTATTAACAACGATTTCCTGCAATAATCCCAGTAAAGCCGATCATCTTACGGTTACAGACAGCTCCCTCATCATTTTACCAAAACCCGGATTATTGGCTGAAAATGAAAAAAATGTCATCAGCCAGAAATGTACGGACTGGTATAATCAGTTTCTGAAAAATTCTAATTTTAATGGAGGTGTTATCGTGGCTAAAAATGGCAATATTGTGTTTGAACAATACAAAGGAACTGCTCATTTAAATGGCCGCGATACCGTTAACAGCCAAACCCCTTTTCACATCGCTTCCGTTTCCAAAACATTTACAGCTATGGCTGTACTAAAGTTGTGGCAGGAAGGAAAACTGAATATTGATGATGAATTTTCAAAATACTTTACAAATTTCAATTATCCGAAAGTTACGCTGAGAACATTATTGAATCACCGAAGCGGTATCCCAAATTATATTTATTTTATGGATGAACTGGGATGGGATAAAAAGATTTTCATCAGAAATAAAGATGTGCTTGAATTTTTGATCAGTCATAAAGCCGAAATAAAAAACATTGGCGTACCCGACAGAAGTTTTACTTATTGCAATACGAATTATGCGTTACTGGCGCTTGTCATTGAAAAAGTTTCCGGTAGAACTTATCCTGAATATCTTTCAGAAAATTTCTTCCGGCCATTAGGCATGAACAATACATTTGTTTTTACAGAAGCTGATACCAATCGCATAACACCCACATACGATTGGCGTGGTGTAGAAACACCTTTAAATTTTTTAGACGAAGTGTATGGCGATAAAAACATTTACAGCACTCCGGAAAATTTGCTTTTGTGGGATAAATTTTTACGCAGTAATATTCTATATACGCCTAAAACACTGGAAGAAGCCTACACACCTTATTCACATGAAAGACCGGGCATTAGAAATTATGGATTGGGATGGCGAATGAACGTTTATCCAAACGGTCAAAAAATGATCTATCATAATGGATGGTGGCATGGCAACAATGCTTCTTTCATAAGATTAATAGATGAGAATGTAACCATCATTGCGGTTGGCAATCGCTATTGTACCAATATCTACAAAACAAAATATCTGGCAGGAATATTTAATAAAAACATCACCGGAGGAGAAGAAGAATCAGAATCATCCGCAGACGGTATGAAACGTGCAGACAGCAATGAAAGAAAATTGCCTAAGCCACGTACAGCCAGTAAGAAAAAACGCCGCAGGTAATTATCCGAAAAACAAATAACATAAAAGGATGGAAGTGATAATGCCCACCAAATCAGCAAGCAACATTGCACCCACAGCATAGCGTGTATTTTTAACGGACACTGCTCCAAAATAAACTGCGATCACATAAAAAGTTGTATCAGAAGAACCTTGTAAAACGCAGGACAATCTTCCAGGAAAAGAATCTGCTCCATAAGTTTTCATGGTATCTACCATCATTCCTCTTGCTGCGCCACCACTAAATGGTTTTACCAATGCCGTTGGAATACCATCCACAAAACGAGTGTCGGCACCCATTGCCGCAAACAGGGTTTTTATATTGGCGATGATCACATCAAATGTGCCGCTGGTTCTTAATAGACTAATAGCTACAAGCATCCCCACCAGGTAGGGAATGATTCGTACCGCTGTTTCAAATCCACCTTTTGCTCCTTCAATAAATGCATCAAAAACATCTGTTTTTTTATAGATAGCACCGGTAATGATTAATAAAAATATCAGGAGTATGATACCACTGCTGAGCGCACCACTGAACACCTGTACATTTTCAGAATCCAGAGTTCTGATGTACACAACCAGTGAAGCAATAATAGCTGATATGCCTGCGATCCAACCTAGGATAACCGGCTGAAAAATATTGATCTTCTGGCGGACACTAACAATAAGCATAGCGGCAATGGTGGCAACAAATGTGGCGATCATGCAAGGAATAAAAATGTCCATCGGGTTGGCAGCTTTAGCTGCGGAACGAAGCGCTATAATGCTTACAGGAATCAAGGTAAGTCCGGATGCATGTAAACACAAGAACATGATCTGCGGATTAGAAGCGACTGCTTTATTAGGATTGATTTCCTGAAGACTTTCCATTGCTTTAATGCCAAATGGCGTAGCAGCATTATCTAAACCTAATAGATTGGCAGAAAAATTCATCATCATATGTCCCATAGAAGGATGGCCTTTGGGAATCTCCGGAAATATTCTGGAGAAAAACGGACCGATCATCCTTGACAAAAAACGTACGCCTCCTGCCCTTTCTGCAATGGTTAAAAACCCCATGAACAAAGCCAGAAATCCAATGAGCCTTAAACTTAAATTGACGGCTGTCTGGCAAGTCTCCACTATACCATCTGCATTTTGTATCCGGTAAGAAAGCAGTTGACCGCCTGACCTGATTACCGTTTTGTTATCGGCTGTATAAGTTTTACTACTATCCAGATAATGCAAAAAAAATGCATCCGATTTTAGCGTATCTGTTTTGGAAATCCGAATGGTATCACCGGATTTTCCGGAAACCATACTGTTGAACAGGTTTTTATTATCAGTGGAAACCATCACCCTGATTCCTGCCACTATAATTGCGATGATGATGAATGCCGACCAGATTCTGCTTAATGCCATAGTTATCGATAGAATTTGAAATTACAGTTTTATGTTGAATTTCAAGGAATGGAAGCTTACCTTTGCCCGCAAAAAATAACAACCACACCGTTGTTGAAGTTGTAAAATATTATTATGGCATTACAAGCAGGCATCGTAGGATTGCCAAACGTAGGAAAATCTACCTTATTTAACGCAGTAAGTAACAGTGCAAAAGCACAGGCAAGCAATTATCGTTTTTGTACCATTGAACCGAATGTAGGTTTGGTGAATGTGCCCGACCCCAGACTTACAAAACTGGAAGAACTGGTAAAACCTAACAGAACGGTTCCTACACAGATTGAGATCGTTGATATTGCTGGCCTGGTTCGCGGCGCCAGCAAAGGCGAAGGACTGGGAAATAAATTTCTGGCGAATATCCGTGAAGTGGATGCTATCATACAGGTAATCCGATGTTTTGAAGATGATAATATTTTAAGAGAGGAAGGACCGATCAATCCTGTAGGAGATAAAGAAATTATAGAAACAGAATTGCAGTTAAAAGATCTGGAAAGCGTTGACAAAAAATTACAAAGACAGGAGAAACTGGTTAAGACCGGCGACAATAAAGTGAAGCATGAATTTGAAGTACTGAAGCAATGTAAAGAACACCTCGAAAAAGGCAAGAGTATCCGTTCACTGAATCTTTCTAAAGAAGATAAAATGGCGGTGGCAGATATATTTTTATTGACTGATAAACCGGTATTGTATGTTGCCAATGTGGATGAAGCCTCTATGCATACCGGCAATAAATATTCAGATATACTGATCAAAGCAGTAGCAGAAGAAAATGCTGAGGTCATTGTAATGACCAATGCCATTGAAGCGCAGATCGCAGAATTTGATAATGAGGATGATAAAGCAATGTTCATGGAAGAATATAAAATGACAGAACCTGCATTAGACAGACTTATTCATTCCACCTATAAATTACTCAACCTTTCTACCTACTTCACCGCAGGTGTGCAGGAAGTTCGTGCATGGACGATCGAGCACGGGTGGAAAGCGCCACAAGCTGCCAGTGTGATACATACCGATTTTGAAAAAGGATTTATTAAAGCGGAAGTGATCTCTTATAATGATTTCGTGAACTATGGTTCTGAAGCAGCCTGCCGTGATAACGGACGTTTAAGAATAGAAGGAAAAGAATATCTTGTACAGGATGGAGATGTGATGCATTTCCGTTTCAATGTTTAAATAAAATTTATCAGAAAATAAAAAAGGACTTCAAATGGAAGTCCTTTTTTGTGTAAAAAATGTTTTCTTTATTGTGGACGCAATACCTGGTCGATCTTGTGTAAAGTACCATTGATATAATTCTGATCGCTGCTGCCATTCGGTGCAGAATTGATCAGCACATTTGACGCTGTTGCATTAGCTGCACCTTTTACAGTTAAAGCCGATACAAATGGCCCTGTGAAAGTTGCCGTTAATGTTAGTCCGGGATGTGCAGGCACAGCACCGTTTAATAACGTAGGTGTTACAAAAGGTGTTGTGGGTACATTAACTGTGTAAGCTCTTTTCCCAAGAATATGATATACAACAAGTCCTTTCACCAATTGTGTGGAAACGTTAGCAGAGTTTAAGAATCCGATGAAAACGGCATCAGGTGCTGCCGTTGGTATTGCACCTCCGGTAATTAAACTGATGAAGTTTTTCATGGCCGCATTATTGGGAGCGAAAACAGTAAGATTTGCTCCAAAATTTTGCAGCGCTCCAATAAGGCTTCCCGGTGTAGTAACTGTATATCCACTGTCTGCCCTTTCAATCCCTGCTTTAAGAATAGTTAAATCTGCATCTGCATTAATTCTTGTCCATAAAAAACTTGAAGGAGGTCTTACTAATACTGCAGTGTGATGAATAACTCCATTCGAAGCCAATACATCCACCGGTGGCACTAATGGAATATTATTCAGGTAAAAATTTCCTGTTGAAAGATTTTTTGAAGGATACGTTCTCATTCTTGCAAATGGATTGGTTGGATCCACTAACAAACTCGTTGGCAACTCCAGATTTGGAAAGTTATGTATGATCTGAGCAGTTGTAAAAATTTGCGGAACTATATTATAATTTACAATACTGGTTGCATTAGCGGCTGAAATATTGGCTGTGATAAATGCTGAAAAAACTGCATCCGGAGCGGCTAAAGGAATCAGCCCGCCTGAAGCGGCATTGATAAATATCTTCATCGCATTGTTATCCGGAACAAATAAAGTGTAACGATTTGCGGCATTATTTAATGTTGCTAAAGTAGCCGTACCACTCTTTAAGATCAGCCTGTAAAATAAACTGTCTGAATCCGTAGTTCTTAAAGTTTCTCCGAGTGTGGAGCCTGTTGGAACCGGTGCCGGAACTGATGGAAATTGTTCCAGATCTTTATTACAGGAAATCATTACCATTGCCGAAACAAGTAATAAGGATAAGCCCGTTTTCATTTTATTAAATATTTTCATGATCATGTTTTTTGTTGGATAATTCTTAATTAGCTTAATAAATATTATACCCAAAACTCAGGTAATATAATCCACCTACCATTGAATTACCCATGCCATTGTAATAATATTGGTTCAAAAGATTGGTCGCGCCTAATTTTAAAATAGATTTTGTTTTAGGAAGTTTCATACTTACCTGCGCATCTAAGGTTTGTACTGCAGGCAAATTTCCTGTAGCCAGATCTCCCTGAAAGAAAAATGCATCCTGCCAGCGGTAAGCAACATTGAAGCCTAATTTTTTAGCAGGACCGAAACCTGAATTAGAAATTGAAGCATTCATTTTATATTTTGGAGAGTTGAAGGAAGTAATAAAATTAGCCGGAATATCCGTCAGATTATCAGAGGCCACATTTGCACTTATTGCAAAATTGTAAGGCAATTTATAATCTACACCTAAACCAAAGCCGTAAGTCTTAATCTTATCAGAAGAATTCACAGGAACAGAATATATCTGTCCGTTCAATGTATCCGATACTTCTATAGCCGCTCCAGATTTTGACTGAACAACAATCTTACGGGCAAGGAAATTCGTGTACTGTCCATAATATCCATATAGGTCTATCAACAACTTATTCTCCAATAACAAACCACGATATCCTAATTCAAAAGAAGATAAAGATTCAGGTTTTAAAGTAGCCAGAGGTAAAACAGTTTTGTTACCATTCTTCAATGAATCTCTGTCATAAACTGGATTTGCATTAAAATTATAGATCGTTTTGAAAGCCTCATTTCCACCAATTAGTTTATAACTGCCGAGATCAAGGTTTATCCATTGTTGTTGTGTAGATGGGAAACGATAAGCGGTTTGATAACTCAAACGAATGTTGTTGTTGTTTGCCACTGAGTAAACTGCCGTAATTCTTGGAGTGAATTTACCTGCAAAATTTTCATTTTTATCATAACGGCCTGATGCAGTGATCTGTAATTTGTCAAATTTCTTTTGTGCCTGAACGTATGCACCAATTTCGTTAATAGTTATTACTCCTGCAGTATCAGCAAATAAAGTTCCCTGACTGTTTAAAACATACTGGCGGAAATTAGCACCTACTAAAATGTCTGCAATCTTGCCCGTGTATTTAGAAAAATTATAATTCCCTTCTGCATGATACAGGTCTGATCTGTCTAATAATGCTCCGCCTTTTGGTACAGGAATTTTTCTAACCTTATTATACAAATCATTGAATTGTTGTGTTCCTATTTCCGGTCTTCCGCGATCAGCTACGGATCTTGCAGCAGCGTGTGCGGCAGCGTCTGTAAGGCCATTCAGTCTTGCACTTAAATAGGCTTGTCCGTATTGGGCGTACCAACCTGTTCCACCAGGACTAGGTTTCCACAGTTCATTAAAATTTTGTGTGGTGGCTGCAAGATTAAAAGATTCACCTGCATTTTCCTGCGTGGTGAATGCACGTAACATCCAGTTAGGATTAGTGATCTCAACCTTATACTGTCCCATTTTGAAATCCTTAATGGAGTATCTTGATGCGCCGGTATAAATCGTATTTCCTGTTCCCCAGTAACCTGCTATTGTTGCTTCTGTTACAGAATTAAGTTTATAATGAAGTGATCCACCCAATTTAAAGTTGATCGTGTTCGGATTCATCAGTTGTTGTTCTGTATATCCGGTACGGGAAACATTAATTGGATTAACAGTAAGCGTAGAAATGAATGGAGCCAGAAAAGGTGCAGCAGCGGCAACACCGTTTAAAACCTGACGAAGATCTGCTGTGGTTTCATCACCATATACATTAACACCGTCATAATTCGGATCGGTTTCTCTGGTGCCCGCTTTCATATACATGCCACTTCTGTCGTAATTTCTGTAATCCATTCCTATCCAGTCTTTAGCCTGCACAAATTCACTGGTGATTTTGAATGCAAATTTTTCAGATAATTTTTTTGCCCAACGCATACTCCAGTTATAATAAGGAGAAGTTGGTCTTTCGCGTTTATCGGTATGCATCACACCGGTTTTAACTAAAAATGAAAAACCCTGGTATTTAAAAGGATTTTTACTCGTCATTAATAAAGTGCCATTCATACCACCCGGTCCATATAATGCAGAAGATGCACCTGAAAGCATTTCCAGATTATCTACATCCAGTTCATTCAAACCAATGATTGCACCCACAGAAAAGTTCAAGCCAGGAGCCTGATTGTCCATACCATCTACCAGTTGATTAAAACGAACGTTACCACTTCCGCCAAAACCACGGGTGGTAGGAGTTTTAAATGTGAGAGATGAAGTGGTAAAATCAACACCTTTCAAGGTAGTAACAACATCATAAAAATTTGAACTTGGTGCATTTCGCAAAGCTGCAGCACTAACCCGTTCAATGGAAACCGGTGATTCCATAATTCTTTGAGGAACACGGCTGGCAGATACTACTACTTCCTGACCAAGTGTATTAGACGGCACAAATGCTACAGCCAAAGCCTCTGATGTACTGCTTACAACTACTTCCTGAGGTTCATAACCAACTGATGTAAAGACAAGCGTTACAGGAAGGCTTTTTGCCTGAATTTTAAAATTTCCTTTATCATCAGTAAAAGTTCCATTTGTAGTTCCTTTCACGGTTACCGAAACAGCCGAAGAATTTTCTTTACTTACACTGTTTCTGACATTACCGCTAATGGTCAGGTTCTGTGCGTTAGCAGCAAAGGCCAACAAACAAACCACCAATAAGCTTGTAATTTTTCTCATAACTGGGTTATTTTGGTTTTTAATTAGGCAAAATACGCATACTTATATTGTATCGGAAAATTATTTATCACCCTATGTTGAAATCTTCTCTCATTTTAGAATCCCGGTAACGTTGATGTGGGCTACTTTAGAGGATGCAATTTCATTTTCCAGAACAAACGGGTTTTTACAGAGGTAAAGTAAGAGATGTTTATTATATACAGAACCGGTGGGTAATCATGATAGCGAGTGACCGCATTTCTGCTTTCGATGTTATTTTACCGGAACTGATACCATTTAAAGGACAGGTACTCAATCAAATCGCTGCTTTTATGCTCGATGCCTGTAAAGATATTTGTACAAATTGGCTATTATGCACCCCAGGTCCCAATGCAAGCATTGGCTATAAATGCGAGCCTTTTAAAATTGAAGTAGTGGTTAGAGGGAATCTCACAGGGCATGCCTGGAGAACCTATGCTGAGGGTGCCCGGTCATTATGCGGAGCCATTTTACCAGCAGGCTTAACCAATTATGATTTCTTACCAAACCCGATCATTACACCCTCTACAAAAGCTGATGCAGGGCATGATGAAGATATATCTCCTGAAGAAATAATACATCAACGTTTGTGTACTGCCGAAGAATGGAAAAAAATCAGCGAATACGCCCTGGAATTATTTGAAAGAGGAAAAAACATCGCTCATAAACAAGGACTCATTCTCGCAGATACCAAATATGAATTTGGAAAGCTGGATGGCGAAATATGCCTGATGGATGAAATACATACGCCCGATTCATCACGCTACTTTTATCTGGAAGGTTTTGAAGACAAGCGGAGAACTGATCAACCACCACAGCAGTTAAGCAAGGAATTTGTACGTGAATGGCTGATGGAAAATAATTTCATGGGAAGAAAAGGTGATGTAATTCCTGAAATGTCCACGGCATGGATTGCCGAAATCAGTAAAAGATATATTAGTCTTTATGAAACGCTTACCGGAAGTTCATTCATCAGGGAAGTTATTTCTGACAATGCGCTCCAATCGAAATTAAGCGACGCAATTTCAACACTTATACAACCTTCCCGCTAATTTTTTATCTGTTATCGGTAATCCATATCTGCAACAAAATGAATACACTATGTATTTCTGCGTGGCATGAAGAAGTTATTTTCCCTGAAATGTTGCGCCAATTGGCACATGTTTTGAAATTACTTCAACAGTTCTACATATCAGAATAATAAAAACAATTCAATTTAATCACTTTAAAATTTAATTATCATGGGAAATTTATTGTACACTATTGCAGTGATCTTAGTGATTGCCTGGGCAATAGGATTTTTAGGCTTCCATGCCGGAGGAATCATTCATGCATTACTAGTTCTTGCTGTGATAGCTTTCGTGATACGTTTAGTATCCGGCCGTGGATCTTCAGTGTAAATAATTTTTAAACTCATAACGAAGAATCATGAACAACAGAGTCAGTAACAGCAAAAACAAATTCCTGTATGGTGTGCTTGCAGGTGCGGCAGCCGGAGCATTAGCCGGTTTACTGTTAGCTCCTGATAAAGGATCGGTAACAAGAAGTAACATTCTTACACGTGGCCGTGATACAGTTGATAATTTGAAAGGTCAGGTTAGCGATATCGTTGACAAAGTATCTGAAAATTATTTATCAGGAAATGAAGAGTCAGGCAGAAACGAAAGAAGCAATGACCGCTCTGGTTCTACTGCTTCTAATTTAAATTCACCGGGTTCTCCTGGCAGCAGATCATTCAGTTAAAATGTATATTTTGATCCGTAACCTTATCATGCATCCCTTTATCAGGGATGCATTTTTTTATGAAATGCTTTAGTCTGTTCTATTCTTTGTTTAGATTTATTAAAAATCATTTGGCCTTTTGAAATACCTTTTCTCAATTCTTTTTGCGTTTCTTCCGGCAAGGCTAAAATTTCTGCACACGCTACACTGCAACAGCCATTGTATTTTTCACAACAGGCATCACACTGAATAAAAAGCAGATGGCAACCTTCGTTTCTGCAGTTGATATGCGTATCTGCGGGTTTTCCACACTGATGACAATTTGAAATGATCTCATCTGTAATTCTCTCCCCGAGTCTTTCATCAAAAACAAAATTTTTACCTTTAAATTTATTAGGCAGTTTTTGCTTTTTTACAGAATTGGAATAATGAATAATGCCACCTTCCAAATGAAAAACATTTTTGAATCCTTTATGCAGCATATAGGCACTGGCCTTTTCACAACGTATACCGCCCGTACAATACATGATGATATTTTTATTCTTATCATCCTTTAACAATTCTGCAGCCATAGGCAATTGCTCCCGAAATGTATCGCTCGGAATTTCTATCGCTTTTTCAAAATGACCTACTTCAAATTCATAGTGATTGCGCATATCAATTACCACAGTATCAGGATCATCCGTAAGTGAATTAAACTCCTCAGCATTTACGTACTTGCCTAGATTTCGCATATCGAAATCCGGATCTTCAATTCCATCTGCTACAATTTTCTTCCTCACTTTTATTTTCAGTACCCAGAAAGATTTACCGTCATCATCCACCGCAATATTTAATCGTAAGTTCTCCAGCCCTTGAATCGCCTCCAGATAATCTTTAAAAGCAGAAAAGTTAGACTCCGGTATGCTAACCTGCGCATTAATTCCCTCATTGGCAACATATATTCTCCCAAAAACATGCAACGAATGCAAGCCCTTATACAATTCATCCCGGAATGTATCAGGATATTCAATAAAAAAATAACGGTAAAATGAAACAGTAATACGGTGTTCTGTTTCTTCAAATAATTGTTTCTTTAGTTCCTCCTGAGAAACGCGATTGTGTAGTATGGCCATAAAATAAATTTGATCCTTAGTGGATTCCGGCTTTCACGGATGGATGCTTGCAGGGCAAACCAAATTATGACGCAAATATACTAAAATGATATTTCCATAGAATTCCCTCTTCTTTTAGCAGAGGCTGAAGGCATCTTTGGAGAAAGTGAGCCTCCCGTGCCAATCATTATAGCAGTTCTTCCTTTTTTTCCATTTTCAAATCCTGCAACAAAATCTACTCGCAGCACTTTAAAAATATTTTCAAGCCCAACAAATAATTCTGCATAATTGGATTTCGAATTGATATAAAAAGCATTTCCACCTCCCAGCAAATTCCAGTTTAATTTTCGGAATAAAGGAATTTTATTAGTAAGCAGACCATTAAAATGATGCTCCAGATGCGCAATGGAATAAAAAGATGACGTAGTGCTATTAGTATAATATCCTGCCAGTTGAAAACTATTCACATATTCAGCAGCACTTTTAGCCGGGTTCCCATTTAGATGCTGGTAATCCTGTATAAAAACTTGTTTAGCATTTAAAAAACCACCTATACCTGCGCGATACTTCAACGTTCCGGCAAGTTTTAAATTTCTGGTATCTGATACTCCTAATTTCCATTTGTCATAATCTACATCGCTGCCAAAAATATTTTTAATTCCTTTTGTATAATTGAAAGTAAAGGTTGGATATTTTGAACCCAGTGGCATTTTAAAACGTGGAAACTGAATATATCTCTGACCGGGCGTCCACGAAACATCAAAAGAAACAGCCAATGCCTGGTGTTTTGCAAACTGGGTATTAATTTTCTCGTAAGGATAATTAACGGTGAGATGTATAGAATCTTTTTTCCTGAATGTGTAATTGGTCGTATTTTCTAACGGTGTTCTGTTTTCAAATAAACCGGAAACTGAATAGGTGATACCGCTTTCAAATTTTCGCTTAAAGGATCCCTCGCCAAAATAATTCTCATAAATTTTTAGAAAATTATTCCCATTAAATAAAGTGCTGGATGTGTTTCTTATCCTCTCAAAATAACTGTCAAGCCTATTAAAAGAAGAAACTCTTTTTCCTCCTGAAAATATCCATGTATCGTATTTCGTATTATTGGGATCGAAATGTTTTTTATTGATCACAATATTTGTAAATGCATTAAAGTGTTCATTACTGAATCCATAACGAAAGGTAGGTTCTATCTCTAGTCTGGTTTTTTCATTCAGGCTTCTGTCATAATATCCTCGCAGATTGGTTACCAAGCCTTCTACCGTATTATATTCAATATTTTTGAAAAGGCTTTCTACACCATATTTTGTAAAGCCCTTTTTTCTGAAATGATATTTATGAATGCCTTTGAATAAATTATCCCATGGTTTAATTTTTGCCTGCATCTGTCTCATAGAATCCATGGCAGCTTTCGTATACATAGAATCCTTTCGGGAAGTGTACACACTGTCTTTAAACTTATAATCTTTTTGCTCTTCAAGTGCCAATGGAACAGGGCGAATAGAATCCCAGTAAGATTTCTGTCTTTTACTGGCGGCTGTATCATATTTAATGATTACCCTGTCAAATGTTTTTTTTGAAAATTTCGGATCCACATCATAATTGTTATAAACAGTCTGAAAATTTCCATTCGTTCCAATGCCGAAGAAATTAAAATCAAAAAAGATAACCTGGCTGTTTACCTGCCAAACCTCATTATTTACCGGAACATGCAGTTGTTTGATGTTAAGCGTATCCAGTAATTCCAACTGATTTCTTTTGGTTAAAGTGAGGTCGAGGCTCTGAATGCGCCAGTCTTCATCAGAAATATTGATGATACCATTAAATAAAGGCTCATAATCTCTTTTTGCTGTAACCTTTATAGAATGGATCATGTGTCCGTCTTCCCAGAAATTTCCGAGGAATTTATATTTATAAAACCGCAATGCGCCATCTGCGATTGGTGAAACAAATCCACGGGGATTTAATTTTTCAGAGAATACGATTACATTATTTGTATACATCGTTATGAAGGCAGGAAAAGTAAAACCAAAACTTTCACTCCCACTTACCCGGCTGCTGATCACTTCCATTTTAAATTTATCCGGACGTTGTTTGTAGATCCTTGAAACCGCTTCAGATAAATACATCACTCCTTTGCCGGTGGAATCAAGCCCCATCTCCTTCTTATCTTCCTGCTTTACTTTTTTACCCAGCACTCTGTTCGGCATACTTTTAAATCGTATGATATCTTTCGAATACAAATCACAGGAAAATGCTTTCACCTGCTCATGATAATAATTTCGTTTTTTTATTGCCTGCCGGATAATTTCATAAGCAGGATCTTCATCCCGCGATTTCACTACCACTTCCTTCAGGGTAAGCTGCTGTTTTTTTAAAATAAAACTTATCTCTACATCTGTTCCAGCAACGGTTACTTCTTTCTCAGCAGAAGCATAACCTATGCTCTGACAAAATATGGTATAATTACCATTAGAGATATTAAATGAAAAATTTCCTTTTTGATTGGCACTTGCACCCCGTGTACTTCCTTTTACGGTAACAGAGGCATAAGGGATCAGATCGCCATTGTCACTAAACACTGTGCCCGTTATACGCTGAGCAGATATAAGCTGATGAATGCACAAAAACACCAGCAACAATTTAAATTTCATACAGTAGGATTATTCTTTATGGAGGGATTTCTTAACAAAGCACCTGCTATTGCGGCAAGGCCGGCCACCATACCTCCGATTAATGCAGTAATGATGATTAATGCAACAGGCTGATCATTTTTTAAAATAAGCATAGATACTTTATGTGCAAGGATATGCTCATTCAAATAACTGATATACCATGAATAAGCGCCCCATAAAATAAACAAGGCAAGAAATCCGCTTAAAAAAGCCAAAGAAACTTTCTGTGGTATTAACACAGAAACAAGAAAGGAAGCAGGTGCAATGCTCCACCATGGCAATACGGTACAAGCAGCAAAGCTGATAAGCGCAATTAAAATAAGGCTGATAATAAATTTCATAACAGGATTATCAAGGGTGAAGTTGCATTTTGGCGATGATGCGTTCAGATGATGCTTCAGATGCATTCATCATCCAGAGTTTATAATATTTACCAGCTGCCCACTGATCTATAAACTGATCATAAAATTTGCTTCCCGGGTTACCGCTTTGTCCTCCGGGATAAACTCCATAGGCTTCGGTTTCATTATTTAAATGAACAATCATTCTCCAGCTTGGCCCATGAGTATCTCTTGTGGCATTAATAATATTTGAACCGCCACCTATAGGTAAATGTAATCGGCTGAATGCATCGAGCTTAGTAAGATGACTAACGCGTGTGTCTTTATATTTTGCCCATTCTAATGTACCTGCATTATGTAAAGAATCTAAAAGTGGTAAAGATTTTCTATACGCAACATTTATCATATCATCCCAGCTTTCCAGCGAAGGAGTTGAAATATCATCAGAAAAAACATACGCAGAATCACGAAGCATGGCCTCCAGTAAGGTTGTTTGCAGAGGATAGGCAATCGGTTTCGGCGCCCTGGCATATTCATCCTGATAAACCGATTCGTACAAATTTTTCCAGAGTACGTCTGTAATGGTTGCAGCTTTTGAATCTATATCATTAGACAAATTCCATTGCAGAAAAATATTCCAGTATTTTAATTCTTTCTCCTTAAATTTTTCTTTTTGAAAATATTTCAGCAATGCCGGTTTTGCCATCTCTGCAAACACATTATAATTACTGGTTTGCATTTGCATCATATTTTCCGGGGTGATATTGTTCATGCCCGTAAGCATTCGATTGATAATTATACCACGCATCGTGGGATAGTCTCTTCCCAGATAATACGGATAGGTTGAATCTGTCGGATGCTGATTGGCTGAACTGATAAATCCTCTCTCCGGATTAAATTGCATCGGAACTTCTGTTTGGGGAATGATGCCACGCCATAAATAAGTACTGTCTGTACCTTTCATTAAGTAATCGCCCTGTTCTTTCCATTTGGCAGGAAAAAATCCTTGCGTACGCATCGCTATATCTCCACTCTTACTGGCAAATGCAAAATTTTGTCCCGGCGTTTCCATATGCATAACAGCCGCTAAATAATCTTCATAATTTTTTGCCCTGTTCAATAAATTGAAAGTGAGCAATTCATTACTCGGATCATGCGCCTTCCATCTTACAGCAAATAATTTGTTGGTGGTATTTCTCTTGACACCAAAATTTCTATCGTACATCACTGGGCCGAAAATAGTGTAAGCCACAGTGTCGGTAACATCAGGTTTACCGGCAACTTTTATTCTTTCAATCCTGAAGTTTGTTTTTTCCCAATTGTGATTGAATAAATATTCTTTATGTGTTTCATCCCTGAATTGTATCTCATAATAGTCCCGAACATCTCTTCCGCCGTTGGTTACACCCCATGCACAACTATCGTTATAGCCAATAACTATGGAAGGTGCTCCGGGAAAAGATACGCCATAAGCATTGAATTGCGGTGTGTGTATCTGCATCTCAAACCATAAGGAAGGAAGGTTGAGGCCGAGATGGGGATCATTACATAAAATAGGTTTACCGGATTTAGTTTTGCTTCCTGCAACCGCCCAGTTATTACTGCCATTTTCTTTGTCTGGTTTACTAAGCTGATCCATGGCAATTGAATCTGATGATAATTCAAGTGAATCCAAATTACCATTTGTTTTTACGTCAATAGATGGCGTTGGATATATGGTTCCTCTTGGAATGATGGGATCGAGTGAATCTGGCTGACCCGGAAATAGCTGGTGAAATATATCTGGTTTGAAAAAACTTTTTGCATTAGTCATTTCAAAATCATTTTCATGAGCCGCCAAATCGTAACTCATATATTTTAGAAACAATGCAGATTTCAGATTGCTCCATTTTTCAGGATAATATCCAATGAGTTTATATTCTATGGGTAAAGAACTTTGCGTGAGCGTTTCTATATAGGCATTTACACCGGCAGTATACGCATCACATTCCGCTTTGATGGCAGGATTTTTTTCCATCTCCACTAAAGTATTTTCGGCCGCATATACCATTCCTAATCTGCGGAATTCCTTATCGTGATCAATTGCTTTCTCCCCAATAATTTCTGATGCCCGGCCTGCAGCAGCAAAGCATTGTAATTCCATTTGCCATAAACGAAATTTGGCATGCAGAAACCCTTGCACGAAATAGGCATCATTTTCATCTTCAGCGAAAATGTGAGGAACTAGTCTTTCATCAAAATAAACATCCACTTTACTTTTCAGTTGCGGAAAAGAAATATCGGCAGAAATATTTTCATTTACCGGATCTGCATTTTGCCAAACGCCATGTTGTGGTGATAATAATTTACCCAAAGGCGCAGGCAAAACCTTTTTATTATCGAGGATAAAACAGAGTGCCGCTGTAACCAGCACCGTTAGTATAGATAAGAATATTCTCATAGCAAAATAGTAGCTCGTAAATTACTATAAAAAGCTTAATACCAATGGTTGTTTAAGTTTTGCAGTAATTTTAGGCAATGGAATTGAGTGAACATACTAAAAATATTCTGGGTCTGCAATTGCCCTCCGATCCACGATGGGTGAACCTTGCTGAAATGGAACTGGAAGCCATACTTACCGATCACGCCTATTGCGAACAAAAAGCGGCCACCACCTGCATTTCCCTTATTCAGAAAAATCCTGAAAAGCAATTACTGGTAGAAGAACTGGCACCTATCGTAACAGAAGAATGGGGACATTTCCGGGCTGTTTTGGCAGAATTGAAAAAAAGAAATTTGCAATTAGGACGGCAGCGAAAAGATGTTTATGTAAATAAGCTGATCGATTTTCAAAAAAAAGGAGGATCTCCAACAGAACGTTTCCTCGACCAGATGCTGATAATGGCATTAATTGAAGCCCGCAGTTGCGAACGTTTTAAAAGATTAAGTGAAGGACTGGATGATGCTTATATGCGTAATTTTTACAGGCGTTTCATGGAGAGTGAAGCGGGGCATTATACTTCGTTCATTACATTGGCCGAATATTACATCGATAAAAAGATGGTACGTGCAAGATGGAAAGAATGGCTGGAATTTGAAAAAGAACTGATGAACAGTACAGAGGTGAGAGGAGACAGAATACATTAATCAAAACACCAGGTTAATCTTATTCCTATTGGAAAATAAGGAAGTCCCATACTTTGTCCATAGTTGGGTGATAAACCAAATCCACTTTTAGTAAATTCTATCGAATAATTTTCTGGTGCGTTATAATATACATTTCGTTGGCGCACACCAATACCCGCCATATACTCCAGCAGAAGATGATCACCTAATCGTGTTTGCATTCCTATTACAATTGCACCGCCTATGGTATGATGGCTTACACGTGTAGGTATATTTTTAAGAGTATCTGTGGTTGCTGCATTTATAAAAGTTCCGGTTGTATGGTATTTGAAGTTTTTAATTCTGAATTCTGGCGCAATGAAGAACTGTTTTGAAGCAGTAAAAAAATATCTCGGTTGAATGATAAACCTGAAGCCTGAAAGAGCCGACCAATCTTTCGCAATATATGCATCCTTAAAAATGTAACCTACCTCAGTCCACACAGAAAATTTTCTTTCGAAACGGTATTCTGCTGTAAGCGCTACCGCACTTTGAGGTTCGGCAAAAGACAATATATTAATGCCTGCCCTCCACCCTTCGGGAGAATACACTGGTTCTATAGCTGCTGCATGTTTAAAAGATTTTGTGAAAGGGAAAAAAATTTGTGCATCAGTTTGTAAAAAGCTCATTATAAAAATGAATACTGATAAACATTTCATTTGGTAAATTTGTAATCAGAGGAATATTTGAAGTTGAATGCTGCTTAATGCCTAATTTTTTAAACAAAGAGTATTTATTGAGGATCAACGCTCATCAAAGAATTGCAACTCTTCATATAAATCTAAAAACGGATATTGATTCTGCAATCTGGAGGTGTGCTCCAGATTTTTTTTCAAAAACTTTTTATGTGCCTCAGAATCTTTATTAAAAGGCTTATGAAGCCGTGCGGCATGAATAACAGCAAGTTCTTTCATCAGTAACTGCGATGTAGGATCTATGCATGCCTGGATAAATTTCTCCCACACATAATTGGTGGCACTGTAATTCGGATGTACCATATCTTCTGCAAAAAACCGATAATCCCGCAAATCATCAATTACTAATTCAAATGAAGGAAAATACAATACCTTTTGTTGGTCTGTAAGCGAATGAACCGCCTCAATTAAAGCGGCTTTGCTGCGGTTATTTTCAATAAACCCTTCCCGTAGATGACGCACAGGACTGATGGTAAATATTATACGAAGATCATTATTGAATTGCTGTAACTGGTTGATCATTTTTTGCAGTACAGTCGCAACTTCTGCAGAAAGCAACAGCCTTCTGTTAAATGTATCATTAGGAATTTTATGGCAGTTGGCAGCTACCGACAAAAAGGGATTATCCACCTCTTTTCTTTCATAAACAAAAGAAGAACCTAAAGTGATGATCAGCCATTTTGCATGGCTCAGAAATTGATGAGCCGATTGTTGCGAATCATTGATTGCGGCAATACCCAGCGTTTTATCCATTGATGAAAATCGGCTGTGATGATCCCAGCTATGCCACAATTCATTATAATAAAATAGATCATCTTCAGTATATTCCTTCCTGCAGATATAATTTTCTATAGATCTTGCAATACTTACCGGATTAAATAAAATTCCATTTGGATTCTGAAGGATTCTGAATTTATGATCAGAAAGTTTATTGCCGATTTGCTCCGTAAAACAGGAGCCCATAAGCATAATAGAATCCCTTAGAGCAATCTTTTCATTAAATTCTTTTGGGAAATATTCAGCGTGAAATTTCATAGAATTAAATAAATATATTGTTCGCCATTGAACTGCATTCTTTGAGATTCTCCAAATTCAAACCAGTTTCAATGTTCTTTTCCAGGAGAAAATCTACCATAAACTCTGTATCCATATTTCCAACCAGAATATCTCCCGCCATCGGGCATCCGCCTATTCCTTTGATGGCACCGTCAAATCTTTTACAACCCGCTTTATACGCTGCTTCCATTTTTGAAAGTCTGTTCTCCGGTGAGGAATGCAAATGCACGCCAATCTCAGTTTTGGGAAAAGCTGGTATCAGCGAAGAAACCGTATCAAATACCTCTTCTGCATTAGCAAGTCCAACAGTATCTGCAATAGAAATGATCTCTATTTCATTGGCAACCATTTCATTCACCCAATGTGAAACAATTTCAGGATCGTAAACATCGCCATATGGATTTCCAAATCCCATCGAAATATAAATCACCAGCTTTTTTTGATGCTTTTTACACAATTCCTGTATGGCTTGCACACGTGCAAAAGATTCACGGATAGATGAATTTGTATTGCGTTGTTGAAAAGTTTCCGAGATGGAAAAAGGGAAACCGAGATAATCAATTTGCTTATGAGAAACAGCATCCATCGCTCCTCGTTCATTAGCAATGATGGCAAGTAATTTACTGTTGGAGGGTAAAAGTTTTTCCAGCACTTCTGTTGTATCAGCCATCTGAGGAATTGCCTTTGGCGATACAAAACTTCCAAAATCAATTGTATGAAAACCCACTTTCAAAAGCGCATTCAGGTATCTGATTTTATTTTCTGTGGGTATAAAATGCGGCCATCCCTGCATAGCATCCCTCGGACATTCTATCAATTGTATATTACCTGCATCCATTCAGCAAATATAAATAGTTTGAGGCCACTAAATTATGAGCTGTTTATGCTGATCGATCCTGCTGCGAAGCCCATTAAAAAAACGTTGCCTGTCCTTCTCTCCTACACCACTGATTAAAGTAGATTTCCTTTTTAGATTTTCAATGTTGGTAAACATAGAATCATTGAATCTTTTATCGGTGGTATGCGTAAAATAAAGTACACTGTGATTGAGAAAAGTGAGCCGCCTGTCATCCAGCTCCAGCAGATAAGAATTATCACCCAGTATCAGTTCATTCACATACATCATAAATGATGAAGACAGATTGAACTTCTCGCCGTCAATCAGGAATTTCTTTCCCATTTCAGCCTGTACCTGAAAATGATTAATCAATTTTTCTACTTTTTCAAAAAGTAAATAGGCGGTTTGTTTATCTGCAATATTTCCGGAATCATAATGGAAATTTATCTGGCGCAAGGTGGAATTGATGCTATCGATGTTCCATATTTCTGCATTCGGAATCTGTAAATATAATTCCACAATTTTTTTACCCTGACAAATATATTTTTGATACCGTTCATCATTCAGATCAAACTTTAAGGTCTGATATTCGGGTTCATGCAAAATTGATTTTGACCAGAGAAAACATTTAAAAGCTGCCAGTTCGGGAATCTGGAAATGTACAAATGGAGGAATGTCTTTTATCAGCATCTGCATATTCGTATGACTGAACTTATTGAAGAATAGAAAATTTTTTTCCAGTTCATTCATATAATTATCAAACGTTTGGGAAACATGATCATTGATCTTGCCGGAAAAAATAAAATTGTCAGCATTCAAATGCAGAAACTGATCCACTGAAATCTTATAATGTTCAGCCAACAGGCAAACTTCCTGAAATAATAATTGCTTCTCACCTCTAATCCTTCTATATGCACTGTCTGCACTGATATGCAGCACTTCAGCTATCTCATCTACAAACGAAATATTTTCAGCTACTTCGTTTTTTAGTGCATTAAAAAAATCTACCTGAATACCTGAACCGGACATCCATATTTTTTTTAGAAATTAAATAAATATAAAATCTGACAGAGTCTGAAAAAATACATTTTAGCAAAATTTACTAATAAATCTGCTTTGATCGATCTTATTGGCAAAAAATGCATAATTAATTATTACGATAAAGTAAAATCAATTTATAACGCAATACAAATAGGTATAGGTTTGATATAAACTTTTTTATATGAAATATTCTATTGTTTTTTCGATTTCGATTGTGTTTATAATTTCATCTTTTAATAGTTATAGCCAGGATACGGCAACACTCATACCTCCGCACGTTTATAAGATTATATTACAAACTACAGAAGGAAAGACATTAAATGGAAATTTAGAGCAAATTAATTCTTCGGCTATTCTAATGAATATGAATACTTATAATTTTGAGAATATCAACACAGTAAAAATTTATAGAAAAGGTAGTGTGGGCAGAGGACTTCTGATTGGATTTTTATCCGGTGCCCTTACAGGTATAGCCTACGGTATAATTTCCGGGGACGATGATCCTAATCAATGGTTTGCCATGACAGCAGGGGAAAAAGCTTTTGGCGGGGCAGTTGTATTTGGCGCAGCAGGTTCTTTAACGGGTTTAATTATAGGATTGATACACAAACAATTTACAATTAATGGCAAAAAAGAAAAATATCAGCAGATGAGAGGCAGTTTGGCGCGCAAATTTCAACCACGGGTAGATTTTTAAATTGTACGTTGTTTCATCACTTCATATAATACGATACCGGTTGAAACAGATACATTTAATGAGTCAAAATCAGCAACCATTGGAATCTGAAACTGCTCATCACAAATTTTTAGTAAAGCAGGATAAACCCCTTTTTCTTCCCCTCCCATGATGATAGCTGCGGGTTCAGTAAAGTTGCATTCAAACAACTTTCTACCCGCTTTCATTTCACTGGCATAAACTTTAATACCATTCATATGTAAGTCATCCACCGTTTTCATTAAGCTGTTTACTCTGCAAACAGCTATTAGTTCTAAAGCCCCTGCGGAAGTTAGAATCGCATCTTCATTCAATGCGCCAACACCTTTATCCGGAATGATGATTGCGTGTACACCCATACAAAATGCACTGCGGGCAATACCGCCAATATTTCTGATATCAGTAATTCCATCGAGTATCAACAACAAAGGTGTTTCACCGTTTGACACCACAAAGTCGATGATCTGCTGAAGGTCCTGATATTGCAACTTTGCAATTTGTGCAATACAT
Organism: Bacteroidota bacterium; assembly: GCA_031411115.1. Taxonomy (GTDB): domain Bacteria; phylum Bacteroidota; class Bacteroidia; order Chitinophagales; family Chitinophagaceae; genus Ferruginibacter. The sequence continues at coordinate 37,344 of JANOAO010000076.1, forward strand.
CCTTCATGATTACTTACATTCATATTGTTCAGCTTTTCCACCGGAACCTTATTGATGGGAACCATGTGCTCTGTAGCTAGCAACCTGATCTCATCAATCAGCGGGCCATGAACCGTAGTTTGCAGATAGATCCTCTCAAGTGCTTTTCCCTCTTTCATTGCATTGATCACTGCTTCCCTGCCTATGACAAGTGTGTTCTTTTTGGGACGTGCATGCTGATGCCTGAATGTTTTCAAAATGTATTGTTTTATGCAAATGTATAGTCAAAAAAAAACCCAACAACAATGTCGTTGGGTTAATATAATATTCTTCGGAATTATTTAATCCCAAATACTTTTTTTACTTCTTTTACGGCGTCTAATTTCTCCCAGGTAAATAATTCTACTTTTCTTTTAATAGATTTTCCATCAGGAGAGGTGAAAGTCTTTTCAACGATCTCATTTTTACGTCCCATGTGTCCGTAAGCAGCCGTTTCACTATACATAGGGTTACGGAGTTTCAATCTTTGCTCAATGAAATAAGGACGCATGTCAAATGCAGGCATTTTGGTGATCTTGTCTGCTATTTGTCCGTCTGTCAGATCAACTTTTGCAGTACCATACGTGTTTACGTTGATGCTGGTTGGTTTTGCAACACCAATAGCATAAGAAACCTGCACTAATACTTCACTGCACAAACCCGCAGCTACTAAATTTTTTGCAATGTGACGTGTTGCATAAGCTGCGGAACGATCTACTTTACTTGGATCTTTTCCGCTGAATGCACCACCACCATGAGCACCTTTACCACCATACGTATCCACAATAATCTTACGACCGGTTAAGCCTGTATCGCCATGTGGTCCACCGATAACAAATTTTCCGGTTGGGTTAATGTGATATTGAATCTTATTATTGAAAAGATGCGCGTACTTCGGATATTTCGCTTTCACTCTCGGAATCAGAATGTTGATGATATCTTTCTTTATTTTAGCAAGCATTACCTCATCCTTTCCAAAATCATCATGCTGTGTTGACACTACGATTGCGTCAATACGAACAGGTTGGTTATTATCGTCATACTCCAGCGTTACCTGGCTTTTAGCATCGGGACGGAGATATTTAATCTGCTTGTTCTCTCTTCTTAAAGCCGCCAGTTCTTCCAGTAATTTATGGGCAAGATTCAATGCAAGCGGCATGTAATCTTCTGTTTCATTGGTGGCATAACCAAACATCATTCCCTGATCACCAGCACCTTGCTCTTCTTTTTTCTTTTTATCTACACCCTGGTTGATGTCACCGGATTGTTCGTGAATGGCAGACAGAATTCCACAACTGTTTGCTTCAAACATATATTCACTTTTGGTATAACCGATTTTACGGATAACACCTCTGGCAATTTCCTGAACATCGAGGTAAGCTTTACTTTTCACTTCACCGGCTAAAACTACCTGACCTGTAGTAACTAATGTTTCGCAGGCAACTTTACTGCTTGGGTCGAAAGCAAGAAAATTATCTATTAACGCATCACTGATCTGATCTGCGACTTTATCCGGATGTCCTTCACTAACTGATTCAGAAGTAAATAAGTAGGGCATATTTTTTTTTTAAGAATTGCAAATATAAGGTAGTATATACAAATAAAAAGTCCCGTTTACAAACAACGGAACTTTCAGGTATGATTTTTTGATTATTTTATTTTACTCCAGATAACCACCATCTTCATGGGATGATCAGGATGGCTTCCTCCACCTACTCTTACCCTTCCGAAACCAATGCTATTATTGTATGGAATTACGGTTGAGCTGTATTGCGAATACAAAAGTGTATAAGGCGAAAATAAACGCATGGTATAGTTGGTAGAATTATCAATCAGCATCCGCTGAATATATCTGGTAACATTAAAATTATAATAGGCAACACTCCTTCGGGTAGCTTCATCTGTTCTCCTGCGCTGGTATCCGCCAAAACTCGCAAAATCAATCTGCCCTGGATAATAGACACCAGATCCATTATCTGGATTATAAAAAACAGATGGATTTAAATCAAAATATATTGGTTTATATTTCACTGCGGCCGTACTATCTCTCAGATCCAAGTACAGGAAATTAGGTGCTGGGAAGATACTGTCAGTGATGAAATTATCCGGGATCTGCTGCATGAAAATCTCAGCCCTGTGAACGATCCTATTTGTACGTTTGAATACATCCAGGCTATCCACTTTAAGCAATGCATAAGTGCCTGGTGTTGTTTGCAGATAGATCTCGCTTGCGGGAGTGTTGATTGGATATGCAGGTCTGTTGCGAATTACATGATTGGCCGTAACTGTTGGTGTACCTGAGGCGATACCATTTACAATCCTGAACGAAGAATAAGTTGTATCAACTACATTATTTTTTCTTTTTCTGTAATGAAACTCCAAACGGGAATTCGCATCGTTTAAATTGATATACATCAGTGCATTTCCACCTGCTACAGACCTTACACCAAACCCTCTGAACTTTGTTTTGAAAATAGAATCATTTAAAAATCCATTATTGCCACTTATGCCGGTGCTGTCCATCAAAAAGATCTGTGACAATCTTGCATAGTTCAATTTGATCCTGATCTGATTAGATGCAGAATCTTCATTATTTGAAAATTTTACCTGGTTTTTTAAATTCCTGATGTCAATCGTGGTACTTCCTAAAAAACCTGTTGTTGCAGGTTCGTATGATAGTGGCCGGCTTTGGTAAACAGAATCCCACAAACCGCCTGCATTCAATGCTACCTCGGATACTTCCAGTGTTTGTGGTATCGTACTGTCGCCATACATTCCTTTATAGGAAAGACTTAATACAACAGAATCAAGCCCGATGATTGTATCTAAAGTTTGTCCAAAGAAATATGGAAAAAAAGATGGCTTCATTTCAAAAAACATACTCGCTGTAGTCTGGCCAAATAAAGGATCACTGGTTTTTCCTAAAAGATGGTTTTCCGTGCGGAAAATCTTAACGGTATCGTCAAAAATATGTTGGGTAGAAGTTATATCCAGCGTATCCGCAAAAGTATTGATGTTGTCTACTATCGGAATTACGTCAGTGCCTAACGTTGTAGTATCAATTTTGGTACAGCTAAAATTAATTATTAGTATGGCAAACAGCCCGAATAGGGCCGTTTTAATGTATCTGTTATTCACTAAATTCTTTTTGATGATTTACCTACTTGGCAAGGTCGCTATATAATTGTAAATAGTCTGTTAAATCACTTTCAGCATTATAAGGGAGTATTTTTTTCCCTTTTGCTTTTAGAAATTCATCTTCTAGTTTCTTGTCTGTATTATCAGCACCAAATGTAATAGCGTCTGCAAAGGCTGCACCTCCGCGGAACATGGCCACATTGTTTACATCTTTAAATGGTTCCAGTTCCTTTTTTGTAACGTGATCATTAATAGCTGCCAGTTTAAGAAAATCTGCTCCTAATTTTTCTTTGAATGTAGACTGACCGATGGTGTAAATAATCTTGCTGTTACTAAAAACCGGCTCTTTTTTATAAGCCGTACGAATGAGCATAGGAATTAAACCGGTCATCCAGCCACTACAATGAATGATGTCCGGCGGCCAGCCGAATTTCTTTACAGTTTCCAAAGCACCTTTACAAAAAAGAACCGTCCTTAAACCATTATCCTCAAACCAGTTATCTTTTTCGTCTGTAAAAATAGATTTGCGCTTAAAATAATCTTCATTATCTAAAAAGTAGATCTGTAACCTTGCATTAGGTAAAGAGGCTACCTTGATAGTAAGTGGATAATCATCGTTATCAATCGTTACATTGATACCGGATAATCGAACAACCTCATGTAAACGGTGTCTTCTTTCGTTAATGACGCCAAATTTGGGCATAATACAACGTACTTCCATGTTGTTATCATTAGAAAGTACGGCCAGTTTATTGACAACTTCAGCAAACTCTGTCATCTCCAGATAAGGAGACATTTCGTTGGCTATGAATAAAATTCTTTTCTTTGTTGACATTTGTTCTTGGTTACGTGATACGTGTTTCGGGATGCAAAAGTACGAAAATTAAACGGATATTGATATTTCAAAGGCTTTAAGCCAATTAACTAAACTGTTAAATGATTATATATAAACAGATTAACGATCTGAAAGCACATCTTTACAGGCAAAAAAAGCATTTGCGGACTGTCGGTTTTGTTCCAACCATGGGGGCATTACATAACGGTCATATCTCCCTTATATCCGCCAGCAAAAATAAATCTGCTCTGACGGTCTGCAGCATATTCATTAATCCGTCACAATTCAACAACCAAAAAGATTTTACTAAATATCCGGTAACTATAGAAAAAGATATACAATTACTGGAAGCGGCCGGTTGTGATATTTTGTTTCTGCCATCTGTTACAGAGATTTATCCAATTAATTACCGGGCTGAACACTACGATTTGGGCTATCTCGAGAATATTCTGGAAGGTGCTTTCCGGCCGGGCCATTTTCAGGGTGTTTGCCAGGTAGTGGAAAGATTATTACAGATTACAGAACCTGATGATTTGTATCTGGGAGAAAAAGATTATCAGCAATGTATGGTGATCTCCCAATTAATAAAAATCCGGAAAATTGCTGTAACCATTCATATCATTCCTACTCTACGTGAGCTGGACGGGCTGGCCATGAGCAGCCGTAATATGCGATTGTCAGAACAGGAAAGAATTTCTTCCAACAACATTTATACAGTCTTAAAAAAAGTAGCAGCGCAGATAGATGAAAAAGATGCACTTACTTTACAAAGAGAAGCAATAGATGCGCTCGAAGCTGTAGGATTCAAAGTTGATTATTTTGAAATTGCGGATGCTAACACCCTGATGCCGCTTCAAAAAAAAGACGGAAAAAAGGTGATCGTTGTGGCTGCGTGGATAAATGACGTAAGACTGATCGATAATCTTGTGATTGGATAACATGAAAAAAAAAATATTTACCGTATTACAATATTTATTATTTCTGGGAGGCGGAATTTTTCTGGTATGGTGGCAGTTGAAATCGATGAGTGTTTCTGAAAAAAAGGATTTCATGCATGCTCTTACTTATGCTAATTACTGGCTGGTAATTCCGGTGGTAATTATGAGCCTGGCCAGTCATATAAGTCGTGCCATGCGCTGGAAATTGCTGATGGAACCATTAGGATATACACCTGCACTCAAAAACGTGTTTGCTGTTACCATGGTGGGCTATCTTGCCAATGCAGCAGTACCACGATTAGGAGAAGTTTTGCGATGCACCTTTCTGGCGAAATACGAAAAATTAAAAGTAGACAAACTGTTCGGCACAATATTACTGGAACGCACTTTTGATTTTGCATGTTATCTCGTATTTATAGGTATAACGATTTTAATACAGATCGATTTGATCAGTGGATATGTAACCCAAAAATTATCAGATATTGGCAAAGGCGGTGCTATTCCTTTTTGGGCAAAAATTTTGGTAATAGCAGCACTTATTACAACAACAGTTTTCATCGTACGATTTGTCTTCAAAAGATTTCCGGATAATATGATCATTGCTAAGATCAGAAATTTTGTTTCCGGAATTGGTGCCGGCTTTCAAACGATCCGGCACATGAAAAAAAGAAAACAGTTTATTGCGCACACTATATTTATCTGGTGTATGTACCTTTTGCAGATCTATGTAGGTTTTTCTGCTATGGAAAGTACCTCACATCTTGGTTTGAAAGCCGCCTGCTCCGTTCTTACTTTAGCAACTTTAGCCATGATTGCCACTCCGGGAGGCATCGGCTCTTTCCCGATTTTTGTAATGGAAACCCTTTCAATTTATTCAATTGCGCTGCCTTTAGGAAAGGCTTTTGGATGGTTGTTGTGGGGCGTGAGTACCGGAATAATTATTACAGCAGGATTGATAGCTTTGCTATTATTACCTGTGATCAATAAAAGAAAAAATGAAATCAGTTTCAGCGATCCCGCATAAAATTTATAATGAAGAACAATTACTCATTGAAGTAAATAGATGGCGATTAAAAAATAAATCCATCGTTTTCACCAATGGTGTTTTTGATATGCTGCATGAAGGACATATTTCTTCATTGAGTGAAGCTGCCTCACACGGCGACATTCTGATTGTTGCAGTAAACAGTGATACATCTGTAAAAAAACTTAAAGGACCCGAGCGTCCAATAAATAATCAGAATGCAAGAGCCCTTATTCTGGCATCGCTTGTTTTTTGTGATGCGGTTATTTTATTTGAAGAGGACTCACCCAGAGAATTGATCACCAAAATTCTTCCGGATGTTCTGGTTAAAGGCGGCGATTATACTATTGAGCAAATAGCAGGATCAAAAGAAGTGCTCGCAAACGGAGGTAGTGTAATTCTTGCAGGCATTAAAGAAGGAATTTCTACAACGGGTATTATTCAAAAAATGAAAACCTTATAGAAAAATTTACATTTAATTAATCTCGCTTTAAATAAATTATTAGAAGCATATTTTACTTTTCATGCGGAAAAAGAAACCATTGATAAAAAGAAAAACCATCATCCGCGATATCAGCTGGCTGGCCTTCAACGACCGTGTGTTACAGGAAGCATCTGATGTAAAAGTTCCTCTGTTGGAACGTATTCGTTTTATGGCGATCTGTTCCAATAACCTGGATGAATTTTTTCGCGTAAGAGTAGCCACGCTAAAACGCATGGTGGAAATGGGCACAAAAGCGCGTATGCATCTGGAGACAGATCCTGCACGCATCCTCGAAGAAATTCAGGAAAAAGTGATTGGTCAGCAGAAAGAATTTGAGAATATCTGGGATGATATCCAGCGTGAAATGGCGAAGCAGAAAATATATCTTGTAACGGAAAGAAAGCTTTCGCTCACGCAGCAAAAATTTGTGCATGATTATTTTCATGAAGAGGTTCGCAGCAATATTGTGCCGCTGATGATTGAAAGTATTCATGGGTTTCCAATGCTGAATGATAAATCAATTTACCTTGCCTGTAAACTTTCTAAAAAAGACAAAACCATCACACAGCGATATGCTTTGGTTTCTATTCCTGCAAGGCGTTTGCCCCGTTTCCTGATTTTACCATCCAAACCCGGCGAACATCATATTATTTTACTGGAAGATGTGATTCGATTTTGCCTTCCGCAAATATTTTCTTTTTTTGGCTACGATACTTTTTCTGCTCATACTATTAAACTCACTCGCGATGCAGAAATTGATATCGATAATGATGTTTCTACCTCACTTATTCAAAAAATAGAAAAAGGAATTAAGAACAGGAAAAAAGGAAAACCTGTACGTCTGGTTTTCGATAAAGAGATCGACCCTTCCCTTCTCACCTATCTCGTAAAAACATTAGGTTTAACACACAAGGAAAATATCATCCCGGGAGGGAGGATTCATAATTTTAAAGATTTCATCAATTTTCCTGAATCGGTTTTCAGTGCACGCAAAACAAGAAAGAAGCCATTTACACATCCTTTATTAAAAGATACGCACAGCGTTACCAATGTTGTATTAGAGAAAGATGTATTACTGCATTTTCCTTATCATTCATTCAACAGTGTGATCGACCTTTTACGGGAAGCTGCTATTGACCCCGATGTGGTGAGCATTAAAATTACCTGCTACCGCTTAGCATCCCGTTCAAGAGTAGTGAATGCACTCACCAATGCCGTAAGAAATGGAAAACAAGTAACTGTCGTTCTGGAAGTACGGGCACGTTTTGATGAAGAGGCCAACCTTATGTGGAAAGCAGAACTGGAAGAAGCCGGTGTTCGTGTTTTACTGGGTGTTCCTGAATTAAAAGTGCATGCAAAATTATGCCTGATTAAAAAAAGGGTTAATAATTTTACCACTCATTTCGGTTTTGTAAGTACAGGAAATATCAATGAAAAAACGGCTATGGTATATGGAGATCATTGCCTGTTAACGAGCGACAGAAAAATAATGGCAGACGTAAACAGAGTCTTTATTTATCTCGAGCATCCAAAGACAAGGATACATTTTTTAAAAGCGTGTAAAACTTTAATGGTAACACCTGTAAGTATGCGCCGCCAACTCATTACACTCATCAACAGGGAAATAAAAAATGCGAGGCTGAAAAAACATGCAGCCATCACTTTAAAATTAAATTCACTAAGCGATGAAATTTTAATTGACCGGTTAACAGAAGCTGCAAGATCTGGTGTTCAGGTGAAAATGATCATCAGAGGAATTTGTTGTATGTATACTGAAAATAAAAAATTTAAAATTCCTGTACAGGCCATCAGTATTGTAGATGAATATCTGGAACATGCGAGAGTTTTGGTTTTTCACAATGATGGTAAAGAAAAAGTTTTTATCTCCTCTGCAGACTGGATGGTCCGTAATATAGATCATCGTGTTGAAGCCGCCTGTCCTGTTTTGGAAAAAGAGCTTCGCCGCCAGTTAATTGATATTCTCAACATACAATTAAGCGATAACACTAAAGCCCGCATTCTGGATAACGATCAAAAAAATCAATATGTAAATCCCCGAAATAAAATCAGAGTCCGGTCACAAACCGAGATCTTCAACTACCTTTTTAAACAATCCAGAAAAATGGAACCGGTTTTGCCTGAAAAGACATTACCGGAATAATTTCCCGATTTTTGAACTTAAATATTTTAATTGATACTCGCAGCCATAGATATAGGCAGTAATGCCGCCCGCTTACTCATCACTGAAGTAGTTACCGTACATCAGAAAACAGTATTCAATAAACTCAATCTCGTTCGTGTTCCGCTGCGATTGGGTTTTGATGTATTTGAAAACAAACTGATTTCAAAAGAGAAAGTGAAGATGATGAAAGAGACTATGAAATCTTTTCGCTTTTTAATAAACGCATATGAAGTTGATCATGTGATTGCCTGTGCAACGAGTGCGATGCGTGACGCTGAAAATGCATCTCAGATAATTAAAGAAATTAAAAAGGAATGCGATATCGAAATACAGGTTATTACGGGCGATATGGAAGCAAACTTTGTATTCGAAAATCATGTGGCTGAAAATATGAATAAAGATCATTCGTATTTATATATTGATGTGGGTGGTGGCAGTACAGAATTATCTTTTTTCAGCAATGGAAAGCTTGAGTTTAAAAAATCTTACAACATCGGTACCATTCGATTATTAAAAAAAATGGTGGAAGATGATGTATGGGAAGAGTTGAAAAACGATTTAAAAATTATAACAAAAGGACAAAAAGAAGTAGTGGCCATTGGAAGTGGCGGAAATATCAATAAGATATTTTCCATGAGCAAGAAAAAAGAAGGCAAATCTTTATCAGTAGATTTATTACGGGATTATTATCGTGAACTGGAAAGTGTAGATCTGGAAAACAGGATCATCCGATATAATTTGAAGGCAGACAGAGCCGATGTTATTGTACCGGCATTATCTATTTATATCAACGTAATGCGTTGGGCAAATGCTGTGGAGATATTTGTTCCCAAGATAGGTTTGGCTGATGGCCTTATCCGGCATTTATGGGATGATATCTCAATAAAATAATTAACTTTATTCATCAAGCGACCCACCGGATTTGTTTTATTCTAACGCAGAGCCAAACTCCCCTCGCCTTAAAACCAAAGCCATGTCTGTTCATAAAGAAACAAAGAAAATCACTACGCATACGCTTCAGAAAATGAAAGAGTCTGGCATTAAGATATCTATGCTAACGGCATATGATTTTTCTTTTGCGAGAATATTTGATGCTGCAGGTATTGACATCATTCTGGTAGGTGACAGTGCCAGCAATGTAATGGCGGGCCATGAAACCACCTTGCCCATCACACTCGATCAGATGATTTATCATGCCTGCTCTGTGGTTCGTGGGATAGAAAGATGTCTGGTAGTAGTGGATATGCCTTTTGGTTCTTACCAGGGCAATTCAAAAGAAGCGCTTAATTCTGCCATTAAGATCATGAAGGAAACCGGAGGACATGCCGTTAAACTCGAAGGCGGTGAGGAAGTGGTGGACTCTGTAAAAAGAATTGTAGGTACAGGAGTTCCGGTAATGGGACATTTAGGATTAACTCCGCAGAGTATTTATAAATTCGGCACCTATACCGTCAGGGCCAAAGAAGAAACAGAAGCAGAAAAATTAAAAAAAGATGCTTTGCTCTTACAGGAAGCCGGTTGTTTTGCAATTGTACTTGAAAAAATTCCGGCAGGCCTAGCCAAAGAAGTGAGTGAAAGTTTATCCATTCCTACTATTGGTATTGGTGCTGGTCAGCATTGCGACGGACAGGTATTGGTTATGCATGATATGCTGGGCATTAATACCGAATTTAAACCCCGCTTTTTACGTCAATATCTCAACATGCATGAACAGATCACAGGTGCTGTTCAACATTATATTAGCGATATTAAAAACAGAGATTTCCCGAACGATAAAGAACAGTATTAAATAGATTTTTAAAGGTTGAACTTCAACTATTTCGATTGCCTTACTTTTGCGCCTTAAAACCAAAACCATGCGATCGATCTTACTGTTTTTATTAGCAGCAATTCTATTTATTAATGTAAATGCACAATCCACTACAGAACTCGATCCGGTGGTTGTTACCAATTCTAGAACCGGTCAAAAGCTAAGTACAACCGGAAGGCAGGTAACGGTGATTGCAGGTGCAGATTTTTCGAAATTTCCGGTATTGTCCTTAGACGAATTATTAAAATATGCCTCTGGTGTTGAAGTTCAGCAAAGAGGAATGGGCGGAGCACAAGGTGATATCAGCATCCGCGGCGGCACATTCCAACAAGTACTTATTTTATTAGATGGAATGAAACTGAATGATCCTATTACAGGTCACTTTTCCGGATATATGCCCATCGACCCATCACAGATTGACAGAATCGAAATTATGAAAGGAACCGCATCTGCTGTATATGGTGCAGAAGCTGTTGGCGGTGTAATACATATCATTTCAAAAAACTACAGCAGGTTTATTGATAAAAAATCCGGCAAAGGAAATATTTCCCTCTCGGGCGGAGAATTCGGTTTATTCGGCGCAAGAGCATCCGTACACACTACCGGTAAATTAAATTTCTCCCTTGCAGGTTCTACAACTAATGCACACGGCCAAATTTTACGCTCTGGTCGTCATGCGTATTTCCACAACAATGCATTTTCGGCAAATGCATCATTCCGTGTAGGCGAAAATGGAATTTTCTCCCTGCACAGCAGTTATGATGAAAGAGATTTTGCTGCAGAAAATTATTATACAACTTTCAAAAGCGATACAGCCTCGGAAGTAGTAAAAACCTGGTGGAATCACCTCAAATACAAAAATCAAAAAGGAAAAAACGCGGAGGAATTTGATATCGTTTATAAACAAACGACTGATCATTTTCTGTTCAATAAATTATCAAAGGCAAACGACAACGAATCTAAACTGGTTTCCATCCAATATCTCCGTTCGCGTACGGTAAACAATAATTTTACGTATACATACGGAACAAATGCTGAACATAAAGCGATCATTAGCAACGACCGAGGTGATCATACCAACAATCATATAGCTTTTTTTACCTCTGCAGTGTATACAAAAAATAAATTAACGCTGAATCCCGGATTAAGATTAGATTACGATCAGCGCTATCAACTTCAGGTATTGCCGCAACTGAGTTTTGCGTACAGAAATAATAAATTCAATTACAGAGCATTGGTGGGACGATCCATAAGAGCTGCTGATTTTACAGAACGATTCAATAATTATAATAAAAAGAATCTTCGCAGTGGCAGCATCGGCAATCCGGATCTGAACCCTGAACAGGCATGGAATTATGAAGCCGGTGTTGATTATTTTCTGAATAGTTTAAAAATTTCTGCTACTGCATTTTACAGAGATCAGAAAGATGTGATTGACTGGGTAACCACACCTTTTGCAAAAATTCCTAGAAAAGCCAATCTTTCTCCAAATGGCGTTTTTGCTTTTGCACAAAACTTAAGGAATGTAAAAACTTCTGGAATTGAAACAGAAATTCAGTACCAGCATCAAATATGTGAAGATGCATTTTTAAGAGCAGGAACTTCCTTCATGATCCTGAATTCTGAGACTGGTGATTCCACTACTTCCTTCTATATAGTAAGCCATGCGCATGCTATCTGGCAGCAAACCGCTTTATTGTCTTATAAAAAATTTGTTGTAAGCGTGAATGGAATTTATAAAAAAAGAAAAGGACAGCAGGCGTCCGCAATTTTTGCAGAGATCACGCCTTCTTACTGGTTGCTGAACAGTAAAATTCAATACAGGTGCAAATCGTTTGAAACTTTTATTGCTGTTAACAACATTTCAAATGTAAAATATAGTGATCTCCTCGGAAGTATTATGCCTCGCAGATGGACAAGCGCGGGCATTTCTATTACACTTTAGAGAAATAATAGCAAGTATCTTTGCACCGTAAAACTCAAAAAATGGATTTTTTAAAAACATTGAACCTGCAATTACAGAATGCAGGTGTATCCACCGGAACAAACTGGATTAAAACAAAAGGCATTGCCATAGAATCTTATTCACCAGTTGACGGACAAATGATTGGATCTGTAAAATCTGCAGAAAGAAAAGATTATGATGCGTTAGTCGCAAAAGCGCAGTCGGCATTTAAGGAATGGAGAACATGGCCGGCACCTAAGCGTGGCGATATTGTGCGTCAGATTGGAATGGAGCTGAGAAAATATAAAGATCCTTTAGGGAGTTTAGTAAGTTACGAAATGGGCAAAAGCCTACAGGAAGGTTTAGGTGAAGTGCAGGAAATGATAGACATCTGCGATTTTGCTGTAGGCTTATCACGTCAGTTACATGGCCTCACTATGCATAGTGAAAGACCTGGTCACCGGATGTATGAACAATATCATCCGCTGGGAATTGTTGGAATCATTTCCGCATTCAATTTTCCGGTAGCTGTGTGGAGCTGGAACAGTATGCTGGCCTGGGTTTGCGGAGATGTAGCCATCTGGAAGCCAAGTGAAAAAACGCCTTTATGTGGTGTGGCCTGCCAAAAAATTATTCAGGATGTATTTAAGAAGAATAACGTACCGGAAGGCGTGAGTTGTTTATTAAGCGGCGGCCGTGAAGCAGGCGAATGGTTGGCTGCTGATAAGAGAATTGAATTATTATCTGCAACCGGCAGTACCCGTATGGGAAAAGCAGTTGCAGCGGCCGTAGGTGATAGATTAGGCAGAAGCCTTTTGGAATTAGGCGGAAACAATGCTATCATCATTTCCAATCAGGCAGATATGAACATTGCCATGATCGCCGCAACTTTCGGAGCTGTAGGAACTGCAGGACAACGTTGTACCACTACACGCAGACTCATCATTCATGAAAAAATATATAACCAGTTTAAACAGAAACTGGTTCATGCCTATGAACAATTGAAGATTGGAAACCCTTTGCTGGAAAAAAATCATGTAGGTCCGCTGATTGATAAAGATGCTGTGAACTTGTACCTCGATGCCATTGAAAAATGCAAAGCAGAAGGTGGTAAATTTTTAGTGGAAGGCGGTGTACTGAAAGGCAAAGGATATGAGAGTGGTTGCTATGTACGTCCATGTATTGCCGAAGCTAAGAATGAAATGCAGATCGTTCAGCATGAAACATTTGCACCGATCCTGTATATCATGAAATATAAAACACTTAATGAAGCCATTGAAATGCAGAATGGCGTACCGCAAGGTCTCTCCTCCTCTATCATAACCGATAGTTTAAGAGAAGCAGAATTATTTTTATCACAGGCAGGAAGTGATTGCGGCATTGCCAATGTGAACATCGGTACATCCGGTGCAGAGATCGGTGGCGCTTTTGGCGGTGAAAAAGAAACAGGCGGCGGAAGAGAAAGTGGCAGTGATGCATGGAAAGTATATATGCGCAGACAAACAAATACCATTAATTATACAGATAAACTCCCGCTGGCGCAAGGGATTCGATTTGATTTGTAAGGTAATTTTTACTTAATATTTTTAAACGGTAACTACACGGAAAAAACATCAGTTATTTTCGTAACCAAAAATACAGATATGATAAAATACACCCCGATACTGCTGGCGGGCCTTTTAACGGCCAGTTCAGTATTTGCGCAGGAAGCTGATACAAAAAAGAAAGAGGAATTTCCTAAAAACTGGCATCTACAGGATCCTGCCATCTCTGGCATTAACGGCATCAGTTTAGATAAAGCCTATGAATTCCTGAAAAAGAAAAATGCTAAAAGCAAACACCTGGTGATAGCAGTGATCGACAGCGGAATAGATACCTTACATGAAGACCTGAAGCCTGTTTTATGGACCAATAAAAAAGAGATCCCGGGCAATGGTATTGATGATGATAAAAACGGATATACAGATGATGTACATGGATGGAATTTCATAGGTGGTAAAGATGGAAGAAATGTAAAAGTTGATTCTTATGAAGCAGCTCGTGTGTATCATAAACTAAAAGGCAAATGGGATGGAAAAACGTTGACGGATAATTTATCAAAAGCAGAAAAAGAGGAGTATGAAACTTATCTGAGAGCTCGCGATAAAATAGTTGGCGAAGCAAGTGGTGAAGAAGTAGCTTATATGAAACAATTACTGCCAAAATTCATTGCGGGTGACTCTATACTCAAAAAGGAATTAGGGAAATTAACTTACAATGCGAACGACCTGATTCCGCATACAACCACTAACCCGGATGCGAAGATGGTGAGAGGTATGATGATCAGCATTTCTAAACAAAATAATAGTAATGAAATTAGTAATGAAGATATTGTTGGTGAATTAAGTGGAGCTGCAAAGAAAGCTGAAGCTGCCAATACACCGCCACAGGAATACCGTAAAGAAATTGTTGGGGATGACGAATCGAATTTCAACGATCGCAACTATGGCAACAATGACATCATGGCTTCTACGCCGTTTCATGGAACGCATTGCGCCGGTATCATCGCTGCTGCAAGAAATAACAAGGTAGGGATTGATGGGATCGTTGAGAATGTGGAGATCATGATGGTACGTGCTGTACCAGACGGAGATGAACATGATAAAGACATTGCACTGGCCATACGGTATGCAGTAGACAATGGCGCAAGTATTATTAGTATGAGTTTTGGAAAAGATTTCTCCCCGGAAAAACAATGGGTAGATGATGCCTTTCGTTATGCGGAATCTAAAAATGTATTACTGGTTCATGCAGCAGGAAATGACAATAAAAATGTTGATTCCACCTATAATTTCCCGAATCCGATCTATGTTAACGGATCCGGGCGTGCTGCTAATGTGATTACGGTGGGTGCCAGTGGCGATAAAAAAAATGGCGGCTATACAGCCTCTTTTAGTAACTATGGCAAAAAAGAAGTGGACGTATTTGCACCCGGCGTTCAGATCTACTCCACTATCCCGGGCGGAACAACGTATGGTAATGCAAGCGGAACGAGTATGGCTTGTCCGGTGGTTGCCGGAGTGGCAGGTTTAGTTTTACAGTACTATCCTAAACTTACCGCCAAACAACTGAAATACATCATTGAAAAATCCGTGGTTCCGGCTACTGAAAAAGTAAAACTTCCGGGCACTTCAGAGATGGTGAACCTCAGTGATATTTCAAAAACCGGAGGATTTGTGAATGCATATTCTGCTATTAAACTGGCAGATCAGTTAAGCAAACAAAAAACAAAACCAGTCATCAAAAAAAATAAGACCAAAAAAACCACACTCGGTTAATTTATATTTCAGATATTAGAAGCCGCAACAATATTGTTGCGGCTTTTTAATTTGATACAATGGCTACACCAGTGCCGGGAACTTATCCGCCTTATTATGACAACTACATAAGTCTGGTTAACGAAGAAGATGTGTTAACTGCACTTCAACAACAACAATCATTCATCGACCATTTTTTCAATTCTATTGATGAACAGAAAGCCGGTCACACTTATGCTCCAGGTAAATGGACATTAAAACAATTATTACAACACCTGATTGATTCTGAAAGAATTTTCAGTTACCGTGCCTTAACTTTTGCCAGAAAAGATGCGGTTTCATTACCCGGATTTGAAGAAAATGATTATGCAGAAGTTTCCAATGCCAATGTACGTCAATGGTCAGCGTTGTGTAAAGAAATGAAGGCAGTCCGCCAATCTACCCTTGCTTTATTTGAAAGTTTCTCTGCAGAAAATTTACTCAGTTCTGGCATTGCAAATGAAAACTCTATTACAGTTGTTGCATTGGGATATGCTATTGCAGGGCATGTTTATCATCATAAACGAATTATTGAAGAAAGATATTTGTAGAATTTATGGACAAAAAAAAATGCCGTTGAAACATCAACGGCATTTTTGTAAAACTTTATTTATTAATTTCTCTTAGCCAGATTATTCTGGGTGATCATTTTATTAAGCACCTTTACAGACTCTTCTATGAATACATCCTCTTTTACTCTTTTCAGCCACGCATCATTTTTATCCATTTTATCTTTTTCTTTCTGAATAACAGCCAGGTCAACTGAAATATTATTTACATCCATAGGCGATTTCAACTTATATAAACTGTCAAGTTCTTTACCTACATTTTTCAATTGCTTTTGTTCCTCCAGAAATTTATTGATGTTGAGTGAATAAGTTCTGTTGTTCATTTTTTCCAGCCATTGAACATTCATTTTGATCTTATTAAAAGTAGTATTCTGGTTTAATTCTTTGTTATAAGCGGTGATAACATCATTGAAGCTTACGTTAGATGTCCACGTTGAGTATTTTGCTTGATTGATCTCATCCCATTTCAAAGCCAAAGGATTATCCTTCTCTCTGAATTTTAAATACTCCAGGCGATCTGGCAGAATAATATCGGGTGTTACACCACGTAACTGGGTAGCGCCACCGTTAATACGATAGAATTTTTGCAACGTCAGTTTTACGGTTCCCAGATCTTCACTGTTGTTTATAGATTCCGTTAATTTATTCGGATTGATGGGTGTGAGCGGAATATTTCTCTGAACAGTTCCCTTTCCGTAAGTGGATGTACTGCCTATTATCACACCTCTTTTATAATCCTGAATAGCAGCAGCGAATATTTCCGATGCAGAAGCACTGGTTTCGTCAACCATAACTGCAAGTGGTCCTTCGTATTGTACTGATTTATCACGATCGGGCAAAATATTTGGTCTGTCATCCCGGCTTTTTACCTGGCAAATAGGACCATCTGTAATGAAAAGGCCGGCCATTTGCACCACATCGTATAAAGATCCGCCACCATTTCCGCGAAGATCCATTACAATACCGTCGATATTTTCAGCTTTTAATTTTTCAATTTCGCGCGCCACATCTACTGCACATCTTGCACCGTCAGCACGTTCAAAATCTGCATAGAATTCGGGGAGATAGATGTAGCCGATCTTATATTGCCCTTTAATGATAGCAGACTTTACAAAAGTATCTTCAAGCTTAATATCATCTCTTACCAGTTTTACTACTTTAATATTGCCATCTGTTTTACGAATCGTTAAACTAACAATCGTTCCTTTTTCGCTGCCGCGTATCAATTTCACTGCGTCTGAAACACTATAACCGGTAACATCCACTGGTTCTGCATTACCCTGGGCAACTTTAATGATCTCATCATTTTCGGTAAGTTCACCACTCTTCCATGCCGGACCACCGCTAACGAGCGAGGTGATCTTTATTTTTCCATCATCTTCTTTCAATTGTGCGCCGATACCATAAAAATGTCCGCTCATGCTTTCATTAAAACTGCGGAGATCTATTGGAGGAAAATACGTTGAATGCGGATCCATAATTCCTACGATTGCATTCACGAAAGTGCTGAAATTTTCATCTGTATTTTCTCTGGTAATTTTTGTTGTAAAGAATCTCGACATTTGTTTGCGGATATAATCTCTTGCTTCCCGCTCAAGTGTTGTGTCCGGCTTTACTACAAAATCTTTTTTTCCTTTATTTCTTACACGCTCATCTCTAAGATCTGTGTATTTAGACAAAGTCATGTATTTGATACGCTTTCTCCACTCATTAAAACGTTCAGTTTCATTTTTGGGAAAAGACTTTTTCTTTGGATCAAATAAAAAAGTTTCCTCTTTATTGAAGTCAAAAGGCTTTGCCAGAATCTGCTCAGGCAGCTTAGCTACCTCGCTCAATCGTTTCAGGTAAACTTCATTCATTTTAAAAAATGATTCAATGTCTTTTCCTAAAATCTCATCATCAATCAGATTCTCGTAACTTTTAAAATTATCTATATCAGCCTGAAGAAATATATTCTTTTCGTCATCAATTTCCTCTGTAAATTTTGCAAATACCTGTTTGGAAAATGCATCGTCAATGGTTTTAGGATTGTAATGTGCATCCTGTAATAGTATGCCTACGTTTCTAAGGATTTTGGAATAACGGTCTTTAGGGTTTTCATTATTGCCACTGCCCTGCGACCGGAAAGCAATGAACAGGCTGGCTGCTGTAAATACCAGTATGACCGGAATAAATTTTTTACTCATAATAAAATCTGCAATTTTTTGCATATTGTAAAAATACTATAATAACGAGCGTTGTTATCCAATATTAACGAAGGTTGGTGAATAATGTTTTGTTAAACAGGCAGAATTATGAATATGAGGTTACGGTCATAAAAAGCCATCTCAACAAATTGAAGATGGCGAGTAATGAAATATGCTAATTTTTTTTAAAAGAGATTTGATTTTTTGATTGTGCATCGAAGGTTGAATTAGGTAGGAAATTCCGCTTCATAAAACCTGGAAACGGAAGCGATTAAATTAAACCAGGGAAATTTTAGTCACCACCTACACCGGCCCCAAAAAAAAATGGTGACTTAAACTACGGTGACTAATCACTGTCCATAAAAAAAAAGCGGTGTGTCATACATCAACCAAATACGGAATCAATTACAGCTTAGCCAACAACAAATGGCAGATATACTGGGTGTAGACAGATCATTGATCACCCGTGCTGAAAACGGATTGAAAACTATTTCCACCTCCGCATCAAATATTTTATTTAAGCTTGCAGGTTTTGCTGATATTAATGCTAAACATAATTACGACAATACAGAACTCGAAATCAGATTACAAAGACACCAGGCAAAAACCTTAAAAGAAATAAAAAAACGCGAAAGGGTGTGCCTGCACAAGGTTACCGGACTTCAGTTTCGGCTTGATTCCCTATCTGCCGCCTTTTACAAAACCCAAATATGGCGCGCCCTCGTACAACAACGCTTACAGGAACTCTCACCAGGGGAGGAAAATAAAATACAACGCCTGTTGCTGGAATATCATCTTTTGAAAACACAACAGAAACTGGTACAATGCGGGCTGTTGGAACAGAAGAAACTACAGGTTAAAATTGAATTACTTCATGCAGAGGTGGAGATCATTAAAAAATGGAGTAAAGGTCTGGAAGATGAAACCATAACGATTTAAAGATTGCCAGAAAGTGGCTGCCATCAAAAACACGAAGCAGCCGGGGATTGTAAATCATTCAAAAAATTGTTGAGAGATTTTGTAGGATAAAAATATTGAAAGACGAATGATTTACTTGGAAGTCTCTAAACTATATGGCCTATTAAAGGGGATGCTTACAATAAGCGTGGAATATGATCTAGTAATAATCCAGAACTCAGCCAGAGCCGGCGGAAGGCGAGCACAATCATGGAAAGTGGCCGGACGAAATAATCATGTAGTGTTATGACGGACAAAAGAGCTATCGGAGCGAATCCTGAGTGAAAATGCAAAAAACATTAAACTCACGGAGTAGCCGAAGAGCAATGAATGTGCAACTAAAATGGCGATATTGCGGACGCGTTTCTCGAATTTTTCTAATCTTTATATAAGACCTAACAGGTCTAAGACCTGTTAGGTCTTATTATATATATGGTAACTTTTTATACAGTTATTTATAAAAATAAGCCAGCACAACAGTTTACCTGAAAAAGCGGGATTCTTGATATTTAGTAAAGATTTGTTTGTAAAGTCAGAACTGACGTTATTCAGATAATAAATCCCAAAAGTATTTAAAGTGCTGAGAAAAAATTTAGAATTGAAAACTGTCCAAACACTTTAAATACGCGTAGAAAAAAGGTGGGTAACCAAAGGGGCTCGAACCCTCGACCCTCAGAATCACAATCTGATGCTCTAACCAACTGAGCTATGGCTACCGTAAGGAGTGCAAAAATAGAGAAAAAATGTTTTCATCACAAATTGATTATGAATCATTCCTTATTCTTTTACCGTTTATCAGAATAAAAATTTGTTTTGATCATTTCTCAACAACTTTACGCTCATTATGAAATATTTTTATCTACTAGTGGTGACCTCTTTTTTACCGTGCCTGCTATTTGCGCAGATGAGGCCCGGTATGCCCGGTGGTAATCAGATGAATGTGGGCCATTTCTATGGTAAACTGATAGATGATTCCACAGCAAAACCCCTTGAAGCAGCCACTGTTCAACTGATCCAAAATAAAATGGATACAGTTTCAAAGAAAAAAAGAGATTTTATTCTTGCAACTGAACTTACCACAAAAAAAGGTGAATTCAGTATTGAGAATCTTCCGGTAATGGGCAATTTTATATTGCGTATTTCAGCCGTGGGTTATAAACCCATCGAACAGAAAGTGGCATTTGACCTAAATATGGCGGCTGCAAAAAATGGTGATTTCACCAGTATGATGAACAGCGTTGATAAAGACCTTGGGAATTTAAAAATGCGAACGGATGAGAAAGTATTGCAGAACATAACGGTCTCAGGATCTAAACCGCTGATGCAAATGAATCTCGACAGAAAAGTGTACAATGTGGAGAAAGACTTAACTGCAGCGGGCGGAACCGCAGTTGATGTGATGAAAAATGTTCCTTCTGTTAATGTTGATATAGATGGAAATGTTTCTTTAAGAAATGCTCCGCCACAAATATTTATCGACGGAAGACCTACCACCTTAGCCCTGGATCAGATACCTGCTGATCAGATTGCGAGTGTAGAAATCATTACCAATGCTTCTGCAAAATTTGATGCAAGCGGCGGCGGCGCTGGTATTCTGAATATTGTTTTAAAGAAAAATCGTAAAGCCGGCTACAATGGAAATATACGAGCCAGTATCGACAGCCGTGGACGCCCGGGCGGGGGTGGTGATTTTAATCTTCGTCAAAATAAAATTAATTTTTTCGGCGCTACAATGATCGGAATGCCAAAATCTATCAGCACAGCCAGAACAGAACGTACAGATTTTCTTGATAACAAAACAGCGCATCTTATTCAAAATAACGGTCCTGTTTTTAAAGGCGTTTTTGCTTTCGCAAGATTGGGAATTGATTATTTCGTTGACAACCGGAACACATTTACGCTAAGTGGAAATTTTGTCAACCGCAGATTTACCATTAATGATAACATCAACATTTACCGCGATACTGTTAGCGGTTCTTCCGTTCGTTTTGAAACCGGTAACAGAAATGTATCTACGGTTTCCAAAGGATATAATTATGGAAGCAGCTTCGGATATAAACACAATTTTGCAAAAGCCGGTAAAGAACTCACTGCTGATGTGAATTACACATATATGAACAACGAAAATTCATCGGATTATATCAGTCGTTTTTTTGATGAAGCCGCACAGCCAAAAGGATTGGGTTCCGTTGAAAAAGCATTGAGCTACGGTGATACGAAATTCCTTACCGTTCAGACAGATTTTGTAAATCCTATTTCAAAAAAAATGAAACTGGAAATGGGTTTACGAATGTCGAGAAGAAATTTTTCTTCCACAAACAACAATTTTATTCAATTGCCTTCCGGAGCTTATTTTCTCATTCCGGGTGTAAGTGTGAATTATAAATTTACAGATGATGTTTACGCTGCTTACACAACCTTTTCCCAGCAGTTTGAAAAATTTTCTTACCAGGCAGGTTTAAGGTTGGAAAGCAGTAAATATGATGGTGATTTTATCACAAAAAATCAGCAATTTGGAAATGAATATCCGCTAAGTTTATTCCCAAGTGCGTACCTCACGTACAAACTAAATTCAAAACAAGATCTTCAATTAAATTATTCCCGGAAAATTAATCGTCCTAACTTTTTTCAACTAATCCCTTTTATTGATTTTACGGATTCCTTGAATTTAAGTGTTGGAAATCCGAATCTGATCCCTGAATTTACCAACCTTGTTGAACTGGGTTATTCAGTTCAATATGGAAAAGGAAATTCGTTTCTGGCAACTGCCTACGGAAGATTAACCAATGATCTGATCACCCGTTATCAATACCGGACATTGAATCCGAATCCTGCGAAAAATGATTCCGTTTTAATCACCACTTTCGCCAATGCCACCAGCAGTAGTACTACCGGCATTGAACTGATAGGCAAAAATGCATTGACAAAATTCTGGGATCTGACTACAAATGTGAATGTATTTAATACGGATTTAAAAGCTGGCAATTTACCGGGAACACAAAACAACAGCCGGTTAAGCTGGTTTGCAAAATTGAATAACTCTTTCAAATTGCCTAAGAAATTTACGATACAGTTAACTGCAGATTATCAGGCGAGAACTATTTTGCCTGCCAGCAGTAATCGTGGCGGTGGCGGTGGTGGATTTTTTATGGGCGGTTTCGGACAAACACAATCGAATGCGCAAGGTTATATTGATCCGGTTTATGGAGCAGATATTTCCATCAGAAAAGATTTTATGAAGAATAATGCAGCTTCCTTAACGCTCTCATTCAATGACATTTTCAGAACCCGGATTTCCGCCTCTCATGCTGAATCATTTTATTTCGTGCAGGATAATGAGCGCAGGCGTGATCCACAGGTTGTTCGCCTGAATTTCAACTGGCGATTTGGTAAATTTGATGTTTCTCTTTTCAAAAGGAAGAATGTAAAAGGAGAAATGGAATCTATGCAGAACATACAGTCCGGCGCAGGGCAATAAGTATAAAATACACAATTTATAAAGCAGTGCTCCGGTGCTGCTTTTTTTATAGGCCTAATAACAGTAATTTGCCGCACATAATAAATGGCACACATGAAGAATTTTAATTTCAAAACCCTGCTCCCGCATATCATTGCCGTAGTTGTATTTTTGATTATTGCGGTGATTTTTTGTAAACCCGGCCTGGATAGTTCTCTTATTTTAAAACAACAGGATATTACCGGCTGGAAAGGAATGAGCCAGCAAGCCATGGAATATAAGGAGATGCATGGTCATTTTCCTTTGTGGTTATCCAATATGTTCAGCGGGATGCCTGCCTATCAGGTAGCGCTGGAAGGCGCCTGGTCACCCTTAAGTATTGTAGACAGGTTATTTCAATTATGGCTGCCACAACCCATGAATTTCTTCTTCCTGGCATGTATCAGTTTTTATTTTATGTGCATTTGCTTCAGGATCCGATCCTATGCTGCAATTGCCGCAGCTTTGGGATTTGCCTATTGCAGCTTCTCCCCGATTATCATTACTGCCGGTCATAACAGTCAGATGATGGCGCTCGCCTATGCTCCTTCCGTGATTGGAGCTGTAGTATTAATATTCCGCAAATATTACCTCGCCGGTTTTACACTTACAGCATTGCTAACTGCCTTGCAAATCGGTCAGGGACATCAGCAGATTTCCTTTTATTTATTTATCATTCTATGTGCATTTACAATAAACTATATTATTAATGCCATCAAAGAGAAATCAACGGCTCATGTAGCGAAGAGTATCGGCTTTATGGCTATTGCGGCAATACTGGCCGTTTCTGTAAATGCCATCACCTTATGGACCACTTATGAATATGCCAAAGATTCTAAAAGAGGCGGACAATTAGTGATGGACGGATCCAAAAAAGATGCCTCTGCAGATGGAAAAACAAAAGGATTGTCTAAAGAATATGCTTTTCAATGGAGTTATGGAAAAACGGAAACCTTTAGCATTATGTTCCCCGGCGTGATGGGATACGGAATGCATTATGCAGAACGTGATGGTGAACCTTACATGTTTCCGCAATTGAAAGAAAATGCGCATGTAGTAAATTATTTCACCGAAAAATTTCCGGCAGTATCAGCAGACCAGATCGTTTCGTATATGAGCCAGCAATTATACTGGGGCGATCAGCCTTTTACGAATGGGCCGGTGTACCTGGGAGCGGTGATTTGTTTCTTATTTATCATCGGATTATTTATGCTGGATAATGAAAATAAGTGGTGGATCCTTGCAACTGTTATTCTTGCTATTTTATTATCGTGGGGAAAAAACTTTCCAGGCTTTAATAATTTCATTTTCGATAACATTCCGCTGTATAATAAGTTTCGTGTTCCTACCATGACATTGGTGATTCCACAAATTCTGGCACCGTTGTTAGCTGCCATGGCATTGAATAAAATTGCCAATAATAATGATCCGGAGATCTGGAAAAAGTACAAATTTGGATTATATGCCACAGGTGTAGTTTTTATATTAGGATTATTTACGTACATGAATGCAGATTTCGGCCGTGAGAATAAAGCACGCACTAAAAAATTCAATGACATATACCAATCGGGTGCCGGAGATGTGGCAGATAAACTATCCGCACTAAATGCAACGGATGAACCATTTAAAGACAACAGGCTGTATGAAGAAACTGTGGGAAATTTTAAAGGAAACCCTGACGCTTTAAAAATGTCCCGCGAAGTAGTTGCAGAAGTTCGGAAAGATAGAGCAGAACTGTTTGGCGGAGATATTTTACGTTCATTCATTTTTGTTGTGATAGCAGCCATATTGCTTGGAATTTTCATCAGGAAAATGGTACCAGAAAATGTTATGCTGATAGGTGCCGCATTATTGATTGCGGTAGATCTGTTGTCGTTTGGTGTAAAATACCTGAATGATAAAAGTTTCGAAAGCAAGGATAAATATGAAAGTTCTGAGTTCCCTATGTCTCCCGCCGATGAACAGATCAAAAAAGATGCAGACCCTAATTTCCGTGTATTTAATTTAGCCGGTGGTGATCCATTTCAGGAGTCAAAAACTTCCTATTACCATAAATCAATTGGAGGTTATCACCCTGCAAAAATTGGTATTTATGATGACCTGGCGAGTAACCAACTCAACGGATCTACCAACATTGCTGTATTAAATATGCTGAACACCAAATATGTATTACAACGGCAGGGCAATGACGTAGTTGCTTCCATAAATCCGGGTGCATTGGGTAATTGCTGGTTTGTAAAAGGAATCAAAACAGTTAACGGTGCTGTAGAAGAAATGAAAGCGCTCAACAACTTCAATCCAAAAGATACGGCTGTTATAGATCAGAAATTTGCTTCAGATCTGAAGGATATTGTTGCTGCTGATTCGTCGGCATCCATCAAGATGACAAACTTTGATAATGATGCGATCAGTTATCAATCTGCTTCATCAGCCAAACATCTGGCTGTGTTCAGTGAAATATATTATAAAGACTGGAAAGCAACAATTGATGGTCAGCCCGCAACTATGTTAAAAGCTAATTATGTGTTACGTGCACTGGTGATCCCGGCAGGAAATCATAAGATCGAATTTAAATTTGAACCACGTAGTTATTATACCGGAAGAACGATTAGTAACATTGCTTCATGGCTGGTAACAATATTACTGTTACTCACCATTTTTATGCAGTTTCGGAATAACAAAAACAACGTAAAATCATAGCTGCATTTGGAAAATCATATCCATATTGCTGCATTGGTTCCTTATACAGTTTTCCCTGCAAAAATGGGCGGGCAAAAAGGCATTGCTTTGTTTTATCAGTATTTAAAAGATATTGCGCCAGTTACTTTACTATGCACTTCTGACACGAAAGCGCCCGATGATTTTCACAAAATAGTTTTGCCGGTGATCGGTTCATCGTCCGGCAGATATATCAATCCTTTTTTGATTTCAACTTTAAAAAAAATCATTAAAGAAAAGCAGATCACACATTTGATACTCGAACATCCTTATTATGCATGGCTTGGTATCATTTTAAAAAAAATAACTGGTGTTAGACTGGTGGTACACAGTCATAATATAGAATCGCTGCGATTTAAAAGTACTGGCAGATGGTGGTGGAATATTTTATGGCAGTATGAAAAGACATTACATCAAAAAGCCGATCTTAATTTTTTTATTACCGACGAAGACCGGCTTTTTGCAATAGATAAATTCCGTCTGCAGGAGGAGAAATGTACCACTATTACTTACGGTATTGAGAGATCGGAAGTACCTTTACCAGAAGAAAAGCAACAAGCCAGGGCAAAGCTGATTCAACGGCATCATATTGACTCAGCCGATAAAATCTTATTATTCAATGGCACGTTAAATTATCTTCCCAATTTAGAAGCGGTTAAAGCGATCATTGATGATATCAACCCGATATTATTATCCTCAGGAATCAATTATACAATCATCATCTGCGGCAAAGGCCTGCCACCGGAATACAATGACCTGAAAGACCAACTCTCTAGAAATATTGTTTATGCGGGATTCGTTAATGATATCAATGAATATTTTTTAGGTGCAGATATTTTCATTAATCCTGTTATAGAAGGAGGAGGCATTAAAACTAAATTAGTAGAGGCGCTCGGATTTAATGTACCATGTATAACTACCCTTAGCGGAGCAATTGGTATTCCTGAGAATATTACCGGGCATAATATGATACGAATTGAAGATAATAACTGGACTGCTTTTGCAGACGCTGTTATCAATAGCAAAACCACTTCTATTCCCGAACTATTTTTCAAACATTTTTATTGGAAAAACATCACCCAAAAAGCTTTGGCTTCCATTAGGGAAATACACTAAAGCACTTTATAAAAGTGCGGTTTATTTTGTATGATCACAAGGCTTTGGGAAATTACTGAAAACACATTCTTACAAAAACCCTGAAATATTTTAAAATTATATTTCATGCTGAATAGGGACAACAAAAATAGAAATGGCATTTCAGCAATAAAAACAAACAGGTTAACTAAAAACCAAAACACACCGAATTCCTTTCTGATGCGTACAAAAGAAGAAAGCATGATTTGCAATCCTTTTTTATCATAAATATTACTGTAACTTCTGTCTGATGAATTAAAAGTTGTCATGGCGGATTCTCCGCAAAGATGAATCAGTTGATACTGCCCGAAAATGCACAACTTTCCCTGTTTACGTAAACGGCTGCACCACTCCACTTCTTCTGAATAAAGGAAAAAATCTTCATCCAATAAACCTGCATTTTCAACAGCTTCTTTTTTCACCATTAAAAAGGCTCCATTGATCCAGTCCACTTCCACTTCTCCTTTAGCTTCAGTAACGCCCGGCTTTTTTGCACCTACAATATTACCGAGGAATTTTAAGATCCTCCCAAAAAAAGGCAATTGCAAAATAAAATTCAGTCCGCCTTTTTTTATATAATAACCCGAGGTTTGCAAAGAACCATCAGCATATAATAATTGTAATCCACAGGCCACATAGGTTGATTCCTGAAAAGTATTATAGCAACTTGAGATCGCATGTGCTGATGTGATTGTATCGGAATTCAGCAAAAGAAAACAATCTCCTGTAGCCTTTGCGAGGCCTTTGTTATTTGCCCGAGCAAATCCTGAATTATAGCCCATTTGTAAAAATTGTACAAACGGAAATTCCTGTTGTAATCGTTGCTCCAGTCCATCTTTAGAATCATTATCCACTACTATTAATTCAAAATTGCGGAAGTCTTCACCATTAACTATAGACCGGATACAATCCAGCGTAAGCGCAGGGGTTTTATAATTTACAATTATGATAGAAAGCAATGACTGATTTTTTCAGCGGTGAAGATAAGATTATATGATTTTCATTATTACCGAAGGATTTTAAATTGAAAATCTAAATTTATCATGATTTCTGAAGATCAAATGCACTTAAATTCCGCTATTTTTGCGCCTCTACAAATCAGCTTAAAGAAATGAAGACAGCACTTATCACAGGTATCACAGGTCAGGATGGCGCATACCTTGCAGAATTTCTTTTAAAAAAGGGATACAATGTTCATGGTATCAAACGCAGAAGTTCCCTGATGAATACAGATCGTATTGATCATCTTTTCTTTGATAAATCTATTGCAGACAGATTTCATCTGCATTACGGTGACTTAACGGATTCGAGTAATATCATTAGAATCATTCAGCAAACGCAACCCGATGAGATATATAATCTTGCAGCACAAAGCCATGTTCAGGTAAGTTTTGAAACTCCGGAATACACAGCCAACTCTGATGCAATGGGAGTGCTGCGAATTTTAGAAGCCATACGAATTTTAGGGTTGGAAAAGAAAACACGTTTTTACCAGGCATCCACCTCGGAAATGTATGGAAAAGTGCAGGAAATTCCGCAAACGGAAACAACGCCATTTTATCCGCGTTCGCCTTATGGTGTTGCTAAATTATATGGTTACTGGATCACGATCAACTATCGTGAATCTTATGAATTGTATGCTGTAAACGGGATTCTGTTTAATCATGAAAGTCCTTTAAGAGGTGAAAGTTTCGTAACCAGAAAAATTACTATTGGTGCTTCCAGAATTGCACTGGGTTTAGATGATATTATTTTGTTAGGAAACCTTGATGCCAAACGCGACTGGGGCCATGCTAAAGATTATGTAGAAGGAATGTGGATGATGCTACAACAGGATGTTCCGGAAGATTATGTTTTGGCGACAAACGTTACTACTTCTGTAAGAGATTTTATAATCATGGCATTTGATCATGTTGGTATTAAACTACAATTTTCGGGCGAAGGAGAAAATGAGAAAGGATTTGTAGAAAGTTGCACCAACCCTTTGTATCAATTACCTGCAGGCAAACAAGTGGTTGGCATACATCCAAGATATTTCCGTCCGGCTGAAGTTGATTTATTAATTGGAGATGCCACTAAAGCTAATACAAAACTAGGATGGAAACCTAAATACGATCTTCAGATGATGGTAACGGAAATGATGGATGAAGAAATTAAATTTCAAACAGGTAAAAAACACTAAACTATTTTCATAGTTGCATTAAAAAAGCTGTCCATTAAAGACAGCTTTTTTAATGCGTATAAAATTAATATTTTAATTATAAACGATATCTAACAACCAGCTTTGGATGTTTAGTAGCATCTGTATGCCGGATAGATGCAAATTGCCTGATCGTATAATAGGTTTCATCTTGCAACTTCATGATAAATCCATAATTTCCTTCCGTCTGCATTTTTCTTACCATAGCCGTTACATCAATGTCTGGTAAATCTAAAAAAAGTTGATTGGTATGAGGAATTAAAATAGCATCATCGTTTGTGGTTGACGGCATTGTCTGCCAACCGGATGTATAAGCATCCCATGGTGATGTATTCCGGTAGATATAAAAGGCATTATTCGAACCTGAATTAGCGTCCTGAATATTTCCGTTGATGGGCGTTGGATTTGAATAAAGACTTAAACTGGCACTTTCAATAACAGCACCTGCAGGTATTTGAGACATATCAAAAGCTAATGACCCCCTGATTCTTATCAATGAACCGCCAATTGTCCATGCTCCTGCATCCAGATCAATATCCCGGGCGGATCTGTTTCCAAACCCATCGAGATAAGCAAAATTCAATTGTTTGTTTTCCAGATCTGGAATTACAGCCTGTATAATGTTAGTATTAGCAACAGTTACGGAGACCGTATCATCTGCCGTTAAACCATCAACATCATTAACTAACAGCCGAAATGAATAAACACCTATTTGTAATCCGGAAACCTGCGCTGCAATATTTCCTGAATATGAAATTGCAGGTACATTAGGACCAGAGATCATACTCCACTGATAAGTTGAAACGGCGCTGGTAGAAGATACAATTGTCCCTTGCAAAGATGTCGTGGCAGAAGTAACGTAAATTGTAGTATCGTTTCCGGCACTAACTTCAAAATTGGTATTAGAACGATTTACTGAATCTTTCTTACAGGAGCTTAAAATACAAATGCTCATTAATATTGAAAGCGTGAATAGAGATTTCATTTTGTTGAATTTATTTGCTGTTGTTTATTTTAAAAATAAGGTATTCAGGTGAATTTTTTGAAAAGATTATTGAAAAGATTGATAGGGAAAGATAAACATGATTTAAGAAATATAAAAATAAACGAAGGATCCCAGCCATATAACCGGGTGGTGATCCTGAAATGCCGTATAAGTGCAGCGAATTGCATATAACAAAGTAGATTATATACAATTTTACGGGTAGTATTAAATTGCTTTTTAGGATGCTGTATATATTCCTTTCTGGCTACATCAAAACCGGCTGTTTTAATTTTATCAATACAATTATTTAATGAATTGATGTCAAATGTATACAACTCAATGAGTTTGTCAACAGGCAGGCCATACCTTTTAAAATCGATAGAAGGCGCATTCCTGAATGTAGCATTTTCATCCAATAATTGTAGCATGGAAATAAAAGCTCCGGCGCTGCTGGTATTTAACCAGGTAATGCCGCTGCTGCACCCGATCAATAAATGGCAATAATGTGTAAGAGCAGCATTTTCTCTTACGGTAAGTGTACTTGCATCTATAATATTAACAGTTGATTCAATTTTATTAGCAGAAGAAAGAATGATACAGGTATTATTATCTGCCACCTGCTTTTTTGCTACGGTCATCACAAAATTGAAATCGAAAACATTTTGTCCGCTTTGAGGAGCAAACTCCCACAAAAGCACATTTTTGAATCGATGAAGCTGATGCTTTTGCGCAAATGCAGAGACGTTATTTTTTTCCTGATCACTCAAAACCAAAACCGGTTGAACAGGAACGCTGATTTTTCCGGGATAAGCCCGTAAAATCATCCCGCGTATAGTTCCGTCATATAAGGCGAGATTATTATCAGCATTATGTGTAATGAAAATGTGATCCCATTTCCTTTCATTTTTTTCGGCAATGATTAATCGCTTAAACTTTCTGTAAGCTACCACATCATTCTTAGGAATATTTTTTACTATCCTTACATGATCAACATATGGATTTAGATCAATGATACGTGCGCAGCTTTCGGCAATACACCAAGTTAATTCACAGTCTGGAAAATCATTTTTAATTTGCCTGGCCACAGTTGTTGCATATAAGCAATCACCATTGGAGAAAAGCTGAACGAGTAATATTTTTTGTGGATCAAGGCTCAAGTACCATCATTTTTGCAAGTTCTTGAAAAGAAATTTTTGGGTAAAACCCAATTTGCTGAATCAAAGCAGGATTGGAAATCAGTTGCCGGTATTCTGCTTTGAAACCATCGGCTTCCCGAATATATCCTGCAGGATCTTTCCCTATTACCTGAAAGCAGGCATTCACCCAGTCGGTTATGGAATATCCTTTTCCTGAACTGATGTTGGCTTCGAAAATATTCTGCTGGTTTACAAATTTCCAAACACCTTCCACTACATCGCCCGCAAATGTCCATTCTTTTACTACAGACATATCTCCTATCTCCAGTACACCTGTATCTCCCTTAGCAATACGTTGCGAAAATGCGGAAATTTTTTTTGCCATGTGTTTTTCAGATCTTCTGGGGCTGTCATGATTGAAAAAATATCCGACATACGTTTGAATACCAAGGGAACGGTAATACCTTGCTGCATATACGGATTGTATACGGCTGATGGAATATGCATCTCTTGCCTCAAAAGGATCTGATTCCCTGATTGGTCTTCCTTCATTTTTAAATTGCAAACCACTGCCGCTGATGAATACTTTTGTTTTCGGTGAAAATAGTTTTACGGCTTCAAGTATGTATAATGTAACCGTTCCTATCACCAGATTATTTTCAAACAATGCTGAATGTTGTGTAGTGGAATTGGCAGCCAGATGAAATATTAATGCCGGTTTATGGCATTTAATCAATTCATTTATTGCACTTATATCTGTTATATCTGTATTTCCATTTTTTCCAGATCGGCCTATACCGATAACTTCATAACCTTGGGCAGACAACAAAATACTTAGATAATATCCATCTTGCCCGTTCACTCCAAAAATGATTGCCTTCATATGAAGATGAATTTAATTACGATGGATTTGTTGTTTCCAATATTCAATAATGTCGGAAAGACTGGCACGAAGCGAAATTTCCGGTTTCCAGCCAGTATGGCTAAATATTTTTTCATTGGATCCAATCATCTTTTTGATATCATCGGGACGCATCAAATTATGGTCTGTTACAACACTTAATTTTAATTCAAGAATTTCAGACATTACATTTAAAATAAATTCTAATGAGTTACCTGTACCTGAACAAACATTATACACTTCGCCTTTCACACCTTTATGCAACAGAAAATAATAAGCTCTTACTACGTCTCTTACATCTACAAAATCGCGGATGAGTGAAATGTTACCGACATTAATTTCTTTATCAGGATGAGCTGAGTTTTTTAGATCAACCATTTTTCTAGCGAAGGAGGATATTACGAAAATATCTTTTTGTCCCGGACCGATATGATTGAAGGAACGCGTTAAAACTATGTCAGTATCAAAATTTTTTGCATATACTTCCGATAACATCTCCTGTGACACACGTGCAACAGCATAAGGACTTTTCGGTTTTACAGGTGTTCTTTCAGTAACAGGAATCTGATTCTCCGAGATGTTCCCATATTCTTCAGATGAACCTACAGAAAGAATTCTGCATTTTAAATTTTGTAATCGCACTTCATCCACTAGATTAAGGAAAATATTGGTATTATTAGCAAATGCATTCACCGGAAACTGCCAGCTATAAGCCACACTGCTGTAAGAGGCAAGATGCAAAATAAAATCCGGTTGAAAATCTTTTAACATGGTACTGATTGCTTCTTTGTTAAGAAGATCAAGCTGAATGAAATTACAATGAACGTAAGTATAATCCGGTAAAAAAGATGAGGGGTTTACATCAACACCTAGTACTACAACTGCTTCATGCAACGACTCCAAAAATTCTAAAAAATGTTTAGAAACAAATCCATTATATCCGGTAATAAGATATTTTTTCATTGTTATTTTTTTGAATGAACAAGTGTAAATATTTCTGTGTATTCTTTAGCACAACGTTCCCATGAAAAAGTTGCAGCACGTTGCAAAGCTTTGTCTGCATATTCATTACGTAGAGCAGCATCATGGTATAATTTACTCATGACTTCAGCCAAATCATTTACGTTGGTTGGCGAAACGGTAAAGCCCGCATTTCCTACTACCTCAGGCAATGAAGTGGTATTCGATGTAACAACAGGCACACCGCATTGCATTGCTTCCAAAGCCGGCAGACCAAATCCTTCATACAATGACATGAAGAAAAAACAAATGGCATTAGAATACAAAACGGCCAAATCTTCAGAATCAATGAATGTATCAGAAATAAATATTTTGTCTTTTACTTCTTTTTTGATATTAATTTTATCAAGCATTGAACGATTGTGTGATCCATTACCGGTTAAAACCAAGAACAAATCATTATGTTTTTCCTGCAATACGAATTGGTTGAAACATTCCACTAAATGAGGAATATTTTTCCTGCTGTCATTCCCAGAAACCGATAAAAAGTAGTGATCGGGTAAATTATATTTTTCTTTCACACGTTGCCAGTCTGCAATATTTATATTTTTATAAAACAAATTAGCCGAAGCAGCAAGAGGAACTACAAAAACATTTTCTTCATTAATCCGCTTGTCATAATTCAACAAATCTGTTTTTGAATATTCAGAAATAGAAATAGCATATCCTTTTTTTATACTATCAACTATAGCCGATGTACGCTGAACTAGTTCTTGCGGATAGCCCTTCAGCATTAATGGTATAATATCGAGATAAGTAATAGTTTTTTTAATCTTGATATCTGAAATATTTTTTTGAAACGGATAATAAAATGAATGAAAAATATCCTGCTTATTCAAAGATTTGTATGATGGATTTAATAGATTAGAAAGTTTGCTTTTATACAACCCTTTCCATTTGAACACATTTGTAAATACAGGTGGATTTTTAGTAATAATTTTATCTATATGTGAAGAATAATTTTCCTCCACAAAATTTTTTAAAGCTGCATCATATTGTTGCAGGAAATAATTACTCACGAAAGATATATCCAGTTTATAATCATTCACCAGATACTTGGTAATATCTTCTGTTAAACGCATCATTCCATCACGATTAGCACCGCGTAAATAGCATTCAGAAAATAATGTTCCATCCAGGGCTACTTTAATCATAATGGATGAATATTTTTAGGTGAAAAGAAAGCCCATTCCATAAAAATATTCTGATACAATCCACCACGATGCTCATACACTGCAAATGCTTTTTCGGCAGCAGAAAGTTTATCTAATCCATTCAGAAAAGAAAAATTAACATTACTGTTATTGAACAAGGTAAGATGATGTGTATTCGAAAATCTTTTTAATAAAGTAGATGATATTTCGGGATTAATAACGTCATGCAATTCCACTAATATATCTGTACTTGATAATGCTTGAATTACATGCTCTGTAAACAATTGCATTTCATATCCTTCACAATCGCAAATAATCAGCGATTTTTTTCCGTAATTAAAATTGATCAGTGTTTCGGGTGAACAAAAATTGTTGAAGGTGATGTTGTTCACTTTGTTAAGTTCGGCCATCTGTTGACTAAATCTAAGATCATCGTTATTAATATCGTAACAATGAACAGTTGTTTGAGGAAGTAATTTTGCAAACCCAACACCATAATATCCTTCTGCAGAACCTACGTCAATAATATGATCATAGTTATTTTTTGTAATTTTTTCAATCAGCGGAATTAATTGCATTTCATAACTGCCTGTAATTTTCGGTGCCAGCGTTAACTCTGTGATTTCGAGTGACGGATAGCGCATGCCTTTAAACGGGCCGTTCAGAATCTCATAATCCGGAGATATTTTTTTAATAATGGATTTGCCTTTATTAATTACCTCCAGATGCTTTTGACTCTGATCGATTTTTTGTAAAGTGTAACCAAAT
Source organism: Bacteroidota bacterium (assembly GCA_031411115.1). GTDB lineage: Bacteria > Bacteroidota > Bacteroidia > Chitinophagales > Chitinophagaceae > Ferruginibacter. The sequence goes on from JANOAO010000076.1 coordinate 72,277, forward strand.
TTACCGAGTAATCTTATAAGCAATTTCTTCATACACTGAATTAAGATGCAAATAATGATTTATCTGCAAAAATGGAATTAATTCCGGTATCGGCATACACAAAATAGCCCTGTGATTCCATGAAATTAATGATGCCTGTATTTTTTACTTTCTTATGATCGAGTGTAAAATTTACCGTTTCCACACAAATCGCAACAGGACGATATTTTGAAAAATCAATGCCTTTTAAAATATCCAGATCCAGTCCTTCTACATCCAGTGAAATCAGATCCGGCGCTTTGTGTTTGAAATGTGTTTCCAGAATTTCAGAAACAGGAACTACCGGAATCTTTTTTATTTCAGCAATTTTAATATGCGTTGTACGCTCTACATGTTCCGCATCTTTTTTAGAGAAAGTGCTCAATCCTTTTTCAGAATCAGCATCATCAAAAATATAAAAATCCAATATTGCATTTTCTGCTCCTCCTCCTATCCCTACATTCAAACAAATATCTTTTGGCCTGCAAGATTTTATTTTTTCCACTAAAGTAGGATTGGGTTCAATACAGACACCGCTGCTTCCTCCAAGATAAAATAAATAAGTATTGTTGATGTCAACAGGATTGTTGGTGCCTATTTCCAGGTAAGAGATCTGCTTTAATCCCATCGAAGAAAACAAAAATCGTAAAACCCTGTCTTCCCCTGCCTGGGCAAAACTGATATATTCCTTATAATTTTTTGAACCGGCAATTCGCCCCATTAATTTTAGAAACTGACCAAGTTTTTCCAATTTTCTCATTACGCTTTTTTAATGATACTAATTGTTGGTACAGGAAAAATAAAACCTGTTCCTTTTTCATACGCCTCCTTTTCTCTTTCCATAAATTCATCTTTGAAATGCCATGGAAGAACGAGGTAATAATCAGGATTCATGGCTCTGCTTTCTTCTTCACTGATGATGGGAATCTTGGTTCCTAAAGTATGTGCGCCATATTTATCAGGATTACGTTCTGCTGCACATTCAACCAAAGAAACATCAATATCACACCATTGCAGGATCGTATTCCCTTTTGTTGAAGCACCATACACATGCACTTTTTTCCCTTCGTATTTAAGTTTCACAAGCAGTTCATGCAACTCAAGTTTTAATTTTTCTATTCTTTGCTGGAAGGCAACATAAGGTTTGTCAGTATCTAACTCAAGATCAAATTCTTTATGGCGGATCTCATTGATCAAAGCAAGGTTTTCTTTAGTATCGTGTTTGCTATTTTCTTTATGTGTGGCATATACACGAATACTTCCACCATTAATTTCATTGAATGAAATTTTAAATGCCTTCATACCGCCCATGCCGAGAATTTTTTCCAGCACAGCCAAACTGTAGAATTCCAGGTGTTCATGGCAAATAGTATCATAGCTATCCAGTTCGAGCATACGAGGCATATAGCTCATTTCAAAAACCCAGACTCCATTTGCTGCCAGAAAACGTTTAATACCTTTTACGAAATCAACCGGATTCTCGAGATCATAAAACATTGCGATTGATGTAATGACATCTAATTTTTTTCCTTCCAGTAACTTGAACAATTCTTCTGAAGGAAAGATATCCTGTACAACCGTAGCCTCTTTTACTTCCTGAGCTACATCGCTAGGGTCACAACCATATTTAATAAAATTTTTAGGATAATATCCTAGTAATGTTCCATCGTTACAACCAATATCAAGTGTTAGCGGATGTTTCATATTGCCTACAGTATTTACAACACTATCCACAATACTTTTCAAATGCTGACGCATAGTATTGTTGGTGCCACTTCTGTACCAGTAAGCAGCATATAATATCTCTGAAGGCACTGAATGTTCCATTTGTAATAAGCCACAAGCATTTTCATCTTCCTGAGGATTGCAGCGAACCAGTGAACAATCAATTTTGCGGGAACTAGGCATTTCCTTACCTGGTTTCACAAAACTGCCCTGAAGATACTGTGGCCCCAGGTCAATCAGTTTCTTCAAAGAAGATGAACCACAAACACGACAAGTATTTCTTTTACGGATGTGCATGTATGCTACTAGTTTTTTTTGATGATTAAAGAAAGAAATTGCTCATTAATCGAATCGATGCATTTATTTCTTTCGAGATTTAAAATTGCCAGTTGTTTTACTACCATATCCTTTTCTTCTGCTGGAACTTTTTCAAAATCATATACTTTTTCCTGCTCATGCCACAAACGGCAATTCACATCTGCCAACTGATAGAAAACGTTTCCGAAATTACCTTTCACATCTACCACTTCATTGCCTTCTTTTTTGAAAACTTTATTGGAGGCAAACTGCATTTTTTCAGGCGCAATTTTTCCGGCAATGGCATTATTGATATATTCATCAATTTCTTCGGAAAGTTGCTTTGCCTGTATTGCAAGACTGGTCAATCTTGCCTGATCTTCAGTGTGATATTCTTTCAACTTTACAATTGTAAGCTTATCACATAACATTCCCAACGTTTCTGCCATAGTATTAATTCAGATGTGCAAAAGTAATAAATTGATGATAGGTTCTCCTTAGGGTTTACAAATATTTTAAGGAGCTATTTTTAAACAATAAATGATTAATTTCCGCCTTTCCAATATAGGAAATTTATTTTGATGCATGTCGCAGATTAGAAAAAGCAGTTTAAAAGGTACAGGATGGGTGTATGCAGGATTTTTACTGGGTGCATTAAACACTTACTTTTTTACACATAAAGATTGGTTTTCACCTGATCAATATGGATTAACGCGGGCATTATTGGAAATTGGTATGCTGATTTTTGCATTCTCATCGTTTGGTACCACTTTTTATCTTTATAAATTTTTCCCATACTATCAGGATAATTTGGATAAAAAGGATAATGATCTATTAGGTTTTGCCTTAAAAATTTCATTAATAGGCTTTGTAATTACTTCAACAGCCATGTTTTTGATTGAACCTCTTATCGTACGAAAATTTAGCGCTAACTCTCAATTACTGGTTGAATATATTTACATGACCATCCCTATGGCGTTTTGTATAATGCTTTACAATTTGCTGGAAGGATATTCATATGGGTTTTCAAAAGGTGTTACTACTAATCTTTTAAAAGAAACCATTCTTCGTGTATTCACTCTTGGTATAACTATTTTGAAAGTATTTGATTTAATTAGTTTCAAAACTTTTATTTTATTGTTTTCGGTACAATACCTTTTCATTGTTTTGATTCTCTCATTTATTCTTAAAAAAGAAGGAAATCTCTGGCTTACTTTTAAAACGAGTCGCGTTACCAGACGATACAAAAAGAAAATTATTTCCTTGCTATCACTTACGTTTATAGTCCTGATTGTAACGATTCTAAGGACTAGCATTGACGGCATATTGTTAGCTGCAAGGCAAAACCTGGGCATGGTTGCCATATTTGGTTTCGCCAGTTACCTTGTTAACCTGATGCAGGCCCCATCAAGGAGTATTATATCTATCACCATTCCTATATTATCTCGTGAGTGGAAGAAAAAAAATGTATCTGAAATAGAAAGGATATACAAAAGAACATCCATCAATCTGTTGACTTTTGCCTTATTTATATTTCTTCTCATCTGGCTTAATTTCACGCCTGCTATTCTGTATTTCAACCTAAGTAAAGAATATCTTTTGGGTGAAAATGTATTTATACTTTTAGGAATTGTTACAATTATCGAGATGGGCACGGGCGTAAATGGTCAGATCATTGGCACTTCTGTATACTGGAGATTTGAATTATGGACAAATCTCTTATTGACATTGCTTATCATTCCCTTGAGTTATATCTTGACAGTTAGATACGGATTGATTGGACCGGCAATTGCCAATCTTGTTTCTTTCATTGTGTATAATAGTATTCGGTATGGCTTTCTTTTAAGAAAATTCAATATGCAACCTTTTTCAAACAAAACTTTAGAAGTTTTATTAATTGGCCTGATTAGCTTTCTTATAAGTTACTTTTTATTTTTAGGACAAGCAGGAATTCTGTCTATTATATTCAGGATTTTCACTTTTTCAATATTCTTTTGTGTACCGGTTTACTTAAGAAACATTTCGCCTGATCTAAAACCGGTAATGGCAAATGGAATAATCCGAATACGAAACTTGTTTAAATAAAATTTTCGATTAATATTTTATACATTTATACGAACATACCCTTTGAGATATGCTCAATAAATACATCAACAAAATTTACTTCCTAATTTTTTTTATCGTCATTGTAAGCGATGTTAAGTCTCAATCTTGTACGGGTAGTTTTGGAACACCCATTGTGAATATAACTTTTGGTCAAGGCTCTAACCCCGGTGCTCAGTTAGCAACTGCAGTTCCCTCTGCTACTACATCCTATGGCTATGTTGCTCCAACCGGAAATCCACCAGCCAATATTGTTTTAGATGGCGATTATGCCCTTGTTAACGAAACGCCGGGAAATCCCGGATGGTTAAGGTCTGGTGATCATACTAATAATGGAAATGGATATATGGCATTCTTTAATGCAGCACCAAATCCAGGTGAATTTTATAAACAAACCATTACTGGTCTATGTCCCGGAACTACTTATGAATTTGCAGCATGGCTGTTGAATGCAATAAATCCGAATATGGTTTTCAATGCTGTTCCGCCAAACATTACTTTTCAAATATTTAATCCTGCAAATCTAACAACGCCTTTAATTAATTTTTCAACAGGTGATATACCTGCAACAAATTCTGCTTTGTGGCGAAGATATTCTACTTTGTTTATTACCCCTGCTTCAATTACAAGTGTAGTACTTGTGTTATCAAATAATAATATAGGTGGCACGACATTCCAAGGCAACGATCTTGCTATAGATGATATTACATTTACCGCTTGCGGGCCGCTAGCCAAAGCTTCTTTTGCTCCGGCATCTCAATTAAATACATTGACAGTTTGCAAAAATTCGCCATTTACTTTATTTGGCAATATTAGCAGTGGGCTTACAAATCCATTTTACCAGTGGCAGATATCGTCAGATAATGGTATAAACTGGACAAATATTCCAGGTGCCACAACTTTGAATTATAATTTTACAGGTCTGACAAATGGTACATATATCTTTCGACTAGTTTCCCAAGAATCATCAAATGTGTCTTCACCTTTTTGCAAATTCTTTTCTAACCAGATTAATCTTCTGGTTAGGAATATAGACCTTGATGCTGGAACGGATATAAGTTTTTGTAGTGATAATTCTGTTTCTGCGGTTTTACAAGGAACTACAAATGGAAATAGCATTTCATGGAGCCCGGCAACGTTGGTAAACAATTCTTCTTCACCAAATCCAATTGCAACTGTAAATACAACTACCACATTTTACCTCACATCATCAGATGCGTTTGGCTGCACCGCTATTGATTCTGTAAAAGTTATTGTGAATGCATTACCAATTTTAAACACAATTGCAAATCCGATTATTTGCAGAGGTGATCGATTAGTATTAACTGCCTCAGGAAATGCAACTTCATATTTATGGAACCCAGTTTCTTCTATTAGCAATCCTTCAATTGCAAATCCTGATTTCATTGGAATAAACTCACAAACTGTCACTGTAATTGCTACAGGAAACAATGGATGTACACGAAATCAAAGTATATATGTTACTGTAAATCCTCTTCCCGTTGTAAGGTCAATAAATGATTTTAATAGTTGCAGCAGCAACACCGCAACAGTATTATTAACTACTACCGGTGCAGTCAGTTATTCATGGTTACCTGCAACATTTTTAAATAGTACTTCGGTTGCATCTCCTGTATTTACAGGTTCAGGTTCAAATACCTATTATGTTTCCGGCACAGATGCTAATGGATGTATAGGAAAAGACACTGTCTCAATTAGAATTCTTAGTAAACCAGTTTTTAATTCTCCTGGAAATTTTCAAAAATGTGCAATTGATAGAATTACATTAACAGGTTCTAATGGAAGTGGCTATCAATACTCATGGAGTCCTAGCTCATATCTCAACGACACATCATCAGTAAACCCTGTTTCACAAACACCAGTTACTACAATATATGCACTAACTATTAGAGATGAAATCTGTAATTACGACAGCACATTTCAGATTTTGGTAAATGTTTTGCCTTCTCCGGTTATCAACATATCAAAATCAAATGATCTTGATTGTTCTAAAAGAAAAACTGATTTAGTGGCAACGGGTGCATTGCAATATATGTGGTCTCCATCAGTTGGGCTGTCATCAACAAACATACATAATCCAATTGCATCACCGCAATCAACAACATCATATATTGTCTCCGGTATTTCCTCCAATGGTTGTACTGGTAAGGATACAATAACTGTGATAGTTAGTACCTTGGGATTCTCTAAAATTTATATTCCGAATTCTTTTACGCCAAACGGCGATACCCGTAATGACTGTTTTAAAATCTTAGATTTAAATTATGTAAATGAATATACACTTGTGATACTTAATCGTTGGGGAGAGAAAGTATTTGAAACACATAATTCTAAAGATTGTTGGAATGGAACTTATAAAGGAATAAAATGTGAGACAGGAAATTATATTTTTTATGTAAATGCTAAAACAAGTTGTGGCGATTTTATAAAAAAAGGAAATGTTTTATTGATTCGGTAAATACTCTATTTGTGTAAAAGAATAGCAGCGTAATCAATGATTATTGAGAAGTTAATAATTTTAAAAACAAATTCAACCCCAGTAATTTTTTTTCATCCAGTTTATAGCTGATATTCTTTGTATAATATTCTTTTAAACTATACATCGGTAAAGGATTTGCGGCAACAATTTCATCAATATGCTGTAATCCTTCAGCAGTTGCTTTATTGAATTTCTCTTTAAATGAATCAGGTAATTCTTTATTGGCCACCCATGCCGCAAATACAAAGGGCAAGCCTGTCATTTCTTTCCACGCAGTTCCCAGATCAAAAATATATTTTGAGATTTTTCGCTGCATCAAAGCTCTGTCGCCAATTACTAAACCTGCCGTATTGCCGTTTATCAAGGTTTCAAAACCAGGGCTTGCGGCGATTAATTGTGGTTTTATTTTCCAGTGATCTTTTAGTAACACCTGTAATAAGGCAACAGATGTGCGGCTCTGATAATCGAGATAAATAACCTGAATATTTTGTAGCGGTACATCACTAAATAAACAAACACTGGCAACTTCACCATCAGTTGCAATGCCATAATCACTGATGATATGATGTTCTGTAAGATTTGGTATAACCGCAACCGGAATCAGGCCGATATCCACTTTATAAAGTGTAAGCATTTCTGCAACTTTTGCAGGGTATTCAAAATAAAGATCAATTTCGGCTTTCAACAAACCTTTTTCAAAGCCATAAACCAGTGGTTTTGTATTAAGATAACTCACCGCAGCAACCTGTATTTTTCTGTCCAACACCTTTAGTTTAAATTGCTGCAAATCTACATCAACACAACAATATGTCGTTACATCCATTAACTGCCATTTCACCAATCGACGGAAGATATCATTCTATAACCGAACCACTGAATGAATATTTTTCTGAGTATGCATTTATAAAGGCAAGGCTTACAGTGGAAGTGGAGTATCTCATCTTTTTGTCGGAAAATAAATTTTTTAAAATGGATGCCTCACTGAAAGAGAAGCTACGTTCTACTGCAGAAAATTTTTCAGAGGATGATGCCTTACAGGTAAAACAAATTGAACGAACCACCAATCATGATGTAAAAGCTGTAGAATATTTTCTGAAATCCGTTCTTGAAAATGCCGGTGCGAAAGATTTGATGGAATGGGTGCATTTTGCGCTCACTTCACAAGACATCAACAACACTTCCATGCCGCTGTTATGGAAACAGGCTATGGAACTGGAATATTTACCCGCACTTATCAATCTTCAGCATGAACTTTTGGCCATGGCTAACGAATGGAAAGATATTCCCATGCTTGCCAGAACGCACGGCCAGCCTGCATCTCCCACCCGGCTGGGAAAAGAATTAATGGTTTTTGTAGAGCGAATGGAAAACCAGATTCAGTTGTTTAGTTACATACCCTATATGGCAAAATTTGGTGGAGCCACCGGCAATTTCAATGCACATCATGTAGCCTTTCCAAAATTCAACTGGCTGAAATTTGCTGATGATTTCACACAAGAAAAATTAGGATTGGAACGACAGCAATACACTACACAAATTGAACACTACGATACACTTGCTGCTCATTTTGATGCCATAAAAAGAATCAACACCATTTTGGCTGATCTCTGTAAAGATCTGTGGACCTACATCAGTATGGATTATTTCAAACAAAAGGTAAAGAAAGGAGAAACAGGCAGCAGTGCTATGCCGCACAAAGTGAACCCGATCGATTTTGAAAATGCGGAAGGAAATTTAGGGTTGGCAAATGCTATGCTGGAACATCTCTCTGCAAAACTTCCGGTATCGCGTCTTCAAAGGGATCTTACAGACAGCACTGTTTTACGCAATACAGGCGTTCCTGTAGCTTATACAATGATTGCCATGAATTCTATCCGGAAAGGATTTTCAAAATTGTTACTAAATAAGAATAAAATACAGGCAGATCTGGATCAGAACTGGGCAGTGGTAGCTGAAGCCATTCAAACTATTTTGAGAAGAGAAAAATATCCGCAGCCTTATGAAGCGCTGAAAGAATTAACACGTGGTAACGTCATCGACAAGAAAACCATATTTGATTTTATTTCTAAATTGAAAATTTCTGCGGCACTCAAAAAAGAATTAAAAGCTATCAACCCTTCTAATTATACCGGAATTAATTTTTAATAATTTCCGATTTATATAAAAAAATGGCTACCCGAATGAGCAGCCATTTTTTAAGACCATTATTTTTTATTCTGCCGGTGTTTCATCTTCTGCAACAGCATCATTTGTGTCAGTATCTTTTATATCTGCATCTGGAATACCATCTGCATTTCCGGATTCTTCCATTTGTTGCGTTGTTTCAATTTCATCAGCTACTTGTTCGATCACTTCTTCCAGCTCATCTAATTGTGTTATGGCTGCGATCTCATCTCCATCATCCACGCGAATAAGTTTAACACCCTGCGTAGCTCTTCCCTGTTCACTGATCTGAGTTACTGCCATACGAATAGTAATTCCAGAAACGCAAGTGATCATCAGGTCTTCTTTTTCCGTTACATCCAACAACCCTACAAGACCACCGGTTTTGTCTGTAACATTAATTGTTTTAACACCCTTTCCGCCTCTGTTTGTAATACGATAATTGGCTTCTTCGGTTTCAGGATCATCAAGGAAAGTGCGTTTGCCATATCCTTTCTCACTTACCACCAATACTGTTTTACTTTTATCTGATGTTTTCACACAGATCATTCCTACTACAGCATCTTTATCATTATCTACTTCAATCCCATATACGCCAATACCGCCACGTCCCGTTGATCGAACTTTAGATTCATGGAATCGGATTGCACGTCCACTCTTTACGGCCATCATGATTTCACAGTTTCCATCTGTTAAACGTGCCTGAATTAATTGATCACCTTCTAAAATATTGATCGCATTAATTCCGTTTTGTCTTGGGCGACTGAAATCTCTCAGGTCTGTTTTTTTAATAATTCCCTTTGCTGTACATAAAATGATGAAATGATTATCTACAAATTCAGGATCATCAAAATTTCTTACATCAATGATTGCACGCACTTTATCATCCTGCGGTATTTGTACTAAATTCTGTATCGCTCTTCCTTTACTTGTTCTGTCTCCTTCCGGAATCTGATAAACTTTTAACCAGAAGCATCTACCTTTTTCTGTAAAGAATAAAAGCGTGTGGTGTGTAGAGGCAATGAACAGATGATCTATATAATCTTCATTACGTGTTGCACTTCCTTTAGCGCCTCTTCCACCTCTTCTTTGCTGACGGTATTCTGTAGCGGAAGTACGTTTGATGTATCCCATGTGGGAGATGGTCACCACCATATTTTCTTCTTCAATAAGATCAAGCATATTGATCTCATCATCGGCATACACTATTTCAGATTTTCTTTCATCACCAAATTTGGCTTTTACTTCCAGCAATTCGTTTTTGATGATGTCGAAACGCATACTTTCTGTAGCCAGAATCTCTTTCAGGCGTCCGATCAGTTTCATAATTTCTGCATGTTCTTCACGAATCTTATCGATCTCCATTCCTGTTAAGCGCTGGAGCCTTAATTCTAAAACCGCTTTCGATTGAATTTCGCTCATGCCAAAATTGGTCATCAATCCTTCATGCGCAATATTAGGTGTAGCACTTTCACGGATGAGTTTAATAACTGCATCCAGGTTATCCAGTGCGATGATATATCCTTCTAAAATATGCGCTCTTTCTTCTGCTTTTCGTAATTCAAATTTGGTTCTGCGGATTACTACTTCATGACGGAAAGCAACAAATTCCGAAATAAGATCTTTGATGTTCAATATACGCGGACGACCTTTCACGAGCGCCACATTATTTACACCAAAAGATGTTTGCAGGTCAGAGAATTTATATAACTGATTAACCACTACCTGCGCAATGGCATCTTTTTTTAATTCTACTACTATCCTTGTTCCTTCTTTGTTGTTAGATTCGTTATTTACATCACTTACGCCATCGATCACCTTTTCATTAATCAGTTCCCCGATTTTTTGTGTAAGTGTATCGCGGTTTACCTGATAAGGTATTTCTGTGATCACAATTTTTTCTCTTCCTCTGGCATCTGTTTCGATGGCTGTTTTACCACGCAATACTACACGTCCACGACCGGTATGCAATGCAGCTTTAATACCTTCAAATCCGTAAATAACTCCACCTGTCGGAAAATCCGGACCTTTCACATGCTGGATCAGTTCGTCGATGGTGATCTCATTGTTTTCGATATATGCAATGCAACCATCGATTACTTCCGAAAGATTATGCGGCATCATGTTGGTGGCCATACCTACGGCAATACCACTACTCCCATTCAGCAGCAACTGAGGAATACGTGTTGGAAGAACAGTAGGTTCTTTCAGTGAATCGTCGAAGTTTAATTGAAAGTCAACGGTATCCTTGTCGATATCTTCCATCATCGCCTCTGCAAATTTCTCCAGTCGTACTTCCGTATAACGCATAGCTGCCGGAGGATCTCCATCCTGACTACCAAAGTTACCCTGGCCATCCACCATTTTGTATCGCATGGACCATTCCTGAGCCATACGCACCATAGTATCGTAAATGGAAGCATCACCGTGCGGATGGTATTTACCCATAACCTCACCCACAATACGTGCAGATTTTTTATAAGGACGATTGCTGGCGTTCCCTAATTCATTCATCCCGAACAGAACACGACGGTGAACGGGTTTCAAACCATCCCTTACATCCGGAAGCGCCCTTCCAACGATCACACTCATAGAGTAATCGATGTAAAACGTCTTCATTTGTTCCTCAATATTTACGGGAATGATTTTACCTCTGTTATTGAGGTTTCCGTCTTCAAATTGTGCTGGTAAATTTTCCTGATTATCCATATGCTAAAATAGGTGGCGAAGTTAAGCAATTTAGAGGGTTTTAGGGCATTAAAAAGAGCCTGTTTCAGAGTTGATTTGTTAACAGTTTATAAGGGAAGATGTGAACAATTCCGGAATGAGAGAGTCCAACCTGGAAAACAAATGCTAAATACGTGATTCAGGATGCGGGATGTGGGTTGGGAACGTTTTATAATTAGTGTGACAAATAATTATTCGAATTTATTTTGACACAAACTTGTGACCATTTTTAAAGAATATTTTTGTTTGTCACAATGTTGTGACTATTTGGAAAATGAAATAGAATTGCCACAGTTTCTGTAACCTGTATTTGGCATCCCGCATCCCGCTGCATTAATCTTCCTTCAACCTAAAACAAGAATTTCTACTTCCTGTAATCGGAACCTCAAATCTATTTAAAATCTTAAATGAGGTTGTATCTTTTCCCTGTTTTTAATTGTTCCAATATGTATAACTTGCCTCAAATTCGAGAGTGGTGAAGCAAATTGTATTATTTGGCGCAGGAAAATCAGCAACAGTACTGATAGATTATTTATTACAAGAATCAACAGCCTATAATTGGAAAATCATTGTAGCCGATGCCAATAAATCTGTTGCAGAACAAAAAATAAACGGTCATCCAAATGGTCAACCTGAAGGTATTGACATCAACGACGAAACCAGCCGCAAAAAACTCGTGCAACAGGCAGATATTGTGATCTCCATGATGCCCCCATCTTTACATATTCTCGTGGCTCAGGATTGCATTACATTTTCCAAACATTTACTTACTGCGTCCTATGCAGACCAACAGATATACGATCTGGAAGAAATGGTAAAAGATCGTAATATTCTTTTCTTATGTGAAATGGGTCTTGATCCGGGTATTGACCACATGAGTGCCATGCAAATACTCGATGACCTGAAACAAAAAGGTGCAAAGATAACTTCCTTCAAAAGTCATTGCGGTGGATTGGTAGCACCGGAAAGCGATGACAATCCCTGGCACTATAAGATCAGTTGGAACCCACGCAATGTAGTGCTTGCAGGAAAAGCAGGCGCCGTTTATCGCGAAAATAGCGAGACCGTTACAAAAGTTTATGAAGAATTATTTATCGCCGGAGAACAAGTAAGAACAGGCGATGCACCGCATGAATTATTTAGTTTTTATCCTAACAGAAACAGTCTCTCCTATATCGATCTGTACGATCTGCCGGAGGCTCTTACATTTGTAAGAACCACATTGCGACATCCTGATTTTATGTTCGGATGGAAAAATATCGTTGATCTGAAACTCACCGATGAAAATATCCATTATGATACAGATGGTTTAAGTCTGCATGATTTTTTTAAAATGCATCTGGAACAGAATGGATTTGGTGAATGGCTTCAGGTAAAATTGCAGCAAAGTTTCAGTGAGACTAAAGAAATGCTGGACAATCTGATGAAACTCATGGAGGCAGAGATCGCTGCTGAAAATACAGGTGAAGAATTACCGGATAATTTTATGGTGGTAGATGAAAGCGGCGATTTAAAAGAACTTAAAAAGGATGCAGTGAAAGAGAATGCTGCCCAAACCGTAGCCCAAAAAATGCATGAGGCCAATCTCATTATGAAACAATTGTTTTTTTTGGGAATGGATGATGAAGAAACGATTATCAATAAAGGCAGATGCAGTGCTGCAGATGTAATGCAATTCATACTTGAAAAAAAATTATTACTGCTTCCGCAGGATAAAGATATGATTGTGATGCTGCATGAAATAGAATATGAACTGGAAGGGAAAAAGCATTCGATACACAGTTCCTTAACGGTTAAAGGAAGAGACGCCATACACACTGCTATGGCGAAAACGGTAGGCCTTCCGTTAGGCATTGCCGCAAAACTGATCCTGAACGGAGAAATGTCATTAACCGGAGTGCATGTTCCGGTGATACCTGAAATATACAATCCAGTATTAGCAGAGTTGATGAATCAGGGAATTATTTTTAAAGATCTGCATAAGAGTTTTGAATGAAGGATGTAGAAATTAAAATTGAGAATGTAGAATTAAGAATTATTAATTAAGATGTTTTCATGCATAATTTTAATTCTTCATTTTAAATTTGAAACCGCCTTCATTCATATTTTTTATTCTTAATTAAATTCCTGCATCAACGCATTCAACAAATCTACAACTCCCTCCGTAGCGGGTTTTTCAATAATGATTACATTCTGATACCCATTAACAGCCGGGATCTTTTTATCAATTATATATTTTGGGATCAAGGGTGGCAAAAACTGCATCAGTCCCGCAGCAGGATATACCTGTAAAGAAGTTCCAATCAATACAAAAATATCAGCCTGTTGCATGATCAGCATAGCATTTTCGATTAAAGGAACCGGCTCTTCAAACCACACTATGAATGGACGCCATTGGGAACCATCTGGTGCTTTATCACCCCATTGAATATCCGTTCTGATTTCAGTAACACAGGAAAGGTCGGATGAGCTGCATTTTTTAAAAATCTCACCATGCAAATGAAGTATTTGTGATGATCCGCCCCGCTCATGCAGATCATCTATATTTTGCGTAACGATATATACGTCATAATGCTGTTCCAGTTTCGCCAAAGCTTTATGAGCCGCATTAGGTTCTGCCTTTATTACTTCGCTTCGGCGCATATTATAAAAATCCAATACCAGTTTCGGATCTTTTTTAAAAGCTCCTGGTGTGGCCACATCTTCTATATTATAGCCCATCCATAAACCATCCCCATCCCTAAAAGTTTTCAGTCCGCTTTCCGCGCTGATACCGGCACCAGTAAGCACAACAATCTTTTTTTTCATTTTGCTTCTGATAATTGCATTATCTGTTTCCATTCATTTTCCGTAACAGGCTGAACAGACAGGCGGCTATTTTTTACCAGCGCCATCTCTGACAGTTTATTATTTGTTTTTATAATTTGTAAGCCTACAGTATTTTTTAATTTCTTTAAAGGTTTCAATTCTACCGACACCCAATTTGTATCTTCTGTTGTTGGGTCCTGAAAAAATTCTTTGGAAATTTGAGCGACCCCAACAATTTCCATCCCTTCATTACTGTGATAATACAAAACTTCCTCTCCTTTTTTCATGGCTTTTAAATTATTTCGTGCTGCGTAATTACGCACACCATCCCAAATAGTTATCTTATCCTTCACCAATTGGTCCCAGCTATAAGTAGAAGGTTCTGATTTTACAAGCCAGTAAGACATATTTTTTTTTATGCAAATTAATAAAGGGTTTTATAAAAAATCCAACTTAACAATTGGCACGTATATAGTGAGATAAAAGATTCAATCATCAAAAAAAAAACAATGAAAAAAGAAGAAACGCCACCATTGGACCAACCGGCATTTACGGCCATGGGTTTACAACGCAGAAACTTACTTAAATTTTTAGGAGCTACTGCAGCGGTTGCTACATTGGCTGCCTGTAAAAAAGACGATGACATGCCATCCACAGGAATCGACCTTGGAACAGGTGATGTGGGTATTTTAAATTATGCATATGCCCTCGAACAATTAGAAGCTGCATTTTATATTCAGGTAGTGTCAACACCTTATTCCGGTATTCCGGCTTCTGAATTGGCCTTGCTTACTGAAATTCGGGATCATGAAGTTGCCCACCGCGAATTTTTCAAAGCTGCATTGGGAACCAGTGCTATTCCCGCATTACAGGTAAATTTTACTTCTATCAATTTTAATGACCGTACAAGTGTTTTAAATACGGCAAAAACATTTGAAGACCTGGGTGTTTCCGCTTACAATGGAGCAGGTAAACTCATAGCAGATGCTAATTATTTATTACTGGCAGGAAAAATCGTTTCTGTGGAAGCACGACATGCAGCTGCAATACGTGATTTAATCAGCAACGGAACTTTTGCAGATGCCACTGTTATAGATATGAACGGACTTGACAAAGCAAACACTCCTGCTACTGTTTTGTCTGCGGCGTCAGGATTTCTGGTATCGCAACTCAACGGATCTAATCTTCCTACCTCATAATTAAATGAAACATCATGAACATTAAAAATATATTAACCGAAATAGAAAAAACAGATCCTGAGGTATATAATAAATTAGATACACGAAGGAATGTTATGAAAGGATTTGCAGGCACCGGTGCAAAAATTGCGCTTGCTGCTCTGCCACTCGCCTTAGGTAGTTTATTTAATAAGGCATATAGCGGACCTCGTAATACCAGTGCCATAGTAGATGTATTGCAATTTGCATTAACACTTGAATACCTGGAGTATGAGTTTTACAGAACGGCAGTTTCCAGCCCGGGATTAATTCCTGCCGGACCTGCTGCAGGCGCTATCACCACTATACGAGATCATGAACAAGCGCACGTGAATTTTTTAAAAAGTACCATTATAGCTTTAGGATCTACACCGGTTTCACAACCTACATTTGATTTTACTGCAGGTAATGGTTCAGGTACAGGACCGTTTTTGGGAGTTTTCTCCAATTATGCCTTATTCCTTGCAGTAGCGCAAGTTTTTGAAGATACCGGTGTTCGTGCCTATAAAGGTCAAGCTGGAAATTTAATTGCTAATAATGATGTGCTTACTGCTGCCTTGCAGATTCATTCAGTAGAAGCCAGACATGCTGCACATATTCGTGCCATGAGAAGAACGCTAGGTGCTGCTATTCCTGCGGGAGTTAATGTTAAATCCTGGATTACGCTTAACCAAAGTGGCATTGCCGCACCTTATAATACTGCTGTTCAACCAAGTTATAATGGAGAAGAATTAACCACACAGGCTGGTGTTAATATTATAAATATTGGAGGACAAACGATCAGCGCCGAAGCTGCTTCAGAAGCTTTCGACGAACCATTGACCGACGCGCAGGTGCTTGCCATTGTGGGACCGTTTATTGTTTAACAGATGTGTTTTTTGTTTTGATAAATTGAGCACAATGTAAGTTGTGCTCTTTTTTTATTCCCACCCTGATACCAGCACATCTGCAATATGCATCGTGGTGAGCGGAAGATTTCTTTTTTTAATAATACCATCAAGCTGCATCAGGCAACTTTGATCTGTGGAGATAATATATTTCGCTCCCGTATCTAGAGCATGACCGATCTTTTGATCCGCCATGGCAACGGAGATGTCCTCAAATTTAACCGAGAAGGTTCCGCCAAATCCACAACAGGTGGTGTTGTCATTCATTTCTACGAGTTCTAATCCTTTTACTTTATTTAATAAACTTCGTGGTCCTTCAGAGATTTTACATTCTCGTAAAGCCGCACAACTGTCATGATAGGTTGCTTTGCCGTTTAGTACAGCGCCGAAGTTTTCAATGTGCAGCACCTCAGTTAAAAATTCGGTGAATTCAAACATTTTATTTTTAAACGATTTTACCTGATTGTGCGCTGCGCCA
>JANOAO010000077.1:0-7697 GCA_031411115.1 Bacteroidota bacterium
GTTGCTGATGTTTTAAGAAGATTCATGTAGGGATTTTTTTTCTTTTAATAATAGTTCCTGGTAAAGTTGTTCGTTCATTTCCCACTTAAACTGCATTCTGAAAAAAGCAAAAAAAAGTATGGCAATGAAAACGGCTACCACCATGGCCATAAACGTACCTGAAGAAGTTTTGGAGATTTTAGTATACCATTCAGGAAAAAACAGATATACAACCATTACTAATAAAATGATAGGCAAACCAAACATTGTTGCCATTGGCAGTCCGCCAATTAGTTTTCTGGCAAACGAACTTTCCCTATCCCTGTTATTTTTCCAATACTCAACAAATGATTGATCCTTTGGTGAAAGCATTCCGCAAATTTAATGTAATTGACCTAACCCTTTGGAATTTTATCAATACCTTGTAGGTTGTAATTTTACTTTCCGCCATGAAAATAGAGCATCTTATAGTTCAGCATTTATACAATAGTAAAAAGGTTTCACTGGAAGACATCGGTACATTTTATTTATCTCCAAATGTTTCATTTAACGGAGATGATAAAGATGCAGTTTTACCTGAGAATGCCATAACTTTTGATTACCAGCCAAAAGCGCAAAGAGATGATGCATTGGTTGATTTTATTGTTCAGCATTCCCGTAAAATCAAACCGCTCGCAACTTCAGATCTTGAATCGTACAGTATACTGGGTCGTGAATACCTTAATATAGGTAAACCATTCATCATTGAAGGTTTAGGTGTTCTTCAAAAAACACAGTTTGGAACTTATGAATTTGCGCAGGGCAATACCATAAATCCTAAATTAGAAGCACAAGCGGCACACATTAAAGAAAAGGAAGATCATGTGATTGATTTTTCAAGTCCTTCCAGAAAAAATAATTCGGGCAAGACTGGTATTGCCGTACTGGCCATTATCATTTTGGCATTAACTGCAGCAGCTATTATTTATTTTTTAACGCGTGAACCAAAAGTTCCGGTAAATACATCTACGGAAAATAATTCAGACAGCGCACAGGCTTTAATACAAATCCCCTTAATGGATTCAGTTGCGGTACGTGATTCTATTGCTAAAGCTGACAGCCTGCGCCTTGCAGACAACACAACATTTAAGGTGATTATTAGAAAATTCCCAACAAAAGATGCCGCAGATAAATCACTTCAAAAGTATACAGCAGCCGGTTATAATTTTCAACTAACTGAGTCTGATTCGGCTTTTTTTATTCTTAAAGGATTTTATTCACCGTTATCAGATACGGCTAAAGTTAAAGATTCACTTTCCCGTTTACTGGGTGTGAAGACGGCGATTTTTTGACGGGTTGCGGGATGCGGGTTTCGAGATGCGGGATGCCGGATTCGGGTTGCGGGATGCGGGTTGTGAGATGCGGGTTGTGAGATACGGGATGCGGGATGCGAGATACGGGATGCGGGATGCGGGATGCCGGTTTCGAGATACAGGATACGGGTTTCGGGATTCGGGATTAAGGAGAGTATGCTTAATTAAGCACTCCCTTTAATTTTCATTCTACATTCTTAATTTTTAATATTACATTTATTTACTCCTACATAAATCCTTCTTCACTCTTAATTGAATATTCACAACTCAACACTCAACACAAATAACTCAAACCAATTAATTTTTCATTTTCAATTCATCATTCTCCATCCATTTCTTTCATTTGCTTCAATAATTCTTTTTGTTTTTCCGAGAGATTGGACGGTAGTTTTACATGATACGTTATAAACAGATCGCCAAACTGGTCATCTACTTTATACACCGGAAAACCTTTTCCTTTTAACCTGATTTTTGTATTGTTTTGTGTTTCCGGTTTTACTTTTAGTTTAATGGTGCCATGCAAAGTTTCCAGTGTAATATCTCCACCGAGCAAAGCTGTATACATATCAATTTCCTGCGTAAGATGCAAATCACTTCCGGTTCTTTTATACGTTGTGTTATTATTTACATTGAGTGTTATGAATAAATCACCGGACGGTCCATTTCCACGTCCCGGATTGCCGTAGCCCTTCAGTTTAATAATCTGCCCGTTTTCAACACCTGCAGGAATTGTAATACGAACATTTTTATCGTTGATATGAAAGGTTTGCTGATGTTTGTTGAATACATCCGAAAGATTCAGGTTTATACTGGCATTTACATCCTGACCTCTGCTGGCTGCGGTTTTCCCTCCTCTGCTTCTTCCACCAAATAACGATGCGAAAAAATCTGAGAAATGATCATCATCGCTTCCCTCAAAAGAATATCCGCCACCAAAGGGCTGAGATTGTGACCGCTGTCTTTGAGCCTGTTCAAACTGATCGCCATGCTGCCAGTCTTTCCCATATTTATCAAACTTCGATCTTTTATCGGGATCGCTCAATACTTCATTTGCTTCATTAATTTGTTGAAATTTTTTGTTAGACTGCGGATCAGGATTAGTGTCCGGATGATATTGCCTGGCCAGTTTTCGGTAAGCTTTTTTAATTTCATCAGGTTCAGCATTTTTGGAAACACCTAATACACTGTAATAATCGATGAACTCCATTTTACATTAATTTGTACAAAGATACGTTTCAAGTGCAGCTATATTTAAGCTATTCCTCCCTGTGAAAAGAACTTATTGAAAACAAACATCGTAAGGCTACAATTCCCTGCAAGGCATTATTATTGCAACAACTTTATAAAATTATTTTGGATCAGTATATCATCATTATCATTATCATAGGTTTTGCTGCATTAGGAATGGCTTGGATGCCTTCCATCACCAGAATCACTAAAATATCCTATTCACTTTTTTATGTAATACTGGGTGCCATCATTTTTTTATTATTTAAAAATCATCTGCCTGTACCCGATCCGGTTCGCTACAATTCTTATGCAATCCGCATGACAGAACTTGTTGTAATCATTTCGCTGATGGGAACCGGTTTGAAAATAGACCAGCCTTTTTCATTTCGCAAATGGAAAATCCCTTTTC
Source organism: Bacteroidota bacterium (assembly GCA_031411115.1). Lineage (GTDB taxonomy): Bacteria > Bacteroidota > Bacteroidia > Chitinophagales > Chitinophagaceae > Ferruginibacter. Next base: position 2,971 of record JANOAO010000077.1, read on the forward strand.
GCCTGGTAAGTATCACCATGATACTTTCAATAATAATTGTAGCGGCAGTTTGTTATTATGTACTTCATTTTGATCTTGCATCGAGCGTTTTAATGGGCGCTGTACTGGCTCCTACCGATCCTGTGCTGGCATCTGATGTGCAGGTTGGTCCGCCTAATGAAGGAAAACATGACAATATTAAATTCTCTCTTACTGCTGAAGCAGGTATGAACGATGGAACTGCATTTCCTTTTACATGGCTGGCTATTTTATTATTGCCCGGATATCAACAGGCTGATATACAAAACTGGATCGTTTATTTTCTATTGTACAAAGTTATAGCAGGTGTTTTAACCGGATATCTGATCGGCAGATTTCTGGCGTATTTATTTTTCCGGCTTCCGGAAATAAACAATAAACTGGAAACACGGGATGGCCTTGTCGCCATTGCTGCCACATTGGTTATTTATGGAATCTGTGAAATGATTCACGGCTATGGTTTCATTGCGGTTTTTATAGCTGCTATCACCATCAGAAATTATGAAATGACACATAAGTATCATAAAAATCTTCATGAATTCACAGATCAGGTAGAAAGAATATTATTGTCGGTATTGCTGTTATTATTCGGCGGCAGTTTTGTGGGCGGTATTTTAGATCATCTTACCTGGCCAATGGGAATTTTCTCTGCCGTATTTGTGCTGATCATTCGTCCGCTCACCAGTTTACCAGCTACCTTTAAAAATTCTTTTCATATCAAAGAAAAACTTGCTATCGGTTTTTTCGGTATCAAAGGAATGGGATCATTTTATTACCTCGCCTTCGCATTGGCTGCAGGGCAATTTTTGAATGCACCGGCATTGTGGTCTCTGGTATCTTTCACAGTTTTGTTATCCATATTTGTTCATGGAATAACTGCAACGGCTGTGATGAACCGACTGGATAAACAATTTGTAAGAAGAAATTTCAGAAAACAACCTGTAGAAAAAATCCCTGCTTAAATAAAGCAGGGATTACATATTCGAATGTCATATTATTAGTAGCCCATTCCACCCATATCAGGTGCACCGCCCGGCATTCCGCCTTCATCTTTTTTAGGCTTGTCAGCGATCACACATTCTGTGGTGAGCAACATACCTGCAATGGAAGCAGCATTTTCCAATGCAACACGACTTACTTTGGTTGGGTCAATAACACCAGCTTTAAATAAGTTCTCATACACTTCAGTGCGTGCATTGAAACCAAAATCTCCTTTTCCTTCCCTGATCTTCTGGATAACGATAGATCCGTCAATACCTGCATTCTGAGTAAGGCAACGAACAGGTTCTTCAAGCGCACGGCGAACTATTGCCATACCGGTTTGCTCATCTGCAATCTGGCCTTTTACTTTAGGATCAAGGCTCGCGATTGATCGGATGTAAGCCACACCCCCACCCGGAACAATTCCTTCTTCAACAGCCGCACGGGTTGCATGTAATGCATCGTCAACTCTGTCTTTCTTTTCTTTCATTTCAACTTCTGTAGCAGCACCAACATACAATACGGCAACACCGCCGGCAAGTTTAGCTAAGCGCTCCTGAAGTTTTTCTTTATCGTAATCAGATGTTGTATTTTCTACCTGTGCTTTTATCTGGTTTACGCGATTCTGAATATCTTTCTTCGCACCTTTGCCACCTACAACAGTTGTATTGTCTTTGTCGATAGTTACTGATGATGCCTGACCTAAATAAGTAAGATCTGCATTCTCCAATTTGAAACCCTGTTCTTCACTAACTACAGTTCCTGCAGTTAAAATTCCGATATCAGTCAGCATTTCTTTTCTTCTGTCTCCAAATCCGGGAGCTTTTACTGCCGCTACTTTTAACGTACCACGCAATTTATTCACAACAAGTGTTGCCAAAGCTTCACCCTCCAGATCTTCTGCAATGATCAATAACGGACGGCCACTCTGAGCTACTTTCTCAAGGATATGAAGGATGTCCTTCATGGCAGAAATTTTCTTATCGTAAATTAGTATGTATGGATTTTGTAATTCAACCTGCATTTTTTCGCTGTTGGTTACAAAATACGGACTGATGTATCCGCGATCGAATTGCATACCTTCTACAATATCAACAGTAGTGTCTGTTCCTTTCGCTTCTTCTACCGTTATTACACCTTCTTTACCCACTTTTGCAAACGCTTCTGCGATCAGTTTACCAATCGTTTCGTCGTTATTGGCAGAAATAGTTGCCACCTGCTGAATTTTTTTGCTGTCGTTTCCAACAGTCTGACTTTGAGATCTTAAATTTTCAACTACCAGAGAAACCGCTTTATCAATACCGCGTTTCAGGTCCATCGGATTCGCACCTGCTGCCACCATTTTCAATCCTTCACTGATAATGCTTTGCGCCAATACGGTAGCCGTTGTAGTTCCGTCTCCTGCAATGTCAGCAGTTTTAGAAGCCACCTCTTTTACCATTTGGGCACCCATGTTTTCGATAGGATCTTCCAGTTCTATTTCTTTTGCAACCGTAACACCATCTTTGGTTACCTGCGGAGCACCGAATTTTTTATCGATCACTACATTACGTCCTTTTGGGCCTAATGTAACTTTCACTGCATTTGCCAGTGTATCCACCCCTTTTTTCATTTTATTGCGGGCTTCAATATCAAAGAATATTATTTTAGACATGTTTGATTTTTAATTTTTAATTGTAATAATTAGATCCAGATGCAGTGTGCGCATCTTATACAATAGCAAGAATATCGCTCTCTCTCATGATCAGGTAATCGTTCCCCTCAACAGAAATTTCTGTACCGGCATATTTACCATACAAAACATTATCTCCTGCTTTAACTGTTACAGGTTCATCTTTTTTTCCTGGACCTGCCGCTATAACAGTTCCACGTTGTGGTTTTTCTTTAGCTGTATCCGGGATAATAATACCGCCGGCAGTTTTCTCTTCAGCAGCTGCAGGTTTCACAATTACTCTGTCGTGAAGCGGAGTAACGTTTAACTTTTTGGCCATAATTTATTTTTGATTTTTAGTTGAAAAATGTATTTTTTTCGGTACGCGAATGTAGGCGAATTTTGTACCAATCGATTGAAAATGATGTGTTGGCAGTTTTACAAGCCCGGTTTCTGCCATATTTCTCCAATGTTAAGACAAATTAGCATTGTAGATTTTTAATAGATTTTTTAGAACACCATTTAATTAGCCTTACTTTTGCGAATTCAATAAAGTTCTTACAATGATCAGCAGAAGAAATATCAGGGTGAAAGTGATGCAAACGCTGTATTCCATTGACAGTATGCAGGGAGATGAGAAGGCAGGAGAACCGGAATCAATGTTGAACAAAAAGATAGAGCAAAGTCGCCAACTATTCACTTACCTCATTTATTTCATTACAGAAACGGCACGTTTTGCTGAAAAAGACGCACAACAAAAAGCAGGCAAACATCTGCCATCTGCGCAGGATCTCAGCATTAATACAAAAATTGTGGGTAACGAACTGATGTGGAAAATTTTTGAAGACACCTCATTCAAATCATCTGTCAGCGACAATAAGCTGGTTCATATAATTGACAATGAACTTTTAAAAAAGATATATCATCAGCTAACGCTTTCAGAAGATTATAAGGAATATATCGAAACATTGTCACGAGATAAAAAAAATGAAAGGCTCATCCTTGAATTCATTTTTAATGAACTCATGCTTCCAAATGATGATTTTATCTGCCATATTGAAGAACATTTTATTAATTGGGATGATGATGCAGAAATGATGCAGTCTCTTGTAATGAATTATTTGCATAAACCAGTTCAACCTGCTTTTAATGACATCTTAAGTGCAGAAAAATGGTTGTTTGCAAAATCATTGCTGAAAACAACTTTAGAAAAAGCAGAACATGTAAAAGAACTGATAAAACCCAAATTGAAAAACTGGGATGCGGAGCGGATCGCTGCACTTGATTTCATTATTTTACAAATGGGCATCTGCGAATTTCTTTATTTTGATACGATTCCTACCAAGGTTACGATCAATGAATATATCGATCTTGCGAAAGATTACAGTACGCCACAAAGTGGTCAGTTTGTAAACGGACTTTTAGATAATATACACAAGGAATTGACAGCACAGAATAAAATCGAAAAACGTAATTATAAAAACAGTACCTTATAATTTTATATGAAACAGCTCTTTTTAATAGTAGGCATAGCTGCTCTATATTGCACAGGTTGTGATGTAAGAAATAAAAACAAAGCGAAGATTGATACTGTTGCAGTGATGGACTCCTTGCAGGAAACATCCGTTACACTTATAGATAGTGTGTATAATTTCGGAAAAATATCAGAAGGCGAAATGGTTGAATTCAATTATCGTTTTAAAAACTCCGGAAACAAACCACTTATTGTAAGCAATGTATCTGCCAGTTGCGGATGTACAGTTCCCGAAAAACCGGAGGAACCCGTTCAACCCGGGGAAACCGGATATATAAAAGTAAAATTCAACAGTGATAAAAGAGTTGGAGAAGCGCATAAAACAATAACGGTTCAATCTAATGCCAATCCAGCATTTCCCGAACTATTACTAAAAGGAACCGTAATTTCTAAAACCAATCCATAACCGCTGTTTACAGCACAAAAACAAACCATGCAATTGTTAAGTATTTTTTTAATGATGGATCCCCAGGGAAAAGGCAGCAGTACAGGTACACTTATTATGATGGGATTGATGATTGTTGTTTTCTGGTTCTTTATGAT
>JANOAO010000078.1:0-10727 GCA_031411115.1 Bacteroidota bacterium
CCATGAATTTTACTTCGGTATAATTCCCGGTAATAAGCGGCGGATAACATTCCTCCGCTGGCACCGCTGATCATAAAAGTATTTTTCATGAGGTTACCCTGTGCAATGCTGTCTATCTTCTGCAGGGTATTCATTACAAACGCAGCACTTCGTAAACCACCGCCACTTACATTGATAAATATCATCAATGGTTTTTCTTCCGCCTGATTTTTTTTCCAGTTTTGCAATACGTTAATCATATGCTGGCTGTCTGCACGTTGAAGTTCCGGTGTGCACAATTGCATCAAAGATTTTTTATCATAAACCGGTCTTTCAGAAATATTTTTATAATTCAGTCCATAGGCTTTGTTTCTGGGATCAATGATTTCTTTCTTATACAAATAATTTACAAAGAGAATAATCATGATCGCAACCGGCAGACTCCAGCTTTTTAAAAAATAATTCAATGATCCGATCATTGCACACATCACCGCAAAAAATATGAGGATACTCGCAGCAGCAGGCATTTCAAAATAAGGATTCTCTAAAAGGAACCCTACTAATACGAGAAATATGAATGCAAGCGCTATGCTCATTATTGCGGCAATATGGTGCCGTTTGAAAACAAGTTCAATATATTCTTTCCGGTAATGCCTAACTATTCTTGGTTTTTTTATCTGGAAAAAAGAATTGATATACGTAGACACTCTCAATCCGAAATGATCTTCAAAATCAAAAGGTTCTCTTCTTTCTCTCAACCGCTGATGATGTATTTCCAGTGGTGCAATTGTTCTGTTGATCGTTAACTCTGCACCAAAAAAATAAGCGAATGAAATAAAACATAATAGTACAAATCCTGTGAATATTCCAACAATTAACCCTGCAATTCCTAAGGAAGGCATTAATTCAACATCCTGATTAAATTGGATCAGCTGTACAAAATAAAAAACCATAAAAGCTAAAGGAATCAATGAATTATTGATACAATATTTCAAAAATGGTTTTCGTGTTGTTGCCAGAAATTTGAATCGCTGGCTATGCAAAATAAATGTAGTAATGTTCCAGCTCATTACAAAAACACCCAATGCAATGCCGGTTATAAATGCACTCAGCATATTTACCTGGTTCAGATATTCGGGTGCCAGCAATAATGCATCTGCACCAAAAATCTTTAATAAATTTCCATTAACCGTGGCGGTAAGTACAAACCAGAATAATAACAATACCTGGCTCTTTCTAAAGTGCAACAGGAATAACTGAACAGGAAAGAAATGGTAAACAGATTTTAAAAGCTTCATAGTATTATGGATAATAAATATAATACAAAAGCCTCAAAGCACTGTTTAATTCATTGCCGGCTTTTTAACCAGAAATACATTTGTAACAAAAGCAATTACTATCATCATGGCTATAAACTGGTGAGCGGCTGCCATCCATATGAAATGATCATTGGTAGCATTTATTAAAGACCCAATTCCCAGTACAACTTGTGCGAACACAAAAAACACGAATAAAAAACGATATAATGCAAAAGAGCCGTTCATTTTATGTCGTGCAGTTTTTATGAAATACATGATGGCCAATATCAGAAAAATATAAGCCAGTCCGCGGTGAATGAAATGCACTAGTAAAGGATCGTTTATGATGGCCATACCTTCCACTTCGTTTTTAGCGGGAAAGAATCTTCCATTGATATCCGGCCAGGTAGGTGCAGTGATGGCAGCTTTCAAACCTGCCATGAATCCACCATACATCAATTGGAAAAACAAAACCAGACCTAGAATCCACTGTAATTTTTTTACGGCCGCATCACTCACCTTTTCTTTCATAGATGGAAGAAGCGACAATGCAAACCACAATGTATACGCCAGTAAGATTAATGCGGCAATAAAATGCGTGGTCAGCTCCACATGTCCTACAAAATATTTCTCAGGAACTAATCCGCTCTTCACCATGATCCATCCGATAGCCCCCTGTAAACCTCCAAGTATAAACAGGATCGCCATAGGCATTATCATGCTTTTGGAAAATTTTTTGGTAACCAGAAAGTAAATAAATCCTACCAGAAAAACCATTCCCATGGTTCTTGCCCACAGGCGATGAAACCATTCCCAGAAAAAAATATATTTGAATTCTGACAAAGAAAAATTCTGGTGAACATATTTAAACTGATCGGTGGTTTTATATTTATTAAATTCGCTGATCCATTCTGCCTGGTTCAATGGCGGCAATGCGCCGGTGATAGGTTTCCATTCTGTAATGGACAAACCGGATTCTGTAAGACGTGTAATTCCTCCGATCAACACTTGCACCATGATCATAATTACACCCGCTATCAACCATCGTGCTACCTGGCGATCATATTTTTTTTGCTTTTCTGCAGCCATCTGCATTTTTAAATCTGGCAATAAGGTTTCCATCATTTGCAAAGTTAAGCAGGGTTCAATGTGAATAAATCCTATTGCTGCAATAAAAATCTTTGTTTGATATTTGTTGTGATGTTGCAACCATACTTATACAAAACCAAAATTGAAGCAGGTGTGGATGAAGCAGGCCGCGGATGTTTCGCAGGTCCTGTTTTTGCTGCAGCAGTGGTACTTCCAAAAGATTTTCATCATCCATTACTGAATGACAGTAAGCAATTAAAGGAAAAGGAAAGGGATATTTTAAGACCTATAATTGAAAAGGAAAGTATTTCATATGCTGTTGCATCCATTGATAACAACACAATAGATAACATCAACATTCTTCAGGCATCTTATCGTGCCATGCATTTGGCTTTGGATGCACTGAAGAAAAAACCGAATTTATTACTGATCGACGGCAACCGTTTTTTACCTTATCCCGATATTAAACATAAATGCATTATCAAAGGTGACGGACTATATGCTTCCATTGCTGCGGCAAGTGTGCTGGCCAAAACATACCGTGATGCCTATATGCAAAGCCTTCACCGGGAATATGAACAGTATGGCTGGTTATCTAATAAAGGTTATGGAACACGCGAACACCGGAACGCAATTGAAAAATTTGGTATCTGTAAATACCATCGCAAAAGTTTTAGTGTATTAGCAGCACAACCCGATTTTCTGGAGGAACTGGATCAACTGATAAATTCTCCGGCACCCTGACGCAAAATTTGCCAGTCGTCAGTTGTACAATCCACCACTGTTGAAGGCGTAACGCCACCCGGTCCGCCATCAATAACGATATCAACATTGTTCTCAAAGTTTTCAAACATCGTTTCCGGATCTGTATATTCTTCCACCATTTCTCCGGGAAGAGAAGCACTTAGTAATGGATTCCCCAGCGCTTCCAGTATTTTCCTGCAGATCTCATTGTCCGGAATTCTTAATCCAATAGTTGATTTTTTTGTCTGCAGAATTTTAGGAACCTGTTTACTGGCGGGTAAAATAAAAGTGAACGGACCGGGAAGATGATTTTTAAGTGTTCTATATAATGGCGTGTTGATACTTTTCGTAAAATCACTGAGGTGGCTCAGGTCACGGCAAATAAAGGATAATTGTGCTTTTGCCGGATCTACATTTTTGATCCTGCAAATACGTTCAATAGCTTTTTGCTGATAGATATCGCAACCCAGACCATATATGGTATCTGTGGGATATATAATAATGCCGCCATTTTTGAGGCATTCAACGGTTTGCTTGATGAGCCTGTCCTGTGGATTTTCCGGGTGAATACGTATCAACATCATTTCAAAATAACATAAAATATGCCGATAGGCCGAAAACAAATTTTTCAGGTTACTTTTGCACCGCTTTTTATTTTGCACCAAAAAAACTGATTATGTCGCTTATTACAGTCGGAACCATGGCTTTCGATGCAATTGAAACTCCATTTGCCAAAGTAGATAAAATTGTAGGCGGATCTGCAACATATGTTGCCTATGCTGCGAGCAATTTTATTAATGATGTAAAACAAATCTCCATTGTGGGATATGATTTTCCGGAAGAAGAAATGAATGAATTGAAATCACGTGGTGTGAAAGTAGAAGGTGTTGAAGTTGTTCCGGATAAAAAATCTTTTTTCTGGAGTGGTAAATATCACATTGATATGAACAGCCGCGATACGCTGATCACAGATCTGAATGTGTTGGCAGATTTCAAACCTGTAGTTCCGGATTCTTACCAGGGCGCTGAATTCTTAATGCTGGGCAATCTGATGCCAAGTATACAGATGGATGTGATCAATCAATTGAAGGTTCGTCCTAAACTGATAGTAATGGATACGATGAATTTCTGGATGGATATTGCGCTGGATGATCTGAAAGCAGTTTTGAAAAAAGTGGATGTATTATTAGTGAATGATGGAGAAGCACGCCAGCTCAGCGGTGAATTATCATTGGTGAAAGCAGCTAGGGTGATTATGGACATGGGGCCACGTTTCCTTATTATCAAAAAAGGAGAACATGGTGCTTTATTATTTCATGAGAACCATGTATTTTTTGCTCCGGCCCTGCCATTGGAAGAAGTATTTGATCCAACGGGAGCAGGTGATACTTTTGCCGGAGGATTTATTGGTCATCTTGCAAAAACAAAAGACATTAGTTTCGATAATATGAAAACAGCCATCATCATCGGAAGTGCTATGGCCAGTTTCTGCGTAGAAAAATTCGGACCAGAACGTTTGAAAGAAATTACAAAACAGGATATTGATGATCGTTTAGCGGAGTTCGTACAATTAGTAAATTTTGATATTGATCTGGTATAATGATCGAAATTATTGCACTCATATTTATTTCAAAACAGATTGGCAACCTTGCTGCTCAGAAAGGACTGCCTGCCGGTAAATGGAAATTTATCGTGATCGCGTTATGGTTTGTACTGGAAATTATTGGTGTAATCGTTGGGCTGATGATTTTTTCTCCTGATAATTTATTCAGTATTGCTTTGGTAGGTTTGGGATTTGCCATAGCGAGTTATTTTATTATCAAAAATTATTTGCAAAAATTACCGGATGCTTTCGATGATATAGATAATATTGGTTCTTAAAATAACTAAAGACCTCACAGGTTTTAAAAACCTGTGAGGTCTTTAGTTAGGTCTGTATTATCTTTTTCTAGCAAGCGTAACTACATTTTTATATTTTTTTGTTTTGCCTTCCAGATTGAAAACTTCTGTATAAACAATATATAAACCTGTTGCCAGCTTTTGATTTTTCTCTCCTAAACCATCCCAACGATAAGTACCGCGAATTCCATTTAAAGCATTTCGCTGCAGATACCGAACAGGCCTTCCCACCGCATCGAATATGGTAATGTTTGCCACATATCCAGGATCAGGAAATTGGTAATCGATAGTAAGGAAATCATCAAATCCATCATTATCCGGACTAAATACTTCGGGAGAAATTTTTATAGTTCCTGAAACAGTTTCGTTTAAACGTGACTGCGAATTTTTATAAGTAGGTGTTCCAAAATTTACGCTGGAGGCGGCACTGTGCCAGTTGGAAGAATTGTTAGACGGACCGTTATAATCGATCCTTTCCAAAGCAACGCCTTCCCTGTTAGAAATAAGACTGAAGTGCCAGCGTTCATCATAAGACACAAGATCTACAATACTTCCCTGCTGATTCAAAACGATCACTGTACCCGACGCATCTGAATAAGATGGCATAGAAGGCAACTGTATAAATGCAGAAGGATCCTGTGCAACGAACTGCGACAATACGGCCTGCACATCTGTAGTGATCACCACAAAATCACCCGGAAATAATAAATAATCTTCTGTACTGATCTGCGTAATGCTGGAAATAACATTTGTTGAACTGTAATTGGCCAGATAAGCATTTCTTAAATTAATGATCTTATTGCTGCGATTGTACAATTCTACATAATCCACACTGGAAGGAACAGGGTTGAATAATATTTCATTAATCACCAGATCAAGACTGTCCAGGTTTTCAAACAAACCAACCCTTGCAACTCCGTTATTCAAAATATTTCCTGTACAATCGGAAATTCCATTTGCAGTTACGGTATACATGATGTTCCTCAACAGCGGTGTTGATAACGTTAGCGTAACGCGGGTGAAAGTTGGAGATACAGCAGCAACAGTTGTGGGGTTTGCAATTCCGTTACTGAACGTATAATTAGCACCGGCTGCAGATGTAGCAGATACCGGTTCATTAAAAACTAGAACAACGGTTACACTATCGGGAGCATACGCTCTGATAAGTTTAGGTGCCTCTGCATCAGGATTTACAGCATCTGCAGAATTCTTCCTTCCCGGTGTTCCTCCGGATATATCGGTGCTGGCCTTCCAGTTTGAAAATCCTGCACAAGGATTTCGGGTGTCAATCATTTCTAACGTCCATCCACCCTCTTTCTTCAGTTCATTTTTATACCAGGCAGATGAATATTCCACTACATGTATGAATGTTCCTGTTGGTGATTTTAAATATATAAGATCTACATCATTACTTAACATTGGAAAACTGGTAACTGAAATAACATTACCGAAACGTGATAATTCTGCCACGGCACTGCTGGTGGTTACGATCACAAAACTATCAGGACGTAAGTTAAAAGAAGGCATCGGTCCGCTTTCGCCGGAAGTTTTGCCAACACGCCAGCCAGCAAGATTAATATCGAAGCCGGATGTATTTTTTAATTCTATCCACTCTGAGTTCGGCAATGCTACCTGTGGTGTAGGATCGGCCATGATCTCATCTATCACAACATCATATGGATCGGGTGTGAAATAAGCAAAGTTGACTGTTCCGTTATTTAATGTATTTCCCGCAATATCATTAACGCCATTAACGGTAAGCGTTAAAGTAGTTCTGTTGGGGAAAGCATTTGCAAAAGTTAATCTTACCAATGAAGGATTATTCATGCTAAGCACTGCGCTCAACGGAAAACCAATACCTCCACTTACAGTATAATTTGCTACTGCCTGACTGGAAACAGGTTCTACAGCTTCATTAAATAGTATATCCAATGTATTTGCATCTATCACAGTAGCAGAAACAATTGCAGGAGGCACAACATCCGGTACATAAGTTTGAACGGAAATATCATCAAAGTAATGACGCTGAAAAAAGGACGCAGTGCTTTGGCGAACAAGGATTCCAAAATACGCGGACGTTGTATAAGTTGCATCCGTAACTGTTCCTTCCGTTATATATGCGTTTCCCGTTCCTGTAAGGTCCCGTGATAAGATCCACAGATTTGCCGCATTTCTTACCACACGGATCTTCATTACATTGTTAGAAGTATTTAAAGTAGCGTTTATACCATCGATAATTTTTACAGAAACACCAGTTGCATCTTTTCTGTACAGGCTTATTTCATCATCCGTATTTCCGAGGCGCACGAAATAACCTGTAGTGGTTGCCAGAGAAATATCAACCGCAGATGCAGTTAAAAAAACATCTGTATAATTAGCTCCGGAAGTATTGAAAGTTAACTGAGTATAAAAATCCCATTGGGCAGTAGTAGCCAGCATATTGGGCGTACTCAGATAAAAATTACTGTTCGTTGTGGTGTTGTTACTTTGTAGTTGAAACGAAGAGTTAACGGTCCAGTCGCTGGTATTGCCTGTCCAGGCAGGATTAGCGGTGAAATTACCGTCATTGAAATTATCGGTGATTTGCGAAAAACTCTGAATGCAAATGCAGAAAAAAAGCAGAAAACTGAGTAAAAATCTTATCATAATAAAAGCATGTTCTTAAAGATAGCAATTTAATTTTTACGTTGAGATGCGGATTGAAATTTCGTTTATTTTTGATAATTATCCTTTTTATATGAAAGTTGCGGTTGTAGGTGCTACAGGGCTGGTAGGTACTAAAATGTTACAGGTGCTGGAAGAAAGAAATTTTCCGGTAACCGAATTATTACCAGTTGCCTCAGAGAGATCCGTTGGAAAAATAATTTCCTTTAAAAATAAAGAGTACAGAATCATTAGTATGCAGGCCGCGATTAATGCAAAGCCAGCAGTAGCTATTTTTTCTGCCGGTGGTTCTACCTCAACTGAATGGGCGCCAAAATTTGCTGAAGCGGGCATTACAGTTATCGATAATTCCAGTGCATGGAGAATGGACCCCAATAAAAAACTCATAGTACCGGAAGTGAATGGTGATGTGTTGCAATCAACTGATAAGATCATCGCCAATCCTAATTGCTCTACCATACAAATGGTGTTGGTTTTGAAACCATTGCACGATAAATATAAGATCCGGCGTGTGGTGGTGAGCACTTACCAAAGTGTAACCGGTACAGGCATCAAGGCGGTGATGCAATTGATGAATGAACGTAAAGGGTTAACCGGAGAAATGGCTTATAAATATCCCATTGATATGAATGCCATTCCGCACATCGATGTGTTTCAGGAGAATGGTTATACAAAAGAAGAAATGAAAATGGTAAATGAAACACGCAAAATAATGGATGACCAATCCATCAATCTAACGGCTACGTGTGTACGTATACCTACTATTGGCGGACATAGTGAAAGTGTAAATATAGAATTTGAAAATGATTTCGATCTGCAGGAGTTGAAACAGATTTTAGCACAAACTCCCGGGGTGGTTGTAAAAGATGATGTTGCAAATTTTATTTATCCGATGCCACTTACAGCTCATGACAAAGATGACACTTTTGTAGGTCGCATACGCAGAGATGAAAGTCAGGCAAAAACATTAAACTGCTGGATCGTAAGTGATAATTTACGCAAAGGTGCGGCAACAAACGCTATACAGATCGCAGAAAAATTATTAGAGAAAAAAATTTTGGTTTAATTATAAGATCGTCCACGTTTCTTTTCCTTTCAGCAATGCATCCAGATCGCCTTTACCTTTTGTGGCGATAGCTTCTTCTATTTGCAAACGCATGGTATCTTCATAGCACGCACGTTCCGTTTGATAGAAAACACCAAATGGTCGTGGTAAATGTCCTTGTAAATTAGGATCATCAAACATACGTGTAAGGATCTGAGCTTTATAAAAATCTCTTTCATCATGTACCCAAAGATCGGAAGCAGAAGAATCTCCTTCATTCAATTCTACAACAATCGGTTTGAAACCATCCAGTTTAATACCTTTGTTTTTGTTGGCCCCAAATATCAGTGGCAGGCCGTGTTCGAGGAATAAAACTTCTTCCGGTTTTGAAGATTTCTCCGTAAAAATTTCAAAAGCACCATCATTAAAGATGTTACAGTTTTGATAGATTTCTAAAAATGAAGAGCCTTTATGAGCGTTGCTTCTGATCAGCATTTGTTGCAGATGTTTTGGATCACGGTCCATGGTACGCGCCACAAAAGTAGCATCTGCACCCATTGCCAATGCGAGCGGATTGAATGGATGATCAATGCTGCCGTAAGGAGTGCTTTTGGTGATTTTATGTTCCTCAGATGTAGGCGAATATTGTCCTTTCGTTAAACCATAAATCTGGTTATTGAACAATAATATATTAACATCAAAATTCCTTCTCAGTAAATGTATGGTATGGTTACCGCCGATACTTAAACCATCACCGTCTCCGGTAACGATCCAAACAGACAATTCAGGACGTGTAGCTTTCAAACCACTTGCCACTGCAGTGGCGCGGCCGTGAATACTATGCATTCCGTACGTATTCATGTAATAAGGAAAACGGCTGCTGCATCCGATGCCGGAAATGATCACGATATTCTCCCGTGGAATACCAAGACCGGGCATCACTTTTTGAACCTGAGCAAGAATAGAATAATCACCGCAACCGGGGCACCAGCGAACTTCCTGATCGGTGGTAAAATCTTTAGAAGTTAGTGCAACTGGTGTTTGTGTGTTTGTGTCAGACATATAATCGGATAATGTACAAAGTTAGCCCATATCGTTGGCAGAACCATATAGTAAGATATCAGATTTAGTTAAAACAATTACCGAAAAAAATCAATTTACGGGAGTCTGACATGAAAATTAATAGGGCGTGCCCTCCCGGAAAACCATCGTTATTATTTTGGTTTACGAAAGGGAGGGCCGGGCTTTCCGCAGTACAAGGTACATGCTTCAATCCCTCACGCAAATCCGTTTCCATTTGATGTATATTATAAATAATAAAAACGGTCATTCGCATTGTTGATTTTCTAATCCCGAATGGATTTCTTTTTCTCCTAATCCCGAAGGGATTCTATGATTATGACATAACGGTGATCAGGAACATTCGACCCCGAAGGGGTCGTATAAAACAACATTGCGTTCTATAAAGATGTGATGCTTTTGGCATCAAATCCAAGAACAAGAACATAAAAATAAATTCTCTTTTACCCCAATCTTTTTGAACACCAAAAAATATTCAAAAATGGATCTACCTGTTTTAAAACCTTCTCCTAATCCCGAAGGGATTCTATGTTTATAACACACAGGTGAATCGAAACATTCGACCCCGTAGGGGTCGTATAAAACAACATTGCGTTTTACAAAAGATGTGATCCCTTTAGCATCGAAGACAAAATAACATTAACCAAGAGATACAACTCTTATAAGTAACCTTTTTTTACCTCAAAAATATTCAAAAATAGATATGCCTGTTTTAAAACCTTCTCTTAATCCCGAAGGGATTCCATGTTTATAACATGCAGGTGAATCGGAAACATTCGACCCCGTAGGGGTCGTATAAAATACCATTGCGTTCAATAAAGATGTGATGCTTTTGGCATCAAATCCAAGAACAAGAACATAAAATAAATATCTTATACCCCAATCTTTTTGAACACCAAAAAATATTTAAAAAAAGGCTCTACCTGTTT
>JANOAO010000079.1:0-16261 GCA_031411115.1 Bacteroidota bacterium
TTCTATTTTTGGCATTATCAAGTGGACACATAATATGCATTTAAAAGACCTTGCAGGACTAAAAAACTATGTAGAAAAGAAATGAAAGTTTACCGAAGCGAACAAATAATTGGACAGTTAGAAAAACGAAAAGGTGGCTACTTCTTTTTGAAAATTGAGGCTGAAATAATCAATCAATTCAAGAACAAACGGCACACTCGTTTTCTTTGCACACTTGAAAACAGTTTGACTTTTCAATGTGGGCTTAATCATCTTGGTGACGGAAATTTTTTTATCATTTTATCCAGCAAAAACTTACAGACAGTCAACAAAAAATTAGGCGACAAAATGCACTTTGAATTGAACGAAGACCCAAACCCTTTGGGCGTTGAAATGCCCCAAGTTTTGGAAGCTTTTTTAGAACAAGATGAAACCATCAAAGCAGCTTTTGAAAAACTAACATTGGGAAAAAAACGCAGTTTAATTTTTGCTCTTGGCAAAATAAAAGACATTGACAAGCAAATAATCAATATACCTAAGCTGATTGTAGCCGTAGCAAAACCACGAACCAAAAAAATATAGGAATATGTGGACTTGTCCAAAATGTGAAAGAGAATTAAAGAACCCTAAACAATGGCATAATTGCGTAAAAGTTAGCATTGACAGTCTGTTCGAAGGCAAAGCAGACGAATTAGTTTTTGTATTTGACAAACTACTTTCTGAAATTGTTGATTGGAAAAACGTTGCCGTTAGTGCAACGCAAAATTGTATTGTGTTTGTTCATAACCAAACTTTCCTAATTATACGACCAATGAAAAAGGAATTAGACTTAAAGTTTTATTCAGCAATACAACAAGAAGAAGAACCTGTAATAAAAAGCGTTTCTTATTCAGGCAGGTTTGAAAATCATATCAGAGTTTCTAAATTGGAAGACCTTACACAAACTGTTTATGCTTACCTCAAACAATCATATCAATTACTTTAACAAGTTTTAAAAACGTTGACTTAGGACAACACTTGATAAATAGGGTGTGCCGACTTTTGCCAAAATTAAAATATAAAATATGGCAATCAATCTTCACACAATCGGAATGGTAGTTAATGACTTGGGAAAGTCACTTTCTTTTTACCGTTCTTTAGGTCTTGATATCCCCGAAGGACAAGACAACGAATTTCACGTTGAGTTTACCGACAAAAAAGGTTTATCAATTGGCTTTATTCCAAAATCCACGATGCTAAAAACCGACCCAAATTGGGTTGAGCCGTCAGGAAACTGCAGAATTAGTTTACAGTTTGAGAGTGCTTCACCCGATGAAGTTGATGCAACTTATTCAAAATTAATTGAGCAAGGTTATATAAGTTTTAAAAAGCCTTGGGATGCTTTTTGGGGTCAACGTTTTGCACAGTTGTTAGACCCAGACGGAAACAATATCGGAATTTTTGCAACACTTAAAAACGACTAAAAAAAATGAAAATTACAAATAATACAATACTGATTACAGGCGGTGCAACAGGCATTGGACTTGAATTAGCTAAAGAATTTATTGGTAATGGCAATACTGTAATCATTTGTGGCAGACGCGAAGAAAAACTAAATGAAGCAAAAAATATCTTACCACAAGTTATAATCAAACAATGCGACGTAGGCGACATTGAACAACGCAGAGAATTGTATAAATTTTGTGTTACTAATCATGCTGAAATAAATGTTTTGGTTAATAACGCAGGAATGCAAAGGGAAATAGATTTTAGAAAAGGCGAACAGCATTATTTACAAGGCGACAATGAAGTAACCATCAACTTAGATGCTTGTTTTCATTTGACAGCTTTGTTTACACCCTATTTTATGAATAAAAACGAAGCTGCAATAATTAATGTAACATCAGGACTTGGAATTGTACCTTTAATTATTACACCAGTTTATTCAGCCACAAAAGCAGGACTACATTCATTTTCAGTTTCGTTGCGTAAACAATTAGCCGACACTTCTATAAAAGTTTTTGAAATTATTCCACCAATTGTGGACACAGACTTAGACCGTGGTGCAAGAGACAAAAGGGGGCAAACAGACAAAGGTATAAAACCAGAACAAGTAGCAAAAGAAAGCATTGAAGCAATAGCGAAAGACAAATTCGAAATTCCGATTGGCATTGTAAAGTTGTTGCGTATTGGTTCAAGGGTTTCACCAAAGCTATTTCTAAAAATCATCAACAAAAAAAGTCCTATGCCGACAAAGTAGGACGACGGAGAATAACCACTAACACCAACAGAAGTTTTGCTTAAATCCAGGGCAAATATGCATAAAGTCTGAGCTTTTTATTTTATATAGAACAGCGGTTTGCGCAATAAAACCTATCAAATAATTCGATAATCAAAACTTTGGCAAACGCTGAATTGAAAGGCGTTACTTATAAAATAGAAATCAATAATGAAAATGTGGTTGGTATAACTTTCCAGACAACTCTTTTGGTAGTGTTTTCATTGCTTTGTATTTACAACATCGAACCAAAAGCCGACCAGAAAAAGCGTGTTTTGAAATTACAAAAGTGTAGAAACCAAATGTATAGATTTATTGGTGACTACATTCGAACAAAAGCCTATTCAAATGTGTTTAAACTCGCGGGTTTAAAAGTTCCAAACCATATTTTACAACTGCTTTTGCTTTAATGTGGATTGTGAAAGCAACAAAAATTTGATAGATAATAACAATAAAACTAGTCGTGCAAACAAAAAAAGAAATAGCAAAAGTAGTAAATACTAATAAAGTTTATAAAACGGGTGACACTACCATATCAGCACTTAACCCGGCAACGGTGAGTTTTTATGCAGGGGAATTGGTTTTAATTATTGGACCATCAGGATCTGGTAAAACAACCTTACTATCTATCCTTGGTTGTGTAACGTATCCTACTAATGGCGAAGTTTTTATTAATGATGTTGAAGTGAGTAAATTATCTGAAACCAAGCTTGGTAAAATAAGGCTTCAAAATATTGGTTTTGTTTTTCAGGGGTACAATTTAATTGCCCCATTAAATGCACTGGAAAATGTAATACTGCCTTTGGAGTTAATGAACGTACATAAAAAAGAAGCTATAGAAAGAGCCATAAGCGCATTACAAAAAGTAAATATGGAGGATAGGATGAAGAACCTGCCAAAAGCACTTTCGGGTGGACAACAACAACGGGTAGCTATTGCAAGAGCTTTGGTTACAAACCCTTCATTAATACTTTGTGATGAACCAACTGCAGCGCTAGACCCCTCAAGCGTAGATATCGTAATGCAGGAATTGAAAGGATTGGTGAGCGATAACAAATGCGTGGTTATTGTAACACACGATATGCGGCTTAGACCCTATGCAGACAGGATTGTGTATGTAGATAATGGAAATGTACTTACAGAGGAACCAACAATAAATTACTCAAATCACTAAATAGAAACAGAATGAACAGAAATTTAATATCTGTATTTGTCTTGGCAATTGTTCTAATGAGTTGCGGCAGCAAAGACGAAAAAAAGGTAGAGGGAGTATCCACAACAAAAATTAATAAACCGGTAGTGGATAAAATTATAGGGGTTGGAAGAATTGTTCCTGAAAATGAAATTATACAATTTGCCGTTCCCGTGAGTGGCATTTTAAAAACCATTTACAAAAAAGAAAACGAAACAGTTACAGCGGGCGAATTAATTGCAATATTAAAAAACGATGTCGAGTTAAGTGAAGTAGCTGAATCAGCTTCAAAAGTGAATATTCAAAATGCACAGGTAAGGGTAGCCGAAGCATCTATTGCGGAATATGAGGCTAAGCTTAGCAATGCAACTGCACAATATCAAAGACTGAAAGCCTTATACGAAAAGGGAGCAGAAACAAAGCAAGAAGTAGACAATGCAGAAACCGAATATAAAACGCTGCAAGCAAATATCAGTAGATTAAAAACGCAAGTAGGTGTTGCCAGATCGCAGGTGTCAGCCGGCGGTTCAAACACTGCTTTGTATAAAGCCAGACTAGAGCAAACAAAAATAAAGGCCCCCTGTAATGGAAAAATTTTAGAATGGAAAGTACGACCGGGAGAAGGGATAATTGCTCAACAAGCAATTGCACAAATTGCACCAACCGGCAATACAATTGTAGAATGTGAAATTGATGAATCCCTGGCATTAAAAGTAAAACTAAACCAAGATGCAGCTATAAATTATTTAGGTACTGCCGAGGTTATTGCAAAAGGAAAAGTGTATTTTCTTTCAGATTATCTAAAAAAGAAATCCTTGTTTTCTGAACAATCAGGTGAAGCAGAAGATCGTAGGGTACGGGTAGTAAAAATTTTATTAGATAACCCACAAGGTCTTCTGCTAAATGCGAAAGTGGAGGTGAATATAACCGGTAAATAACTTTTACAATGGCGATTTTTAAAACAGCAATAAAATTTATAAAGTACGATAAAGCTAAAAGTATTGGAGTTACTGCCGGTATTTTAATTAGTACTTTTTTAATTGGTCAGCAGTTGGGTATTTTAGATTACCTCATGCGGTTGATGGCAGCGCCTGTTGATAATGCAAAATCCCAGATATGGGTTGCTGATACACGTACGAGAGACGCAAACCAGTTGGCAGCAATAGACATCAAAAAATTACGTGAGGTAAAAAGTATCGGCGGTGTTAAAGAAGCATTTCCATTGGTAGTTACAGTAGGCAGCGCCACGCTGGATAAAGGCAGAACATCATCAGTAACACTAATAGGTTTAGAATCGCCCCATTTTAACGGTGGACCACCAGCTGAAAAAATAGTTGATGGAAGTTTGCAGGATCTGCAAATTGAAGGCGCTGTGACCTCAGATTATTTTGACAAAGAAGTTTTTGATGTACCAACATCTGTGGGAACTCAAATGGAGATAAATGGTAAAAAAGCTTTTATAGCCGTACAATCAAAAGCAGTAAGAGGTTTTGGTTTCGGGCTCATGTATACTACCATTGAAAGAGCCAGGTACTTTGCTAATCTTTCACCTGATAAGATAAATGCCATTTTGGTAAATGTAAATGACGATGCAAATATTGAAGAAGTAGTTGAAACCATTAATAAAAGTATTTACGGCGTAAAAGCTTTTACATCAGCTGATTTAAGAAGTAGTACAATCAGTACTGTTATAGCTACTACCGGTATTGCTTCCAGCACAGGCACATTGATCATTTTTGCATTGATAGCTGGCTTCTTCATTATTGGCCTTACCATGTATAGCAGTGCATTGGATAGAATTAGAGATTATGGAACACTGAAGGCCATTGGAAGCAGCAACGGGTACATAAGAAAATTGATATTGACACAAGCAATTTTGTTCGCTGTAATAGGGTACATACTAGCGTATGCAATGTTGTTAGGCTTTAAAAGCGGTGTGAAAGAAACAGGTTTGATTGTGCACTATCGCACTGATGTACTTTTTGGGATTTTTATAGTTATCGTTCTTATATCAGTGATAGCAGCATCTTTTGCGTTAAGAAAAATTAAAGGTGTAGAACCAGCTTCGGTTTTCCGTGGCTAAAATAAAAACAAAATGAAATTGAAAAATATTATACTAATTGTATTTTTTGCGAACCAAAGTTTAACTGCACAGACAAGAATAATTGGCCTAAAAGAGTGCATTCAATTAGCATTAGCCAACAAATCGTCCATTTTAGCATTGAAAACAAATGCCTCCGTTGATAGTTTAAACAGCATTCAATTAAAGGCAAAATACTTTCCTGAAGTTGCTTTGGTATATGACTATTTGTACAATCCAGTTATAAGAACAAACATAGTACCTACAGGCAAATTCAGTCCAGTGCCAACAGATGAAATAAGAGCAATAAAATTTGGTACAAGTTTTAACCAAAGTGCAGGGCTGCAAATATTACAACCCATTTTTGACGCAAGTATAAAAAGTAGAATAGGTGAAACAAATCTGCAATTTAAAATAAAGCAAGCTGAAATAAAAACGGCAAATGAAGATGTAGCATTTGAGGTAGCACAATCATTTGTTAAGATATTATTAAAGCAAAAACAGTTAAAAGAAATTGGACTTGATACACTTCGCACAGCTAAAAGTTTATCTTTTAGCAACGACAGATTTGTAGAAGGCAAAGTTTTAAAAACTGAAGTAAACAAAGCTCAGATTAATCATAATAATGCGGCTTTCGCTTTGCAGGAATTGTTGTCAGGTTTAGTTGTAGAGAAAATATTCCTAGGCTTTTTAATAAATATTCCGGCAAATGAATTTGATGTTGCAGATGCTGATAATTTATTCAATCAAACAAATCTTGCTTTGATAGATGAATCAACAAATGTAAATTCATTGGCATTGATACAGGAGTACGATACAAAGGTTGACTTAGTAAAGCTGCAGTTAAAAAATGAAAAAGTAAAATACTTGCCCACGCTTTCTGCAAAAGGATATGCGGGTGCTGACCAATTTTCTAATCAATTAAATCCATTTCAATCAAACAGTTGGTTTGGTAATGCTTTTGTAGGATTATCTGCAAAGTTACCATTGCTCATTGGTGAAAATAAAAAGAATAAAAAAGGTCAATATCAAGCACAAATTGTAGGACTTAACCTGCAAAAAGAAGAAGCAATTAAAAACGCAGCGTTTAAAAAACAAACTGCTAAACAAGAAATTGCCAAATTGCAAGCTGAGTACAATTTTCATAAATCTAATGTATTGTTGTACAAAGAAAATCTTGCCATATACCAAGAGCGATTACAATCCGGACAAGAGACCCTAAATACCATAAATCTTGAAGAAATTGCTTACTTAAAAGAAACAGAGCAATTAAATATTGTTGACAGCAAAGTGTGGCAATATTGGCTAACCTATTTGAAGAATACAGGGTTGCTATTTAGGATTATGCAGTAAATAATTTGCCATGTTTAAAACGGAAAACTTTATCCAAATAGAAATTAAAAAACGAAATGACCTTAGAAATTGGCTTGTAAAAAATACCTCCGCCCGGGTTAGTGTCGCACCAACATTTTTGCTTTGAACTTTCCATAATGCAGGGAAACTTTATGCTTAACCAGCATTGTGAATTTATATTCCTGCTTTCTGTATTACCTAATGTTATGCGGCATTGCTCGTAAACCGTTTAATAGTTCTAAAAGTATCTATAAGGTTATTTTTTTCTTCTTCAAAGTCAAAATCATCCTGAAGTCCGAGCCAAAACTCGGCTGAGTTTCCAAAATATGTAGAGATGCGTAATGCTGTATCCGCTGTAATTTGTCTTTTCCCTTTTATTATTGTGGAAAGACGAGTTTGAGGAATACCTGTTTCTTTGAATAACTTGTAAGCCGAAATTTCCAGAGGAATTAAAAATTCTTCAACAAGTATTTAACCCGGATGTATTTTTTTTGCTTTTTTCAATAATACTCATTGCGGAAAAGTTTTACATTTAATGCATTATAGCAATTAGTTTAATTTGATTATGGCAATTTAGTAGTTACCTGCAAGCTTAAAATATTTCCCGTCCTAAAATAGGTTAATTGAAAATGAAAATAAAAAACGAACACATAACTAAAGGATTTATTTTATCTGGATTGATGAATATACTTGGCGTATTAATTTTCTCCAGAATTTTCAGTAATGATTTCATTCCAGAATTTGACAACCAGGCAATGTCAAATTTTGGATTATTAATGATAGTTCTTTGGGGTTTTGTATTTATAGCTATTTCTAAAAGTTTTCATAAAGTAAAATGGCTAATTGCAGTATTTACAATCGAAAAATTGATTTATGCAACGCATTGGACAAAATGGATAACAACCAATAACCTTACAGATGTATTAGAAAAAGACAAAATGGCTGGAATATATTATGCTATTTATGGCATAAATGACTGGATCTTTTTTGCATTCTTTCTATTTATTTTCATACGTTTAGCACGTAAAAATGATCTAACACAATAATAATTTATAATTTAAACCGCACAACGAGTTTATTTTAATAGCATAAACCAAATCACAGGAGCTATTGCAAAAGCGTTAAATGAATTTAAAAATTATTTGTGACTGAACTATTGAAAAAAGCAGCAGGTAACATGAGGCTTGACATCAATAGAGCCTGTTGTGCAGATACTTTCGGTTTTTGATATAAATTCAACATCGGTTATCGCCATAAGCAGGCAAAATTTATGGCGAACAAGGCTGTTGGAATACTATTTTCGCAACTGCATCAAGCACGAACGTTGTGTGTTTATTTTTGCAACACTTAATTAATCAACAATGAAAATACTTATACTTTTTTCTTTTATTTTACTCACACATTTTGCTGTCGGACAAACAAAACAATTTGACGAGTTGTTAAGTTATTTTCATTCAGAAAAGAATTTTAACGGAACTGTACTAATTGCAACAGATGGACAAATAGATTATTTAAAGGCAATAGGACTATCAAACAGAAAGCACAATAAATTAACTCATACCCAATCAAAGTTTAAAATTGCTTCTGTTTCCAAGGTCTTTACAGCAGTTTTAATTTTACAACTATACGAGCAGGGAAAGATTGATTTGAACATACCTTTTGGAAATTATTTTCCTGCTTATAAAGGGAATGCGAAAAACTATGTTACAATTGAACATTTAATGACTTACAGTTCTGGTATCCCAGACGAAAGTGGAAAACTTGAAATGAAAACTTTTCAATCACCACTAAACATTGATGAATATATTGACAAATATTGCAGTAATAACATAGTGGGTAACCCTGGAGATACAAGTATTTACAGCAACACAGAGTACATTATATTGACCAAAATCATCGAAATTGTTAACAAAAAAACATATGAAACTGTATTGAAAGAAAATATCCTGAATCCCTTGAAAATGAAAAATTCTGGTTTGATTAACTCAAAAAAAAATATTAAAGGTTTAGTACAGTCATATTCAATATCTGAAAGTACAAAAACTGTATCGCCTGATGAACCTTATTTTGTAGAAAACTTCTTTGGAGCAGGTGCTATGTATTCAACTGCTGAAGACTTACTAAAATTTAATGTCGGGATTTTTAAAAATAAACTGCTGAACAAAGTCAATACAACACTTATGATTAAACCAAATTCAAAACTTAACAATGTTGCCTTTGGTGTTTGGTATGCAGATGGGTACGGAACTTTTAGTAAGCCTTTTATATATCGAACTGGCGGTATTTTAGGTGCTTGTTCTAATTGGATTTATACTCTTGACGACAAGAAAGTTATCATTGTACTTAACAACACTAATGGAACTAATTTATACGAAATGTCCGAACAGTTCTATTTGTTGAGTATTGGACAAAAATCAAACATCACAAAAATCCAAAAATAGAAACGGCTTATACTAAGAGGTTTGACAGCAATTGCATTTATGTGCAGATTTTCTGAAATACGTTCATTAGCAGTCAGCGCCATGAGCATACAAAATTAATGAAGCTACCAAGAGGTTGAAATTCTAATACTGCAACTGCTTAAATCCCTACCGTTAAGCGATATTTATGACAACCAACATTACCGATAAAATATCTCTTTTTTTATTCTCAATTATCATTTTGACTATTGGGTACATATTCTATGCATCGTTAACCGGACGTTTTGAAAAACACAGATCCTGGGTTTACGCGGTTGACATTAGCAAGCAAGACATCGTGGTAAGTGCAAGTGAAAACGAATTATTGCTTTGGAATAAACGCCAGTGTACGGACAGGTTAGTTGGACATTCTAACACTATCAAGACAGTCGCTTTTTCTAATAGCGGACAACATATGGTAAGTGGGAGCATGGATAAAACAATTAAAGTATGGTCATCTGCAAACAAAAAAGTAATTAAAACATTAAACGGTCATAAAGAAGGCGTAAACAGAGTGGATTTCAGCAATACCGACAAATACATCATTAGTGCTGGCTATGACAACAAAATAATTATTTGGGACTGGATGAACGATAAAGCCGTAAAAGAACTCAGCATAAAGCACACTAACTTCTCCATAAACGATCAGGATGTTCTAGCATATATAGATAGTTCTTGTTCCTTAACTATGTTTGATTTACAATCACTTTCTGTGAAAAAAATAATTGGAAACTTTTGTGGCGCACCTGTATTTTGTCCTCAAAAAAATATAATTGCAGTTAAGGACAGCATTTTCAGATTTATAGATATACATACCAAAAAGGTATTATCCACTCTTGATATTAAAAAAGAGAATGCTGCTCGTGAAGTAAGCACTTTTGAATTTAGACCAGACGGACAGTATTTATTCGCGGGTATCTGGGGTGGAGACATTGAAGTATGGGATTGGCAGAGAAATAAATTAATACATATACTTCAAGGACACGATATGAATTTAGTTAACGATTTATGTTTTAATAGTAAGAACCAACTAATCAGTGCTTCGGGTGACAGGTCATTAAAATTTTGGGACGGGAACAATGGCAATTTAAAAATGGTTCTGGGCGATGGATTATTCCAGGCAAAACTAAATGGACTTTTATCAATTTCTATTCTAATGACCTTAATCGTAAGTTTTTGGGCATTGACAAAAAACACAGACAATAAAATTTCTTCCTACATCCTTCTTTCCATTTTAACCTGCTGGAGTGTAGGGATTGGATGGGTTTTATTTTTCTATACATCTTCTTTAACAAAATACGCCACACCGATTATTTGGACAACAACCGTATTATCTGGATTATTCTTTTTTTCAGTTTGGTTTAGTTGGCTTGCCCTTTTCACCCTACCAATCTCCTTGCTTTTTTGCTACATAAAAATGATTACCAATAATAACAAAAGCAAAATTTACATTCTATTAATAATTAACTTAGTTTTTTGCGGAATACTTAGTTCATACGTAACATCAGCCGGACTTTGGAAATAAAAAACATCGCATAATATGAGGTTTGACAACAATTAGTAAAGACGCATCTGGGTTTTTGAAATGCTGTTCCAGAAACAGAATCAGATTTGAACGTAACATTTAATCAAAGAACGACAACATAATGAAGTCCTGTATACTTTTCATAATTCTGGTATTATACGCTGATATTTCTTTCTCTCAAAGCGATAGTTTGAGTAGGAATAAAAGAAAAATCACCAAAGGTTTTTATCTGACTTATAAAGAATTTCTGGTTGATAGCCCATCAATTATTCGTGATTTTACAACTGAATATTTTTACCATCCAAAGAGAAATGATTCTATCATTATCCGGGCTGCCTATCATATGCCTGATTCATTAGACAATTTTAATTGTTGGGGATTTAGTGATGGCCAGGATATTTTTGTTGCCAAATTTAATAAGGGTGATTGGAAATATTGGAAAGCACAATGCGATGGTAAAAATCCATATTTATACTATACACCCAGCCACAATATGTTATTATTTGCGTTTACACCCCTTATTGCAGCTCCCATTGTTGCTGCTGCAAATCCTGGTTCGGGTTCTAATATTTTTTTCATTAACAACAAAGGTCAGATTGTAATTGCAGACCGAAGTAATTTAAAGGGATTACTAAGAGATCATCCTTCATTGCTGAAGGAGTTTAAAGCGGATAAATATGCTAATGAAAATTCGTACATTCAGTATATTTTACGATATAATGATGCGAAAAAATAATATACCTGATCAAGAGAGTAAACAATAAATTATTAGCCTGAATGTACATGAACACTACCTAAAACCGGGCAACGTTGTGTGAATAAAGTTACTTTCTGCTATTCCAGCATCTGGTTGCTCTGGGATTCTAAAAAGCAAAACCTGTATGACAAAATCACAAAAACCTTAGGGGTTAAAGTTGAAAAATCGTTTTAACGCCTGCCAACATTAATGCAGCCGAATAAAGGGCCACGTTCAAAATGCATAATTGAAATGATTAAAGAAATAGCAGCATACAATAACACACACAATCCAGAAGACAAGAACATTTGCGATTTACTTGCCAACACCATAAACGGCGAATTGCATGATGCAGAAAGTAAAGTTTGGCATGCGCATCCTGTTTGGTTCCTGGCCGGTAATCCAATCGTTGGCTATAGCAAAGAAAAAGCAGGGATAAGACTGATGTTTTGGAGTGGTGCAGATTTTGGAGAAGACAACTTACATGTAAAGGGAAAAAAATTTAAAGATGCGTCTGTTTTTTATAATGCAGTTTCAGAAATAGAGAT
Source organism: Bacteroidota bacterium (assembly GCA_031411115.1). Taxonomy (GTDB): domain Bacteria; phylum Bacteroidota; class Bacteroidia; order Chitinophagales; family Chitinophagaceae; genus Ferruginibacter. The sequence goes on from JANOAO010000079.1 coordinate 12,130, forward strand.
AAAAAATATTAAACGTTGGCTTAAAAAATCAACAGAAATTCAATGGGATTATAAAAATATTGTGAAAAGGAAAGGACAATTAGAAAGATTGAAATAAATGAATACAACACCAGAACATGATGATCGAATTGCAAAGATGACATTTGCTTCTGTTTATCCTCACTACGTTACTAAAGTGGAGAAAAAAGGAAGAACAACAGCCGAATTGCATCAAGTGATTGAATGGCTGACAGGTTTTAATGTAACAAAATTGCAAGAACTCATCGAGGAGAAGGCCACTTTCGAGACTTTCTTCAAAAAAGCGAAATTGAATCCGAATGCTGTTCTCATAACGGGATTGATTTGCGGTTATAGGATAGAAGAAATTGATAACCCCATAACGAAACAAACAAGATATTTAGACAAATTAGTGGATGAATTGGCTAAAGGTAAAAAGATGCATAAAATTTTGAGAGCGGTTTAAACAAATCTGACGTGCGACGAGGGCTGGAGAAATAAATATATTCAAACATTATATGAATTATTGTCACACACAAAAGTAAAAAATGAAAAAAATGTATCAGATTCTTATAATCTTAAGTTCACTTTTTTCATGTACTAAAACTGACAATGATTTCAAAATTCATGATAATCCAAGTGAACAAAATACCATCAATCTGACAGTTGATGGAAATGCAAGAAGCTTTGTTATCTATCTTCCGACAGGTTATAATAACCAGGGAAAAATGCCGATGATATTTATAAATCACGGAGGGCAAGGTAATCCTACGAGTATGATACAGGTGGCAGATTTTAGACCGCTTGCAGATAGAGATAAAGTAATATTAGTTTATCCAGCCGGTTATATGAATACCTGGAATGAGGGCCGACCTACTACTGCAAATCAATTGGGGATTGATGATGTAAACTTTTTCAGGGAAATGTGTAATTATATGGTTGTAAATTATGCTGTAGAAAACAGAAAAATTTACGCTACAGGCATTTCTAGTGGAGGTTTTATGGCTTCACGATTAGGATGTGAATTAAGTGATAGAATAGCCGCCATTGCAGTTGATGTTGCCAGTTTTGAAGAAGGAATTTATAACAATTGTAATCCAAATAATCCTGTTCCTGCAATGTATATTCAAGGCACTTCAGATCCTTTTGTACCTATTAACGGGGGAAATATTGGAGGAGGTGGTATTGCAGTTTCACACATACAAGCCATTACAAAATGGGTCAGCAAAAATAATTGTCAAACAACCTCAATAACAACAAATTTACCTGATATCGCAATTGATGGAACAACAATTATAGAAAAAAAATACACTGGTGGAACAAATGGAAGTGAAGTAGTTAGCCTTGTGGTAAATAATGGTGGACACACGTGGCCACAAGGTTGGCAATATTTGCCAGAAACAACTATTGGAAAAACAACACAGGACATAAACGGGTGTGAAGTAATTTGGGCTTTTTTTAAAAAATTTGCGAGAAACTAAAAGTAATTAATATTTACTTTGGATATGCAGACGGATGTAATTCCAGCATTATATTACTACTCATCATTCATTTTCCGCCTGACTTTTCAATCTAATCGGCCGCACATATTGCTACGTACGTAGTTCGCAAGTGTACATTGCCATTCAGTCAAAATTGCGTTCCTTTATTGAGTTAACAACTGGAAGAAGTAGTTCTTATTCCTTACTTCGAAATTGTTGAAACCACTTGTACTATTTTTTGAACAGTAAATTATTGAAGTCTTACAGTTTATGAATCAAGAATTGTTTCTAAGAATTATTGTAGAACATCCGCCCGGCGGAGTTGACTTTGGATTACAAAAAGGCAAAGGAATTAAATACGAGTTCATTCAAATTCAGCGATCAAGCGACAAAAATTTAGAATTTGAATTTTCTATTACAGCCAGGCTTGATAAGGAAGGGCTTCCAGACTTCCTAGGTGTATTTGTTCAGGGCCCACGTAATGTAAGGTTCATTTATATAGATATTGGAGCATGTGCTGGACAAAAGGAAACTTGCTGGAGTAGGAGATTGAAAATTCCATTAACAGGTATTTCTTTGAATATTATTAAAGAATTATCAAATAATAGTCAAAAGATGTTAGAAGCAAAAGTACCCGGCACAGGGAAAGATAATGGACCAAATTGCGCCAACGTAAAACCATTTTCCGGATGGCATATTACCAATCGGGCACCAAAATAATTTTCGCCATATATTTCCCTCAATGATTCTACATCATACTAAACGACATCAAACAATAAATCACCAAAAACATAACAATGAGAAGAATTATTTTATTTGCTTCAAGCCTCTTAATGGGCTTTTTTATTTTAAGCGGTTGTAATAATGCCGATAACTCCAAAGCAACAACAGACCAGGAAATAAAAGCAACAAAAGTTCCTGACGTTCCTGAATATTTTAACCTGCGTCCGAAACTGGAAAAAGAGTACGGCTATTCTCATGCGGTAAAAATAGGAGATGACCTAAAAATTTCAGGAGCCGTAAGTATGAACGATACAGGTGTTATTGTTGCACCAGGCAACATGGAACAGCAAATGAAAAATTGTTATAGCGACTTAGAAAAAATATTACAACATTATGGCTATACGTATGACGACGTTGTGGCCGAAAATATTTACACAACCAATATGGATGACTTCATAAAAGTTTCAGGTTTCAGAAATTCCGTTTACAAAAAGCAATTTCCAACAGGCACCTGGCTGGAAGTGAAGGGACTGGCCATAAAGGGACAATTAATTGAGATTGACATGGAGGCTCATAAGGTCAAATAAAAATGTTGATTTTTTATCTTTAAAAATGGAAATCTTTAACCTTATTACAATGGATCTGGTGATTGGACCAAATTATGCTGCAAATTTATTAATTCCGTAAATCCTGAAAATCATAATTCAAACAAAATTCCATCTATAACCTCGGTTTCATAATGTTAGAAAAAGAATTTACTGGATTTTAGGATTAACAGAATTGTACTTTGAATTGAACGCATAATTAAAAAAGTATCCTGCAAATTCATTAATTCTGTAAATCCTGATTCAGACAAATTAACAAATCCTGAAAATCATAATTCAAACAAAATCTCATCTATAACCTCCGTTTCATAATGTTAGAAAAAGAATTTACTGGATTTAGGATTAACAGAATCGTATTTTGAATTGAAGGTCTTTTTAATTTGATATTTAATAGCGCTTTATATTGCAATAAACTCTGTCAGAATCTGAATTTACGCAATTGTAGGATTAACAGAATTGTACTTTGAATTAAATACCTTTTTGTATTGCAAACTATTTGCACCAAAGTTCAATAATAAACCTGTTGGAATGTCATAAGCAACAAGATAATTTTTTGCCTGAGCAAGATGAACATCTTCTAAATTGATCAGGGCTTTTAATTCAACCATTATATTTCCTTCAACTAAAAAATCTGCGCGACGACTACCAACTTCTTCACCATCATAATAAATCACCTGATCTTTCTCTCTAACGTAGTCTATACATGATTTTTTAAATTCAATAGCCAGACATCTTTGGTAAATTACTTCCTGAAACCCATTTCCCAAAGTATTATGTACTTTCATCGCACACCCAATTATTTTGAACGTTATATCCTCTTGATTTTTCATTCTGTAAAATAGTAAACCATTAAACCATTATTTCTCCTGATATTTTACAAAATGTAAAATGCAATAAAACTAAAATGCAACTGTAAAAGTTTTTTATCTAATGCTTATCCTGCAAATTCATAAATCGTGTTAATCTTGATTCAGACAACTTCAGCCAACACCATAATCACGAAGTGTGTTGCAGAATAACCAGACTTTGGTGATTATTTGGTTGGTGCTTAAAATGTCAGAATCTGGATTTACGCAATTGTAGGATTAATAGAATCGTACTTTGAATTGAACACATTATTAACCAAAATTATCTGCAAATTCATAAATCGTGTTAATCCTGATTCAGACAACTACAGCCAACACCATAATTTCGAAGGGTGTTGCAGAATGACCAGACTTTGGAAATTATTTGGTTGGTGCATTAAAATGTCAGAATCAGGATTTACGCAATTGTAGGATTAACAGAATCGTACTTTGAATTGAACACATTATTGACCAAAATTAT
>JANOAO010000080.1:0-28716 GCA_031411115.1 Bacteroidota bacterium
CGAAAGCCCATCACGAAGTTGGTGGGTTTTTGTTTTGGGGCATGCGAGAGGCGGGATATGAGATCCGGGTAGCGGGATACGAGATCCGGGATGCGTAAATGTTTAATAAACTATTTTACAAGGGAAGTACGGCGGAAAGCAAAAGGTTGCGTAACATCTTACCTTTTTTTACTTTTCATTTCTTTTAAAACAAGTAGAAATCAATACAGGAGGTAGGGTAAACAACTTTAAGTTTTTTCTTTTGAATTTTTCCTTTTTAAAGCTAATGGAAATGAATAGATGTCTCCACCCGCATCTCTGATCTCGTATCACGAATCTCGGATCACGCATCTTGTAACCCGTATCTCGGATCACGCATCTCGGATCCCGTACACACATTACTACACCCGATTGTAGCGTAAAGCCCGCAAAGCGGCTTGCAGCGAAAAGCGGGACACATACATTGTAATGACCGAAAAGTATAAGTACAAAAAATTATCTGTTGATTATTAAATGATTATTAATGAAATGTTTGTAACAATAGCGATTTTTAGTACCCTGATCTTTTCTTAATAGTTATCTTTGCGTCCTTGAAAATGGACTATCGAAGAAACGTATCAAAGTCCCTTCCCTTCGAACAATTTTTGGTGCCTTGTGACCGAGGAAGGCGAAGCCATATCTACTTGTATATATAATAATTAGTCTTTAAATCAATACTTTTGTAGCCTTATGCTCATGAATAGAAATCAGTTGCTGGTACTGTCATTATTTGGGATACTATTTTTCACATCCTGCGGCAACACAAACAAGATGTATTATTTCCATGATCTGCAGCCTTCTGTTAAACAATTATCAGACAGTGCAAAATTGGCCAGTGAACTACGGATAAAACAGGGAGATCGAATTTTTGTTCACGTAACATCCTCTGACCCTACATTAACAGCATTTCTGAATCCATTTCCTACGGAAAATTTTTCTTCTAACGGACAACAATCCGGTGGTTATCTGGTAAACAGATCGGGTGAAATAGATTTCCCTATGTTAGGAACTTTAAAAGTGGATGGATACACGTCAGATGAACTTACCAGAATTATTAAAACAAAACTTTCGGTGTATTATAAGGATCCATATGTGTATGTGAACCTGACGGGCCGGATCTATTTCATTAATGGCCGTTCGGGAACAACTATATCACTGAATAATCAAAGGCTTACACTTTTAGAAGCGATTGCCCAATCAGGAACGCAGGATATTTATGACAGAAAAAATCAAATGTGGCTAATCAGAGAAGAGAATGGAGAAAGAACCTATGCCCGTTTAGATCTTACTGACAAAAAAATATTTGATTCGCCTTATTTCTATTTACATAACAATGATGTGCTTTATTTGCAGCCCGGAAAATTCACATTCCTCTCTTCTAATAATCCTGTGCGTACGGCTATAACATTCGGTGCATTGGTTTTGTCTCTTTTTCTTGCAATTAGAAAAATTTAATAATGAACAACCAGGATAATAATATCTGGGAACCCAATCCCTCACCGCAGTTGAATGCCTCGCCTAATTCGTCTAAAGCGAAAACAGGAACGCTGGATATTAATTTCAGGCGAATTATTTCCGTATGGCCTTTTGTGTTGGGTTCTGCCTTGCTGGGGTTGATCTGTGGTCTTATTTATTTAAGATATGTTGATGTAGTGTATAATGTTTCTACGAGCATTAATATCGAACAGAAAGAAGAGTTATCATTCGGACAAGCTTTCATTGGAACATCCAGAGATCCGTTTAATGATAAAATTGCCTATTTTAAATCTCCGTCTCTGGCATTACGACTTGTTGATAAATTAGGGCTTCAGTTTCAGGCCGAAGCTAAAGGAAGATTTAAAGACAAAGATTATTACGGTATTATTAAATGGAACATTTTAAATATTGCCGATTCTAATGCCATACCAGATTTAAATTTTGTAATTACACCTTCCAAAAACGGGTTTGAATATTTATATGAAGGAAAGAAAAATAAATCAGATTGGGGAATGCCTTTTAAATTAGGCAATCATATTGTTGTTGTTTCTAAACTAAAAGACTTTGCAGGCAACTCGCCGATCACCTGTTATACCAGCAATAAATTAGGAATGGCTTTTACTGTAAGCAGGGGAATTAAAATTATTTCCAGCCGGGAAAGTAATATCATTAATGTTAATTATACAGATAATTCAAATGCACGGGCTATTGACATTTTGGACGGTCTTGTAGATTTGTTCAATAATGTTTTAGTAAACGATAAAACAAAATCTTTTTCACAGGCAATAACATTTATCGAAAGCCGGTTAGGCCCTTTGGGAAGAGAATTAGATTCTATTGAAAATTCTCTGGCAAATTATAAATCACAAAATATGATTGTTGGTACTTCTGCCAACGGTCAACTTTATCTTGAAAAAGTTAATTCATTAGATAAACAAAAAAATGAAATTGACCTTTTAAAGCAAACTATACAAACTGCAGAACAATTTATAGAGAATCCGGTTTTACCCGACGAAAATTTAGCTTTAGTTGGAATCAGTGATCCTACTTTGCAGGCTAACCTTATTCAATATCAACAGGCAAGAAGAGAAAGAGACAGCAGGAAACTGAGAGGTGAAACTGAAAATAATCCAAATTTTAAAAATGCGGAAAAAGTGGTGGATCAACTGAAAAATAATATCAATGTTCAGTTGGCCAATTTTAAAAAGAATTTGTCTCTTGCCGAAAGCGCCAATGCACGATTAGCTGTAACTGCGGATAATTTGTTGCGGAACACACCGATGCAGGAAAAGATTTTACTGGATAAATCAAGGATGCTGAATATTAAAGAAACTTTATTTCTTACTCTTTTACAAAAAAAGGAAGAGGCAGCCATCGCTAAGGCATCTGTAACTATTAGTACAAAAGTGTTGTATCCTCCAATCAGTTCCAATGCAACACAATCGCCCAGCAGATCAAAAATATTATCGATTGCAGTAGTAATAGGAATGATTATTCCGTTTTTATTTGCATTTGTCAAAGAAATACTGAACAATAAAATTATTTCTAAAAAGCAACTTCAGGGATTGACGAACATTCCGGTAATTGCAGAACTGGAACAAACTGAAGGTGTACCTGATGAATCTTTTATCATAGAGAAAAATAAACGCTCTATGTTTGGCGAACAAGTAAGATCGTTGAGAACAAATCTGAATTTTTACCGAACATCCGGCGGGAGTTGTAATTATATTATGATTACTTCCAGTGTAAGTGGTGAAGGGAAAACTTTTCTTTCACTAAATCTCAGCCGGAGTTATGCCATGCAGGGAAAAAGAGTTGCCTTACTGGAATTTGATCTTCGTCGCCCTAAAATGACGAAGGCACTTAATATAGAAAAGAATAAGCCCGGTTTGTCGAGTGTACTAATTGGAAAAAATACACCGGCATCCATCATACATCATCTATTAACAGATACAACTGAAGTGCTCGACTTTTTTCCGGCAGGCGCCATTCCACCAAATCCACAGGAGTTGATTTCAGGGCAACATATGACCGGACTGAAAGAATTTCTTGATAATAACTATGATGTGGTAATTATAGATACACCTCCTTTCGGAATTGTGGCCGATGCTCAGATTTTAGGTCAATGGGCCGATGTTACATTAGTTATGACGCGTTACCAGCAAACAATTACTGAACAGATAGGTGATATTAATGAATGGAAAGATCAGGGCTTTTTCCGCAACATGGCATTGATCTTTAATGGCGTAAAAACTAAAGGATATTACGGTAATAAATATGGAAAATATTATTACAAGCGTAAATATGGGTATGGTTATTATACACCTACTCCAAAAGACGAAGCATAATAAATGAATTAATGTGAATGTAAAGCTAACTTCAGTGGAACCTGCAGCAGAACGAAAGTGGACGGAGATCATACAACCAACACATTCTTTATTTGATCTGAAATTAAAAGATGTATGGCAAAATCGTTATTTGCTATCCATGTTTGTGAGAAGAGATTTTGTAGCCAATTATAAACAAACGATATTAGGACCGCTTTGGTTTTTTATTCAGCCGCTTTTAACCTCCGTTACATTCCTTTTTATTTTTAATAAAGCAGCGGGAATTAAAACCGGCGTTATTCCTCCCATCTTATTTTATCTCGCAGGATTAAGTTGCTGGAATTATTTTTCAGAATGCATGAATAAAACTGCAACCGTTTTTAAAGACAATGCAGGTTTGTTTGGAAAAGTTTATTTCCCGCGTTTAATAGTTCCTTTATCCATCATGATGAGTAATCTCATTCGTTTTGGTATTCAATTTTTATTATTTGTTGGATTTTATATTTATTATCTGATGGCAACACCTGCTCAGATTCATCCGACACAATATATTTTTTTATTGCCGGTATTATTGATACTGATGGCCGGATTTGGTTTAGGATTAGGGATGATTATTTCAGCACTTACTTCCAAATACCGCGACCTGATTTTCTTAATGGCATTTGGAACACAATTACTGATGTATGTTACTCCCGTAATCTATCCGTTGTCATTGTCGAGTATTCCAGATAATTACAGATTTTTTCTTCAATTAAATCCGCTTGCGCCAATACTGGAGACGTTCCGTTTTGCTTTTTTTGGTGAAGGGAGTTTTAGTTGGGTGATGCTGGGTTATAGCGCAGCATGGATGCTGGTGCTTTTGTGTTCAGGCGTATTAATTTTTAATAAGGTAGAAAAAACTTTCATGGATACCGTGTAGAATCTGAAGTATGGAAGACGTTGTAATTAAAGTAGAAAATTTAAGCAAATTATATCAGCTAGGGCAGATCGGTAGCCGAACCCTCAGTCGCGATTTGAACAGATGGTGGGCAAAAGTAAATCGTAAACCGGATCCTTATGCACGCATAGGCAGCGTAAACGACCGCACCAAAAAAGATGGAAATGATTTCGTATGGTCGCTGCGAGACATCAATTTTGAAGTAAAGAAAGGTGAGGTGCTCGGAATCATTGGAAGAAATGGCGCAGGTAAAAGCACATTGCTCAAAATAGTTTCTAAACTCACCAAACCTACCACCGGAAGTATAAAACTTCAGGGAAGGATTGCCAGTTTACTGGAAGTAGGAACAGGTTTTCATCCAGAACTTACTGGTAAAGAAAACATTTTCATGAATGGTGCTATCCTCGGCATGAAGAAATGGGAGATTCAAAAACACTTTGATGCTATTGTTGATTTTGCCGGTGTTGAAAAATACATTGATACACCTGTAAAAAGATACAGTAGTGGAATGTATGTGAGACTTGCTTTTGCAGTTGCCGCTTTTTTAGAACCGGATATTCTTATTGTGGATGAAGTGCTGGCTGTAGGTGATGCAGAGTTTCAAAAAAAATGTTTGGGCAGAATGAAAGATGTTAGTAATAATGAAGGCCGTACCATTTTATTTGTAAGTCATAATATGGCCGCTGTAAAATCATTATGTACAAAAGGTCTTGTTTTAAAACAGGGCAATCTGGTGTATCAGGGATCACAGCTTGATGCGGTTAATTATTATCAATCTTCTCATGAGGCAAATTCATCATTTAGTCATGATGGTTCGATGGAAACAGCACCGGGAAATGAAAATATCAGAGTACTGGAATTTGATGTTTTGCCATTAACGGGAGATGTACTTACAATTTCTTCCGGCCTTGAATTTAAACTGGCTTTTTATAACCATAAAGAAAACATCAATTTAGATGTAACATTTGAATTGGTGAACCTGGATGAAGTTGTGGTATTTCACCATGGCGTATTTATAAGTGCCGATAAAAATTCTGAAAGAGGAATGTATAATGTGAGCGGTAAATTACCGGCTAATTTTTTGAACACCGGTTCCTATCGTTTTAATATCATCTTTGGAGAGAATCAACGGTATGCACTTTTCAGCATTCAGGATCTTGTTTTATTTGAAGTGCTGAATGAGACCTTAGGAAGTAACAGCCAGACGTTGCCTGGGGTAACGCGCCCGGATATCCCATATCAGGTTTCTTACAAAACTATTTCAGGTTGATACACGAGGTAAAATTAATTGATCTTCCAAAGATTCCGGATGACAGAGGAAATCTGAGTTTTTTTGAAAATGAAAAACATATTCCTTTCACCATTCAACGCGTATACTGGATTTATGATGTTCCCGGCGGCGAACAACGAGGTGGTCATGCGTACCGCACGATGCAGGAATTCATCATTGCCTTGTCGGGAAGTTTTGATGTGGTTTTATTTGATGGGAAAGAAGAAAAAAAATTTACACTGAACCGATCATATTATGGTTTGTATGTTCCCAAAATGATCTGGAGAAGTATGGAAAATTTCTCCACCAACGCACTCGCATTTACGGCAACCGATCAATTATTTTCGGAAAGCGATTACATCAGGGATATGAATGAATATAAATCAATGATCAATGGGTAAAAGATTTTCGATTTACGACTGTTCGATCATTCATTTTCCTAAAATTAATAACAGGGCAGGAAATATCACCGCCATTCAAAATAACATTGAAATACCGTTTGATGTTTCAAGAGTGTATTATTTATATGATGTTCCCGGTGGTGAAACCAGAGGTGCACATGCACATAAACAATTAGAGCAGGTGATTATTGCGGCAAGCGGAAGTTTTGATGTAACGATAGATGACGGTAAAAATAAAAAGACAGTTCAATTGAACCGGCCTAATTTCGGATTGCATATTAAACCCTATATGTGGCGGGACCTTTCAAATTTTTCATCAGGAGCCATTTGTTTGGTGCTCGCTTCCCGCTTATATGAATCCGAAGATTATCTCAGAGATTATGATGAGTTTTTAAAACTAACTAACATTTGAAAAAAATACTAATAGCCGGTGCAGGCGGCGCACCATCAGAAGGTGTAATTCACTCTCTTTTAAAAAGTAAAAAGCAGGAAGAGATCATTGGAATGGGAAGTGAACCAACCGATATGGTTTTATCTGCAGCTAAAAGAAAATATGCAGTTCCTTACGCGGATACTGTTCAATATAAAAATGCACTGCTGGCAATTCTTGAAAAAGAAAAACCAGACCTGATTCATTTTCAGAATGATCTTGAAATATTTTATGCATCACTGATCAGAGATGATATTCATGCTGCTGGAACTAAAACATTTATGCCTTCACATGAAGTGATAGATACCTGCGTTCACAAATACAAAACTTATCTGAAATTAAAAGATGCAGGTATTAAGGTTCCCGAGAATCTTATCATAAATAATGAAGATGATCTTAAAAATGCATTTGAGAAATTAGGTGATGATAAAGGAAGGATCTGGTTGCGTGCATCTTCTATTGGTGGCGGCGGAAAGGGCGCATTGCCTACTAATGATCTTACGTTTGCCAAAGGCTGGATAGATCGGTATGATGGATGGGGCGATTTTATTGCTGCAGGTATGTTACAACCTGAAACAGTAACCTGGCTATCGTTATGGCATGAAGGGGAACTCATTGTCGCCCAGACAAGATTACGCAAAGCATGGACGCATGGCAACAGAACGCTGTCGGGCGTTACTGGTGTTACCAAGGTTGGACAAACATATTCAGATGATCAGGTGAATGAGATTGCTATCAGCACAGTTAAAGCCGTTTCGGATAAGCCTCATGGGATTTTTGGAGTAGATATGGCTTATGATAAAAAAGGAATTCCAAATCCTACAGAAATAAATATTTCCAGATTTTTCACAACTGTACTTTTCTTTACAGAAGCCGGATTGAATCTGCCGGAGATTTTTAAAGACATTGCTTTATACAATGAATTCCCAAAACTTCAGAAAAAAATCAATCCATTGCCAGACGGATTGTTGTGGTTGAGAGGAATGGATACGGCTCCGCGTTTAATGAAGCCGGGAGAAATTGAAAACGACATAATTATTCTGTAATGATTCTGGTAACAGGAACATCGGGTTTTATTGGAAAACATTTGCTGGATAAAATCATTTCAGTTTATGGCAATGACAAAATCGTTGCATTAACATCTGCTCCTATAGATAATTGTAAATATTTGCTGCACAATAATTACAATTTTGATAAAAACTTCTTTCAAAATAACGGTGTTGAAACTATTGATTGCGTAATTCATGCCGGTGCATTCATCCCAAAAAAATCTTCAGAAGCCAATGCATATGATCTATGTTTTTCCAATATAGAGACCACAAAAAAATTATTGGATGTATTGCCTTTAATCGTTAAGAAATTTATTTTTATCAGTACGGTAGATGTGTATGATACCTCCGGCAAAATTTCTGAGGCTACAAACATTTCACCTGCAAGTTTATACGGCCATTCAAAATTTTATTGTGAAAAAATGATTTCTGCATGGGCGCAGTTTAATAATGTGAAGGCAATGATGTTAAGGTTAGGCCATGTGTACGGGCCAGGCGAAGAGCATTATCAAAAAATGATTCCTCTTACTATCCGTAAATTACTGAATGGCGAAAGTCCGCAGCTTTGGGGAAGTGGAAAAGAAACACGTTCATTTATTTATATTCACGATGTGGTGGATGCCATCCTGCATGCAATAATCATTGATTCAGATCAGCAGGTGGTAAATGTAGTGAGTGGAACTGCAACCCGTATTTGTGATGTTATCGATCTTCTGATACAAATAAGTGAAAAAAACATCTTGCCTGAATGTATTGCCAGCAATGCAGCAGGGAGAGATCTTGAGTTTGATAATACATTAATGAAGACTGTTTTGTGTATTGAAAAATGGGATTTGAAAAAAGGATTACTGGCTGAATGGAATTATATGAAGTCGCTGTCATGATAAAATTATTTTTTGATCTGGATGGTACGCTTCTCGATTCGAAACAACGGTTATATGAACTCTTTCAACACCTCGTTCCGGAATCAGATTTTAACTTCGAAACTTATTGGAATTTCAAGAAAAATAAGATCGATCATACGCATATTTTATCAGCAAAATTCAATTACAACGCTGAAATGATCGAGTCTTTTCAGCAGCAATGGCTTTCGCTGATAGAAACAGATGAATGGCTGAATTATGACAAGCCATTTGATAATGTAACTGAGTTTCTGCATCTTCTGAAGGAAGAACATGAAATATTTCTCGTCACTGCCCGCCAGTCAGAAATTAAAGTAGCGGAGCAAATAGAAAAATTTGGCTGGCAGGATATTTTTACGGCAGTATTGGTTACTAATCGTAGTACAGAAAAAGATATTTTAATCAGACATTATCATCCTTCAGCAAATGACTGGCTGATTGGTGATACCGGTTATGATATCAAAACCGGTAAGTTGTTGGGTATGCGAACTGCGGCAGTACTAACAGGTTTTTTAAATCAGGAAAGACTAATGGAATACAGTCCTGATATTATAGCAGCGAGTGTTTTAGATTTACATTTCAATTAATTAATATGGATGCAGTAAAGCAAAAGGTAATTGAATCAGAAAATTTTTATGCTGATTCATTTTTAAATTTCGACTATACACTTGCAGATTATGGTTTTAAAACATTGCAACCTTTTTTCAAGGGGACATGTGCATTGGAAGTTGGCCCTGCATCAGGATACATGACTAAATATCTGGTTAAAGAATTTAAAACCCTCGATCTCGTAGAAGGTTCGGGTGAATTATTAAAGCAAATTCCTGACTATCCCAATGTAATAAAGAATCATGCAATGATTGAAGAGTTTGAGCCTTCAAAGAAATATGATACGATCATTATGAGTCATGTACTGGAACACGTAAATGATCCTGTATCCATATTGCAAAGAATAAGAACATGGTTAAAAGATGATGGGGTCTTTTTACTGGCTGTTCCTAATGCAAGATCTATACACCGCATGGTGGCTGTTCAGATGGGTTTACTGGAGAATGAATATCAGTTGAATGAAAGAGATCATTCACTGGGACATTACAGGGTGTATGATACCGAAAATTTGAAGAAAGATGTTTTGGCTGCAGGCTATACTGTTATTAAAAGCGGTGGTTATTATTTGAAACCTTTAACGAACGGTCAAATTGAAAAAAACTGGACACCCGAAATGATTGAAGGATTCTTTAAAGTAGGAAAATTCTTCCCTGAAAATTGTGCTGAGATTTTTATCATTTGTTCCAAATAATTATGCAGATCCCATTTTTATCTTTCGAGGATACCAATAAGCAGATCAGAGAAGAGATCGTCTCAGGTTTCGAAAAATTCTTTGATAAAAGCTGGTATATTCTAGGTGAGGAAGTAAAGACCTTTGAAAATGCCTATGCAGATTTCAATCAGACTAAGTATTGCATTGGCATCAGTAATGGTTTAGATGCACTACATCTGTCGTTGAAAAGTTTAGGTATCGGAAAAGGAGACGAAGTGATCGTTCCATCCAACACTTTTATTGCAACCGTATTGGCTGTTTCATTTGTAGGTGCTACACCAGTATTTGTAGAACCGGATATAGAAACATATAATATAGATCCTGATAAAATTGAAGCAGCTACTACATCGCGTACAAAAGCGATTATGCCAGTACATTTATATGGACAGGCTTGTGAAATGGATGCCATCATGAATATTGCAGAGAGGCATGGTCTTAAAGTTATAGAAGATAATGCTCAGGCGCAGGGTGCATTGTATAACGGTAAACTTGCGGGAAGTTTCGGTCACATTAATGCAACTAGTTTTTATCCGGGAAAAAATCTCGGCGCTTTAGGTGATGCAGGAGGAATTACTACCAATGATTCTGGTCTTGCAAATGCCGTAAAAATGTTACGTAATTACGGTTCAGAAAAAAAATACCATAATGAAGCAATTGGATTTAATATGCGTCTGGATGAATGTCAGGCTTCTTTCCTGAATGTCAAACTAAAATATTTGCCTGATTGGATAAAGCAACGCCAGCGTATTGCCGAATGGTATGATATGCATCTCTCCGATATACAGGGAATAATTCTTCCTAAAATTGCTGCCGGAGCTACACATACTTATCATCTGTATGTAATTCGTCATGAAAGGCGTGAAGCATTACAGAAATTTTTAGATGCTAATGGTATAGGTACACTCATACATTATCCGCTACCACCGCATCTGCAACAAGCCTATGCTGAATTGGGATATAAAAAAGGTGACTTTCCTCTGGCAGAAGAAATAGCAGAGACTTGTCTGAGCTTACCGGTTTGGCCCGGCTTGCAGGAAGAGCAGGTTATTTATATAGCGGATTGTATAAAAAGGTTTGCTGATGGACGCTAAGGTTGTTAATCACCTTTATCAGACATTCAAAAAAGTTATTTTACAGGAAACAGTTCCTGAGAAATTATTCAGAAAGGGAGAGGATTTTGGTTTATTCTGCTGGTCTCATTATCCGGGAGTTTATACAGATCAGCAGGTAGAAGACAAACTTGCAGAACTGATGCTTCCATCATCTGATTGGATCAGTCAACCGTCAGAAAAGCATTATGTATATATTGCCACACGTTTATTTGCTGTTGGAGGACACAGCAGATGTATTTTGCATTTTATAGATAATATCAGGAGCGCTAAGCATACATTGATATTACTGGATCAGAAAAAAGCATTGCCACAAAATTTGCAGCAATTTTTTAATCAGTCTCAAACAAAGTTGATCAGGAACGAAGGCATCGATTTTACTTCAAAAAGTTATGCACTGCGAAAGACTTTGATGGAACTCAATCCATCCAGAATATTTCTGTTTACACATCCGAATGATCTGCTGCCAATGATCACATTCGGTAAATTTCATCCCTGTACGATTTCTTTATTCAATCATGCAGATCATACCTTTTGGATAGGTGGTAAATGGATCGACAGTATCATAGACTTTCGTTCTTCAGGAATGACGGTAACAAGAAAACGCCGAAATGTAAAAAAATCTGAATTGCTTTTACTTCCTGTTGATCATACATATGAAATTGTTTCTAAAAAAGCAGCTAAGCAGCTTTTGGGTTTATCTGCTGATGTTAGGATTGCAGGCACACTAACGAATATTTCAAAAGTTCAGGTAGATAAAAATGAAGACAGTTTTGCTGATTTTCTGAGAGATAATGCATTGATTTATCCTACTGTTCTATTTATGGTAGTAGGCCTGAATGAAGATGAGTTTCAATCCTTGTTATATAAAAAGTTATCGTTGCCTTCGAATATACAATGTTTGGGAATTGTTACCGATCCGGATATGTATTTTAAGGCATTTGATTATTTTATAGAGCCATTTCCTATCGCTTCCCCATTGGGAATGTTAGACGCTTGTAAGTTTGGTGCGTTGCCGGTTTTCTCACCACATGATTGTTATCTGGCTGCTTCCTATGAAGCCCTGCATCATTCTATTTCAAAAATATGTAAGCGATCTAAAAATAAAAAAGAATTAGCAGCCAATTTGAAGGAAGCTATTTCATATTCTGATGAAATGTTAGCAGAAAAATCAGAAGCGGTTATCCGGCTTATAGCAGATCATCACAAAGGTAAAGGCTGGTCAGATACATTGAATGATCAGCAACAATTACAACAAAATATAGAAGAGGCACCTTTAATGGATCCTGAAAAAGAGATGTTATTCTTTCAGAACTATGTAAAAAAGACTGCTAATGAATTATTCGAATATTTATTTCAGTTGAAAGGAATCGTTACCAGAAAAATGTTAACTTCTTTTTTCTTCGGAAAAAATAAATTGTTTTCATTTTCACAGCTATCCAAAAAAAATTATAAACTTCTTTTATGGAAGTTGGTAAAAGGGTAAATGAAAATTGCTTTTGTCATACTGGCTTATAAAAATCCTGAGCAAATAAGTGCTTTGGTAAAGAGCCTGACGCATCAGGATCACTATTTTTTCATCCATATTGATAAAACAAAAGATGATATACCATTCAAACAGGCGTTAGAAAAAAATGCCGGTTCAAATATCATCTTCGTAAAAAGATATACATCTTACTGGGGTAGTTACCTCTGTGTGAAAGCAATGCTTGAAGCACTCGGAAATGCTTTACTGCATGAAATGAATTTTGATTATTTCATTCATTTGAGTGGACAGGATTATCCGGTCAACTCCGTAACCGGTATCAGAGAAAAATTACAGACTTCTTCTCCTTCGAGTTTCATGTACCATTTTCCACTTCCATGCCATTGGAGAAATGGTGGCATGGATCGCTTACAAAGTTGTTCGTTCTTTATTGGCAGTAAAAGAATTGTGCTAACAGAAAAAACGCAAAATCCTGTTTATAAAATTTTATACAGACAATGGCGTAAAAAAGTTGATCAGTTTGATTTATCGCATAATTATTATGGCGGCGAATTTTATTTTATACTTCATCGCGATGCTGTTCATACATTGTTGAATAATATCAGGGCTGATATAAAGCTGGCGAAGCGTTTAAAATATACATTGATTCCTGAAGAAATCTACATTCCAACCATGTTAATGCAACATTCAGGAAGCAATCTTAATATTCAGAACGAAACTTTAAGATACATTCCCTGGGAAGAAACAGGTAGTTCTCCTAAAACTATTCAGTCATCTGATCTACCTGAAATTTACAAAGGCAATTATTTATTCGCCAGAAAATTTGATTTTCAACAATACCCTGAGGTTAAAAATTTGATAGATCAGCATATAAAAAGTAAAACAAAACATTCTAATGAGTTCCATTAAAAAATCGATCCATAAATTTTTACTGCGAGGTTCTTTCTTCCTTAAGCAAAAAGCAAAGGGATTTGTGGTGGCACCTCCTAAAAACGATTGGAGTTATGGGATACATCTGTGGCATACCAAACCGGAAAATAAAAAATTACGCTATACTTTTCCATTAACAAAAAATTCTATTGTATTTGATTTTGGTGGTTATGATGGTCAGTACAGCAGCGATTTATATGGTATGTATGGTGCGAAGACTTACATATTTGAACCATTACCTGCTTTCTATAAAAAAATTGAAGAAAGATTTAAAAACAATCCTGATTTTAAATTATTCCCTTACGGCCTTGCTTCGAATAACCGTACGGAGGATATGGGAATTGCGGGTGATGCGACTTCCTTCCTTTCAAAAAAAGTTACATCCGGTTCAGAGAAAGTAGAAATACACCTGAAAGACGCAGTTACGTTTTTCAATCTTCATCCGGTTGATAATATAGATATGGTGAAGATTAACATTGAAGGAGGTGAATACGAGTTATTAGAATATCTGATTGAAAAACAACTGATCCATAAATTCGATAATATTCTTGTTCAGTTTCATCACTTTGTGGATAATCCGGAAGAAAGGATGAATGCAATTCATAAAAGTTTAAGCAAAACGCATAAACTCACCTTTCAATTTCCATTCGCCTGGGAAAACTGGAAAAGAATTTAAGTAAGATGAATTTTATTGACAACTTTTTAGAAAAAAACGACAAGCGGATTTTCGGTCTGGATGTAATGCGCTCTATTGCCATTTTATTAGTGGTGTATGGGCATGGCGTTTACGTATTGCCGAAGTCAGTCAAGTTTCAATATTTATTGCCAGTTCCCTATATTGATGGTGTATCTGTCTTTTTTGTATTAAGTGGATTTTTGATCGGCGGGATTTTGCTGAAAATTATTCAGACTTCCCGTTTCACCGGAAAAGATCTTCTGAATTTCTGGATCAGAAGATGGTTTAGAACATTGCCTAACTATATTTTAGTTCTGGTGATTTTGATTTTTTTCCAAAGGTTTATTGCATCCGAAGATTCTTATCTGAACTATTTTTTATTTCTTCAGAATTTTGCATGGCCGGGGCCTCAATTTTTTCCTGAGGCATGGAGTCTTTGTGTAGAAGAATGGTTTTATTTACTTTTCCCATTGGCCTGTTTTGCACTTTTCAAAATGATGAAGCACAAAAGCAAGTCTGTATTGTTTGCTGCAATTATATTTATCATTGTGCCTTTTGCTCTAAGAATTTATAAACATTCCACGGGTATTACAGACTGGAATAATGAAATTCAGAAAGTTACCATAATGAGGCTCGATTGCCTGATGTATGGTATTATCGCAGCGTATTTTTTTAAATTCAGGACAAGTTCATGGATAAAATATAAAAATAGTTGTCTGGCTATATCTGTTATGCTTGTTTTATTTCTAACGTTTTACGCCCGCCTGGTGAAAGGGGATACCTGGTTCTTATCTGTGTATCAATTTAATCTTGAATCGATCGCTTCCATGCTGGCGCTTCCCTTTTTTACACAATGGAAGTTCACCCGATTTAAATCTGCAGCGTTCATATTTACTTTTATAAGTATTATCTCTTATTCGATGTATTTATTGAATCTCACGCCCGTGCAGGGATTGGTGATTCCGGGCGTATCATCATTAATTGGTTTAACGGAAGATGCCGGTCTTACCTATTACGGATTGCAATATTTTATGTTTTGGTTTTTTACCATTGTGCTTTCTTTCATTTTATATAGATTGTTTGAAAAACCAATGACCGATTTAAGAGAGAAGTTTTAATTGCCTTTATTTTCTATCATAATACCTTGCTTTAACCAGGCAGTCTGGTTACCGGAAACAATTGCCTCTATACAGCAACAAGATTTTGAAGACTGGGAAGCAATAATCGTTAATGATGGATCAACTGATGATACTGCAGTTGTAGCAGAAAAATTTGCATCAGAAGATAACCGAATAAAAATTGTTCATCAGCAAAATGGAGGTTTGTCTGCAGCCCGTAATGCCGGTCTTACATTAGCAACAGGTGAGTGGCTCGATTTTTTAGATGCAGATGATTATTATCTGGATAATTGCTTAACTGAAGTGGCTAAAGCTATCACGTCCGAGAAGGCAGATATTATTCAGACTGCTTATAATATAGTGGACGAAGACGGCCAACTTATCAATTTCAAAAATGTACATGGTGAAAGCGGTTTAATGCTGGAGGTTGTAATGAATGGAAATCCGGGGCCTTGCCAGTCATTATTTATAAATAGAGCCTTTGCTTCCAAACTGGGTGAATTTGATTCAACGCTAAGAAGTGCCGAAGATTGGGATTTTTGGCTCCGTGCAGCGAAAGCGGGAGCAAAAAGATTTATTATACAGAAACCTTTAGTGGCTTATCGGCAATTACATAACAGTATGAGCAGGAATGCCTGGACAATGTATGCAAATACAATTAAAGTAATTGAACGCAGAAAGCAAAAAGATGTACGGATTCAAACTGACAGTGAGTTTAATATCGACAGAACAATAGATAATAAACCGGCTATTAAGCATCGTTTACTTCAATGCCTGGGCTTGAATATTATGCAGGGAAATACGGAAGAGTCATTCCAATATTTCAAAACTGAATCGCAAAAATATCAGTTGATTTACAAACCATCTGATTTCGCATTAATGAATTCTTTCTTATCATTCCGGCATTGGTATAGAAAGGATGATGTGTTTCGGGTGCTAAAAGAGTATCCTAAATATTATAATACTTTTTTTAAAAAGACTTTGTTTACATCCGATTTTATTGATGCAGCTTTTAAATATGTTTTTAAATTTCATTACAACAACAGTAATATCATCAGTTTTGGATTCGTAGGAAAAATTTTAAATTACCTGCACAACCGGAAATTGAAGAAGTTGTTTTTAACAGAGAAAGGATATTGATGCACGGCGTTTCAATTGTAATATGTACACATAACAGGGCAAAATACTTACAACAATGCCTCTCGTCTTTTACACGGCAGAATTTGATGCCTGCGAATGTTGAATTCATAGTGGTGAACAATAATTCTTCAGATAATACAGAGCAGGTTGTTGCTGGCTTTCAAAATCTCC
This sequence comes from Bacteroidota bacterium, assembly GCA_031411115.1. Lineage (GTDB taxonomy): Bacteria > Bacteroidota > Bacteroidia > Chitinophagales > Chitinophagaceae > Ferruginibacter. Next base: position 16,762 of record JANOAO010000080.1, read on the forward strand.
TTCCGGGATTAAAATGTGTGCATGAAAAAAATATTGGTTTAAGTTTCGCCCGGAATAGAGGTATACATGAATCAAAATTTGATTGGGTGTGTTATATGGATGATGATGCAATGGCACATCCTGATTATATGGAGCGTTTATTTGATCTGATGAATAATCATTCTTTTGATGGTTTTGGTGGAATGTTTCTTCCATGGTATGAACATTCAAAACCAAAATGGTTGTCGGGTGATTTTGGTAAAATGACTTTATTGCGGAATGACATCGGCCCCTTACCAAAAGGTAAAACAGTGGCAGGCGGAATATGTGCATTTAAAAAATTGTGGCTGATACAGGCAGGATATTTCCCAACAGATATTGGTATGCGTGGTAATATTATCGGTTATGGGGAAGAGACCATCTTACAAAATAAAATGCAGGAAGCGGGAGCCATTATAGGATTCGACCCTTCATGGAAAATTGATCATCTGGTTGCCGGATACAAACACACATTGAAATGGCATCTCAAAAGAAGTTATGGTAAAGGCAGAGATGCGCAAATCGTGAAAGGACCATTACCGTTTCATCAAAAAATATTTTTGTTCATTAGAGGTGTTGCCGTTTCAACATTTTCTCTTTTAAAAAATAGTTTGAGGTTGATCAATAAAAATTATTATCGGCAGAATTTTATTATTGATTCACTTGGTTACTTTTATATGATCGCAGGGAAGTTGTCTGTTTAACATGAAGCCTAATATTCCATTTTTCAGTATTATTATTCCTGCATATAACAGAGCTGAAATATTGAAATCAACGATTCCTGCGGTGTTATTACAAACGTTTACTGATTTTGAACTGATCATTGCTGATGACGGATCTTCAGATGACATCAAAACAGTGGTTGAAAATTTTAAAGAGTCAAGAATTAAATATTATCATCAGCATAATAAAGGTGTTTGTGCAGCGCGAAATTTGGGCGCTCAAAACGCAAATGGAGAATTTGTTATTTTTTTAGACAGTGATGATCATATCGAAAAAAACTGGTTAGAAGATTTTTATGATGCCATACATGCTGTTCATGCTGACATTGCATTTTGTTCTGTAAAAGTACAACGTGGCAATCAGTATAATTTCATTGATCCTAAAGATCCTTATCATAATAAAAAAGACTGGGGCGTTTTTTTGGCGGGAGCATTTGCTATCAGGAGAAATATATTTATAAAAATAGGGATGTATGATAATAATGTCCATTTTGGAGAAAATACAGAACTCAGTTACAGAATAAAAAAAGAAAATGTTGTGCCGGCTTTTATTGAGGCCGCTAATCTGGTGTATAAACCTTCACCATCGGGAGGAAGCAAGAATTTGCAGAACAGGATCGATTCCAATTTGTACATTCTAAATAAACATAAAGACTGGTTTGTTAATCGTCCTTCTTCCAAAAGATATTATCTGCAAACTGCAGGAATTGCCAGTTACAAACTCAATAAAATAAAAGAGGCTAAGAAATTATTACTTCGTGCCTGGTTATTAAAACCATTTAATGCAACAGCATTTGCACGCATCCTGATGCTGAATATTCCATTCATTGCTAAAAAGTTGTGGAAACCGAAAATAGACTGATATGCTGAGTAATAAATGGAAGAAAAAAATTGCTGCATTTAACCGTAAACTCAATCATATTAATGCGGGTATTTATACAGATTATAGAGACCCGGAATCTGTTTTATTAAAGTATTGGGATTTTGTTCCGAATTGGGGAGATACGGTTAATCCTTATCTCGTACAGAAAATCACGGGCAGAAAAATTGTTTCTTCCAATCAGGTTTTCAACTATTTGCATAAACCGGAATTGTTAGGGATCGGAAGCATTATTTCCGGAGATCTCAGCAATTTTGTGATTTGGGGTTCTGGAGTTTTGTCTGCAGAAACTACGATATACAACAAGCCTAAAAAAGTATTGGCATTAAGAGGATATAATTCCTTAAAAAAAATCAAAGAAACAGGTGGTGATTGTAATCTCTTTGGTGATCCCGTTTTGTTATTTCCAGATATCTTTCCTGATAATAATATAAAAAAAACACATCGTTACGGAATTGTCCCACATTACTCTGATAAAAAAAAACCGGGTATCATATTATTAGAAGCGCTAAAAGATCCGTCTGTAAAAATAATAGACATACAGACAGATACAGAAACATTTGTGAAAGAGGTATTGAGTTGTGAGAATATCATTTCCAGTTCTTTGCACGGATTGATACTCGCAGAAGCTTATGGTATTCCAACCTGCCGGATCATGTTATCAGAAAATCTGAAACGCGGAGATTTTAAATTTTATGATTATTATTCCGGAGTCGGGATCAAAACCATGGATACGGTTTTAATACATGATGATATTGTAAAATGGAAAGCAGCTTTTTTAAGTTGTTCTGTAAAAGATATTTCGTTTAATAAAAATGAATTGTCAGATTCTTTAAAAGATTATTTTGATCATGCAGCCAGATAGCCGTTATGCTGCATTTATTATGACGTTTCAGCGGAAAGAAATTTTGGTGGATACGATTCAAAAGCTGTTAGAACAAACTAAGCCACCAGCAAAGATTCTGATAGTTGATAATGATCCGGAAAAATCAGCGTGTAGAATAGCTGAATCATTTCCGGGAATAAATATAAGCTATCATGCCACAGGTTATAATTCCGGGCCAGCAGGTGCAGCATATTTTGCCTTAAAAATTTTATTTGACGAAGGTTGGCAATGGATACTATGGATGGATGATAATGATCCACCACATTTTGATAATGTGATTGAAAATATTTTACAAATTCCTGAGAGATATGATCAACCTGAAAAAATAGGCATGATTGGAGCGGTAGGCGTGTTGTTTAACAAAAAATCTGCAAAAACTATCAGGATACCCGATGATCAACTGACGGGTATTTTAGAAGTTGACAATATTGCCGGCAATATGCTGCCGATGATACATCGCCGTGTTTTAGAGAAAAATATTTTTCCTGATAAAGATCTTTTCTTTGGTTTTGAAGAACTGGATTATTCTTTAGCCATACAGCGAGGTGGTTTTGCAGTGTTGGTTTCGGGGGAAGAATTATTGCGCCATCGAAAAAATGCCAACCGTATGAACTTCAGTCGCAAAGTATACCAGGTTAAAAAAATTGATAAATTGTGGCGTGAGTTCTATAGTGTTAGAAATGTTACCTACATTCTAAAGTATAAAGAAAAAGTTTTTGCAGGTGTGGCCTCTTTATTTTTCAGAGTTATGGCAAAGAGCCTGATTGGTTTTAGATGGGGCTTCAAATATGGATCTGTCAATCTAACCTATTTATGGAGCGGTTACTATGCAGGATTCACCAAACATTTAGGCAAGAAAAAATTTTGAAAATATTTTTTACAGTTGATGCACTTATCAACGCAGGAACTGAAAAAAGCATACTGGATATTGTCAGTCATTTTTCCAATGATGTTCAAGTAACAGTTATCTATTTCTATCCTCGTCACGAACTAAAAGATGCTTATGAAGCCGCAGGTATACAATTAATTTATTTAGATCTGAAAGGAAAAAAAGATTTTAAATCCGGCATCCAAAAGTTAACAGCTTTGATAAAAACCGAAAAACCAGATCTTATTGTATCCTCTATTTTAAGGGCCAATATTATATCCAGAATAGCCTGCAAAAGAACGAAAACAAAACTGGTCGGAACGTTTGTTAGTGATAGTTACAGTGCCGAACGTCAGCAAAGTTTTTCTTTTAAACGGAAGATAGGAGCACATTTTTATTATTTGTTGGATAAGTTTACTGCTAAGATTCCTGTACGATGGATTGCTAATTCTGAATCTATCAAAAAAAGCAATTGCAAATATTTGAATATTGATCCCTGCAAAGTGGAAGTGGTTTACAGAGGGAGAGACAAAAATAAGTTTCCGGAAAAAATTAATAATCCGGGTAAAATATTTCGGTTTGTATTTGTGGGAAGATTATTGGAAACAAAAGGTTTATTGGAACTCGTAGAAGCCTTTGAAAATTTAAATGAAGTACATTCTCACATCCAATTGGATATTTTTGGAGACGGTTCTTTTCGAAAACAGATTACAGAACGCGTAGCGCAATCATCAGTTGCTTCAAAAATAAATTTGCATGGAATGGTACATGAAGGATGGAAAAAAATGTATGATGCCGATTGTTTTGTTTTCCCTTCGTGGTATGAAGGTTTCAGCGGATCCTTAATTGAAGCAATGATGGTGGGAATTCCAATTATAGCTTCTGACATTCCGATGAATCTGGAAGCCGTAGAAAATAATAAAACGGCTTTAGTATTTCCTGTCAAGAATATACATGCACTTACTGATTCAATGAGTAATATGATGGAAAATTATTCAGTACATAAGTTAATGGCAGAACACGCCAGAGAAGAGGCCTTTAGAAGATTTGACATCAGGAACATTTCCGCTGAATATGAGAAAGTTTTAAAGGGTTGTATAACCAATTCGTCATCTGGTAAAAGTATGGTTTTTGCTTAGAATAGGTTTACTCCTCGATTCCACCAACGTTTCATCATGGGTGCAGGAAACTATTATTTCATTACAGCAAATGCCAAATGTGGAATTAGTGTTGGCTGTATTGAACCATTCATCTGGCCATTCAAAAAATAATTCGTCCACATTCATCTATAGAACTTTAAGAAATATAGACAGGAAATTGATGCGGCTTTCAGGAGATCCTTTCAATAAGAAGAAACTTGAATTGATAAATATTCCACTTGTTAAAGTACATCCTGTACAAACACAATTTTCTGACAGATTTCCTGCAGAAACTATTTCAGAGATCAGAAAATATGATATAGATATATTTCTCCGTTTTGGATTCAGAATTTTAAGAGGTGAAATTTTATCCGTAGCCCGCTATGGTATAATTTCTCTTCACCATGGTGATACAAGAAATTACAGAGGCGGGCCACCAGCATTCTGGGAAGTAGTAAACAAGCATCCTGTTACTACAGTAACCGTTCAGCAATTAACAGAAGAACTGGATGGTGGCAACATTTTATCGGAAGCCACTTTACGTACCGATAAAAATTCGTTTTACAGAAATCAGGCTAAACTGTATCATGCTGGCAGAGAAGCTTTACTGAATGTGATAGCAGATTTAAGTAAAGATCCGGCCAACTATTTCCTACGTAAAAAAATTTCCGGCAAATATTGTTACACCGATCCTTTATATAAAAATCCGGGAAATGTACAATCATTTAAAATTTTGTGCAATTGGATGTGGCAGAATATTTCAAGAAAAATTGTTGCATTGTTTTATACCAGCCAGTGGCAAATGATTTATGCCAAAACTTCGGCAATGCCGGGTTCATTTCACCGGTATAAAAAGTTATTACCCGCTCCTGACCGGATTTGGGCAGACCCGTTTGTGATTTTTAAGGATAAATATTATGTGTTTTTTGAAGAAAAACTGAATAAAGAAAAAAATGCACACATTTCGCTGATTGAAATATCTGCAGATCTTAAAACAATATCCAAACCTTCTGTCGTTTTAAAAGAAACGTTTCATTTATCTTATCCATTTGTATTTGCAGATAATAATGAATGGTATATGTTGCCTGAATCCGCATCTGCGAATGAATTGATCTTATATAAAGCATCGGCATTTCCAAACAATTGGACAAAGACAAAGGTGCTGTTGTCTGGGAAAAGAATCTATGATGCAACTTTACATAAGCAGGAAAATATCTGGTATTTATTCTGTAATGAAAAATCGGATGATCGTTTATCCTCTGATGTTTATCTGCATATTTATTTTTCTGGAAATTTACTGAATGAACCTTTTAAGCCGCATCCAATGAATCCGGTTTATAGAAATGTGACTTGTGCCCGTCCTGCAGGAAAATTATTTTATTTTGAAAACAGGCTGATTCGTCCTTCACAAATATCAGCACCGGATTATGGAGCCGGTATTCAATTGAATGAGATCATCACATTATCGCCAACACATTTTGAAGAAAAACCCATTGAGCAATTATTACCTAAATGGGATAAGAGTTTGATGGGAATGCATACGATCAATCATGCAGCCGGATTAACTGTTGCAGATATTCAAACGAAAAGATTTCGCTGGTTTTAAATGAAGATTCTTCAACTTGTTACACAAAGGCAATATCGAGGTGCAGAAGTTTTTGCTGCAGAATTAAGTCAGTTGCTGGCAAAAAATAATGAAGTGGTATTCGCGGGATTATATCCTGCACCATCACATGAATTGAAGGCTAGCCATTGCAGAAATATGGATTTGAATGGAACAAAAAAATTCCTGGACCTGTCTCTGCTGATAAAGCTGATCAAACTAATCAAAAAAGAAAACTTTGATATTATTCAGGCAAATGGTTCTGATACTCTGAAATATGCAGTGTTTGCAAAATTTATGCTGCCGCAAATCAAGATTGTTTACCGGAATATCAGTATGGTAAGTTCCTGGTCAACGTCGGGCAGTTATAAACGAAAGTTTAATGCATTACTTTTCAAAAAAGTAAATTTTGTTACTTCAGTGGGGCAACAATCATTGAACGATCTTATAAAAACTTATCAGTTTCCGGTAGCAAAAACAAAAGTAATCAGAAGAGGAATTCCTGAATTGAAATATGATCTGTCTGTTGAAAAAAAGTCTTTAAGAGCAAAGTATGAATTTCAGGAAAATGATTTCGTTTTGTTGCACATTGGAAGATTCTCGCCGGAAAAAAATCATCCTTTCCTGATTCAGGTGTTCAGAAAATTAAAACCATTATTCCCTTCTTTGAAAATGATTTTTGTTGGTGAAGGACCTTTATTGGAAATCATTAAAAAAAGTACAAATGATCTGCAAGACGAAATAAAATATGCAGGGCATCAGGAAAATGTACAGCAATTACTTGCAGGTGCCGACTTGTTTGTTTTGGGGAGCACGATAGAAGGTGTTCCCGGTGTTGTGCTGGAAGCTGCCATGCAGCAAATTCCTTCAGTTGCTGTAAATGTTGGTGGCGTTGCAGAAGTTGTCATTAATAATGAAACAGGTTTTGTTATGGAAAGTCATAATGCTGACGAATTCGCAAATGCTGTATCTGATTTATTGACTGACCGCAATTTGTTGCATCGATTGGGCTCGAACGCTTATCAATCGGTTATGGAAAATTATACATTGAAGAGATGTGTACAGCAGTTTGAAGAACTGTATCAACAGGTATCAAAAAAATAAATGAAAGTATTACATATTATAAAATCATTGGGAAGAGGTGGTGCAGAAATGTTGTTGCAGGAAACTTTATTGCAACACAATAAGAATGATTTTGAATTTCATTATATCTATTTTCTGCCGTGGAAGAATCAAATGGTAGCAGGTATAGAAAATGCAGGCGGTAGAGTAATCAATCTTTCTGCAAAGGATAACATCCGGATCATGTTGAAAGCGGAGCAAATCATTAAATATATCAGACAGCATAATATTGATGTGGTTCATTGCCATTTACCATGGGCTGGTTTTGTTGGCCGTTACATTTTTTCAAGAACCAAAGTTCCCGTTTTATATACAGAACATAATAAACAGGAAAGATATCATAACATCACCAAGGTTCTGAACAAAATCTCTTTTAATAAACAAACGGCGGTTATCGCAGTGTCAAATGATGTGGCAGAATCTATAGAAAAAAATATCCATCCTTCTATTCCTGTTCATACTATCTTGAACGGAGTGAACGTGGAGCATTTTAAAAAGGATGTTGAAAGCGGATGGGAAATGCGGAAACAGTTAGGCATTGCCGAAAATACTATTTTGATAGGTACTATTGCTGTATTTCGATTTCAAAAGAGATTAAAAGAATGGATATTGCTGATGAAAGAAGTTTGCCGGAAATTTCCTGATGTAATGGGATGTATGGTGGGAGATGGAATTCTAAATCCTGAGATCCGGCAGTTCTTAAAGGAACAGGATATGGAAAGTAAAATACTGATGCCGGGTTTACAAACCAATGTGCTGCCATACCTTTCGGCAATGGATATTTATTTAATGACTTCAGAATTTGAAGGCCTTCCTATAGCATTGCTGGAAGCGATGAGTATGGAATGTGCGATCGTAACCACCAATGCTGGAGGAATTAAAGAGTTGATCAGAAACAAGGAGGATGGATTTACAATGCCTGTGTCTGAATGGAAGGAATTGTATCAGCCATTATCAAATCTCATTAATAATCCTTCAGAAATAAAAATATGGGGCGCAAAAGCAAGAAGAAGAGTGGAGGAAAGTTTTAGTATCAAAACTATGGTTGCACAAACCGAAAAATTATACCGGCAGGTCAAAGGATAATGGAAATATCAATTGCACAGGAATCAGATCTGGCGGAAATGATCGCATTACTCAGAAAAAGTCTGGGGGAAAAATTGATTCCAAAATCAGAAGCATTTTTTACATGGAAGCATGATAAAAATCCTTTTGGAAAAAGTAAAACATTGCTGGCAAAAGAAGAAGGTAAGATTATAGGACTAAGAACGTTTATGCACTGGAACTGGGTTCGTGGAAATGAATTAGTAAAAGCAGTTCGTGCAGTGGATACCGCAACAGATCCTGCTTTCCAGGGAAAAGGAATTTTCAGAAAACTAACTATGAGTGCTGTTGAATCCTGTATTGATGATGGCATTGGCTTGGTATTTAATACGCCCAACCCCATCAGCATGCAGGGTTATCTAAAAATGGGCTGGCATATAGCTGGCAGAATGCCATTGTTAGCAGGGCCCGGACATCTGTTACCTGCAAAATTTACGTTGGATACCGAGTTGAAAATGTCTGAATTATTTCCAATTGTACCATTACAGGATGTTCCTTTTTCAAATACATTTTTTCATACACCTGTAACAAAAAAATATTTACAATGGAGGTTTAGAGATTGTCCTGTTGTTACATATGGTTCAGTTATAGAAAAAGATTTTGGATTTGTATTCCGGTTAAAACCTGTCAAGTCATTTTTTGAAATGCGTATCTGTGAGATCTGGAATGCAGATTCTTCTTCAGCAAAAGCATTGAAAAAAAGTTTGAAAAATTGTATTAATCAATTAAAACCAGCTATCGTAACCTGTGCACCATCTCCGCTTACAACATTTGACCGTCCATTAAAACGCATGTTAGGTCCGTTCAAAAAAGGACCGTTAACAACATTACGACCACTGGCTCAAACAGACCTTGACGATTTCAATCAATTTAAAAACTGGCAACCTTCTATAGGAAGCCTCGAATTATTTTAGTGGATATATTCATTGTAATATTATTACTGATCACTTTAAATTATTTTATAACAAGAATAGTTACGCGGTTTAATGTAAGTGAGAATTATGTGTGGACGTTATTTTGTATTCATTTTTTACTTACGATCACCTATATGATTTCTGCAGCTTACTCAGCGAGTGATTCGGTTGCCTATTATAAAAAAGCAATAGACTCTGAAACATGGTTGGACCTTTTTGGAACCAGCACAACTTTTATCACTTTTTTAGGCTGGATATTTATTAAAGGACTTGGATTAAGTTACTATGCAGTGATGCTGGTGTTTTCATTTTTTGGTTACCTCGCCGCTCTGCTTTTTTATATAACTATTAAAGAAAATATTTCTTTAAAACCGGTATGGCAGGGAATGGCATACACAGAGATTGTATTTCTTTTGCCCAATCTTCATTATTGGTCTTCTTCATTAGGAAAGGGAAGTGTGATCATGTTGGGCCTCGCATTATTCATTTATGGTTTGAGCCGGTTCAACAGAAGATTTATTCCTTTACTGTTAGGTGGATTTCTAACATACATGGTTCGTCCGCATATGTTTTTAACTATGATATTAAGTATCATGTTAGGAGTTTTCCTGGCCAGTTCCGGTATTAAATGGTATGTAAGATGGATGATGTTTCTCATTGCGGCAGTGGTTTTCTATTTTATAAGTGACAGTGTGGTGGAATTTGCTGAAACAGATAGTTTGAATATTCTTAACTCTGATAATTTATTACATAGAGTAGAAGAACTGGGAAAGGCAGGAAGCGGTGTAGACATACAAAATTATAATCTGTTCATGAAGATGTTCACCTTTTGGTTTCGACCATTATTCTTCGATGGATTTTCCGCCATTTCTCTGATAGCCTCTTTTGAAAATCTTTTTTATCTTTTCATGGTAACTATAATAATCCGTGAATCATTCAATAGTTGGGGAAAATGGAATGGATGGTTCAAGATCTGTTTTTTCTTTTTTCTCTTCGGTTCCTTCATTCTCGCTCAGGTTTCAGGAAATCTTGGCATTGCTATGCGGCAAAAAGCACAGGTAATGCCCTTCTTTTTTATTATTTTTTGTAAAGCCATGTCATACCGTTCAGTAATTACAGATTATATTGATACACATGGCAGAAAAATGTTAACTACCCGATGAAAAATTATCCCGGCGTATTTGCCATCTCACTGGATTTTGAATTGCATTGGGGATGTTTTGAAAGTATGGAGTTAAATGAACATCAGCAGCAATATTTTAAAAATACCCGTGCTGTAATTCCTGAAAAACTAAAATTATTTTCAGAAAATGAAATACATGTCACTTGGGCAACGGTAGGGATGTTATTTAATAAAAACGTTACAGAATGGGAGCAAAATAAACCTGCTGTGATTCCCACATTTGACAATCCCAATGTATCAGCGTACGAATGGATTAACAAGCATGGATTTTATGCAGAGGACGACCCGTTTCATTTTGCACCAACTATAATTGAACAAATAAAACAAACACCGTATCAGGAGATTGGGACACATACCTATGCACATTATTTTTGTCTGGAACCCGGTCAGTCCAAAGAACAATTCCGTGCAGATTTGCGTAAAGCATGTGATGTAGCAAAGAAGAATGGTATTGAAATTAGATCATTGGTGTTTCCCAGAAATCAATTCAATAAAGAATATTTATCTGTTTGTACGGAAGTAGGAATTACCTCTATCAGATCTAGCCCGGAAATATGGTATTGGTCACCGGCAACAGGTTCATCGTTCATGAAAAAATTTTTTCGTGCGGGCGATGCATACATTCGTTTCCAGCCTATCAAACCAGTATTTCTTAAAGACATAAAAATACAGAACGGCTTACCGTTACATCTGCCTGCTACACGTTTATACAGACCATGGAAACATTCTTATACAGTTCAAAATCATTTTAAAATATCAAGAATATTAAATGAAATGACTGTAGCGGCAAAGCGTAAAGCATATTACCATCTATGGTGGCATCCGCATAATTTCGGCAATCATCCTGCGCAATGTATGCGTGAACTTCAACAGATCATCCGACATTATGTGTTCCTGCGTGATAAATATAATTTCCAGAGTTTAACCATGAATGAAATTACAACGCTGGTCAACTCCTGATGGCAACGAATGTTAAGAGACCGGTGCTTGTTCGTATAACCACGCTGCCCGTTAGTATGAAAGTACTTTTAAAAGGCCAGCCATTCTTCATGCAGGAAAATGGTTTTGATGTAAAATTAATTTCAGCAGACGGTGAGGAAGTTGAATCTTTGAAACAACAGGAACAATGCGAACATTTTATTGTTCCACTTACCCGAAATATTAATCCAGTGAAAGATTTTATCTGCCTGGTAAAATTATGGCTGCTTTTAAAAAAAATCAAACCTGATATTGTACATACACATACGCCAAAAGCGGGATTGATTGGGATGTGGGCGGCAAAATTTGCTAATGTTCCGGTACGGTTACATACCATTGCCGGACTTCCATGGATGGAATATGCAGGTTTTATGAAAAAGCTTTTGATTGTAGTTGAAAAAATAACGGCAACAGCAGCACACTTCGTTTTTCCGAATTCAAATATTCAGCACCATTTTTTAAAGCAACAGAAAATTGCGGTCGATAAAATGAAAGTATTGGGTAACGGTTCCAGCAATGGGATCGACCTGAATCATTT
>JANOAO010000081.1:0-3630 GCA_031411115.1 Bacteroidota bacterium
CATTGAAGAGAAAAGCAAGGTCATTGCCTGCTTTCCGAGTCAACATCCACCCATTCCAGACCCTGCCCATCCGATTGCTCTCGCGGGACTGACGGCTCTTGCTGTAAGGGACAGATACTACGGTGCCATGATCGGTGTAGAATATGCCGAAGGCTTTATCAGCAAAAAAACAATGGGTATCGAAAGTTTCGATGCTTTAATAAAAAAGAATACTTAAAAATGGCAACACCAAAATTTGTAAACGCATCCGGCTCTAATTTTCACCAGGAACTTAAACGCCGCGTAAACAATTATTTCCTTGAAAACAAAAAATTAAGCACCGGAGATTTCTCACTGTATTTTAAAAGTATTTTATTGTCTACCTTATACGTTGCTGTATACTTTCATCTGGTATTTTTTACTCCACCTACCTGGTGGGCAATTGCTGAATGTGTATTAATGGGAGGATTAACAGCAGCCATTGGATTTAATGTAATGCACGATGGTTCTCATGGCAGTTTCAGCAACAGTAAACTGGCAAATAAACTGGCAACTTTCTCCATAAATATTTTAGGTGCCAGCGGTATTATGTGGAACAACAAACACAATATCATTCATCATACTTATACAAATATTGATGGAGTGGATGATGATATAGAGATTAAACCATTACTTAGAATGTGCCCTACACAAAAGAAAAGATGGATACATCGTTTTCAACATATTTATGTATGGTTCCTCTATACTTTATTATTGATCGTCTGGTTATTTATTACGGACTACACTAAATATTTTAAAAAGAAAGTGGGAACAGTGCCTATTAAAAAAATGAGTGCTTTTGATCATTTCGCTTTCTGGGCAGCAAAAATCGGATATGCTTTTATGATGATCGCACTTCCCATTTATTTACTCGGTTTTACTACCTGGTTAACAGGTTTTTTAGTAATGACAATGTTCAGTGGTTTTATATTAAGTATCGTTTTCCAGTTGGCGCACACAGTGGAGGAAACATCTTTTCCTGTGCCGCAGGACAATGGTAAAATTGAAAATGAATGGGCTATACACCAGATTGAAACTACTGCAAACTTTGCAACAAGAAATAAAGTGATTTGCTGGCTGGTAGGCGGTTTAAATTTTCAGATCGAACACCATCTGTTTCCTAAAATTTCACACATTCATTATCCGGCTATCAGTAAGATTATAAAGGAAACTTGTCATGAATTTAATGTGCGTTACATAGAATACAGAAGAATGCGTCATGCCATTTCATCTCATGCATCATACCTTAAAAGAATGGGAAGAGCCTAAAATATTATACTTAAATATTACTGCCTCATAGTAAATCTATGGGGCTTTTTTATTAAATACGCCTTAGGTTCTCAACAGATAAGATTGTAAATTTGACACTCATAACACAATCATGAACGAAGAGAAAACGCTTAATTTTTTAGAGGAGATCGTAGAAGAAGATATAAAATCGGGCAAATACAAATCTATTCTTACCCGCTTTCCGCCGGAGCCGAACGGCTATTTGCATATTGGTCATGCTAAAGCTATCACTCTCAATTTTTCACTTGCAAAAAAATATGGTGGTGCCACCAATCTTCGTTTTGATGATACCAATCCCGTTACAGAAGATACTGAATTCGTAGAGAGCATTAAAGAAGACATTAAATGGCTCGGTTACCAATGGGAAAAAGAATTGTACGCTTCCGATTATTTTGATTCACTTTTTGAATACGCCGTAAAGCTGATTAAGAAAGGCCTGGCTTATGTGGATGATAGCACGAGTGAAGAAATTGCCGTAATGAAAGGCACTCCTACAGAACCTGGAAAAAATAATCATTTCCGGGAACGAAGCATTGATGAGAACCTGAAATTATTTGAAGAGATGAAAGCAGGGAAATATCCCGACGGTTCAAAAGTATTGCGGGCAAAAATTGATATGGCATCCACCAATATGCTGATGCGCGATCCGATTATTTACCGCATTAAACATGCGCATCATCACAGAACAGGAGATAAATGGTGTATTTACCCGATGTATGATTTTGCGCACGGACAGAGTGATAGTATTGAAAATATCACACACAGTATCTGTACACTAGAATTTGTTCCTCACCGTCCGCTATATGAATGGTTCATTGAGCAACTCGAAATTTTTCCGTCGCATCAATATGAATTTGCCCGTTTAAATATGACTTACACAGTAATGAGCAAACGAAAATTATTACAGCTCGTACAAGAAAAACATGTAAATGGATGGGATGATCCGCGGATGCCTACAATATCTGGATTCCGACGTAGAGGATTAACGCCGGAAAGTATTCATAGCTTTTGTGAGAAAATTGGGATCGCACGCCGCGATAACCTGATAGATGTTGAACTGCTTGAATTTTGTATTCGGGAACACCTGAACAGAACAGCCTACCGCGCTATGGCAGTGCTGGATCCAGTTAAACTCATCATCACCAATTATGATGCAGCCATAACAGAAGAGATGGAAGCAGAAAATCTTCCTGATGATAACTCTAACACACGTAAACTGCCTTTCAGCAGAGAATTATGGATTGAGCGGGAAGATTTTATGGAAGTACCGGAGAAAAAATGGTTCCGACTCGCTCCCGGGAAAATGGTTCGGTTGAAACATGCTTACATTATTGAATGTACAGGATTTGAGAAAGACGTCAACGGAAGAATCGGTGAAATTCATGCTACATATTTCCCACAAAGCCGAAGCGGAAATGATACGTCCGGCATTGCCGTAAAGGGAACTATTCACTGGGTTAGCGCAAAAAATGCGTTGGATGCAGAAGTACGTTTATATGATCGATTATTTACTTCAGAAAATCCATTAACTGAAGAAGGCGATTTTAAAGACCATATTAATCCGCATTCACTGGAGGTGGTACAGGCGAAAGTTGAACCATCATTATTAACCTCTGACAGGAATATGAAATTTCAGTTTCTAAGAAAAGGTTATTTCTGTTTTGATAAAGATTCTACTGGAGATAAAATGGTTTTCAACAGAACCGTATCACTTAAGGACACGTGGGTGAAAGAGAAATCCAAATGATTATAAATTGTGTTCTTTTTTAGGAAATACGGAAGTTAATAAAACAAAGAATGAAAAAAGGATGATCAGAAAAATTCCTGCTTTTTTTTCAACTTCACCTTCAAACAATGAATTGGTGAAAATGATATACGTACGGATACAATAGGCAAATAAAAGTGCAGACAAAAAAAGATTCACACGTTTTGCCCATAATTTAGGCACAAGCATCAGCACAAATATCAAAATGGTAAAGATTGTAATGATTCGTCCAGCTTTTCCATAATAATTTCCGGTCGAAAATCTTTTTACATTAAATCCGTTGAATGTTTCATTAATGCTGTTATAATGCGTCCATGGCATAAAACACGCTGCGATCAGCAATAAACAACAAAGCAATCCTGTATAATGATAATATTTATTCATATAAAAAGCCCCGTTCACCGGGGCGTTTTTTTGTGAGGTCGGAAGCGGATTCGAACCGCTGTAGAAGCTTTTGCAGAGCTTTGCCTAGCCGCTCGGCCATCCGACCATTTGTGTTATTACAACTGGATGGCAAAAATAGTAATTTTATCAATTACTTTTATCTAAAATAACAA
>JANOAO010000082.1:0-36453 GCA_031411115.1 Bacteroidota bacterium
TCGCACTCGAAACCGGCTGGACTGGCCTGGTAATTTGGTTGCTGGTAAACCTGGCAATTTTATGGCAAGGCATTCATAATTTTTTCCGAATGAAAAATAAAGAAATGAAAATGTACATGGGTATAATAGTTTGCTTTATGTTTCCATTGATTGTTACACAATATTCACAGGAAACGATCGGACAGATACCACAGGGCATCTTCTTTTTTTCTTTACTATCTTTAATTATAAGGCTTAAGGATCTTGATGATAAATACACAGAATCATTAACGACCGGGCCCATACAAAACTGACTTACCTGAAATTAACTGTAATGAAGATTTTATTTATTTTATTATTGGTGCATGTATTTTCCAATCCGTCTTTTGCACAAAGAGTTAGTCAGGTGCCAGATTCTCTCAGGAAAAATTACAAGCCGCAGAGTGCCATGAAACCTATGGTAATCAATGAGAATGTAAATAAAGACTCATTGATGAAAATAAAGTTGGTGCAACTGGCTATGGATAATCCGAATGTGAAAATTTCAGAAGCCAATATCAGGATCGCACAGGAAGATCTGGCGCTTGCAAAATTGGGTTGGCTGAGTTCCATTTCGATAGGTGCCAACATCAATGAATTTGTAATTAATAATTCAACTTCTGCTGCCTTCTTTCCAAAATATAATTTAGGGGTGATGGTTCCTTTTGACATCGTATCCCGTTATAAAAGGCAGAAGCGGGTAGCAGAGGAAAGTATCAGTATCAATCAGCAAACACTGAAAGAAAAACAACGCTATGTAAAAAGGGAAGTGCTCTCCCGTTACGAAGATTATAAAGAAAGAAAAGAACTGGTGAACCTGCAGAAAACTTTTATGGAATATGATTATTCTGCTTACGAAGCGGCGCAAAAATCATATGCCGACGGAACGGTTTCTCTTGCAGAAATGAATCTGGCTTATCAGGTTTTTATTACAGATAAAGCAAAACTTGTTACCAAAGAGAGAGATTATAACATAGCGGTTATCATGCTGGAAGAATTGATCGGCATTCCTCTGGAAGATGTAATCAAATAAAATGAAAAGGAAAACGGCTATTTTTTCTATCGCTGCGTTAGGTGCCGGTGTTGCTGCAACTTTTTCCGGTTATAAATGGTATGCTGTTCATAAAACACCAGACATCAATTACCTCGATGCACATCAGCAATTGATAGATCATCTCACAGAAATAATTATTCCTGCAACCAATACGCCGGGCGCAAGATCTGCGCTGGCTTACAAAACGGTCATAAGGCTTATCAAAAATGCTGGTCGTGTGACGCAAAATAATTTTATCGACGGACTAAAATCACTGCAATCGTATTCTATAAATGAATTCGATAAAACTTTCATTGAAATTTCGAAAGAACAACAAATCAAAATAGTTACGCATTTTCAACAGGAAGGGCGTAATTACACAGGTAAACTCGGTAAAATCAAAAATAAATTATTGGGAAAATCTTTTTTTCATATCCTCAAGGAATATACCACTATTGCTTATTGTACTTCCCAATCCGGAGCTACACAGGCACTGGCGTATGATTATATTCCGGGAAAATATGAAGCATGTATTTCTTTACAACGCGGGCAAAAATCCTGGGCAACTAAATAAATGGGCGTAAATCAAACCGATAAACCAATTCTTCGTGGCGGAACTTTTGATGCCATCGTTGTAGGCAGCGGTATCAGCGGCGGATGGGCAGCCATGGAATTATGTAAGAAAGGCCTTAAAACATTATTACTCGACAGAGGAAGAAATGTACAACACATTTCAGATTATCCAACAGCCGCTTTACGCCCCTGGGAATTTAAAGACAGGCTTGTGTTATCTGAAAATGACAGGCAAAATGATCCCATACAATCACTCGTATATAATGAAGGAAGCAAACATTTTTTTGTAAGCGATAAACAGCATCCTTATATACAAGAAAAACCTTTTAACTGGATCCGCGGATATCAGGTAGGAGGCCGTTCGCTAACATGGGGCCGCCAAACGTATCGCCTGAGTGATTTGGATTTTGAAGCCAATTTAAAAGACGGGCACGGCACAGATTGGCCCATACGATATAAAGACATCGCTCCATGGTACGATTATGTAGAAAAATTTATTGGTGTGAGCGGTAACAAAGATGGCCTATCATATCTGCCGGATGGAATATTTCTACCGCCCATGGAAATGAATTGCATTGAACAACATTTTGCAGGTGCAGTGAAATCGAAATATGGCCGCCCCGTTATCAATGGTCGCGTGGCAAATATCACAAAAGGATGGGAAGGCAGAGGCCCTTGCCAGTACCGGAATCTTTGCGATCGTGGCTGTCCTTTCGGTGGATATTTCAGCAGTAATGCGGCTACCATTCCCGCAGCTAATGCAACCGGTAATTTAACGCTCCAACCGCATGCGATTGTATTTGAAATCATCTATGATGAAAATAAAAAGCGGGCAACCGGTGTTCGTGTGATTGATGAACTGAGTAAAGTCACGACGGAATATTTTGCTAAAATAATTTTTCTGAATGCCTCCACCATCGCAACGGCTTCGATATTATTGCAGTCTGTATCTAAACATTTTCCGGATGGGTTTGGAAATTCCAGTGGGCAAGTTGGGAGGAATCTAATGGATCATCATTCAGGTGCCGGTGCCGGTGGTGTGCATGATGATTATCAGGATAAATATTATAAAGGTCGGCGGCCAACAGGAATTTATGTGCCGCGTTTCAGAAATTTAAAAGAGAATGAAAAGAATGATTTCCTCCGGGGATATGCATTTCAGGGAGATGGAGAACGAAGCGAATGGCCGGATGTAATGCTGAACGATGATTCATTTGGAGAGGCATATAAGAATAATCTTACAAAGCCTGGTCCCTGGACGATGTGGATCGGTGCCTGGGGAGAATGTTTACCGAATAATAAAAATAAAATTTCCTTATCAAAGAATAAAAAAGATCAGTGGGGTTTGCCGCTGATAGAAATTGATTTTGAATTTGGTAATAATGAAAAGAAAATGCGGGAAGATGCCCGTAACTCCGCTGCTGAAATGCTGGAAACTGCAGGGTTTAAAAATGTACAGAGCTTTGATTATAATGCAACCGGCGGAACAACGGTTCATGAAATGGGAACAGCCAGAATGGGCAGAGACCCAAAGACATCTGTGCTCAATGCTTTTAACCAGATGCATGATGTAAAAAATGTGTTCATTACAGATGGAAGTTGCATGCCGTCCGGAGGCTGTCAGAATCCTTCACTAACCTATATGGCACTTACTGCTCGAGCATGTGCATTTGCGGCAGATGAATTAAAAAAGAATAATCTGTAATTACTTTGTTGAAAGAATGTATTTAGCCAGATCTTCTGCATCGGACTGCGGCATACCCGGATGTGCATTCATAGGAACTTCACCCCACACACCCGATCCGCCTTCAATTATTTTTTTAGATAAATAAGCAACGGCATCGTTTCTTCCCTTGTATTTTTGCGCAACATCTATATAAGATGGGCCCTGCAATTTCTCGTCTTTTCTATGGCAAACAGCACAATCATATTTTTTTATTAACGCAAATTCGTCAGTAGAGGCATTATCTGATGAAGTTGCAGGCATGACAGCTACGGGTTCTTCCGGCTTTTCCGGTTGACCAGAGTTGCAGGCTATGAATGCAGCACAGATAATAAGTATCGCAGTTAATTTCATGAAATAAATTAAGATCCTAAAATTAGTATAATCGTGCTGTTTTAAAATATTTTGATAAGGTTTGTGAAATAATCTTTTGGAAGAAAATGATATATTATCTTGCCGGAACGCAATGAAAAATACAGCAACGCATAGCATTTTCTTCTTCTTTATATGTTTATCACAAGTTGTTTACGCGCAAAAAATAATTAAAGTAGGTGCCGGAGAATATTTTACATCTTATCTGACAGATGAAGGAAAAGTTTATGCAGTAACCGGTAATGGAAAATCTTACAGCGCCCTGCGAATTCCTGTAGAAAATATTATTGATGTGCAAGGTGCACAATATACCAATGTAGCATTAAATGATTCGGGAGAAGTATTCATACTTGGAAAACACATCAATGGGAAATTGTTTGCCACGCCTGTTAAAAAAGATGAGAGCGGAAAACCTTTCATTAAAAACGAAAAATTATATGGCTGGTATCAGAGTTATCTTACTTTAAAAAAAGGTGAAATATGGATGTGGGGACAAGACCTCCTGAACATCAACAGGGGAAAAAATATTGAAGCACCTGTTAAACTGATAAATCCTCCCGGGAAAAAAATAAAAAAACTGGTACCGCTAACAATGGATGCGTATACGCTGATGGCGCTAGCCAGCGACGGAACGGTCTGGAAATATCAGAAAGTGGCTATTCCTGAAAAAATTAAAATTAATGGCGTTGCAAAAAATATTACTGGAGTTGCAGCCGGATGTTATGTGGTGGAAACCGCTAATGATCTGCTGGCCTGGGGATATCTTGGTTCTTATCTGGGTGTAAAGGATATGGGAAACAACCCCGTATCTATAAAAGCCAAATGGGTGGCAGCCGGATGTATTTGGCCAATAAAAGAACTCGTAGGAAATTATAACACGCTGCATATCATTGATGCCAATGATCATTTATTTGGTGCCGGCGAAAATGTACAGGGAGAAGTAGGCAATGGTAAGCAATTTCATTCATGGAAAAATTATCCTACACCGTATGCATGGAACTGGAATCATGCACAAATGATTCAGCCGCCCGTACAGATTTACGGAGAATTTAAAAATCTGTGTACCAGTTCTACTATTACATTTTATCATTATGTGCAGGATTTGGGCGGAAACTGGTATAGCTGGGGAAGAAACAAAGCCCGTTCGCTGGGAAATGGAATTACACTTTCTGTTGAAGATGAAGTGCGTTACCCAAATGCATTAAGTATTCCTGCTCCTAAATTGGTGGAACCTTTGCAAATATTATGGAAGGTTATGCCTCCATTCGACGTGAATGCTCCAAAGAAACCGGTGGCAAATGCAGGAGTAGATCAGTTTATAAAAAAAACTTCGACTATTTTATATGGCCAGTTTTCTTCTGTTGATGGATCTAAGATTAAACAATTCAAATGGAAACAGACAGAAGGTAAAACAATCCGAATAGACAAACCAGACCATGCCCATACAAAAATTTCAGGTCTTTTGCCTGGAAAATATACATTTCTTCTTCAGGTAATGGCTGAAAACGGACTTACTGATGAAGCTGATGTACAGATCAATGTTTTCTAATTAAGAAGGGTTAAGTTTTTCGGTTAGATATATACAGCATTGTGGATAAATGTATGTTGTTATGTATTCTAATTATATTTTATTTGCATCACCAATTTTCAGGTTGTTATTGCTTCGAACAAGATTTTTTCAATTCTTGTTGAAGAAATTGCACCATCTACCGCCCCACAAGAACTGTTTAAGACTATTAAATGATTAACCAATGCCGGGGCATGCTTATAATCCAATAATGAATGTTCATCCGATTAATATTTGTATGAACAGATGAGTAAGTTTTTTTCTGCACGTTTTCTTATAACGGCATTTTTTCTTTTCTTTTTTCAGCAGGCGGAGCTATTTGCACAACAGATTGTGGAGGTGGGTGTTGGTGAATATTTTACTACGTTCAGAACTGATGACGGAAAATTATTTACCACCAAATGGGGGAATTCTATCCCAGCATTATACGATTACGGATTAAGAGATGTAATAGATGTGGATGGTGCACAATATACCAATGTTGCTTTAACCGCTTCCGGTGAAGTATATGTAGTAGGCATGCATCAGACCGTTAACCCATATGCCAATTTAATTGCAACTGATTATCTGGGAAATCCGTTTTTGGAAAATACAAATGTGTATGGTTTATACGGATGCTATTTTTCTTTAAGAAATGGAAATGTCTGGTACTGGGGAATAAATGATGTGCTCAATAAAAATGGCGGGGCTGATATAATCGCACCTATACAATTGGTACAACCTCCTGGCAAAACAATAGTTAAACTGGTAACAGCTTCACCCACCACATTTAATGAATTTACTAAGGTGCTCGGATTGGCTTCTGATGGAACAGTTTGGGAATGGAATCGTTCGCAAAATGATCCCGTGGAGATCGACTTTCCAGGGTCTGTAGCAGAAAATATTGCTTCTGTTGCCCATTTTGCATTTATTATCAAAACAGCAAATAATCTGTTTACCTGGGGATATGATCCCACTTATGTAGGTGCCAGATCAAGGTGGGTTGTATCTGGTATTCAGTCAATAAAATCTGTTTGGCAAAATGCCGGTTGCGTATGGCCGATTAAGGAAATGGTGGGAAATTATAATACACTGCATATTATAGATGCAAACGATAATATGTGGGCGGCCGGCAGTAATCCGCAGGGAGAACTAGGCAACGGTATCGAATTTACGCCATGGAGAACTGCTTCAAGTCCGTGGCAATGGGATTTTGGTCTGGGACAATTATTAACGCCTCCAACACAAATACCCGGTAAGTATAAAAATATTTGCAGCGGCAATACAATCGCGTTTTATGTATATGCCCAGGATATGGGTAACAATTGGTATAGCTGGGGAAGAAACAAATCGCTTTCTCTGGGCAATGGCATAACCCTTAGCATAAATGATTATGCAATTTATTCTGAAGCTCTAAATGTTCCTGCACCAACTTTAGTAACACCGCTTTCACAGCTATGGACAGTAGTGCCATTCAATCCATGGGTGCAGCCGCCACCTTTTGCACATGCCGGTATCAACCAATATATCAGCACGAATGAAACCATGTTATATGGTTCAGGTTCCTGGCAACAGGATGGATCCCTCACCAATTATCATTGGACGAAAATACAAGGTACAGGTGGCGATATCTTGCAACCTGATTCAGTTAACACCAATGTAACCGGTCTGTCGACAGGAACCTACATTTTTAGAATGACTGTTAAAAATACTCTGGGTGATACAGCTTCAAGAGATGTAACGGTGATGGTAAATTCTCCCAATCAATTGCCCAACGCAAATGCAGGAACTGATCAGATGATCACACTGCCTCTGAATGTTGTACATTTTTATGGAAATGCATCGGATCCCGATGGAACTATTGCTGCATATGTATGGAATAAAATAAGCGGACCTTCTGCCGGAACATTCACCAATGCATTTTCCGATTCCACAACGGTGAACGGATTGACGCAGGGATTGTATAAATTTCAACTGTCAGTAACTGACAATAGCGGCGGTATTTCACGCGATACTATTGTGTTGTTGATAAATCCTCAGCCCAATGATCTGCCTTCTGCCTATGCAGGAGCCGATCAAACGATCACACTTCCTATAAATACCGTGAGTCTTTCTGGAGTAGGAACAGATCCTGACGGAACGATTGTAAATTTTACATGGACAAAAATAAGCGGTCCGGCAAATGGAGTAATAGTTAATGCATTTTCTGCCAATACTAACATTAACGGACTGTCTCAGGGTGTTTATAAATTTCAGTTAACAGTTACAGATGATCTGGGTGGAACTGCACGTGATACATTAATGGTTACCGTTAATCCGGCACCTAATCAATTGCCTTCTGCCAATGCAGGAGCCGATCAAACGATCACACTTCCTATAAATACAGTTAGTCTTTCTGGAGTAGGAACAGATCCTGATGGAACGATCATTAATTACGCCTGGACAAAAATCAGTGGTCCCGCAACAGGAACAATAAGCAATTCAGCTGCTGCGTCTACAACGGTGAACGCCTTGTCGCAAGGAGTATATAAATTTCAGTTGACGGTTACTGATAACAGCGGTGCAATTGCACGAGATACAATGATGGTTACGGTTAATCCGGCGCCTAATCAATTACCAACTGCCAATGCTGGCAACGATCAGACCATTACATTACCAACGAATACCATCAACTTAGCAGGAACAGGTGCAGATCCGGATGGAACGATCATTAATTACGCTTGGATAAAGATCAGCGGTCCAGCTTCAGGAACAATAAGCAATTCTGCTGCTGCAACTACAACGGTGTACGCATTGTCGCAAGGGATATATAAATATCAATTTACGGTAACTGATAATAGCGGTACAATTGCTCGCGATACAATGGTGGTTACGGTTAATCCGGCGCCTAATCAATTGCCAACTGCCAATGCAGGAGCCGATCAAACAATCACACTTCCTATAAATACAGTGAGTCTTTCAGGAGTAGGAACAGATCCTGATGGAACGATTGTAAGTTATACTTGGATAAAAATCAGCGGGCCAGCAACAGGAACAATCAGCAATTCTGCCGCTGCAACTACAACGGTGAACGCCTTGTCGCAAGGGATATATAAATATCAGTTTACGGTAACCGATAACAGCGGTGCAATTGTACGAGATACAATGATCGTGACGGTTAATCCGGCGCCTAATCAATTACCTTTTTCAAATGCAGGATCGGATCAGATCATCAACTTGCCTACAAATACCATCAACTTAATAGGAACAGGAACTGATCCTGATGGAACGATTGTAAGTTATATCTGGACAAAAATCAGCGGGCCAGCAACAGGAACAATAAGTAATTCTGCAATAGCAACTACAACGGTGAACGCCTTGTCGCAAGGAATATATACATATTCTTTAACTGTAACCGATAACGGCGGCGCAATTGCACGAGATACAATGATCGTGACGGTTAATCCGGCGCCTAATCAATTGCCTTTTGCCAATGCTGGAGTAGATCAAACAATTAACTTACCGTTAAATTCAATTATTCTTTCAGGAACAGGAACAGACCCTGATGGAACGATTGTAAGTTATGCCTGGACAAAAATCAGTGGTCCTGCAACAGTTACGATCAGCAATTCTTCTTCAGCAACTACAACGGTCAACGCCTTGTCGCAAGGGATATATAAATTTCAGTTGACTGTCACTGATAATAGCGGTACAATTGCTCGCGATACAATTTTTGTAACGGTTAATCCGGCGCCTAATCAATTACCATCTGCCAATGCAGGAGTGGATCAAACAATTACTTTACCTACAAATACGATTAACTTAATTGGAACAGGAACAGATCCCGATGGAACGATTGTAAGTTATGCCTGGACTAAAATCAGCGGGCCTGCAACCGGAACAATAAGTAATCCCTCCGCTTCAAATACCAACGTAAATGCTTTAACGCAAGGTTTATATAAATACACACTCACTGTTACAGACAATAACGGTGCTATTGCAAGGGATACCATTCATGTGACGGTTAATCCTCCTGCGAATCAATTGCCGGTAGCAAATGCAGGTTTTGATCAAACAATTGCTTTGCCTTTAAGCACGATAGCTGTAAATGGAATAGCTTCCGATCCGGATGGTACAATTATTTCCTACTTATGGACAAAAATCAGTGGTCCTGTAGCAGGTAATATTTTAAATCCTACTTCACCCTCGGGAAATATAACCGGCCTTGTGCAGGGATTATATAGTTTCGAATTCAAAGCATTTGATAACAATGGTGCCCTTGCAAAAGATACAATGCAGGTTCGGGTAAATGGCATTAATCTTCCACCTGTGGTTAATGCAGGGGCAAATCAATCGATTACGCTTCCTGTAAGCACCATTTTTATTTCCGGTATTGCAAGTGATCCGGAAGGAGGTTTATTGAGCATTGTTTGGAGAAAAATCACAGGCCCGCCCGGTGATATCGTTTCCAATCCAAATAACCTGTCAACGAATGTTTCCAATCTTTCAGCGGGAATGTTCACTTATGAGTTGAAGGCTACAGACAATCATGGCTTTTCATCCAGAGATACATTAATTTTAAATGTACTCGCACCACCTCCGGCAAATATACCACCGGTAGTTAATGCCGGGTCGGATCAGCGAATTTTATTTCCTGCCAGTGTTGTTACTTTGTATGGTACAGCAACAGATGCCGATGGAACGGTTACGGCTTGTCGCTGGAGATTGCTTTCAGGATCATCAGCTTCATTTTCATCTGTTAATTCACTTACTTTAACGCTGACTAATTTACAAATAGGATCTTATTATTTAGAATTGAGTGCTACAGATAATGTAGGTGCCAGTTCAAAAGATACCGTTGAAATTGAAGTTTTGAGCCAGCCGGCTCACACATATACGCCTATCGCAATGGCAGGAGATGATATAAATGTAGATTTACCTGCTTATTCGGTGACTCTTTCAGGAGCAGGTACAGATCCGGCAAACCTGTCTGTTAATTACCGCTGGAATGTAATTTCTGCTCCCGCTAATTATCTACTATTTGATAATACGCATCCTAATGTTACCATTAGCAATTTACAACCCGGTATTTATGCGCTGGAATTGACTGTCACCAATAGTCTCGGCTTCAACGGAAAGGATACAACACAGGTTGTAGTACACGAGCCTGTGCATACAGCCTTTGGAATAAAAACTTATCCGAATCCGGTTTCTAATATTTTACATATTTCTGTTGCCGGTATTCGTGAAGTTGGAAAAGCAAATATTGTAATATACGATTTGAAAGGGTTAATAGTTATTAAAAAAGAAATTTTTGCGGGGTTAAATACAACTGTTCATCAAATACCGGTTCAGCGTTTAACGTCAGGTATTTATGTAGTTAAACTAATAATGGCTAATGGGAGCACGGCAACTGAAAAAATAATCCGGTTATAATTAATCTTTAAAGTGCCTGTAAAAAGAATGGGTGGCAATTTCCAGCATGGGCTTATCACCGGCACTGTCACCATAACAGTAGATCTCTTCAAAATCTGATAAATTATATGCAGATTTAATCCTGTTAACTTTCTCATCGCCATTACAATTCAGGCCACGTAATTTGCCCGTAATGAGAAGATCCATGTCTGTTTCCAACTGAGTAGCAATAATTTTTATGCTATTCATTTCGCACCAGGGTTTTACCCAATTTTCTGCAGATGCAGTTACAACAACAATTTCATGTCCTTTTTCTTTATGAAATGCGATTGCCTTTAGGGCATATTTTCGTACAAAAGAGGGAAGTACTTTTTGTGAAAATGCTAAACAGGTTTCATTAAATTCTGAAAGAGGAATATTTTTAAAATATAGAGCCAGCATTTTTTCTTTTACCTTCTCGTTTTTGAGTAAACCTGCTTTCATGGCTATCAGCCAAGGTGATAAACGAATTAAACCTGTAAAATAATGTACATCGCCTTTGGCATAACGGATCAGTTCCAGCATGGAATCTTTTCGTGTAATGGTTCCGTCAAAATCAAAAAAAGCGATCGTTTTTTTCAAAATATTTAATTAAATAAGTTGATGTTTTTGGCGTATAGAATAATATAAAAACTGATCACCCACAAAATTATACTCGCTTGTATAAATCGATCTTTATATAAAATATTAGTAGGGGATTGCGAATTTTGTTGTACATAAATCAATTGCAGATACCGGAAAATACCTGCGATAACAAACAAAGAGGTGTAATACAATCTGTACGTATTCAGCCTTGCCATTGTTTCCGGCGACATAGTATACATCAGATAAGCTACCAGAATTACAGCGCATATAAGTGAGATGGCCGTATTGATAAATTCAAGATTGTAACCTTTTAAGGATTTTCGCATATCGTTACCAGATGCTATTTTAATCAGCACATCATCTCTGCGTTTGGCCATCGCCATAAATAAAGCCAGCAAAAAAACCATGATCACCAGCCATTCACTTAAACCTATGCGGGCTATAACAGCTCCGGATTTCACTCTTAGAACAAAACCTATAGAGATAATGATAATGTCAAGTATGGAAATATTTTTTAGTCCGAACGAATAACCAAGGTTCAGCAGAAAATAAATGGCCAATACAAAAAAGAATTTGTCCCGGATAAACCATGCACCTGTAAGTCCGGCGGCTATGAGCAAAAAGCATAATGTTATCGCAACAGGCTTTGATACCGCACCTGATGCCAATGGCCTTTTACTTTTAACTGGATGAAGCCGATCCTCTGCCATATCCCGGTAATCATTAATAATATAAATTCCACTGGCAACAAAACTGAAACAGAAAAAGCCGATCAGTTCCTGCAGCAGAATCTCTTTATTAAAAATTTCACCTGCAAAAAATAATGGAATAAATAAGAAAGAATTTTTCGCCCAGTCTTTTGGTCTGATCAACTGAATATATGCTTTCATATTATACTATTTCGGATGATTTTGGAGAGTTGTATATTTTTTCTACCACCAGTAAAATCATAGGCATCATTATAAGTATCATAGGAACCATAAACAACCTTGTTTGATAAGCCACCACAGAAATGAAATGTATGGCGAACCATGCCGGAACGATACATAAAAACCATTTTTTTAAAATGTACGGAAATGTTTTAAAACAATACAGGATGATCAGTGGTATCACACCAAATGTGCCGATCAGTTCCATATACGCTTTCATTCCAACAGCACTGAACAAATTTAATTTAAGCATCGGCCAGCCTGCTGCTGCTTTCCATACCTGTTGCGGACGATAACCAAAATGATGACGCAGGGCAAAAAATACCGAAAAGAAAAATATATAAGAAAAAGCCGTTATAACCCATGGTTTAACGTCAGGCCATTTTACAACATTTACATTCATTTTCCTGAAAGAAAATTGCGTAAGATCAAATTGCGACAAGATGTATAAAAAAGGAATGAGCATGCCGGTTTCCCTGTTAAAAGCTGCCGTTAATGTGATCGGGATGATCCAGAATGGATTTTTTTTGTAAATGATAATGTTGGCAGCAAGGAGATAGAGAATTATATCCATGTAGGTATTAAAACTCAGATCTGCCGCCGTTACCGCATTGCCGAAAGCGAGTGCAAGAAAATTAATTCCGAAAAAAATCAACCATTTATTTTTTATAAATGCAGCCCATAATTTCCACGCAAGGCAGAAAATAATAAAATGTTCAACGAACCGGAAGAAAATGAAAATGATCATATACTTCATGGCACCGGGAGTTTGCATCAGCCGTATAAATTCTGATGTTTCCTCATTGATACCCGAAGTGTTTTCAATATTAAAATGAAATTTTTGCTCTATCGGGTAAATTTTATCAATGCTATGATCATATATCCATAACATAGCTTCCACAGCATAAGGACATAATACACGGTACTGCCAGGGGTTGTAAAATTCAGATCTTCCTTGCATGACCGCTATGTGGCGTTCATAAGTTTTTATACCATTGCTATAATAGAAATTTCTGTATACAGGATATACAGACAATAACGCAAAACAGAAAACAATAAAATACCGGTTGATTTTATTTTTGTGCAATGATTGTGTAATGAGGGTAGACATACATCGTTCGTTTACTTTTATGCAGAATGGAAAGCCCGTTTTCTGCCAAAATATTTTGTGCTTTGGTATAAGAAATTTCATGGCCAATTTCACGGGCAAAAATAAGATCATGACATTTATTAAAAAGAACCAGCGGACTGGAAGCGTCTATATCTTTTAACACCAGTCGGGCTCCAAGTTTCATTTTCAGGATCAGATTTTTTAAAAACAAAAGCTGAAGTTTTGCTGGTACATGGTGCAGTACATCTACTAAAAATACCACATCCATCTGGCTGATCTCATCCGGAAAATGCGAGCCGTCATAAGTACGGAAGCGAAAATTTCCATTTCCTTTTCCGCGGAATAAATTATTCGCATTATCTACCAGCCTCGGACTGATCTCTATTCCAAAAATTTCCGACGGGCGGGCAAAATGTTCAATGAGTAACATAAACTGGCCGGAGCCACATCCAATATCGCCTACTTTATCACCTGGATGTACTTCACCAATTAATTCAGAGAACGGACAAATGAGGCAGCGGTATTTTATTTTCAATCCATCTATAAAACCAGTTGACTGATAATTTATTTTTAAATAATGGATGATTTCTTTAGTGCTGATACTTTCCTTCATGTATTAACGGAAGTTATATTACGAAAGTAGCCAATTACACCTGAATCATTAATTTGGTAAATGTGCTGCTTCGTAAAGTTCGATAGATTTTATTTTTTGGTGATATAACTAAATTTGTCTTTTAGTTTAAGGAAAGGACTTTCAAAATATTTGTAACTTATTTTACTGGCGATCACGGTTATCAATAATGCAACCGATGTATGTATAAAAATGATTTGCCATGGATGATGGTCCAAACCCAATTTTGACATGATTCCGTTAGTAGCAGAAATTACCATAAAGTGAATACAGTATAAGCTATATGTGATCAGTCCCAGACCCGAAACCAGTTTAAAATTTCCCATTTTATACAATGAATGATCCGCAAAACATTGTTCCATTATAATAATAAGGATCACAAAGGCTGTAATTATTCTTTCAAAAATCCGGATGGAATGATTTTCCAGCAGCAATTCATCCCTGAATAAAAAAATGCTGAAAAAAAGCAGATAAGTCAAAATGATCAGCCCTTTGGGAAGGTTAACGATTGTAAGGTAAAAAGTTTGTTTTTCCAGTATCAGCCAGGCACCTAGAGCACCTATAGCCATATCTCCCATACAACTGAATGTATGCATTTCATGTAAAATGGGTACATCATTATAAGCTCTGTACACGAGGCTGCCGGCAATAATGATCACAAATGGTATCCAGTATTTTTTTACAGGTAATATGGAAAGAACCAGTGGCCACACTAAGTAAAATTGTTCCTCAATGGCAATACTCCATAACACGCCCAAACCCGGAGCATCCGGCAGTCCTTTTTTAATGTAATCGAAATTGTTTATGAACCCGATATAATACCATGGATTTGCACTTTCAACCGGAAAACCACCCGCCAGTTTTTTAGCAAGTGGAAATAAAACAAATCCTAAAATAACACAGGCAAAATAAAGCGGCCATATGCGTAAAATTCTTCTCAACCAGAAATGTGGGATATTTATTTTCCCTTTGAGTTTTCTTTCCTCTATCAACAGGTAAGTTATCAGGAATCCGCTTAGTACAAAGAAAAAATTTACGCCCAGAAAGCCATTTCCAAAAATATCCTGCTTTATTAAATGAAATGTGCTGTTATCAGCTATTGTGGCATCATCTGTATGAAAACTATGGAACAGAAAAACCGCCAGAAAACAAAAAAACCGGAGGCCGTCCAAATGTGCAAAATATATTTTTTTTCGGGGAGCATGTACAGTTTCAACAGTCATTTAATGGCTGATTTTTAGATTTCTACAACGTATTAATGTAATTATATCAAATTTATTGTTCTATTTCAACAATGGTTCGATTTCTGCATACAAATAACATTCGTTAACTTTATTAGTATCACGTACTTGTTACACATGTTCCCAAAAATTATTGTATGAAAAAAATTTTCCTTATCAAAATTTTACTCGTTTTCTTTTTATTATCTTTTTCTTTCCAGCCATTTGCCCAAACAGGACAGTCACTCAATTTTGACGGAGTGGATGATTATATAACCTTGCCTTTTGTTGTAAGTGGCAGTTATACAAAAGAACTTTGGATAAAACCGGATAATACAGCAGGTTTCCCTAATATTTTATCCGGGTCATCAACTGCGCTTTATTTAAATAATATGTCATTGGCAGCTGGTCATTCACCTTCTTTTAATCAGGTATTAGATCCTACACCTTTAACTGCAGGAATCTGGATACATATTGCCGTTACCTATGATGCTGCAACGGGCGACATGAAATTATATCGGAATGGAGTGCTGGTAGATGCGCAAACAGCTCCTGCTTACACTGAAACAAATATGGAATTAGGAAGGTTTTTATTTTCTAATTTCTATAGTGGAAATATGGACGAAGTAAGAGTATGGAGTGTTGTAAGAACGCAGGCTGAAATAGCTGCAGGAATGAATTGCCGATTAACTGATGATACTCCGGGTTTACTTGCCTATTACGATTTTCAACAAGGTATTGCAGGTGGAAATAATGCCACAGAAACAATGCTTCGCGACAGAGCCAGCTTCTGTAATCCTCAGGATGGAACGCTTTTGAATTTCTCCCTGACAGGAACAACTTCCAATTGGGTGGCTGACGGAATTAGCCTTAGCGGATATTGCAATGCTAGTCCTAATATTCATGTAACCGGCAATAGTGACTGTATTGTATCAGGAGATATTTCTCCGGTAATTACAGACGGAACAGATTTCGGTAATTTTTATGCAACTCCCATTTCAAATATTTTTGTAATAAATAATACGGGAAGTGATGTATTAAATATCAGTTCTATTATCAGTTCTTCAACTGATTTTACTATAAGCGGTGCACCTGCTACAATTGCAGCAGGCTCATCAGCTACATTCACGTTAACTTTTTCTCCATCTGCGCCTCTGGGTGTTAAAACTGCAACAATTACAGTTAATAGTAATGACGCAAATGATGGTACGTATACTTTTTCAGTTACAGGAGAGTTTAGGAGTATAGGCCAGTCTCTTGATTTTGATGGTATTGACGATTACGTTTCGTTGCCATTAATAGTGAGCGGCAGCTATACAAAAGAAGCATGGATTAAACCCGATGCACAAGGTGGATTCCCGAATCTGATTTCCGGAACCGGTACTGCTTTTTATCTGAATAATATGCAATTAGCGGCAGGCCATTCCGGTAGTGGATTTACAGAAGTATTAGATCCGGTTGCATTGAATGCAGGACAATGGTATCATATAGCCGTTACGTATGATGCGGGATCTGGCATTATGAATTTATATAAGGATAACGCATTGGTGTCTTCATCAGTGGCGGTACCGTACACAGAAACTATTTTAGAACTCGGCCGATTTAATTTCTCTAATTTTTATGCAGGAAATATGGATGAGGTTCGCATCTGGAATTATGCCAGAACTCAGGCAGAAATTGCTGCAAGTATGAATTGTCAGATAAATGATGACTTACCGGGATTACTCGCTTATTACGATTTCAACCAGGGAGCTGCCAATGGTAACAATTTTACTGAGTTAACGCTGTTTGACAGACATGATACTTGCGTTGCTCAAAATGGCACACTGTTTAATTTTGCACTTTCAGGTAATAATTCAAATTGGGTAGCTGATACTCCTTTCCCGGCAGGAACTTATTGCGGTCCACTTAGATCAAACATCCGTCTCTCTGGTTTTGGAGAATGTATACTCGACGGTGATCTTACGCCCTCTGTTACCAATGGTACAGATTTCGGATTCTATACCAGTGGAAATCCAGTTTTCAGAACGTATGTAATAAAAAATACCGGATCAGATACACTTACATTAGGTGTCCCGGTAATTTCCGGTCCTGACGCTGTTCATTTTCAGATTACCTCTTTTCCTGCTACATCAGTTGCACCCGGTGATTCAACCTCTTTCACTGTTCAATTCATTGCTACAACTTTAGGCGTTAAAAATGCCATCATTACCATAGCAAATAATGATGCTGATGAAGCCAGTTATACTTTCGCTATTCGTGGTGAAAGACAACAGCCACTACCGGTTAACCTGATCTCTTTTAATGGTATGCTGGTTGAAAAAGAAGTGAAACTTAGCTGGTCTACAGCTTCAGAAAGAAATAACCGCGGGTTCGAAATTTTACGTTCAGATGCTTCTCAGCGTAAATGGATCTCAATCGGCTTTGTATCTGCACAGAATCTGCAGATGGCAAATTATACATTCCTGGATTATACACCTTTAGCCGGCATCAATACTTACCGATTAAAGCAGGTAGATCTTGATGGCAACAGCAGTCTGAGCAATATTGTAAGCGTGAATGTAATCATCAAAACGGCGGTAGTTAAAACTTTCCCGAATCCATTTACGAGTACAATTACTGTTTCTTTTAATGATAAAATTTTATTAAATTCAGTAGCAATATTGAGAAATGCAACAGGAATAACGGTTGGAAAATATATTTTATCAGATTACAGAACCTCTATCAATCTTCAAAATATGTCAAAAGGAATGTATATTCTTTCGCTCTCTAATGGTGAAGTAATAAAGCTGATTAAACAATAAATTATAAACATTTGATAATGAAAGGCCTGCAAGATTGCAGGTCTTTTTTTTGGGTTAAACTTAACAGCCTATTTTTCTATTAGCGGCAGTTCTGATGTACATTCGCAATGGTCAAAAAGAGCCTCCACACAATATTTCCGGCTTTTGATCGTCTAACTTATAATAAATATCTACTATGAAAAATCGTTCATGGAAAAAATTACTTTCTTTAAGTTTTGTACTTGCACTAATTCATTCACCTTTCGTTTTTTCTACTTCCATATTAATGGCTTCTGAAAAGAAGTTTACCAACATACAAAATGTTACCCATACCGTTTCGTCTTATGCTATGTCGGTATACGAGACCATCGGTTTGCAGGATGCAGGTCTTTCATTTGAAGTTTTCAATTATGCTGTAAAAGGTCGTGATTACTTGGTTAGTCAGGGCAGAATCTTAAAAGATCAGGTGCTTACAGTAGTTGATTTTACCAAGCCTTCTTCTGAAAAAAGAATGTATGTGATTGATCTTAACAAAGAAAAAATATTGTTTCATACGTATGTTGCGCACGGACAAAATTCAGGGGCTGAGTTTGCTCAGAATTTTTCTAACAAACCAGAAAGTTTTCAAAGTAGCTTAGGCTTTTATGAAACATTGGGAACTTATAATGGAAAGCATGGCTATTCCATGAAATTAGCTGGACTCGAATCAGGCATTAATGACAAAGCGGAAGAAAGAGCAATAGTTATGCATGCAGCAGATTATGTGAGTGAAAGCTTTATCAGAACCAAAGGTTTTCTGGGAAGAAGCTGGGGTTGTCCCGCATTGCCAAATGCTTACAATAAACCAATTATCGACAAAATTAAAGACGGAAGCTGCTTATTCATCTACGGAAAAAATTCTAATTATCTGAAACAATCCCGGATATTAAATAGCTAATATTATTGATTAAAGCGCTCGTTTGAGCGCTTTTTGTTTGATAGGAATATTCCTTTTTCTATTTCGCTTAACTTCATAGTTTCAAACTGACTGTACAAATTATATATGCAACAATTAAACGGAACAGGTGTGGCAATCATAACTCCTTTTAAGAACAATGTGGTGGATTATGATGCTTTGGGAAAGCTGATAGATCATTTGTTGGATAATGGTATTAATTATATTGTTTCTTTGGGAACTACCGGTGAAACCCCTGTACTCTCTTTAGATGAAAAAATAGCGATCATTCATTTTACGTATGACCATATTAATGGAAGATGTCCCTTAATAATTGGGGTGGGTGGCAACTATACCGAAGCTGTGTTATATGAGATGAAGCAATTGCCTTTGGATAAATGTATAGCCATCTTAAGTGCCTGTCCTTATTATAACAAACCCAGCCAGCAGGGTTTATTTGAACATTATAAAATGATTGCTGAAGCATCACCGGTTCCTGTCATTCTATATAATGTGCCGGGCAGAAGCGGAAAAAATATTTCTGCGGCTACCACTGTTAGGCTTGCAAGAGAAGTGAAAAATATTTGTGCAATAAAAGAAGCCGGTGGCGATATGTTACAATGCATGGAAATTTTAAAAGATGCTCCGGATGATTTTGTAGTGGTGAGCGGAGACGATGCACTGGCATTGCCGCAAATGGCATGTGGAATGAAAGGAGTGATCAGTGTGATCGCCAATTGTTATCCAAAACAATTTTCCAATATGGTGAATGCATGCCTGGAAAATGATTATCCATCAGCAAAAAAAATAAATGACCAACTGATTCCGGCTTATGATTTATTATTTGAAGAAAATAATCCTGCCGGAATAAAGGCTTTTCTTGTTGAGATGAAAATAGTTAAAAACGAATTAAGGCTTCCGTTGGTACCGCTTTCAGATCCTGTACATCAACAGGTGAAAAAATTTATGTTGCAATTTGATTAAATACATTTACCATATTGTGTGGTGTATGATTGGATGTTTTTGTTTATATCCACCTTCAGTTTCGGCACAGCAAGCCGGCAAAAGCGATTTTAATTTGGTTTCTAAAAAATCAAATTTCAAAGACACAACGGTTCTTATTCAGGGCATTTTTGTTAAGATGCGATTATTATTTCCTGAAGAAGCGCAAAAAAAGAAAGTCCCTGTCATTTATATTATCAATATTGATTCGGCATATGTACTTAATGAAGAGTTGTGTGAAACTCTATCAACTGATGCCCTGAAAGATTTTCCTGCAGCTATTATTATTGAAATAAAAAACTTCGGTAAAGGTTTTGTTGATGCAGAAATCCCGGAAATTGCACCTTATATCCTGTATACTAAAAAATATATCGATAAAAAATATTCAACTATTACAGAACCTTCCAACACAATTATAACGGGATATCGTCAATGCGCACCCGTTGCAATTCAGCTTACCTTAAATCATCCGGATATTTTTGGGAGGTCTGGTGTTTTTCTGGCTGATTTTTCACTACATCCGGATTTTAAAGAATGGCTTAGTGATAATGCGCATAAAATGGATGGAATGATGTTCCTGCATTCGTATGATAAAGATCGTTCGGGTAATGGTAAAATATTAAACGATTTATTGGATCAGGTGGGCAGCCATTCCAAAGGCTTGTTATATAATTTTCTGGATAACGCAACAGAAGAAGAAATCAACACAAACACTTCTTTTATCGAATTCTATAAGTGGATATTAAGCAATGGCCATAATTACATAATCCATGCACAGGAAAAAATTAAGAACAGGTCTTGATTATACTTTAAAGCAACAACCTTCCAGCGCTAATTCTGTTTGTTCAAAAACCGACCGTGCCTCTACTAAAAAATCATCCAACAATTCATATTTTGATGAAAAATGCCCGATGATTAACCTTCCTGCATTGGCTTTCACAGCTATTTGTGCAGCCTGAACAGAAGTAGAATGAAAACGGGCTGCGGCACGTTCCTCCAGATCTTTCAGATAAGTTGTTTCATGATACAACAAATCCACATCTTTTATTTTTTCTGCCAATTCTTCATGGAAAATGGTATCTGCACAATAAGCATAGGAACGGGGAGCGGTAGAGGCTGTAGTTAATTCCTCATTGGGTATAATAGTTCCTTTGGCATTAATATAATCTTCACCCTTTTGCAGCCTGGAATAATAATCAGCCGGTATATCATAAGCTTTAATCCTGTCTGCATCAATCCGTCTTTTGTTTTTGATCTCCGTAAACACAAATCCCCAACAATCAATTCGATGTTTTACTTTTATGCAACGTACACTTACAAGCTCTGTGTCAGCTATTAGTTTTTCTTCTGTAACCGGGTGAAAATATAAGGGATAAGGTAGCGTGGCATCTGCAGCTTTCAATTGAAGATTAATGATATCGATCAGCATAGGAGGTCCATACAAGTGAAGATCCTGGGTTCGGTTTTGTAAACCCATACTCGTCAGCAATCCGATCAGCCCGAAATAATGATCGCCGTGCATATGGCTGATGAAAATATGTTTAATCTTCGATTTTTTTATCTTGTATTTTGCCAATTGCATCTGCGTACCTTCACCGCAATCGATCAGGTAATTTTCCTCCTGCGTCTGTAGAACCTGAGCAGTCGGATTTCTACCGAATGCTGCAATGGCAGAATTATTACCAAGTATAGTTACACTTAACATCAGTTGCCGGTTTCATCATCATTTAATAATTCCCTTTCTATTTCTTCCATCTGTAAAATGTCCCAGGCTTCACTTTCTGTTGGGGTAACATTCAACAATTCTAAAATATCCATTTCGTCCATTTTTGCTTCTACCGCATCCTGTAATTCGCAGATGATAAAAGAACAGTTGTTCTCGTAAAAAGACTGCTGAATTTCAGATATAACGTGAGCGGCAGCAGCATCCATTTCGGAAACGTTTTGCATGTTCAGAATGATATGAGGAATTTCCTTTGACATATAGGAATGCAACATATCTTTCAATTCTCCTGTCATATTAGCAGAGATAGATGCCTCGTTTGGAGTTATAACGTTGAATTTCTCTTTGGTATCTATTTTGACAATCATACTTAAGGATGGGTTTTGTAAAATAAATGAAAATCCTTCTAAGTGAAACTTTATTCAGTTCTTTTATTTTGATCGCTCAATCTGATGGCCGATAATTCTTGATTATCATTTTTCAACATATCAACATTTAAGATTTACTTCAAACTAATCGAATCAAATAATCGTTATTATTGTAACAACTAAATTTATCTTAATGGATAACAATTTCTCATCACAGGTTAAAGAAATCATCTCTTACAGCAGAGAAGAAGCGCTCAGGCTGGGAAATGATTTCATTGGAACGGAGCATCTCGTGCTGGGATTGATCAGAGATGGGGAGAATACAGCTATAAAAATATTAAAATCGCTGAATGTAGACTTGTATGAACTGCGCAAAGAGATTGAAATGGCGGTTAAAGATAAAACCGGAAAAAATATAGCCAATATCAACTCACTGCCCCTAACTAAACAGGCCGAAAAAGTGATTCGAATAACTGTTCTCGAAGCAAAAGCACTTAAAAGTTCGATGGTTGAAAGCGAACATCTGATGCTTTCCATTTTAAAGAACAAAGAAAATATTGCAACTCAAATTTTAAATCAATTCGACGTGGACTACGATGTATTTAAAAACGAACTTGGTTTTGTGACTTCTAATCCTCCACAGGCTGAGTTTAACGAAGATGATGATTTCGATGATGAAAGAAAACAATATGGTCAGGCACCGCGTTCACCCAAAGGTGGCGCAGCGGCACAGCCTAAAACAAAGACACCCGTATTGGATAATTTTGGCCGGGATATCACCAGACTTGCAGAAAACGGATCGCTTGATCCGATTGTAGGACGTGAAATAGAAATCGAAAGAGTTTCGCAGATTCTGTCTCGTCGCAAAAAGAACAATCCTATTTTAATTGGTGAGCCCGGCGTGGGCAAAACCGCAATCGTGGAAGGACTCGCCTTAAGAATTGTTCAGCGTAAAGTAAGCCGTGTTTTATTTGATAAAAGAGTGGTGAGCCTTGATCTGGCTGCTTTAGTTGCGGGAACAAAATACCGTGGTCAATTTGAAGAGCGCATGAAAGCCATCATGAATGAGCTTGAAAAAAACCGCGATGTTATTTTATTTATAGATGAGATACATACTATAGTGGGTGCAGGTGGCGCAAGCGGTTCTCTGGATGCTTCCAATATTTTTAAACCGGCTCTTGCCCGTGGCGAATTACAATGTATTGGTGCTTCCACACTGGATGAATACCGTATGCATATTGAAAAGGATGGTGCATTAGACAGACGCTTCCAAAAAGTAATTGTGGAACAACCATCTGTTGACGAAGCCATCGAAATTTTAAACAATATCAAAAATAAATACGAAGATTTTCACAACGTAACATATAGTAAAGAAGCGATTGATGCCTGCGTAAAATTGAGCGATCGTTATATGACCGATCGATTACTTCCAGATAAAGCCATCGATGTTCTGGATGAAGTGGGCGCCCGAAAGCATATAAAGAATATTAATGTTCCTGAATCTATTCTTGATCTTGAAAAGAAAATTGAAGAAATTAAACAGGAAAAAAATAAAGTAGTTAAGAGTCAGAAATTTGAAGAAGCAGCCTCTTTACGTGATACAGAAAAACGTTATCAGGAACAACTCGAAAAAGCAAAAACTGATTGGGAAGAAGAAAGTAAACACAAACGTTTCCCGGTAGAAGAAGAAGATATTGCAGAAGTTGTTTGTATGATGACAGGTATTCCTGTTCAGAGAATGGTACAGGCTGAAACAGATAAACTCCGCAGAATGGGAGACGACCTCAAAGGTGCTGTAGTAGGGCAGGAGGAAGCAATAAAAAAAGTAGTAAAAGCTATTCAGCGTAACAGAGTTGGTTTAAAGGATCCTAAAAAACCCATTGGTACGTTTATATTCTTAGGACCAACCGGTGTAGGTAAAACAGAACTGGCACGTTCACTGGCACGTCATATGTTCGACAGTGAAGATTCACTTATCAGAATTGATATGAGTGAATATATGGAGAAGTTTACGGTGAGCAGATTAATTGGTGCACCTCCGGGATATGTTGGTTATGAAGAGGGTGGGCAGTTAACGGAAAGAGTAAGGCGTAAACCTTACAGTGTAATATTATTGGATGAAATTGAAAAAGCTCATCCGGATATTTATAATATTTTATTACAGGTGCTGGATGATGGTCAGCTTACGGATGGTCTGGGCCGGAAAGTTGATTTTAAAAATACGATGATCATCATGACGTCTAATATTGGCGCACGTCAGTTGAAAGATTTTGGTGATGGTGTTGGATTTGCCACCGCTAATCGTCAGGAAAATGCAGATGAAAATAATAAAGCGATCATTGAAAAAGCACTGAAGCGCACGTTCAGTCCGGAGTTTTTAAATAGGATAGATGATGTGGTGATCTTTAATTCACTCACTAAAGAGAACATTTTCGAGATCATCGACATCCTGATGAAAGGTGTGATGAACCGTTTGAAAAATCTTGGTTTCTCCCTGGAATTAGCAGATGATGCAAAAGATTTCGTTGCAGAAAAAGGATACGACAGTCAGTTTGGCGCCCGTCCGCTACACAGAGCTATCCAAAAATATATTGAAGACCCGCTGGCTGAAGAGATATTAAATATGACTATCAAGCCCGGCGATATTATGGTAGCCGAATTAGATAAAGAAGCGCAAAAGCTGAAGTTTAAACTGAAAGAAGAACCCAAGAAGAGAGAGAAAAAGTCTGAAGCTTAAAGAAATGAAAACCCCGGCTATTTGCCGGGGTTTTTTATGTGAGGTTAACAAATTAGTTTTCAATAATTATTTTTTTAGTGATAACAGACGTTCCATTCATAAGCTTCAGAAAATATATGCCGGATGCTAAATTTTCCGTTTGTTTTATCGGTACCTGTATAGTATTCGTACTGTAAATTTTCTGCATAGAAATGATCTTTCCATTTGCATCAGTAAGATTGTATTGAATATTTCCTGCCGGAATATTCACCCATACTTTTCCTTTTGACGGTACCGGAAAAACCTGATAGTTTGTGCTACTGTTATTTACGGTGGCAACAACACTTAATTTTTCGCGTCCGTTTTCGTCGCTGATCCGGATCCTGTAAAAAAGCATTCGTGCGAGCTCGTTAGATCCTGAATGGAGGAATGTATAGGTTTCATCACCTGTATGGCCGTTCCCATCCATTGTACGAATTGTAGTAAAATGTATTCCATCGGTGCTGTGTTCAATCTGAATGGTTTTTGCATATTGATTGTTTTTTATCTGCCATTGAATAGAAATTCCATTATTATTTTTTACAGCTTCAATTGAATTGATCTGCATATCCAGAACTAGACAAACCGGATCATATAAAATTTTGATAGAATCCTTAGAATATACCGGGCAACTGCTGTGCAATTGATGGTTTACATAATAGGTTCCGGGAGAATTGATATTGATAGTAGAACCTACATTAGAACCTACAATATTTCCATTGTATGTACTCCAGGTATATACAGCGGAACTGTTGGAGTTATATGCCGTTAATGGAACTGTTGGCATGGTTCCACAGAAATAAATCAGGTCAGAATATGCATCCACCACCGGATAATCAAACAGCCGGAATGGTGCCACAAAATCTTTGAGCTCCGCTGAAAAAGAAGTGGATGCTCTTGTTTTTACCAAAACTCTCCTAAAAGGTGAACCACATAGATTGGCAGAATACGATGCAGGATCCAACCCCAGTTTCGACATGTTCACCGAAAATTCCATGAATTGTTTCGCTACATAATTTGACGTCATGCTGTTATCTCCTAATATCAAAGAAAACGGTCCGGCCCAAACATTATTGCCACTCTGCAATCCTGTATAAAATGCACCCGCAGTTAATGGTTGAATGCTTGCATATCCAAAAGCTGCACTCGTACCGTCGCCGTCAAATTCAGTTCCCCATCTAAATTGTGTGGGTGTAATGCTTAAGGCGGAACGTTTTACCCAAATACGTGCTTCTATAAATGAAAGGGAAGAACTGCTGTATTCTGCACTGAAGATGATATCGCCGGGTGTTAGAATATTTCCTGCTGCATCAAAAGACCAGGCGGTATGTCCGGCACTGGGACCATAATTATTGAAAGTTCTGGAAGTACGGTTATAATAGAGATCTGTCTGGTATAACTCTAAATCAAAATAACGGTTACCTGTTGTGTTTTCTATAGAAACACCACCAAATAACCACAACGAATCTATTGGATTCGGTCCTGCCCGTCTTACATGCGTAAAAACATCCAGAATATCATTCTTGTCAGGAATATTTTGAGAAACAGGACAACTCCACATAGCTGGACTCATACCATTTTTATTACTTCCGGAAGCAAATATGGTGGAATCATTACCGTGAAAATCGCGGTGAAATACAGCATCTATTAACAGCCTGTTGCTCAGCACTGAAAATGGATTTTGTTTCATTAACCGGGAAAATGTACGGGATCTAGTGGCCACATTAGATGTATAGCCCGCAACTATTGCTGCAGCTCCGGTGGTATCAATTATATTTTGGCCTCCGCCGGATGAATTCACATACCAATCATCTCCCGCAGCGGTTAATAGGCTGTTGAAATAATTGGCACGAACGTCAGCATCTACACCAAAATTGGCTTTTGTGGCAGGAGTAACGATTTGTGCATACGAACAGACGGGTAGACAAATCAAAAGTAAAAGTGTTTTCATCAGGATGGATTTATTAGCGTCTTATAATACGAATCGTACAGATATCCGAACAGATAACAGTACCATTATTCAGCCTTGCATAAATACGATAATACATGGTGCCCGGCAAAACAGATGATTCTGTGAACTGCTGCATGCCATTCCGGCGATTTTGAACAGTGCCTTTGTTAATCCATACGGAATACGGATCTGTAGGATCTTCATAAGTGCCTTCAATCCTGTACTGCGTTACAAGCTGCGTATTATTCATATTCCACATCAGCATAATACCATTGCCCTGACGGTGGCCGTGTAATGACGTAAAAGAACATGTTTGCTGTTGCACCTGCTGATCAGTTGAACCTTTTTCAGCGTTAAAAGCCATTCCGGTTAAGGATAAGGATAGTGCAAGGATGACTGGCATTCTCATAGTTGAAAATTTTAAATTTTAAAATATTCGGCTAGATAGGGATTGCCGCTGGTCAGGTAGTAGGTTGTGCAGTAAATACTGCGAAACGGGAAAGTGTAAGTTGTAACTTAATATAAAACTCGAAAGTTGTATTTTTATTGCGTGGTAGCAACAGATATGTTTATATTATTTGTGAATTAGCTGATTATCAATATTTAAAAAAATGAAATCAATTATTATTACCATTGATGGATGGTCTTCCTGCGGTAAAAGCACACTGGCACGGCAACTCGCTCGTGAACTCGGATATGTGTATATCGATAGTGGAGCAATGTACCGCTCCATCACTTTGTTTTTCTTAAGAAATAACATCGACTGGCATGATACAGAAAAGGTGGTAGAGGCACTTCAGGAAGTGGAGATGCATTTTGAATTCAACGAAAAATCAATGCAGTCAGAAATTTATTTAAATGATGAAAATGTTGAATACCTTATCAGGGATTTGATCATAGCAGAAAAAGTTAGTGAAGTTTCTGCTCTTGCTGCTGTTCGTTCTTTTGCAGTTAAGAAACAAAAAGAGATGGGTGAAGAAAAAGGTATTGTGATGGATGGAAGAGATATAGGCACTACCGTTTTCCCGGATGCAGAATTAAAAATATTTATGACGGCTGACATTGCGGTAAGAGTAGAAAGAAGATTCAGGGAAATGTTTGAAAAGAATCCAAATATTACACTGGATGAAGTAAAAAGCAATCTGGAAATGCGTGATTATATTGATTCAAACAGGGAAGTAAGTCCATTACGTAAAGCAGAGGACGCTGTTTTACTCGATAACACATTTATTGGCATGGAACAACAACTGAACTTTGCATTAAAAATCGTAAAGCAAAGAGTGCCTGAACTTGAACTCAGCTAAAATCCGAAATTATATTTTCGGTAGAAATTTTTACATCAAAGAAAGATACCAGCCTGTCGATCACCGCTTCCACAACGGCATCCGGGCAACTGGCTCCACTGGTCATTAAAATGCGAACTGGTTTTGATTTTCCTAGATCGATTGCAGATAAATACTCTTTTTGTTCATGAAAATTATAATGCAGAATTTCTTTGTCTGAAATAAGGTTAGCAGCACTTTCGATATAAAAAGTGGGTAGTTTCTCTTCACATAATTCCACCAGATGAGAAGTATTACTACTTTTATAACCGCCTACCACAATGGCGAAATCGGCAGGCGTTTCCAATAATCCATATACGGCAGACTGATTATCATTGGTAGCATAACAAAGTGTATCACGGGTATCAGCAAAACGATCTTCGGGTTTATCCTCGGCAGCAAATTTTATCAGCATCACATTTTTTAAATAATCAGCAATAGCCTGTGTGTCGGTAGCAAGCATGGTAGTTTGGTTTACTACACCAATGCGTTCCAGATGTTGGGTAACATCAAAATTGGAAGAATATTTACCTGCGAACTCCACATAAAATGAGGAAGGGTCCTTTTCCCCTGTTATATATTTCGCCAGAGACTGGGCTTCTGACATATCTTTCACCACAACGGTAGGTGTTGACGCAGCTGAGTGTGAAAAGGTAGCCCTTGTTTCTTCATGTGTTGGTTTTCCATGAACGATTACAGAAAACTTTTTTTCTGCTATTTGTGCACTTCGGTTCCAGACTTTTTCTACAAAAGGGCAGGTAGTGTTATATTTTTCAATAGCAATGCCTTTCTCTTTCAAAACCGATTCAATGGCAAGTGTAGTGCCGAATGCAGGAATGATAACGATATCATCGCTTTTCAGTTCATCAAAAGAAATAATTTGTTTACCCGTTGTATCCTGTAAAAATTGAACACCTTTTGAAATGAGATCTTCATTCACCTGAGGATTGTGTATCATTTCACTTAAAAGAAAAATCCTTTTGCCTTTATTTTCCTCCACCGTTCTGAAGGCGATTTCGATGGCATTCTCCACACCATAACAAAAACCAAAATGCCGGGCAAGGTAAATCTGCACAGAACCGAAATCTAAAACCGACGGAGTAAAATCTTTTTTTAATTTATCCTGCTCTTTACGTTTCTTTTTTATAGCCGCAATTACCGGGCTTCTGTACGTATATGGTATGGTAAATTGTTTCATGTAAACTTTGCAAAGGTACTGACGGAATACGTTTATT
This sequence comes from Bacteroidota bacterium, assembly GCA_031411115.1. Classification (GTDB taxonomy): domain Bacteria; phylum Bacteroidota; class Bacteroidia; order Chitinophagales; family Chitinophagaceae; genus Ferruginibacter. The sequence goes on from JANOAO010000082.1 coordinate 29,248, forward strand.
TTTATACAAAAAATTACAACAGAAATTATCCGAACATGTTCAAATCTGCTACATTTTTACCGTCTTCCAATATTTATGAAGTGAATGTGCGGCAGTATACAGAAGAAGGAACTTTCAGGGCTTTTATGCAACATATTCCACGACTGCATAAAATGGGTGTTGAGGTTTTATGGCTGATGCCTATTCATCCAATTGGAAAAATAAACAGGAAAGGTTTACTGGGGAGTTATTATTCCATCAGCGATTTTGAAGATATAAATGCTGAATTTGGAACGAAAAAAGATTTTAAAGAATTGATCGTAGCAGCACATGATGCGGGCATGAAGGTGATTATAGACTGGGTGGCCAATCATGCAGCCTGGGATAATGTCTGGACCATACTTCATCCGGATTTTTTTTGTAAAAATGAAAGTGGAGATTTTATTTCGCCATATGACTGGACGGATGTGATTCAAATAGACCATAACAGCAAAGCACAGCAGCAACATATGATGGATGCGATGGCTTATTGGATTAAAGAGTTTGATATTGATGGTTTCAGAGCTGATCTGGCTCATTTAACACCTTTGCTATTTTGGATTGAGGCAAGAACAAAAATGCAACAACTTAAACCGGATCTGATCTGGCTGGCAGAAACAGAAGAGGTAAGTTACCATCAGGCATTTGATATTTCCTTCACGTGGAACTGGATGCATGCCTCTGAAAATTATGTTCGACAGCATTTAGTTGATGAAGTATTTAAAGATGCTGTCAAAAAAAATGAAATTGACTTTCCATCTGAAGCATTGAGATTATATTTTACCTCCAACCATGATGAAAACAGTTGGAACGGAACAGAATATGATAAGTATGGAAAGTTTGCAAAAGCCATGGCAGTGAGTTGTGCCACATTACCATCATCCGTTCCATTATTGTATTCCGGACAAGAAATTCCCAATGAAAAGCGCCTGGCATTTTTTGAAAAAGACACATTACAAACGAACGGAATTTATGAATTAGAAAATTTTTACGCTACTTTATTTTTATTCCGGAAAAAGTATCCGCTCTTCAAAAATTTAAAGAATGATTTCCATTTTTTGAGATCACCGGAGCGTATCATTTCATACATCACGAAGAATTCAGAATACGCGATGTTGGTGTTACTGAATTTTTCTGACCATAATTTTTCAGGGGAAATCAGTTCAGAAAATTTGTCAGGGAAATATAATAATCTGTTTTCCCATGAAGAAATTTATGCAGAAGGATCTGTCAGTGTCAACCTTCCATCCGGAGGATATATTATTTTATACAAAGCATAAAAAAAGCCGGAATAAATCCGGCTTAAAAAAATATTTATTATTATTTAAGTGTAACAACGTATTCATATAAACCATCGTAACCGGGATAAAATCCTGTGATATTCACAGTTGTATTTTCACCCACTGCTTTACGAAGTTCCTCTACATTCTTAACGGTCGTTTCATTTATTTTGAGGATTACAAAACCATCTTTCATTCTTGTCTGATCATTTATTGCACCGGTTGTATTGATCCTTTTTACTATGACACCTCCGTTTACGCCATACTCTTTTGCTTTCTTAGGATCCAGCGTTCCGAATTCAGCGCCCAGCATTTCTGTTGATAAGTCGTTCTTAACAATGTCATAAGTACCTGCCTGATTTTTTAAAGAAACGGTTACTGTGAATTCTTTATTTTTACGGCTATAGGTTACCGGAATTTTATCTCCTGGTTTATAACGGCTCACCTGTTCCTGCATTTCTGCACTGCTGTTAATTTCTACACCGTTTATTTTTTTTATGATATCACCTTTACGAATACCAGCAGCATAAGCACCGCCTGAAGTTGGTAATTCAGAAACATAAATACCAAAAGCATCCAGAGGAACACCATCTTTCTTTTTCTGTTCATCAGAATAATCACTGGCATTAATGAAACTTATTCCTAAGTAACCGCGTTGCACAGTTCCAAACTTCATAATATCATCCACCACTTTTTTTACAATGTTAACCGGGATGGCATAAGAATATCCTGAATAATATCCGGTAGGAGAAGCGATGGCAGAATTTACACCAATTAATTTTCCGTCTGTGTTGATTAATGCACCGCCACTATTTCCCATATTAACGGCAGCATCCGTTTGAATAAAAGATTCAACGCCTGTATTTGGATTTCCTGTTTTATCTCTATTCAAACCGAGGCTTCTTGCTTTCGCACTAACAATTCCTGCAGTTACAGTTGTTTCTAAGTTTAGCGGATAACCGATCGCCAAAACCCACTGACCAATTTTCACTTCGTCAGAATTGCCATAAATGAGATAGGGAAGACCTGCCGCTTCAATTTTAATTACAGCCAGATCGTAAGCTGCATCTGTACCAATCAGTTTTGCTTTATAAGTTTTTTTATTAGCCAATGTAACGGTAAGTTCATCGGCATTTTGAACTACGTGATTGTTGGTAACTATAAAGCCGTCATCACTTACCAGAACACCTGAACCAGACGCTCTTTGCTCCGGAATAACATTGCCTCTTCCGTTTCCGAATAACTGGTTAAACATTTCATCATCAAAAAAATCGCTGAAAGGATTTGGTCTTGTACGGGGCAAGCTGTTGGTAGCCGCTTTTGCGTTCGTTTTAGTTTTGATGTGTACAACGGCTGGTGTTGCCGCAACAGCTGATTGTGTGAAGTCTGCCGGACCGGGAGGATTTCCGTTATTGTCATTTAATCCTACATATTTGTAATTTGGAGGAACAACACCCGGCATCTGACCGGCATAGGTATTGTCTTTTTTTATCAGGAGCCCGAAGCCCCAAACTACAGCTAATGTAGTTATAGCACTGATGAGGGCAGTAAGAAAAATTTGCTTCAGTTTCATTTTTATTAATTTAATTTTTATACGCTTACAGCATGTGACAAAACTTATGCCTGTGCTGCAAATTAGTATTGAACTGACAAAATGATAAGACCAGTTGGCACGTTTAACAATTAATTAGGAAGGCTTTCGTAGATCATCCGATCGTCAATAAAAATTGCATCGTATCCACCTGATCAGCATAGTTGAAAAGATTCGGCTTTTGTGCATTACCGAAGGGGATATAATCTTTTCCAACTACACACTGTATCTCTTCCGTATGAGAAATTACACTTTCCGCCATCTTCTTGTAGAACGTATAATTCAAAACACTTATGGCAGAAAAATTCAATTCATTTTCTACAAGAAGTGTGGAACCATTGGTCATATAATATTTTTTATTCAGCAACAATAATGACAATTGAAAATCAAGATTGTTTTTGTATTTATTAAAATCTGCAAAATGACTGTATTTATTGAAGGAAGCCAATAAAGGAATAAAATCATACGCTTCCGGAACGTAAATTTTTGTAACATTTCTGCAACCCAGGCCAAAGTACATATGTATATCGTCTGACAGTGCTTCCAGTTCCGCTTCAGATTCATCTCCAGTAAGAACAGCAACCGATGTTTTGTTGCGTCTGATGATGTTAGGATATTTGCCAAAATATTGGTCAAAATATCGGGCGGTATTATTGCTGCCAGTAGCGATGTAAGCATCACAACCTTTAAGATTATCGGCTATAGAAATAACAGATGATATTTCCGGATTCAGTTCATTTAATTTCTGAATGATATGTTTCATCAATATCTCATCTTTAGATGATAATTTAATCGTTTGACGGTGCCCGCTGATGAAAACGCACAACAAATCATGAAAACCTACCATTGGAATATTTCCGGCCATTACAATACCTACATTTTTAGAATTGATATTATCATCTAAATGATAATGAGCAGCCCAATTCTGTAATTTTTCTTTTTGCAAAAAATGCGTGGCTATGTTTTGTGCTGCAGCATTTGAAAATTCCGGTAAAAACCATGAATTATGAAGGCTCGCCTGTTGAACTATTTCCTGCCATTCTTCATTTTGCAAATAAAGATAATTTCCCAGTTCTGCCATTGTTGCAATCCGATGTTGTAAATTCATGTGCTTCTCAGTAAATTGCAGCAAATTTAAGCACATGGCTATTAAGATAACAGATGAATGCATCAATTGCGGCGCTTGTGAACCCGAATGTCCAAATAATGCCATTTATGAAGGTGGTGTTGAATGGGCAATTTCTGATGGAACTACCATTAAGGGAACTTATACACTAATGGATGGTACTATTCTGGAAGCTGAAAAAAGAAATGCACCTGTAGCATTGGATACTTATTACATTGTTCCGAATAAATGTACAGAATGTCAGGGTTTTCATGAAGAGCCCCAATGTGCTGCAGTTTGTCCGGTTGATTGCTGTGTACCGGATGAAGATTATAAAGAAACGGTGGAAGAACTGATGGGAAAAAAACAAAGACTTCATATTTAAGAGCTTTACAATGATTAACAAAAGGCGGGAGTTTAACTTTCGCCTTTTTAATAAAACATACCATGAAATTTCCACTTGGATGTATTTTGATATTTTTTGTTGCCTCCTGTTCTACAAAAAAGGACGACAACAAAAATGATCAGCTTCCTAAAATAAGTTTGCTGGAAGCCGACCGTTCATTTTCGCAAATGAGTGCAGAGAAAGGAATGAAAAATGCATTTCTGGAATATATAGACAGTAATGGTGTGCTGTTAAAGCCCAATACGCTTCCCATTGCCGGAGCAAGCGCAATAGATTACCTGATTCAACAAAATGATACAGGTTATACACTTACATGGCAACCTCACCAGGGTATTGTCGCAGAGTCGGGTGAACTCGGTTATACCTATGGAATCTACTCCCTTAAAGCTTCCAACGCTGATACGGTAATGTATGGAACGTATGTAAGTATCTGGAAAAAACAACAGGATGGAAAATGGAAATTTGTTTTGGATTCCGGAAACGAAGGCATTGGAGAAATGAATAAATAAAAATTCTTAATTCCGCATAATTACTAAACATGAGGAAAAAAATTGCGCTGATCACCGGTGGTTATTCTGGAGAATCTGTGATCTCTTATAAAAGTGCGGACACGATTTTTCAAAATATTGATACTGAAAAATGGGATTGTTACAAAATTGATATACATCCAAACGGATGGAAACATATGGTGGAATCAGATCCTTGTAAGGTAGATAAAAATGATTTCTCCATACAGGTAAACGGACAAAAAATAACTTTTGATGCAGTATGGGTAGGGTTGCATGGTACGCCCGGTGAAGATGGGAAATTGCAAGGTTATTTTGATTGCCTTAAAATCCCTTACACGTCATGTGATGCCGCAACCAGCGCATTAACTTTCAATAAACGTTTTACCGTAGCTGTTGCTGCATTTGCAGAAATTCCGGTTGCAAGATCTTTACATCTTTTTAAACAGCATAAGTATAATTCAGATGAAATTTTATCTCAGTTGCAGTTGCCGGTATTTGTAAAACCGAATAATGGCGGAAGTTCTATTGGTATGAGTAAAGTAAATAATTCGGAGGATCTGGATGGTGCTTTGCAAAAAGCTTTTAGAGAAGATGAACAGGTTTTGGTGGAAGAATTTATCAGCGGAAGAGAATTCACCATTGGTGTTTTTCGCAATAAAGGAAATGTGATTACACTGCCGATCACTGAGATCATTTCTAAAAATGATTTCTTCGATTATCAGGCAAAATATGAAGGAGCCAGTGAGGAAGTTACGCCTGCAAATGTTGATGAAAGCATTGCTCATAAAGTACGGGAGCAGGCAGTGAAAGCGTATGAAGTTTTTAATTGTAAAGGTGTTGTACGAATTGATTTTATTTATAATGAATCACAGGCAAAACCGTATATGTTAGAAATCAATACGGTGCCCGGGCAAAGTGCTGCCAGCATCGTTCCTCAGCAGGTAAGGGCCATGGGCTGGACATTGAAAGAATTTTATTCGGCATTGCTGGAAGAATGTTTTAACCAATAGCAAGTAGTTGTATTTAAATATTCCTGTATTTTCATGTTCAAATAACTGAAGTGTTCAAATTTATCACCAATCGTCCTTTTTGGATTAACCTGCTTGCTGCGATAATATTGTTCATTACCATTATTGCTGTTTTTCTGCAATTGTTGGTTTGGATCACCAATCATGGGAAATATCTTACTGTTCCATCTGTGATAGGACAACCAACAGAGAAAGCCATCAGCTTCCTGGAATCAAAAGGTTTTGAAGTAATTATTCAGGATTCTGTTTTTGTGGATACGGCGAAGAAAGGGATTGTGTTGAAACAACTACCGGATCCGAACAGTACGGTAAAGATAAACCGAACAGTTTTTCTTACGGTAAACCGCTTGACTTTACCCTTGATTGATATGCCTGCATTGGAAGGTAAAACTTTATCTTTTGCACTCGAAATTTTAAAAAGAAGTCATCTGGTATTAGGCGATACAACATATAAAGCGGATTTTATGAAAGGCTCTGTTCTGGAACAGAGCTATAATGGAAATCGTATCACATCCGGAACAAAGGTTCCATGGGGAAGTCCTATAGATCTAATGATAGGAAGCGGATTAACCGACGAAAGGATTGTTGTACCCTCATTATTAGGATTAACAGTTACTGAGGCAAAAGTGGTGCTGGATGAAAATGGTGTTTACCTGGGTGCGATATTGGCAGATACCGGAGTTTCTGATACAGCAGCAGCATTTATTTACCGGCAAAATCCGGAGAAAATGACTGATAATAAATTGCTGAATTACATTCGTCCCGGTCAGGTAATGGATATCTGGGTGTCACCGGTTATGAAAATAATTGATTCAACTTCTCAACAATAAATTATGCAGTCAATTTCTGTGGCGGATGTAAAGGCTAAAGTAAGCAACGGCGAAAAAATTAATTTGATTGATGTTCGTGAACCGGATGAACGTGCAGAGTTCAACATTGGCGGAACATTTCTTCCATTGGGTCAGATTCTCTCTGTTCAGACAGATGAAATTGAACATTTGAAAGACGAGCCTGTAATTTGTTATTGCCGGAGCGGAAAAAGAAGTTTGCAGGCATGTATGATGTTAGAGACGATGGGTTTTACAAATGTTTATAATCTGGAGGGCGGTATTCTTGCCTGGCAGATTGAAAACTAACCTCACAGGTTGGAACCTCACAGGTTGGAACCTCACAGGTTGGAACCTCACAGGTTGGAACCTCACAGGTTGGAACCTCACAGGTTGGAACCTCACAGGTTGGAACCTCACAGGTTGGAACCTAACAGGTTGG
>JANOAO010000083.1:0-2023 GCA_031411115.1 Bacteroidota bacterium
TGATAATCTGTATCAAACCTGCCATTGGTTAACCCATATCCTTTGGTTTTTGCATTGCCACCAGAATAGCCTGGTCCATGTAAACTACCATAAGTAATGGATGGTTGCTGGCCTCTTTGTTCCATGATATCAATTTCGCCGCACTGTGGCCATGGTGTGGCATCGATATTTGAACCGAGCATCCAGAATGCCGGCCATAAACCAGGACCGGTTGGGGTTTTTATTCTTGCTTCGAAGCGGCCATAAGCCTGATCAAAAAGGTTTTTTGTTTTTATTCTGGCAGAAGTAAAACCAGATCCGGCAAATGATTCGCTTCTTGCGGTGATCACCAGTTTACCGTCACCATCCAATTGAATATTAGAGGAGCGGTTTGTATAATATTGCAATTCGGCATTGCCCCAGCCGTTGGAGCCGGTGCCAATATCAAATGACCATTTGGTATTATCAGGTGTAGTGCCGGCGTTGCCTGTGAAATCATCCTCCCAAATTAATTCCCAGTTTCTTTGCGGCAGTTTCTGCTTTGCCTCTTTATCACAACCCGAAATTAACATCAACAAAGAACCTGTAGCAATAAAGCATATATAAAAGCTTAACTTTTTCATTTCAATATTTTTGTTCGTTGATTGAAAATATTTTTTTGATAAGCCGGATTAAACATCATCTATTTAATCCGGCTTTATTTATTTTAATTACCGAATCTTATGTTATCAAAGTATACCACATTGTTGGAGCCTCTGGCAGTAAAATCAGGGAAAATAATTATTTGTATATAACCGTCCCGTATTTGCGCAGTAAAATCGAAAGTAAGTTCCTGCCAGCCATTGATAACTGTATTAGGAATTCTGATTTCAGGAAATGCAAAACCAGTCGGGTCTGCAAATTTTATTCCCACATCACTCAGTGTAGTTTTATACACCATTATTTTTACGATCTTATGTGCAGCATCTATATTGAAGATAGGCATACCGGCAGGGCTGTTCGCTGTTTCTGTACCGGCATAAGGTTGACCCGCCTGTTGTGCGGAGAACTTCGCTACAGTTGCAGAAGTATTTATACCTGTTGGGAATGGATTCGCTACAAATTCCAAAGGTGGATTTGAACCGTTTTCAAAAACATTCCACGTCCAGCCAGCACCAAATCCTGATGGTTCAAAATTAATTACATCATTCAGGGTGAAAGTACCGCCACCAGCAGTTCTGTAGAAATAGATATTGTCCAGGAAAATATTGCTGTTCCCAGTACCTCCGTCAAACTTAAATTGAATAATATTATTCAATGCCACAGGTGCAAATGCAGATAGTGGAATATCTACACTGTTCCATCCTGTAGTTGGAACAGTTAATGTAAATGGTGTTTCAACGCCGGGGCTGATCAGATATACTTTTAACGCTGTAGCATTGGTGGAGTAATAGTCGAGATGCACAAATCCATAAGACGAAACATCCTGATTGCTTCCTAACTGTATGCCCTGGTAATTAAAGTTGGCATAAGACAAAGTATTGTTTCCAACAATTGGTAATTGTGTTACAACTGTTGATTGTCCCCAGTTAGGATTAAAATCTGTACCTGCAATATTTGTATACGTATTACTGAAAACAGAAAGTACATCTGCAGCCGGCCTTGTTGGAACGGGAGCCGCAACAGGTGGTGTGACTGGATTTCTAAAGAAATAAATATTATCTACATAAATATCACCATTGCCATCAAATTTAAACTGAATTAAATTATTCAGCGCCACAGGAGAAAATGCTGAAAGGGGTATGTCTACACTATTCCATCCTGTGGTTGGCGTTGTTAATGTAAAGGGCGTTTCAACCGGGCCAGGACTGATCAGGTATATCTTTAAACTTGTAGAGTTAACTGTATAATAATCGATATGCAGAAAACCCATACCAGATACATTCTGATTGCTGCCTAACTGTAAACCCTGGTAATTTAATCCTGCGTAAGACAAAGTATTGTTACCAGCAATTAATGTTTGTGTAGTAACAGTTGCTTGTCCCCAGTTCGGATTAAAATCTGA
>JANOAO010000084.1:0-17622 GCA_031411115.1 Bacteroidota bacterium
AAAAACGAAGAGCAATAACATTTCCAATACAACACTTAATGGTATGAGATCTTTTCCCAAAAGATGATTGGGATAAAATACAAAAACTGCAAATACAGAGGTTGCATAAAAACCGGTGTAGGGTTTAAATAAACAGATGTATACAAAGATGGCTCCTCCCAATGCGGCTGCCAGAGCAATAGGAATAAAGAACAGATCTATACTTGCCAGATAACCGCTGGCTACTGCAAATAAAACTAGTATAAAAATACCGGCAGGTGAAACCAGTTTTTTTATGAAAACTTCTTTGTGAAGCCAGTTATTGAATGATATGCTAACATCTTTATTCAGCACTTACAGAAATATTATTTTAATAAACAGAAATATTATAACCAATGTAACGAACAGCAAAGAGATGATCTCAAAAAAACTGTTGCTTGAGCGTTCATTTTCTTCGTTGTCATGCATATTTTTTCTTCAATGGTTTAAATTGATGAATGGCATCATATATTTTTGAAACCGTGTTTTCCCACGAATGTGATCTTGCTACCTGAATTCTTTTTTGAATCTCTTCTTTGTTATTTGTTGAAAGTAATGCCTGTTCTATAGCTCCCATATATTCTTCTAAATTATTGCATAAATAAGTACAATCCGCAAACTCCTGCATCGTTTCCGTTTCTGTTGCGATTACGGGTTTTCCGGCTGCTAAATATTCATCTACTTTTCTTGGATAATTTCCAATCGTGAGCTGATTAACCACCTGCGGATTCAGACAAACATCAAAACGATGAACATATCCCGGTAATTCAGATTCCATTTTACCACCCAGAAAATGTACATTATTTAATTTATGTAATTCACTGTTTTTGAAGGCTTCGTCTTCAGGGCCCACAAAAACCATATTCCATTCCGGTTTTTGTTTACTGATGTTTACGAGCAGATCAATATCTAATCGCATCTCCGTTAAAAAACCACAATAACCGATGATAGGTTTAGCAATACCGGCAATATCGTGCGGGATGTTTACCGGCTTTTCAAAATAATTATCTGTGCAGCCTTGTCCGGTATAAAAGCTGCTCGTGTTAAATTTTTTGGCGTACGAATTCAGGTATAAGGAATTGGTAACTACCATATCTGTTTTCGCCAGTAATTCTGGTTCTGAATAACGGCCGTGTTTATAAAAATAAGGTTGCGCCAATAAATAATCCCTAAGATAATAAATCGTACAATCTGTATCTATAAAATCCTGGAGGTACAGCCCGTTGTAAAAATCATTATCAATGAATAATACCGGATTATTGAAATTTAATTTTTTAACGGCTGAATTAATTTGTTGCGCCAGTTTCTGATTATTTCTTTTATTGAGATAACGATAAATCTTGTTATGTGGCAACCAGTTAATAGATTCAAGTCTTGTTTGGGGATTAAACACCCACAGTTCTTTTTTTACTTCTTCCAAAACGTTAATGCCTTCGCGAATACTTTTAAGCCTGTTTTTAGTTTTTATATCAGAGGGAGATTTCCATTGTGTAATGCGGTCTAAAGGCCTGTTTACATACAGCACACGATTATCTGCAGCAATTTCATGTGCCATGTTTTTAAAATTATGTCCGATGTCAAGATCCCACGGCTGTATGCCGAGCATGATGAAATCTCTGCCTTTAATTAGCGGGTTTTCCATTTTATAAAAAACTTATCTATCAATAATCTGTATATCTCAGGATAAAACCTGAATGCCTGTTTAAAACAATTTATAAAACTGATGGCATATATTTTATTCAGCAAATACTGTGTTAAGATGAAGCCGATGAGATGTGTGAGCAGCAATGCATAAGCGCAACCCATAAAACCAAAATAGGTAATACAAAAGTAAGCGAGCACCACATGTACCAATGCGAGAATGGATATCATTAAAAAGTTGAGCCGCGGCCTGCCAATAGAATCTATGATAACGCCCCATTGTTTCAGGAACGCCAGAAATAAACCGGTAAGTGACGCGAGTTGCAGATAAGGAACTGCATCCAGATATTGTTTATCGGCTAATACAAGAATGATAAATTTCGGAAATAAAATAATGAAAAGTACCATCGGAATATTAAAACACAAAGTGGCACCTACCGTTTTTTCATAATAATATTTTACCCGTTCTTTATTTTCAGCATTTTCTTTTTTGGCTGTTTGCGGAAAGATCAGGTCACTCAACACCTGCGAAGGCATGTCTGTTAAATTGATCACACGTGAGGCAATGTTTTGTGATGCAGTGAAAACCGTACTTCCAAGAATAGGCGATAACATCATCTGGCTTGCATTGGAGAAAACGATGGTACTGATTCCTGTACCAAAAACATATTTCCCAAAATGCCACATCTCTTTTATCCAATGCATGGTTAAAACAAACGTATTGGTAAAATGATGACGAACATACCGGTAACCTGCAATCGTTCCCAATAGTATACCTGCAGAATAGATGATCACTAAAAAGCTCAATGAAATCTTATAATCAACTAACATAAAAATCATCAGCAGCAGTAAAGTACTTCCCTGCCTGATAAAAAATAACCAGAATAAAGATTTGAATTGCGACTTAGTGTACATGATCCATTCAAAATGTGAGAAGGGAATCAGCAACAACATTCCTACGAAGTAGATATACAGCATCGGCTCCAGTTCAGGTGCCTGTAACAAAACAGAAAAATAATGACCGCTAACAATCATCACAAGAATCAGCAGCAAAGTAATCATCGCATTTAAAAATAAAGCAGCCGATAAAATAAATTTATGCTGGTTTGCCTCATGATGATTCATAAATTTGATCATAGAAGTTTTTACCAGTCCCTGCCTGATCAGTTCAACAAAAGATGTGATAATAAGAAACAATGCCCAAACACCCATCTCCGGTTTGGTGAGCGTATGTTTGGCGAGGATCATGGTGGTAACAATACCAAAAACCGGGACAGACAATTTCTGCAAGCCATTAAAAATTCCTGCGGCCATCCATCCCTGATATTTAGCCTGTTGAGCCATAATTTTATTTTCCTATGCTGTAAATATTTGTTCTGATTTTTAAGGCAAATATTCAGCTTTCCGTCAATGGGTAATTTTATTACGAATTTTCATTTTTCAGTTCTATAACTTTTTCTCTTTTTTCAAGAGAGAAAAGCCAGGTAATGTTCAATTTCACACAAAGCTTATAAAACAATACCGGTAAAATCAATCCTGCAATTATTCCCGAGATCAGTAATACTGGCAGGTGATAAATTCCATATACTCTGGTCATGAAAATTCTCAATGATGCAAGTATGATAACATGCGTTACATAAATGTACAGTGAATGTCGGCCCAGTTCCCTTAACCAGTTCAATACCTTCCATTTTTGCAAACAGAAAGATAAGCTAATGATAAAAGCACATCCGATCAGGGCAACAAAAATGAATATAAATGGCTGATAATTTTCTACAAAATCAAAATATTCAGTTTCATACTTGAGATTTTCATATAAGAAATAGGCCTGCGTGGCTATGAATGGTAACGTAAGCAAAAGCAGTGTTTTTCCGCTTTGCAATATATCTACTACTTTTTGTTCGCGGATAAAACGTGCAGATGCATCTCCTATTGCATAAAACAAATAATAATGTAAGATGTCGTGCAAAAATCCAATACCAAATGAATTTCGGGTCATGATGGCTGATGCATAAAAAAGAATTAACCCGAATATGATATTGTGAAAAGCGGTTGGTTTTACATAAATTTTTATCACCGCATACAATACCGACACATTAAATAAGGCATACAAATACCAGAATTGTTCAATATTACGGGGAAGATAAAACAGATACGAATAATCAGTTAGCGTACGTTGTGTATTAATAAGGCTCGAGAAAATCAACTGCAAGGTGATCTGAATAATTCCCCATAAAAAATAAGGATATAAAATTGTTTTGGCTTTGGTGCCAACAAAGGTTTTCAAACCTCTTTTCTGTAAGCTTGCCGCAACAAAAAATCCAGAGACAATAAAGAATAACGGCATTCTGAAACTGAAAAAAAGAATATTGGCATATTCTACATTTTCATATCCAATTACTGAAACCGTGGAATGTTTTAAACCTTCGTACACATGCCGGTATAACACAAGAATAATGGCAATGCCTCTTGCATAATCAATCCAGCCATGGCGGTACGTTTTCATGGGTACATTATCAGGAATTGATATTCTCTAAAAGAACCTTGTTGAGAATAGTTCCCTGATTTTTTTCTTTTAATGTGGTTAGGTAGCGGATGGATTCCTGATCAACCTGAGAAATGGTACTATCAGCGGAGAAAACGCAAAATAAAGCCTGTGAATAGGTTTCAATCTCTCGGGTATCTGCATGAAAATTAAGTGCGGCTCCTTCTATGATAATAAAATCAAATTCTTTTGCAAAGGCATTGATGAAATTATTCATATCTGTTTTGTCAAATACTTCTGATGGTGTGATGTTGCCATTTTTACAACCGATGATCTTTAAATTATCATAGGCTGTTGAGCCAACCAGTTTTTGTTTGAACAACGGTTCATCATAACGGATTTTTTGAATCACATCCTGTATGTGTATATCTGTATTAAAATCTCTGGTCAATGTATTATTGCTAAAATTGAGATCGATGAGCAAAACTTTTTTATGACTGAGCAATAAACTTGCCGCTAAAGCTTCTATCACTGTTGTTTTTCCGGTTTGCTTTTGCGTACTCGTAAACAAAAAAACCTGTTTATTGCTGTTGAGTAATTCGAATCGCAGTTTGCGGATGTTGTTTTTAAAATTATTCTGATTATCGAATTTCTTTCCTTCATTTTCTTCCATCACAATATCGAGCACATTTGTTTTTTTGAGATTGAGTTTATTTAAAACCAAAGTGCTTTTAAGTCGTGAGATACGATTAAAAATCAAGGGTGTTTTTACAGAAGAATCAAACACTTCCAGAAAAATAAAAATGAGTGCGCTGAATAGGAAAACAGAAATACCGGCAAGACCCATTTTCAACAATGTTTTTTTGGATTCCGGCTTAGGTGCAGGTAGCCCCAGTCGCGTCTGGATAAAATTTGATGTAGGATCATCTTTTTGTAATCCCTGAATTTGAGAAAATCTTTCCTTTACATTTTTCAATTGCAGGTTTTCCATATCCAGGCGTGTTTTAATCACATCCATCTTAACACCACTAGCCGGATTTGCATTGGTCATCCCCATGTATTTTTGAATGCGGGAATTATATTCTCTGATAGTAATGTCAGATGCATTTGCTGCTGCACGTTCCTCACTTAATTCTTTGTTGATATCATCAATATCCTGCTTTAATTTATTTCTGTTTACACCGGAATTAGATTTCAGAATAATTTCTGTGCGGATAGAATTAATCTGTTGCTGCAATGCGGGGTCATTTCCGCCTTTACGGTTCATTTCTGCCAGCAGTTCATTTTTTTTATTGGTGAGGCGTACCACTTCATCATTGCTTCCACCTCCTGAGGCTAAATTCTGTTCTAATGTTGCCAGTCTTTCTGAGAGATAATTTACTTTATTGATGTGTAGATTGTATTTGCTTTTCTCATCCGCCAGCCGTGATTCAATCTCTGTAACTGTTTCCATGGCACTGGTTGTTCTGCTTACCGGATCGATGGTTCCCTGACTCATTTTTTCTGTAAGAAGTGTGGTATTTAAACTATCTACTTTTGACTGTTGGGCATCAAGCAAACTTTTTATGCTTTCTGCAGATTCGTCATTACGTAAAGTATTCAACTTTTTATAATAGTTTAAAAATTCTGTACCCATAGAATTCACCACCCACGCACTCAGTTCGGCATTTTCTGAACTAAAGTTGATATCGAGATAATCTGTTCTTGCCACACGATTCACATTCAAATATTTCATGAGCGTTTCATAATCGTATTTATATAATGCAATAAATTCGATGAGTTTATCTTCCTCCGGAATATCTGTTCTGAGCATTTGATTATTAGCCAGTTTTTGCACAAGAATTTTTTTTGCGGTATCCTTGTTCATTTGCCGGTAAGCCAGCTTTTCGGTTTCCCTGATGTTCAAACGTCGATATGATGAAGCCGGATTCAACAGATCATGCAGCATGAGTGAATATGAAATCCTGTTCACTACTTGTGGCGATTTAATTGTTTCAATAACGTTATCAAATTTTACATCCACAGAATACAGATCAATAGCGGCAGTACCATCTGTTAGCTTTACTTTTTCGGCTGTAAATCCGGTTGAATATTGTGCCACAGATACATACAGTGGTTTCTTATAAATTAAGAATACAAAAGTTGCTGCAACGGCTATAAAAGACAACAGAATAATGATCCATTTTTTTCTGTAAAGCGCTTTTATAAAATAAATAAGGTCCATGGCTGTTAGTTTTGATGAGGTGAAGCGTGTGCAAAGGTCAAAAAAAATCTGGTATTATGAAATACCAGATTTTAAATAGTTGAGGTTTTTCTAGTTGACCTTAATTAATCTGATGGATTTGGTCAATTTCCCATCTACAATTATATTGAGGATGTAACTTCCCGGCTGCATGGAAGCACCGTTTGGAAGATTCAGCCTGTACGTGTTTTTACCAGCTATTGAACGGTAAGAATTGCTGTTGTACATTATTTTACCGGTGATATCATACAATACCATGTTGATATCAGATGATTTTACTGCACTGATGTCTACCTGTATTTTATCGCTGAATGGATTTGGATATACATTGATATCTCCTGTAAGTATTTCAGCTTTTATTGGATCTGCCATTGGAACAGACTTAGAAACCGGGGCAGAAATTAGTGCCGGATCCGGAGTTTCGGTTTGTATACTACGACCTGAAGTAGCTACCGGCGTAAAACCTGTAACATCATCATATCCTTCTAAAGTAAATGCACCTGTAAAGCTGTAAGGAGAACCATTTTGTGTTCTGGCATCAATGATCAGTTCTCCATCTTCATTTGGCATCAGATCTTCCAGATAAACCACCTTGGCTTTATTATATAAGCTATTGAGGTAAACTGTTTTGCCATTACAATTATATACTGCTACAGAATATCCGCCGCCTACAAAAATGGCACTTCCGAAAATTCCGACTCTGTATTTTTTACTGATGTTCAACCCGGTGAATTTCACCTGTGATAACTGACCAGCATCTGTCCAGTAATTGCTTTCCATCACCGTACCTGGCAGTACACCTGTTCCATTTACGCCGCCAAAACCCGGACCGTTAAACTCTTTGGTAATAATTAATGACATTCCGCTATTATTAAGCGTATTATCAAACAAATTAGGGAAAGTTGCACCTGATACTGATGGGCCATTGGTGTTGTTCCATGGTAAAGGTCCATTTCCTCCCGGTGTTGCATTAAAATTTACAAATACAATTGTTTTCGCCAGTATCTTAGAAACTACGTTACTGAAATTACTGAACTGGTTTGAACTTACTGAACGCACACGGTAATAATACCGGGTGTTCGGCAATACATTACCGTCAGTAAATGTGGTAACATTTGCTGAGGTGGTCGTCATTAATGTAAACGGTCCACTAAAAGCTGTACTTCTGTATACCTGGAATCCGGTTTCATTAGAACTGCGGTCACTCCACGAAAGTTTAATTTTATTGGTATCCAGTACAGATTCTGCAAACAAATCAAAAGGTCTGATAAGTGGCGTGGTGGTAGTATATTCCTGAATAACCAACGCATTTAAAACTAAATAAGTTGCTGTAGATGATTTGGTAAGGTTTACCTGAATCTGACCCGCAGCATTCGGTGTTAACCCGTTAAACTGAAAGGATTTGTTACTGTTATAGCCTGGCTCAAATGTGATGTTTTGAGAACCTGTAGAAGCCGTCAGGCTTTGAGAAATACCAGTGTTCTGACTACTGAATACAACAATATTATAACGACGTGCAGGATTCAAACCTTCTACCTGTACCACACGTGTTACATTGGCTGTTGAATGAATACCTGTTTCGATCACATCATCAGGGTAGATACCGCTGTTATTTCCGGTGATCATACCCATTTGGAAATTTCCGTCCCATGTACTCATCAACCTTACACCAAATGAGGTGGCATTATTAGCATCATCTGAAAGATTAGCCAAAGGCACATCACCATACGGCCAGATCGTCCAGTTATTCCACGGAGCACCCGGGAATTTACCGCCCGGTACACCAAAATTTACATAGGCCGAACGTATACTGCTGTCACTTACAAAAACACGGAATGTACGTGCTGTTGATAAGCCGAAGTTATCTGTGATATTAACTGTAAGATTATTGTAAACACCAATGTCATTGATGGTTGGGTTGAACGTGATCGTTCCTTTTCCATTTCCAGTATTCTGATATACGGCAAAAGATGGAAGATTAGAAATTGATACCGTTAATATATCGCTTGCATCATCAGATGCTGTGAAGCTGATTGATTTAGATGCACCGCCTTTTACAAAAACGTCTGCAATTACCGGCAACGTAGGGGCTTTATTTCCCACTGTAACAGGAACGGCATCCGTTAATCCTGAAGTACCGTTATTGTTGATCGCTTCTATCTTGTAATAATAGGTGTTGTTAGTTGACACATTATTATCGGTATATGAAATTTCGTTTGAATTGGCTGCACCAGCATTCAAAACATTGAACGGACCGGCTGCAGATGTTGAACGATATACCAGATAACGGTCTTCGTTATAAGCCAGATCTGTCCAGGTTAATTTGATCGTACCATTCGGCTGAGCCACACCTGTAAGATTGGTAGGTTTAACCGGAGCAGAACCATCATCAAATGGTTTTTGCAATACAATAGCATTCACCATTCCATAAGGAGCACCCGGACCTTTACTCATATTTACCGTAATGGTACCTGTTGCACTGGCCACTACATTACCAAAAGTAACCGTATTCTGATTATTACTTTGTGCGTATAATGATTTTGAAACGCCGCCGATGGTGTATACAGTGATCCCATTATCCGGCACACCAAACCACGAACTGCTCGCAAGGAAGGTAAGATCATATTTATTATTGGCCACTAAACCGCTCAACTGAACATTTACTGTTTCAGGAGCGCCATAATTACCAAACCAGAAATAATCTTTTATTACTGCATCAGGATAAACTCCTGAATTGTTTCCGGTAACGGCACCTGCATCACCTGCATTCCAGGAAGTATTCAGGAACTGAATGGATATTGGTGTAACCTGACCATTCGAATTTTTTAAATTATTTACCGTTGTAGTATTAATATTATTCCATGGAGCCGCAGCAGGAGCACTATTGTATTGCATACTCATATACACGGATTCAGCAGAAGGTTCTGTATTCAAAACAGTTATGGTGAAGTTTACAGTTTCTTCACCGCCATTACCGTCCACTACTTTTGCAATAGCATTATAAATACCAGCCTGCGCAAAGTTAGGTTGCAGGTTTAATGTGCCTGAGCCAGCAACTGTGGAGGTGAAGTTAGCAAACGGAGCACCTGAAACCATCGACCAAACAAGGGAAGCATTTCCATCCTGGTCAGTTGCCGATAAAGTTACGTTTGTGTTGGAACCTTCGTTAACGGTTATACCGCTTACTGGTGCAATAACAGGAATAAAATTATTGTTCACTGTGATGGTGAAAGTTGCCGTATCTGCACCGCCATTTCCATCTGTAGCAATTACGGACATCGTAAAGATTCCCTGATCATTTCCATTTGGACTCAAAACCAGAGAAGCTGTGTTTCCGGCGCTGGTGAAAGTTCCAAATGTTGGTGTATTTAAGGCTGTTATGGTTAAAGGTTCAGCATCCATATCAGTTGCTGTAAAACTAAGTGTTCTTTGAGAACTATGTCTCATCGAAATATTACCTGCATTTGCAATCTCCGGATTGTTATTAGGCGTACGAGCAAGAACATTTGCAGTAAATGCTGAATTTCCACCTATACCTGTTGCACGAATCTTATAATAATAATTGGTATTTGCGAAAAGGTTATTATCAGTGTAAGACATTTGTCCGCCTATACCTGGTGCTACAGTGGCTACAAAACGGAAAGCATTCTCCGAACCTACTGAACGGTACATCTCAAATCCTGTTTCATTGCCGGAGTTATCATTCCACTTAACTTCTACTTTATCAGTTGAAATTGCTGTTGCGGTCGCTGCAGATGGAATAGCCGGTAATGATGGAAGTGCCAGTGTAGTTGCTCCGCCAAATGTTTGATTCATTATAGACGAAATAGCAACGTCAGATAATGGATCTGTTATAATTATTGCTTCATCCATCAAACCTACATAATTGGTTCCGCTGGTAGAGGAATTAAAAGCATTTGAACCATTAGTAGCTGCAATTCTTGATAAACTGGTTGAACTGGAAACTGTTGTTGCGGGTGTGGTTAAAGTTGTGGAAGCTTTTTCAACACCATTGATGAATAATTTTAATGTTGAGCCATTATAAACAGCCGCCACATGATTCCAGCCATTGGCCACCCAACTGCTATTGGAAGTTACGCCTGCCACTGAAGCTGTATTTCTTGTAGAAGATCTTGCTATACCGGCTTCTAACGCACCATTGTTGAAACGTATGGCTAATCCATTATCTGATCCACCCAAATCTATGATGATTTTATTTGCCGTTGAGATGGTAGTCGCTGCAGGTTTTATCCATAATGCTGCCGTCCGCGATCCGTAGGCATTGCTCGGAAATGCATTCCCGGTACTGAAAGGCATATCTGCAAAATTGGTATTGTTCGTGAAATTGATAGAATGCGTTCCTTCCTGTACATCAGCCGAACTAAACACGGGAGATCCGGTAGGTGTTAATGTTCTGCTTGTTCCTGTTGCATCGGAATACGTATTATTAAAATTCCATTTTGCATCTGTTATTAAAGCATTGACAGAAACGCCTGAATTGTTGATAGCTCTAACATTGTAGAAATATTTTGTAGCAGCTTGCAAATCTGTACTATCTGCAAATGTGGTAACATTAGCAGCCGTTGTACCGATTGGAATATATAAACCATTTTGCGAAGTGGAACGAACCAGTTCAAAACCAGTTTCATTGATACTGTTATCAGTCCAGCTTAAATTAATTCTGTTATGAGAAACTGCCGTTGCAAAAAGATTGGATGGTTTTGCAGGTAAATTAGATGTAATAATAATTGCATTATCACTTAAGGCACTATTTGGAATTAACTGACGTGTAGAAATGCCTGCTGCTGAGCTGGTCCAGTAAACACTCATAGCTTCACCTCCGCCTTGTTCGAAGAAAGTGATGGCGATAGGATAAACTCCTGCGCTTAGTGTAATAGTTCCGCTGCGATACTGACCTCCGTGAAGACCATCATTATCTACTAAAGCTGTTGCAGTATGGCTGTACTTTCCAATATATAATTTACTGCCATCATCAGAGTTAGTTTCGAATGTATAGCTACCGGAAACAGGAATTCTTATGAATCCTTCCCATAAAAATGCGAATGCGTCATCTCTCAATTTTTCTGTAATAGAAACGTTGGGAACAACACCTGTTTTAGTAGGCGTTAACGTATTAAAATCAGGCAAAACGCTCCAGTTACCTTCATAATACTTGTAAGTTAATCCGCCCATTTTAGCGGCTGCTGTAATCTGATTACTGGCAGGTGAAATATTACCACTTGCATCCCTGGCTCTTACAACAAAAGCATTTGATTGCTGATACGTAAGTGAAGGAACCGTAAAAATAAGTGCTGAAGTAGCAAATGATTTACTGCCGTTAATGTATATATCGTATTTCACTACACCTACATCATCAGTAGATTCATCCCACTGCAAAGTAACTGTTGAAGGAGTGGTTGAAAGAACTCGAAGATTAAGTGGCGCAGAAGGTTTTGTAAAATCGCTTTTTGTTTTTCCGGAAGTTTCAGTGCTGTTAAGGGCTGCACCATTATCATTAACAGCGCGAACTATATAGAAATAAGTTTTATTTGGTAGCAGATTTTCATCCAGATGTGATAATACATCGGCGCCTTTGATAGCGATCAATTGATATCCTGTTCCTGAAGAAGTGCTGCGGTAAATTTCAAATGCAGTTTCATTATACAATGGTGATGGATTATCATTCCAGTCTAATTGAATAGCATTACTGCTCGCACCCATTGCGGAAACATTGGACGCTTTATCCGGAACATTAGTTCCTGCTGCATTGATAACTGTAAAAACGTCGGAGAAATTACTGCTGCAACCATATTGCTCTGTAACTTTTACTTTGTATTGTCCTGCAGTTGCAACGTAAGTATTATTGGTACTTACTACCGCATTATCTGAAACTCTTCTCCATTCGTAACTCGCAAATGTATTCGGTACTATAAGCGGAGTTGTTGTAGCACCATTTGGAGCAGGTAAAACTTTTGTAGCTAACCCATCAATTTGTATGGGTGGAGAAACAGTTCCCTGCTTAGCTGCAATAACAGCGGGCTTTGGAGACCACTCTGACCATGCACCGGTTGATGTGCGTTTAAAACGTACTTTATACGTTCCAAAAGAGGTAGCAATATATTCGTTGGCGGTAGCACCAGAAATGGTAACCCCATTTTTTTGCCATTCATATAGCGCAAACCCAGGCTGTACAGCCAATTTTGCACTCACTGCATCATTAGGACAAAATTCATTTCTCTGAAAATATATGAGCGGATTGGCTTTATGCTGTGCATTTAAAAATGGCCAGTAATCGGTCTCTGCCCAAAAGGTATTCCAGATACCATGACCGAGGGGAGGGTAATAACTTTGTCTCATATTTCCACCCAGATCTCTAAAAGCCGTTATTACCTGTGTAACAGTATAAGGTGCAGGAGCCGCATCTTGTCCTCCGTTAGAAACCCAAAATGGAACAGTTATATAAGAAGGGAAATATTGCGGATATAAAACAGATGCTGCAGAAATTGGAATGCTGGCACATCCTTTTTTAGCATAGGCGTCTGTAGCAAACCAGTCCCAGGAAGATTGACCTCCCGCAGATAATCCACTAATAATAATTCTGTCAATATCCACCTTCACATTTTTCACCATGGTATCGAGCAAGGAATTCACACGTGAAAAATAATCCTGTGTATTACCGGTAGTACTCTGAATATACAAAAGGAAACCATCAAAGGTTCCGTCATTTACTTTACCGGCATGTAATTCACCGCCATGCAATAACTGATATTCATTATCATACACCGTTCCGTACTCACCTCTTCCGTGAAAAAAAACAAGCAAAGGATATTTTTTTCCGTCGGCTACATTATGCTGATAGGTTTTCGGATATTTCAAACGAAAAGCCATATTCTGATACAAATAACTTCTGTAACCTGTGGCATAAGGATTCCAGCTTAACCTGTTGGAATGTCCCCATTTGATAACCGCATAATTATTCCATGCCGGCAATGCAGGCTGATTGGAGGAAGTGAAAATCACATCCGGATCATTAGGGTTCATGCCATATTGAAACTGTGCATTGGCAGATATCGACATCAGCATTCCTACAGCAAAACTGATAATGATATAAAATTTTTTCATTCCTTTAATTTGATATAATTATAGAGGTAAATTCAGGCTTCTAAAGGAAAAGGATAAATATGCGACGCACAAAGGCCATCAGATAACAGGATAACAACGGAAAAGGATGAATGAGTGGTTTTTAGAAAGGAAATTCGGTACGTAAGGACAGACCTTAACCAGATGCGAAATTAACCATTAACTTCAGTATTCCAAACAAATCCAAAACATTTTGTTGTGTAATTTTTGAAATACGGTCGATACTGATTAAAATGCATCGTTTTTCAAATCAAATCATTTTTCTTGCTTTTATTAAAATCTTTTTTCTGGCTTTCTGTTTTCATCGTTTTTTATAGTTATATCGGATATGGTATCCTAATATGGACGCTGGTGAATATTAAACGGATATTTACAAAAAACCAGCCAGAACTTCCCGGAAGCTATTTTCCTACTGTTACGCTCATCACGGCGGTTTATAATGAGGCATCTATTATTCAAAAAAAAATAGAAAATACTTTTGCGCTCTCCTATCCCAAGGAAAAATTACGCATACTTTTTATCGCAGATGGATCTACTGATGAAACGGTAGATATTCTCCACAAACATCCGTCTGTGGAAGTATTGTACCAACCCGAACGAGAAGGAAAAGTAGCAGCCATTAACAGGGCCATGCAATATGTAAACAGTGAAATTGTAGTTTTCTGCGACGGAAATACATTTTTAAATACAAATTGTATTGAATATCTGGTGAGGCATTTTGCGGATAAAAAAGTGGGAGCAGTTGCCGGTGAAAAAAAGATCATCGATACCTCCGGAGATACCAACGTAGCAGGAGAAGGTGAAGGATTATACTGGAAATATGAATCTTTTTTAAAAAGAATGGATTCCAAATTTTATACAGTGGTAGGTGCCGCCGGAGAACTATTTTCCATACGTACTGCGTTATATCATCCTGTAGATAAAAATATTTTACTGGATGATTTTATGATTTCCCTTCGTATTTGCATGGAAGGATACCGTGTAGTATATGAGCCAGATGCATACGCAGCAGAAGAACCTTCTGAATCTTTAATGGATGAACAAAAACGGAAAGTGCGCATCAGTGCCGGAGGTATACAGTCTGTAATATTATTAAAGGGATTGTTGAATATTTTCAAATACGGAAAGCTTTCCTTTCAATATATATCACACCGTGTTTTACGGTGGATCGCTTGCCCACCTTTACTTCCGCTGATGTTGGTATTAAATATTTTCATTGTGTATAAAGGAACTCAACCTGTGTATACCGCGGTACTAATTAGCCAGATTTTGTTTTATACTGCAGCTTTTACAGGTTGGATACTCACATTTTACAATATAAAAATTAAGGCATTATATGTGCCTTATTATTTTTTGTTTATGAACGTGGCCATGTATTTGGGAATGATAAGGTATTTTAAAAAAAGTCAGAGCGTATTATGGGAAAAAGCCAATCGGAAAATTGTTCAGTAGCAATAAATTGGGAAGCTTTTTCAGAATTAAAAAAAAAGTTGCTGTAATATTTTGACTACCGGAAAAAATGTATAGTTTTACATTTATATCACTCCCCAATATTTGCTAGTTTAGCAAATCTTATCCCTGAAAAAGCCGATCCATTCTTTCTAATATCTCCTATCATCTGATACTTGCGAATGCCATTGTTTGTACTACACAAATGAGACGTTTTGTGTCTGAAAACCTGAAACCTATACAACAATGAAGAAAAATATACTTACAATAGAAGATTGCCGGGCGGTAAATTTCGTGATCAAATCCGTTCTGAAAAAAGATTATGATGTAACAGCGGTTAACAATTGCATGGATGCCGTGCAACAGATGCAAGCCGACCATCAGGATCTGATCATATTAAACATTCCCGATGCTTCATCAGAAAATATGGAATTACTGGAGCATATACACAGCAGTTCACTTTTGAGAAATATACCAACAGTTGTTATATCCAATAGTGATGATGAATCATTGAAAAATAAATCTGTGGAACTAGGCGCCTCTCTTTTTCTGACCAAACCATTTGATCCGGTGTTTTTATCAAACCGGGTGAAAGAACTGGTAAGAGATAAAACAGAAGCGCACAAAAAGAAAAAATCGATTTTCAACCTGAATATCTTTTAATATTACTCTTATACTTACCTCAATGCTTACTACCACCTCTGCCACAAAAATATTCTCGCAAAATGCTTCACCGGAGCAGAAAAGCAATATCACCTGTCTGTTTATTGAGGCAGCGGATAAAGAAGTTCAGGACTATCATTTTCATTACAGTGACAGTTTTTTTACGAATACCATAACTGAGGCTAAAAAAGTTTTGCAACAATCTGAGATCGTTCATGACGTACCGCAGATCATTGTGCTGGACCTTAAGATCACTGCCGTTGAATTACATAATTTCCGGAAATGGCTTCAAACGCATATTTCAGAACCTATACCACTGGTGCTGAATGAAGGTGCCATTGATAAAGAAAACACCCGAATGCTATTTTCTAAAAAACTGGTAGAAGATATCATCAACCTGGATAAAAATTATTTAAAACTGCCCTACAAAGCCAACTTTTTGAAAAAGCTGATGGTGCATGTTGATGGTTCCATAGTGCAGCCTTCTGAACCGGCATTAAGTAACAATCATCAATTTAGTCCGGTAAAAAGATCTATTGATATTTTAATCTCAGCGATTGCGATCATTGCATGTTTGCCGATCTTTATATTGATTGCCATCGCCATCAGGCTCGAATCAAAAGGACCTATCATTTACAAAGCCGATCGTGCAGGAAAAGGTTACCGTGTTTTTAAATTCTTAAAATTCCGTACGATGATCGTTGATGCGGATAAAAAGATCAAGGAACTTGCTAAACTCAATTTGTATAACAATTCTGAAAATAACCCTGCTTTTTTCAAAATAAAAGATGATCCGCGTGTTACTAAAGTTGGAGCATTTTTGAGAAATACCAGTCTGGATGAATTGCCACAATTATTTAATGTGCTCAAAGGTGATATGAGCATAGTAGGCAACAGACCATTACCACTGTACGAAGCATCTTCTCTTACCACCAACGAATGGGCAGAACGTTTTATGGCGCCTGCAGGCATTACCGGTTTGTGGCAGATCTCTAAAAGAGGAAAAGAAGATATGAGTACATCCGAAAGAATTTCATTAGATATTGCATATGCCCGTACCCGTACTTTAAGAGGCGACTTGAGAATCATTCTGAAAACTCCATCTGTTTTATTGCAAAAGGTGAATGTGTAATCAATTAAATTGATGCTACATGATACATCCTTCAGGCGATAATACCCCCATGGTATCCATTATAACACTGAACTGGAATGGGACGAATGATACGATAGCATTTCTGGAGAGTACACGAAAACTGAGTTATAGGAATTACGAAATTCTTGTCTGTGACATGAATTCCGACGTAGATCCCGCTGACAAAATCAATTCCTTACAATTCCCGAACACGAAGGTGCTTTGTTGTGACGCCAATCTTGGTTTCGCAGCGGGTAACAACTGGGGCATGCGACAAGCAAAAGGGGACTATTTCTTTATTGTGAATAATGATACAGAGATAACCCCTGAGCTTATCGATTTATTGCTGGAGCCTTTTGCCAAAGATCCTTCCATTGCTGTAGTTTGCCCTAAAATCCGTTTTTACGAAAGCAGAGATACTATACAATATGCCGGATTCACTAAAATGAATCCTGTAACCGGACGAACCTATTGTATAGGCGATAAAGAAAAGGATCACGGGCAATTTGACAAACCCGGTTATACGTACGGTGCCCATGGATGTGCCATGATGGTAAAAAGAACCGTTACCGAAACTGTAGGCATGTTTCCTGAAAAGTTTTTTCTGTATTATGAAGAATGGGACTGGAGCAGTAGAATGCTAAAAGCCGGTTATCAAATCTATTTTCAACCGAAAGCGGTCATTTATCATAAGGAATCAATGTCGGTTGGAAAAAACAGTACGCTGAAAACGTATTATCTGAGCCGCAACAGAATCCTGTTCATGCGCCGCAATTCAAACTGGCCGCAGTTTTTAATGTTTGCCACTTTCTTTACCGTAGCAGCTTTTCCTAAAGCCGTACTTTCCTATTC
>JANOAO010000085.1:0-11794 GCA_031411115.1 Bacteroidota bacterium
ATAATTTCGAAGGGTGTTGCAGAATGACCAGACTTTGGAAATTATTTGGTTGGTGCATTAAAATGTCAGAATCAGGATTTACGCAATTGTAGGATTAACAGAATCGTACTTTGAATTGAACACATTATTGACCAAAATTATACTGCAAATTCATTAATTGTGTAAATCATGATCAGACAACTACAGCCAACACCATAATTACGAAGGGTGTTGCAGAATGACCAGACTTTGGAAATTATTTGGTTGGTGCATTAAAATGTCAGAATCAGGATTTACGCAATTGTAGGATTAAAAGAATCGTACTTTGAATTGAACACATTATTGACCAAAATTATCCTACCAATTCATAAATCGTGTTAATCCTGATTCAGACAACTACAGCCAACAGGAGGTTTGACAGCATTGGGCTGTTGTGCGGATCTTTGGAACTATTTGTTATAAATTCATCAGCAGTTTTTGCCATAAGGTCAAGCCAAATTTATGGCGCAGTCAAGCAGGAGTGCGTATATCTTCCTGCAATCTGCAGCACTGAACGTTGCCTGAAACCGAACACAGAATTTTCATTGTGATTGATAAGAAAAATTTAAAAGCAACACCACGAAGTAGATTCAATACTTATGAAGCAAGAATAAGGAATATTGAAGGGCAATTATGGTACTTTCTTATACATTTTCAAATCTATTCGTTTCAAATAATCAGGTTATCATAAATAAACATAATTTCGGTGGAAATTCAGGTCACGCTGCGGTCCGGAACATATTCTTCCATCCTGCATTTTCCCGTAATCTGATAGCAAGCTAACATTATGAAACTAATTATACTGCTAATCAATATGATCCTATTCGGATCATTTGGTTCTACATCCGCCCAGGTGGCTGTACCTTATCGCAATAGTTTTGACAATATCAATGATACCATAGGATGGTCCCACTTCGCCATAAACGGAACAGATGATTGGGCGATCGGAACCCCCACTAAATACTACTTACGTTCGCCATTTTCACTACCCAATGTATGGATAACAGATCTGAACAATGGTTATGCAGGATATTCTGAGCGGGTACTGGAAACACCCTCATTTAATCTTTCAAATACATCCATTCGTTATGCTTTATCTTTCTTCCATCAAAGACAGTCAAGCAGTTCAGGAGCATATTACTACCTCGAGTATTCTACCAATGGCGGAAGTACATGGCAATTGCTGGATAATGCAACAGCACCAAAGAAAAACTGGCAGCTGGCATCCGGTTTTCAGGGTAACTTTTATGGTTCTTTTCAGCATTCTTCCATTAATTTAAGTTTTATACAGGGACTGCCTGATGTTAAGTTCCGGTTCAGGTATGTGACCAATTATCCTAACGGAGATGGCTGGATGATAGACAATTTTGGAATTGAAAAGGAGTACTTTAACATCTCTGCACAACAGGGAGATTCAATTTTTGTATCTCAAAATTGCGGTCAGTTCAATGTCACCTCCAATCTTAATTTTTATAACCAGTATTCAAACAGTATAAATAACACAACCCGTTATTATTTTTCCAGAGATGTTGTTCTGGATGCAAGCGATAATCTCATTGCTACTAAAAGTTCATTTATCCAGGAATCTGTAAATGGTTGGACACAGACCATTAATATGTTACCAAATTTAAATGTTGGCAATTATTATATAATTTATCAGCATGATGCACTCAACGTGCTTACTGAAAATAATGAAAATGATAATACCGGGTATGCTGTATTAAAAATCGATTCTGTTTTTAGCACCCCATTTATTGACGATTTTGAAAACAGTATAGAACCATGGAAAGCTTATCTGGAAACAACAGGTAGCTTTTTGGTTTGGGAATCAGGGAAAGGCTACCGGCATCACCTGGAAGGTACGCATTCGGGAAACAAGGCATGGCATACGAGCAAGTCAATTGAGTTCAATCACTGGAATTGCGGCAATGGCTGCAATGCACAATACGTGGAGTCCAATTTTATAAATCTCACGGGTACGCCGGGTAATGCTGTACTGAGTTTATGGTACAAGGCAAATTTTGATGTCAATACTTGCACGATAGAATACTCCAGTGACTGTCGTAATTCATGGAATACGCTGTATACTTTTTTACCAAACAGTGATGATGAATGGGATTTCATAAATGTCCCATTGAATACCCTTACATCATTTAACAATGTTAAATTCAGGATCAAGTATACTGCAAGTTACCTCGCGCCGGAGGGGATCATATTTGATGACATCTATATAGGTACTGCTAAATCAGATTTGAGCATAGAAAACGATAAGTCAAACCGGTTTACTTCCGGATCAGTTAACAGCGCCACCCTTAAATACTATTTAAATAACAGTGGCCTGGCAGCGGCACCACAGACCAGCACAAAATTTTATTGGTCGACCGATTCACTCCTGGATGCATCTGATATTCTGTTGGGAACAAAAACGGAGCAAACCATGGGGAATGCAGAAAAAGTCTGGACAAATTTTACGTATACCAAACCCACTAACGCAACAGGCAAATATTATATTATTTATGTGTTAGATGCAGGTTCAATTTTAGATGAAATGCGGGAATATGATAATAAAGGATATTTTACGCTATACCAGCAAAACCTGGCGAGTGTGCCCTATTCCAATGATTTCAATACGCAGATAAACGGCTGGAGGCACAATGCTTCATTAGGTGCAGATGATTGGCAATGGTCGGTTGCCCATGGCACGCTACTGGATTCTGCTTCAACAGGAACAAAAGGATGGATCACAAAGGATACCGGACTGGTTTCTCCCATGAGCCGCATGCACCTGTATTCACCCGTTTTTGATCTTTCTACGCTCACACAACCCGTATTGGAATTTGACATGAAATTGCACAGTCATCCATCATGCAATTGTTTTGAAGGGAAGACGAATATGAGCTATTCTACAGATGGGGGAGCAACCTGGATAATTTTAGATACTACAAACTCATCGTACAACCGTTGGTATTACCCTATGGATTACAGTACAGGGAATGGAAATGATTACAATTATGATCCGAATTATACGGAGATTTTATTTGCGAATTCTGAAAAAGCATTCGCAGCCTACACGCAGTACAATAGCCGCGATGCCAAAAGAAATACAAGGTATGTGCTGGATGTAAGCTTTTTGGCGGGCACACCACAAATTCAGTTCCGGTATAACCTTGCTACCCTGATCAATAATAGTCAATCTCCCAATTATCCTGTTGAAGGTGCATTCGTAGATAATTTTAATATATCGCAGTCTTTTGTGGATCTGAATGTTGATTATAAAAGGGCGCTGATGATAAGCTCAAAGGCACAGAAGATCAAGCTTTATATGCAGATAAAAAACCAGGGAAATTACATTAGCATTCCGGGTAATACTAACTTTTATGTTTCTGCAGATACCGTTCTGGATGCTACGGATGTTTTACTGGGGCAGGTAAACATTCCTTCAATCCGACCCGATATGTATTATTATCTGAATAATGATTTTAATGCGCCGTCAAATTTATCCAATTTTAAATATTTATTGTATGAGCTGGATGGTTCAGGCACCAACAACGAATCGAATGAAATCAACAACAAAAGTTTTTGGCCATTATCGTTAGATAGCATCAGAAGCTATCCATATTTTAATAACTTCAACGATACGATAGTAGATGGTTGGCACCACTATTCCATGAACTGGTCGAACACTACAAAAGCCAACTACCGGATCAGGAATATGGTTGCCCCTGGAGAACCTTTATATCAGACAGATGTAGAGTCGGGACAATTATTTACGGAAAGAGTAGCCAGCGGAAGTTGGAACAACCCTCCTTATTTTTTCCTGGAAACTCCTGCTTTTGATTTTACACGCATGGACAGCATTTTTATGTCTTTTGATTTGATGTGCACGGGTGTAACACAAACAGATGGAGGAAACATGAGTTTCTCAACGGACGGCGGCAATACGTATAATGTTTTAACCACATCATACGGGCAGTCTTATAACTGGTATAATAACGCTAGTTTAAGCAATCTGAATAATGAACCGGGTTGGGCGATACAAGCTCCGGCCTATGCTGTGTCTCGCCTCGATTCTACCACATTTAATCTGTCTTTTTTAAGAGGAAAAAAGGACGTTGTATTCCGGTACAAGTACAAAAGCAACCATGAGACCTGGGGAGGCGGCACCGTTCAGGGTTTACGTATTGATAATTTCAAGATCGGTGGATCTGAATCACAAATAGATTATGTGGCTAATGATTCTATGGCAGCCATTAATGGTACCGCTTCGCAGCCCAGTATAAATATTAACTACGCTATTACCAATGCGGGTCTGAGAAATGGAAGGCCAACCAACACAAAATTTTATTGGTCTACAGACAGCATTTTAAACGCGGGTGACATCCTGATTCATTCTGTAGTTGAGAATCCAATTCTAACAGGATCTACTTTATCTGGAACAACAACTGTAAACAATCCAGGTCCTGTATCTCAGGCCGTTTACTATCTTTTTTATGTTGCAGATGGCGATTCAAATATTGTTGAAACAAATGAGCTGAATAATGTTGGGTCATTTAAAATAAACTTTCCACCTTCTTCCAACTACTATGCGAATGCAGCGTGGACGCCCATAAATGTACAAACCTCACAACCTGCTTTTAATGTTACCTATTCAATCATTAATAACAGTCTATTGGATGGGGTTGCCACAACAACCAGTTTTTATTGGTCAGCAGATAGCATTCTTGATGCCGGAGACCAGAATATTCCCATGGTAAATGAATTGCCTGTTTTATCCGGGGATACTTTAACTGCAACCACCAGCATTACTTACCCCATGCCGCTAACACAGTCAAAATATTTTCTTTTCTATAAAGCAGATAGCGGCAATAATTTACCAGAGTCGAACGAGAATGATAATGCAGGCTCTTATATAATTGAATTTTACTCACAGCCCAATTATTATGCTGATTATGCCGGAGATACAATCCACACCTTTACAACACAACCTGCTTTCAATGTTGAATATTCTATTATTAACAATGGTGATAGTGCCGGTATAAATTCTACTACAGCCTTTTATTGGTCGGCAGATAATGTGTTGGATCCGGGTGACCAGATCATTCGGACTGTTGATCAATCACCCATTTCACAAGGGGATACATTACGACAAACGATAAGCATTACTTACCCAACTCCAATAATCCAGGGTGCGTACTACCTTTTTTATAAAGCGGATAATAATAATACCAATGCAGAGATCAACGAGAATGACAATACCGGCTTTTACGTTATCCATTTTCAAACGCAGCCAAATTATTATGCAAATGTTTCCGGCAATACGATCCATGCTACGGCCACACAAACGGTAATAAATGTTGTGTATTCAATTATTAACAATGGGGCGGCCAATGGTTCTAACTCATCAACTGATTTTTATTGGTCTGCAGATAGTACCCTCGATAGTGGAGATCAAATCGTCTATTCATCAAATGAACCGCCTATATTATCCGGTGACACATTAGTCTCGTCGGCTACTATCACCTACCCAATACCAACAACATCGCCAACCTATTTTCTGTTTTATAAATCGGATAGTAGAAATGGCATTACAGAGACAAATGAAAACGATAATACCGGCGTATATAAAATCAACTTCACACCTAATGGTGCAGATTCTTCAGGGCTTGTAAATATGTATGTTTCCGGAGACAGGCTTTATATTGTTACCCCCGCGAATTTCATTAGAAGTGTACACGTCCTTAAAATGTTGGATATGAGCGGTAATATTTATGTTAACCAAAGGGCGGATGTAAGCCCGGGCACCAACAGCTTTCTTTTACCATATACCTCAGGTGGAATTTATATGTTGTTATTATATAACAGGAATGGAGAGCTGATAAAAAGGATTTTTATTAGAAGATGATCTGGGAGGTAAAAGAATGAAGTGTACTGATTTGGTTAAGTGGTTCTAAAAATATTTTTTTTTAAACGAATCATATGGGCACCTGATGCCTTGTCAATTCTGCCGGATTGTATCCGGTCTTATCATTGTAAAATTCCTTTTTTAAAAAGGGTTGCCGGGTAATTTCAATTTTGCTTTTGTTGTTTCCTGCATCATTTTTAAGGATGAGGCATATTTCAATTGGACAGCAGTTCCGGGGTGGACGTTATAAAATCAACAACCTGCAACAATTTCTTCCCATTAGCGGTCAGGCTATGATGACACTTCAAAATATTTAGTACCAGGAAAAAGTAGATAAATTATTTTTTCGATCCGAGAACCTTACAATAGTTGTTGACAAGGCAAGTAAAACCAAATAATATTTCCTCAACATTTATATGCTGCTTTAAACCGACCTGCGATTTCAAAGACCGTTTTCCCAAAGGCATTCAACATTTGGCACAGTAGATGTAAATTAAATAGGACAAAAACCATTGAAATGGTTTTGAAAACTTAGCCAGGCATTGCTGAGTTTATTTAAAGAACAAAGTAGCGGTAAATGATAGTGTAGGCTAATTACAAATCACAATAAAAATATTATTCGACAGTATTCATTTCATCACAATAAAATTAATTTCATGAAAGTATTATTTGTACTAACATCTCATAGCGAGTTAGGTAATACCGGAAAAAAAACCGGTTTTTGGATAGAAGAGTTTGCCGCGCCTTATTATGCAATGGCCAATAAAGGCGCTGATATAACTATTGCCTCACCCAAAGGAGGGCAGCCACCCATCGACCCAAAAAGCGAAGCACCCGATGCGCAAACAGAAGCAACAAAGCGATACTATGCCGATGCAGAATTAAAAGAGAAGTTAGCACATACAAAAAAACTTACGGAGGTCAACGCCACAGATTTTGATGCCGTATTTTACCCTGGAGGCCATGGCCCGATGTGGGATCTGTATGATGATAAAAATTCTATTGCATTGATTGAAAACTTCTGGGCAGCGGGTAAGCCCGTAGCAGCGGTTTGCCATGCCCCGTCCGCCTTATTAAATGTAAAAGATGAAAAGGGTGAACCTTTGGTGAAAGGGAAAAAAGTTACAGGTTTTACCAACAGCGAAGAAGAAGGGGTGCAGTTGACAAACGTCGTGCCTTATCTTTTAGAAGATGAATTGAAAGAATTGGGAGGTAGCTATTCCAAGGGCAGCGATTGGAGTTCTTATGTTGTAGAAGACGGTATGCTCATCACTGGGCAAAACCCCGCCAGCAGCGAGGATGCAGCTAAAAAACTATTGGCTTTGCTTGAAAAAAGTTCTGCATCTAAAAATTAGGATTATTGTTAATTCTAAAAGGCACGTCAACGGCATATTCCGTTGACGGTGCCTTTTTAATGCTGTTTTAGGAAAGCCTTAACCAATACATGAG
This sequence comes from Bacteroidota bacterium, assembly GCA_031411115.1. Taxonomy (GTDB): domain Bacteria; phylum Bacteroidota; class Bacteroidia; order Chitinophagales; family Chitinophagaceae; genus Ferruginibacter. Next base: position 7,370 of record JANOAO010000085.1, read on the forward strand.
CGCTGCCGCAATGCAGGCCTTTGGTGCATATTTTTTTAACTATTTTTATAAGCAGTTTTTGCCATACGGCCAGGCCAAATTTTTATGGCGTAGCCAGCAGTTGAAATTGTATTTTCGCAACTGCTTCAAGCCCGAACGTTGGCCTCTCTTCTTTAAGAGCATTTCAGTGCCAGTTAGCTTAAATGAGTTACCAATATTTTTAAATTAATGCCTTAATTACATTTATTTCTTACTTTTTGTAATTTTTTTAGTTGTCGACTTTCCAGGTTTTAGGATAACTTTTGTCCATCCTTTATCTCTATCATCAAAATGTTTATATGCGTCTGGAGCTTGATCAAGAGAAAGTTCATGAGAAATAATTTTAGAAGGATTTGCTTTTCCCGAGGAAATAAGGGTGCATAGTTGTCGGTTATATGACTTAACATTTGCCTGACCTGTAGCAATAGTTTGTCCTTTCATCCAAAAATTTCCAAAATCAAAATCCATATGTCCCTTTTTTTGAAGCTGTTCTTTTGATTTAGGATCTTTTGGTACAAAAACTCCAACTACTCCAATACACCCTGTAGCTTTTACAGCTTGCACCAATTCATTCATTGTAATGTTAGAATGTTCTGCACCATGCTTATCGCAACATTGGTATCCTACACATTCACAACCCTTATCAGCACCAATACCATTCGTTAATTCTAACACCTGATCCACTGCAGAATGCTTCGAAAAATCTATGGGAATAGCTCCCATTTCTTCAGCAAGTTTTAATCTGTCCTTATGATTATCCACTACCATAATTTTAGAAGCCCCTTTTATATTTGCAGAATGTGCTGCCATAAGACCAACTGGACCAGCGCCATAAATTACCACAGAATCACCTGGTTGCACTTTTGCGAGTTCTGTAGCATGGTAACCAGTAGGAAAAATATCAGATAACATTACGTAATCATTTTCCTTTTCTGTGGCGTCTTCTGGTAGCTTAAGACAATTAAAATCACCAAATGGAACGCGTAGATATTCAGCCTGCCCTCCACTATAAGGACCCATTCCAGCAAACCCATATGCAGCTCCCGCCGTACCAGGGTTCATTTTTAGACAAAAACCAGTAAGACCTTTTTCGCAATTTTGACAGTGACCACAGGCGACATTGAATGGCATGCAAACCATATCGCCTACCTTAATTTGTGAAACAGCTTTGCCGACCTCTATAACTTCCCCTAAATTTTCATGTCCAAGAATACGACCCTTTTCCATATCCGTTCTACCCTCATACATATGAAGATCGGAGCCACAAATGTTAGTTGTAGTAATTTTGACGAGTACATCGGTTGGCTCTTCTATTTTGGCATCCGGCATTTCAATAACTCGGACATCATAAGGTCCGAAATAAACAAGCGCTTTCATCTGAATAATTTTATGTGAATAATTTAATTTTTGGGGACAAGATGATGATTAAAGTTTTCCATATTCGTTGTAGCAAATTATTTGACAAAGTATATACCAATTAAATAAATTTTTACTTTTAATAATGAAGGTTTCAGATTCGGTACTTTATTATTCATTAGTATCACTTAAAATAATTTCACCTGTAAATTAAACTTCATCCTACATCAGCCTTGACAGCAAATGCAGCTTTAGTGCAGATATCCTCAGCTTTTTATTATAAATTAGAAACCAGATTAGCGCTATTAGGTCAAGCGAAATTTATGGAGTAGCCGGCTGTTATAATTCTATTTTCGCAACTGCTTCAAGCCCGAACGTTTGTGGCAATTTACAAAAACCGCACGTTTAATTATATATTACAAAGTATTCTGGTTATTACCTTATCATCAAATTAAACAAATGAAAAAATACACACTGATTATTAGCTTTTTTCTAAGCCAGTATACCGTAATTTTTGCTCAACAAACGCTCATAACTTCTTACAGCAAAAAAACATACATGATACCAATGAGGGATGGTATTAAATTGTTTACGGTAGTGCTTTCTCCAACAGTTAATACCATGCCCTTACCCTTTCTTATCCAGCGAACACCGTATGGGGCAGACCTGCCATTAAAAGAAGATTCTGCTATTGTTACAGAAAAGCTGCCGGCATATTATAGGTCAATGGCTAAAGAAGGCTACATTTTTATTTTTCAGGATATGCGTGGTAAATTTAAAAGCGAAGGAAATTTTGAAATGTTCCGGCCGCTGTATCATGTACTGGATAAAAGAATAACAGATGAAAGTACTGATGCGTATGATGCCATTGACTGGCTGGTTAAAAATATTCCAAACAATAACGGCAAGGCAGGAATATTTGGTATTTCCTATGATGGCTATACGGCACTCGATGCCTCGGTTGATCCACACCCTGCACTAAAGGCTAGTTCACCACAGGCGTCTCCCGCTGATATGTTTTTAGGTGACGATTTTCATCACAATGGCGCGTTTCGGTTGAGTTACGGATTTGAATATAGTTACCTTGTAGAAAATGAAAAACAAGCTAATAGTGATTTCCCTTTTCCTCAATTCGACCTGTTTGATTGGTATTTGAAATTGGGCTCCTTAAAAAATGTAAATAAAAAGTATTATAAAAGCAGGCTTCCCTCATGGAACGATTTTGCCAAACACCCAAATTATGATTCTTTCTGGCAAAAACAATCCATGTTGAAGACGGTATATAAGGCTCAATTACCCATATTACACGTTGGGGGTTATTATGACCAGGAAGATTTGAATGGCCCCCAGATAATGTATAGTCATTTAGAAAAGACAGATAGCTTCAACCGCAATTTTATTCTTCTGGGCCCATGGAACCATGGCCAGTGGGCACGTGCCAAAGCAGACAGCCTGGGAAAAATAGATTTTGGAGTTAATACGGCTGTATGGTTCCAGGCTTTACAAAAGCAGTGGTTTGATTACTGGCTAAAAGGAATTGGGGATGGCAAATTTGCAGAGGCCAACTGTTTTCAAACAGGCGTTAATAAATGGAAAACATATGATACCTGGCCGCCAAAAAATGTGGATACAAAAAAATTATTTACCCATGCAAATCATACCGCTGGTTTCACGAAACCCAATAAAAGCATTGGTTCTGTAAGTTATATAAGCGACCCTGCAAAGCCTATCCCTTACCGGACACAACCCATAGAAGCGACGTATGGTATGGGTAGCCGGTGGAGAGCCTGGCATGTGGAAGACCAGCGTTTTGTAAGCTCAAGACCAGATGTAATAAGCTTTACCGTAGATAGCCTGAAAGAAGACCTTACAATTACCGGAAAAATTATTGCCCATATTTTTGCAAGTACAACAGGTACCGATGTTGATTTTGTTGTGAAACTTATAGATGTATATCCTGATGTTGATGACAAAAACATATTGATGAGCGGTTATCAATTACCTGTTGCCATGGAGGTTTTTAGAGGCCGTTTCAGAAAAAGTTTTGAGAAACCACAACCACTGATCCCTAATAAGCCAGAAGAGTTTGTAATAGACTTGCACGATATTAACCACACTTTTTTAAAAGGCCATCGTTTAATGATTCAAATTCAAAGTAGCTGGTTTCCTATTATTGACCGTAATCCGCAAAAATATGTTTCGAATATTTTTGAAGCAAACGAAGTTGATTTTATAAAAGCAACACATACAATTTACTGTAATACACAATATGCAACTTATCTTGAATTGCCGGTGATAAAAGAATAAACAATTAATAAAGCTGCCTGCAACATTGCGTACTGTGCAAGGTTGTATACGAACCTTTCTTAATTTCCTTCGTACTTTATTTACCCCACTGCTGCCTTGATAAAACTTATTTGCCTTATTAACAGCTAATCCGTACTTACATGACTGACTTTAAGGAATGTTTTCCGAAAATATCAATAAATTTCTTGCAGGAGACGACAAAGCCGATTGTCTTCTTTTCAAAGATGTTTTAGAAGAGTTATCTGTAAATGCGAGCAATTCTGTAATTATCCATGTTAAGAAATGAAAGCAAATTCAACTCCTGAAAAATCGATTGCTGAAAAAGAAATAGCAACGCTTTCCGAAGAAAAAAAATACTTGAGCAGCTTCCAAAATTTGCTGTTGCAAATGCCTGTGGCTATTGCTATTTTTCGTGGCAATAATTATATAGTTGAGTTAGCCAACGACAAGGCTTTAGGAGTATTGGTTAAAGACAAAAGTTGTATAGGTAAACTACTTTTTGAAGCCATGCCCGAATTAGAAATTCCGCTAAAAGAAATCTTTGATAAAATAATGCAAAGCGGCATTCCATTTCAAGCCGATGAAATGGAATTAACGCTGTTCAACGGTAAAAATGAAACCGGCTGGTTTAACGTAAATTATCAACCTATCCTCGAAGATGATAATACCATTTCCGGCATCTTAGCATCAGCCAATGAGGTAACCGACCAGGTATTAGCGCGCAGAAAAATTGAAGACAGCGAT
>JANOAO010000086.1:0-5211 GCA_031411115.1 Bacteroidota bacterium
CTCCTTGTGCTCCCATCTTCTGCTGTAACTGTATAAGTAACAGGCGTACGGAAATCTACCAGTTCGCCTATCGCTGGATGTATAGATGCACCTGTATATTGTATATCGGGGGCAAGCGGTGCTAATACAACACCAGGAGGAATTCTCACCATGATGCTATCATTGCTGATATAACCGCTGGCATAGCCTGATGGCAAAGCAAAGCCGAAGTTGTAAATTTCTTTTTCAGATGATGATCGGGAAGCAATATCTTTCTTACAAGCTATAAAAAAGAAGCCTGAAAGAAGGCTTATAATCAGTGTTTTTTTCAAGGCGTTTTTTTTCAAAAATAGCTTTTTTTGTGGACGTTTATGGTGCGCCTTTGCTTCCTTTGCTTTTACTTTGAAACCATACGTAAAATAAAATCTTTTTGTCCTCAGGCGAAAAGTCCGTGGCCTTGGTCATTAATCTATATTAAAAAATAAAATAAGGTAATATATAACGGCGAATACTTAACCAACCGAATTGCAGAGGCTCAGTTTACATTTTCTACAACTGCCCCACATTCACCACCAGCACATACGGTATAATCATCTTATTCCAATTAACCCCGTACCATCTTTTCGCTTCGCATTTTGCTACATCATAAAATGCCTTCCATTGACCAGGTGGTATCGTCTGACAACCCTGGCTGCCGGTTGTGTAATGGCCTCCTTTATGAATATTGATACCATACTGGCTTCCAGCTTCTGTGTGGGTTTGTCCGTCGCGTAAGATAGTAACATGGCCGCATCGTTGACAAATGGCAGGGTAATGCGCATGCTTTCCATAATGGGTATCAAATTTATGCGCATAATAAACGCCAGGTTGCAATACAGCACTGCCCGGGTATATGATAGAAGGATCTGTATTAGCATTGAAGGAAATGGTTGCATTGGGGGAGTCAATAAAAATAGCATCTTCGTATAGGTCTCTGTCATTCACATTCTTTTGTCCCATGGTTTGCAGATAATAACCTCTAATGCCAATCAGGATCAGCGGATAGTTATTTCTGTCTATGGAGAAATGCGCAATCGCCTCGTGTAATTGTTGAGCAGAAAGTTTGGGGCTGGATAGGGTAAACCAAAAAGCCCGGCCATTAACAGTATAATCTGAATAATTAATACTGTTGTAAATAAATATTAATTTACAGTATGATTAAATCATTAACTATTAAAAACTTTAAATCAATTAAAGACATTTCTTTTAATTGTAAAAAATTGAATGTTTTTATTGGTGAACCTAATAGTGGAAAAAGTAATATTGTAGAAGCATTAGCGCTAAGAAGTCAAAATGCTTTAGGACAAATTCTTAATCCCACAATTTTTAGATATAAAACTATAGGTGATTTGTTTTATGACTTCAACATAAATATACCTATTGAAATAATTGGCGATGATTTTCATACAACACTTCAGTATGGAAAAAGAGAAAATATTCCTGAACATCAATTTAGATTTTATTTGAATAAAATGAATGATAGTAAAGAAAATTATTCATTTTTATCTCATGATGGAAAAGTACAAAATGTATCCGCACTCGGAGAAACTGATGTTCATTTTTATGAATATAAGAGACTAACAAACTTTACTTTAGGATATACCCCACATCTTGCTGTGCCAAACGGTGAAAATTTACCGGGATTACTTTTAGCTAATTCAGAGTATAAAAAATGGGTTTCTGATTTTTTAAATGAGAAAAATTTAATGTTAACACTGAAGCCAACTGAAAATGATTTATCCGTAAGTAAATTTATTGACGGAGAAATATATAGTTACCCATATTTTGCCATTTCGGAAACCCTTCAAAGAGTTATCTTCTATTGCATAGCATTAAAAAGCAATCATAGTTCAATCTTATTATTTGATGAACCGGAGACGAATACATTTCCTTTTTATACAAAATATTTAGCGGAAAGAATTGCATTAGATGAAACAAACCAATTTTTTATCACTACTCATAATCCATACCTCTTATTAAATTTAATTGAGAAAGCAAAAACTGAAGATATTAACATAGGTATAGTAAGGATGAAAGATTATAAAACATCCGTTACAATGTTGAATGAAGATCAAGTTGGTCAGGTTTTAGATTTCAATTCAGATGTTTTTTTCAATTTCGACAAAATTATCGATGAATGAAAGAAATTCACCTGGAGTGTTTACCCGACGAGACCCTTGTTAAAAAATTAGGTATACCACGTAAACGCATTATTCACCACATGGGAAAGTCACGTGTGTTTTCTCATTTAGATCGTTCATCAAATAATATTGCTCTTGTTGATGAAGATCCAGGTAGTGCTAAAACTAGTTACGAAAGATCTCTTAAACTGATTGGAGATAATTTTGGGGTCAAGCAATATGTTGACAGAAATGGAAATCATATATTTGAATTGAAAGTAAAGTTAGAAGATTGGATTCTTTTTGTATGTAATGAGGAGTCCATAGATATTTCTCTGTATGGCTTACCTGAAAATGCTAACCAATTACATGGAATTATAAATAGTAGAATAAGAAATTTTGAAAATTTATTAGATAAACTTATAAATACTAAAACCTTTTCCGTTCTGCGAAGTAATATTATTTGATTTTTTGCTGCCAAGTTGAATTTAGTAAATGACAACTTTTTAAAACTGCCCTACATTCTCCAAAAGCACATACGGTATAATCATCTTATTCCAATTCTCCCCATATAACCTTTTCGCTTCGCTTTTTGCAACATCATAAAAAGCTTTCCATTGAGCAGGTGGTATCGTTTGACAACCCTGACTGCCCGTTGTGTAGTTGCCTCCTTTGTGAATATTGATTCCATACTGGCTTCCGGTTTCTGTGGTTGTTTGTCCGTCGCGTAAGATGGTAACAGGGCCGCATCTCTGGCAAATGGCAGGGTGTTGGGAATGCTTACCATAGTGGATATCAAATCTATGCGCATAGTAAACACCGGGTTGCAGCAACGCGCTGCCCGGATGTATGAGTGAAGGATCTGTATTAGCATTGAAGGAAATGGTTGCACTAGGAGAGTCAATAAAAATAGCATCGTCGTATATGCCCCTGTCATTCACATTCTTTTGTCCCATGGTTTGCAGATAATAGCCTCTTATGCCAATCAGGATCAGCGGATAGGTATTTCTGTCTATGGAGAAATACGCAATGGCCTCGTGTAATTGTTGCGACGATAACCTGGGTTTCGCCGATGGTAATATATTTGATGGCAGGGTAGACTTTTTCAATTTCATAAAATGTATGTATGAAATCAAAAATGAAAAAACTAAAAATTACCGTGGCAGGTTTGCGACATCTTGCGCACGTTTGCGCAATGAATAGACAAGAATAGACTGTTTGGGGAGGTTTTGGTTAAGGCATTTACAGAATTATTTGGAAATGAAATAGGGTATTTTACGGATATTTTTTATCGAATTTGGGTTGTAACATTCTATTGTATTGTCGCAATTATATATAATCACGGTAATCTATGAGTTAGCTGTTGGTTTTCAAAGCCTTAAAATTATTTGAAAATTATTACCAAATATTGGTAACTTTATTTCAAATTCAAATTTATGGGACGCAATACATCTGTATCTCTGGGTAATCACTTTGAAAAATTTGTTGATACCCGAATCTCCGCTGGACGTTTTCAGAATGCAAGTGAAGTTATAAGAGCTGGGTTAAGACTTTTGGAAGAGGAGGAAAGTAAAATAGTTGCTTTGAAAACTGCTATAAAAGAAGGCTTAGACAGTGGCTTTATTACAAATTTTGACGCTAAGAAACATCTTCAAAAATTAAAAGCCAATAAAAAGAATGGCTAAATATGTTTTAACTAAAAAGGCTTTAGAAGATTTAAATAATATTTGGAATTACACTTGTGAGGTTTGGTCTGAAGAACAAGCTAATAGTTATTATTTGCTTCTTACTGATTGTTGTCAAAATTTGGCAAATAATAAATTGCAAGGTAGAAAATATACGGAAGTGTCTGAAGATCTATTTGGAATATTAATTGGGCAGCATATTATATTTTATCAAAAGAGTAATAAAGGTATCTTACAGATCATTAGAATTTTACACAGTCAAATGGATTTGAAAATTCGAATTCAAGAGTAAAAAACCACAGCTAATATGAGGCTTGTAAGCAATTGCGGCTTTTGTACAGATTTCTTCGAATTTTTGTTATAAATTAATCAGCGATTAGCGCCATAAGCAGGCTGATTTTATGGCACAGCCAGGCAGTTGGAATGCTATTTTCGCAACTGCTTCAAGCCCGAACGTTATGCGGCATTGCTTTCAAACCGTTTAATAGTTTGTAGAGTTTCTTTGAGATTGTTTTTTTCTTCTTCGATATCAAAATCATCCTGAAGTCCAAGCCAAAATTTAGCTGAATTACCAAAAAATGTAGATATGCGTAAAGCTGTATCTGCGGTTATTCTTCTTCTCCCTTTAATAATAGCAGAAAGTCTTGTTTGCGGAATTCCGGTTTCTTTTGAAAGTTTATAAGCTGATATTTCAAGTGGAACTAAAAACTCTTCAAGTAATATTTCACCGGGATGTATGTTTCTAAGCTTTGACATTTATGTACGTTTTTAGTGGTAATCAATAATTTCTACTTCAAAAGCATTTCCATTTTTCCATTTAAAGATAATTCGCCATTTATCGTTGATTCTAATAGAATGAAATTCTTTTAAATTTCCGCTTAACTTTTCAAGTTTATTGGAAGGAGGGATTTGTAAGTCATTTATATTTTGAGAGTTATTCAACATTCTCAATTTTCTTCTTCCAATTTCTTGAATTTCAGTAGCTATCTTTTTAATCCGTTCACCATTCCAAATCTTTTCTGTTTCTTTATTACCAAACGAGACTATCATAATCAATACTTACGTCAAAAGTAAGTAATTTGCTTTGAAATTACAAAATATGCAACATCGAATAACATGAGTGCTGCCAAACCAAGGGCTTTTGTACAAATAATCTCAGCTTTTTAAACTATTTTGAACAGCGGTTTGCGCCATAAGGCCAAACCAAATTTAGGGCGCAGCCTAACGGAATTGCTATTATGATCCTCCAATCGTCAGCACCGAACGTTGTGCGTCATGCTATTGCGACACTATCCGAAAATTCAAACTGTTCACCTTATCCACATATTTTCTAAATTGCTGAATACTCCTAATAGATATTAACTGAGAAATGAAAAAAATTGCATCAC
>JANOAO010000087.1:0-1827 GCA_031411115.1 Bacteroidota bacterium
CTTTGAGAACGCTTGAAAATATTTTTTTCTATTCTAAAATGAATGAGGCACGCATGAATGCAAATGCGAAATACAACCGATTGCGGAATGCCGTTTATGATTGTTATCCTTATGCACGAAGAGCTGGTGTAGTACTGAACGATATCAATGATAAAATAATTAATATACATGAGAAATCTACCCGGAAAAAGTATATCCAATCCAGAGAAAAAGAACTCAAAAAAGAATTTACGGATCCGTTGTCGAATTTGTCGGTGTATCAGGGAAAAGTTTTAATGAAACTCATCAACAGGGAAACCGGTAATAATTGTTACGATATTATAAAAGAGTATCGTGGCGGATTTACTGCACGTATGTATCAGACCGTTGCATTTTTTTTTAACAGCAACCTCAGGCAATCTTATGAAGCGGAAAAAGATGATGCTGTAATGGAAAAATTAGTATTGGAAGTGCAACGCATGTATGGGTATCGGGAACAGCGCAAAATGGCTTCTCTCAATTAATTTATATGCACATTTTATCTTTTTGCTGTTAATAAGCACAAATTGCTTTTCATTCAACTCTTGTTTAAGCACTTTTTCTCGTTATTTAAATTTATTTTGCATCCGCAATTGGTAGGAAAAAATGAAAATTGATGTTTTAGCTTTTGGTGTTCATCCTGATGATGTAGAATTAAGTTGTGCCGGGGTTTTACTGGTAGAAAAATCGAAAGGTAGAACTACCGGAATCATAGATTTAACCAAAGGTGAACTGGGCACAAGAGGCACGTCAGCAACAAGAAAAGAAGAAGCAGCAGAAGCAGCCAGAATTTTAGGGGTTGATGTTCGTGAAAACCTGGAAATGGCAGATGGTTTTTTCCGAAATGATGAAGAAAATCAGCGCAAAATAATTGTGGCTCTCAGAAAATATCAGCCTGAAATTATTTTATGTAATGCTCCTGAGGATCGTCATCCTGATCACGGAAGAAGTGCACAATTGGTTGAAGAGGCTGCTTTTCTTTCAGGGCTGGCAAAAATTGAAACCCATTTTAAGGGTGAAACTCAATTGGCCTGGCGACCGAAATATGTTTTGAATTATATTCAGGACCGATATTTGAAGCCTGATTTCGTGGTTGATATCAGTTCTCATATAGAGGCTAAGCTCAACTCTATTAAGGCGTATAAAACACAATTTTATAATCCCGTACTTAACGAACCCGAAACTTACATCTCCACTCCTTCTTTTTTAGAAAATGTGGTGAACAGATTTAAGATGTATGGAAAATTGATCGGTGTAGATTATGCCGAAGGATTTATAAGTAAAAAAACACTGGGCATTGAAAGTTTCGATGCCTTAATAAAAAAGAACACATAACATGGCAACACCCAAATTTGTAAATGCTTCAGGATCTAATTTTCATCAGGAACTTAAACGCCGCGTAAATAATTATTTTCTTGAAAACAAAAAATTAAGCACAGGAAATTTCTCACTGTATTTTAAAAGTATTTTATTGTTCACCTTATACGTTGCGGTATACTTTCATCTGGTATTTTTTACTCCACCTACCTGGTGGGCAATTGCTGAATGTATATTAATGGGAGGATTAACAGCAGCCATTGGATTTAATGTAATGCACGATGGTTCTCATGGCAGTTTCAGCAACAGTAAGCTGGCCAATAAAATGGCAACTTTCTCCATAAATATTTTAGGAGCCAGTGGTATTATGTGGAACAACAAACACAATATCATTCATCATACTTATACAAATATTGATGGAGTGGATGATGATATAGAGATTAAACCATTACTTAGAATGTGCCCTACACAAAAGAAAAGATGGATACATCG
>JANOAO010000088.1:0-5056 GCA_031411115.1 Bacteroidota bacterium
GGGATTTTCGAATAAGATCCTGAACATACCTTCTTCATCTGCAATGGCCGATAACTTGCTTTTACCATCTACTAACATACCCGTATCTATAACCGCAGGAGGCTGTTTTGTAAAAAATAATTGTTCCAGAATCAATTTTTGATTTCCGGCACCTTTCACCTCCGTGTTTACTGTAAATTTTTTATCATCAGAACTTTGGCTACAGGAACACATTCCGATAATACATAACATTAAGAGTGTTTTGATATGCATAGATTAGCTGAGTTTTTTTAAAAGTAATTGATTTACTAATTGCATGTCCGCTTTACCCTTACTTAATTTTTTTACCTCGCCGGCAAACAAACCCTGCAAAGCTTTTTTCCCTTTTTTATATTCAGCTACTTTTTCCGGCATTTTATGTAACACTTCATCTATCCATTGTAAAAGAATAGTATCATCAGCTTGCTGAATCAGGTTTAGGGATTCAGCCAATTTTTCTGCAGGTTGATGCGGAGCAGCAACCATTTCCTGTAAAAGCCGGGTAGAAGCAATGTTTACATGAACCTTTCCGGAATCAGTTAACGCAATCAGTGAAGCGGTTTGTTTCGCTGAAAGGGGAAAGCTATAAAAATCAAAATCATTTTCATTGCAATAATATCTCAAAGGACCGTTGATCCAGTTGGCAACTGATTTAAAATTATCATGGAATGGAATAATTGATTCAAAAAACAAATAAGTTTCTTTATCTGAAACCATAGCACCTGCATCATATTCATTCAGTCCGTATTCCTGTATATATTTACTTTTCACAAATTCAGGTAATTGCGGCAATGCTGCACGTAACTGATTCAATACATCATCTGTAATAAAAAAAAACGGCAGATCAGGTTCCGGAAAATACCTGTAATCATTAGCATCTTCTTTTGACCTTAATGAAAAAGTGGTGTTTTGATCCGCATCATAACTTCTGGTTTCCTGTTCGATAGCCACGCCATTTTCTGTCATGTTCATTAAACGGCCAGCCTCCAATTCTATCGCTTTTTTTACATTACGAATGCTGTTTAAATTTTTTACTTCTACTCTTGTGCCATAGTCCGTTTCTCCTTTCAAACGAATGGAAATATTTGCATCACATCGCATGCTTCCTTCTTCCATATTTCCATCGCACACATTCAGCCAGCGAACCATTTTTCTGAGTTCGGTAAGATATTCATATGCCTCATCACCGGACCTGATATCGGGTTCCGACACAATTTCCAGCAGTGGTACGCCCGCTCTGTTGAGATCGATATTCGTAAATGCGGAGGAGTTGTCGTGTATACTTTTCCCGGCATCTTCTTCCATGTGTATCCTGTTTAGCCGAATGGATTTTTCTTTTAACTGCACATGACCGCCAACACAAATAGGTTTGGCCTGTTGCGTTACCTGATAGCCTTTTGGAAGATCAGGGTAGGAGTAATTTTTTCTTTCAAAATAATGCAGCCTGTTGAAGGAACAGTTTAAGGCAAGACCTAAAGTTATTGCCGAAGAAATTACTTCTTTATTCATTACCGGTAAAGTACCGGGATGCGCTAAAGAAACAGGACTTATCTGTGTGTTCGGATCTGCTCCAAAGTCGGTAGGATCTGCACAAAAGATTTTGCTTTTGGTGGAAAGTTGCGCATGTACTTCCAAACCCACTACTATTTCATATTTATCTGTAAACGTCACCAAACAAAAATAGGGGGAAAGGCCACATAAAAAACAAAAGGCATTGGAATTCCAATGCCTTAATAAATTACGAAATCAATAGTTACAGATTGGTGGTCTTCAATTTTTTAGGAATTTTAATATCGAATGACATTTCTGTTCCATTTCTTTTTGCTTTTATGCTATAGGAAGGGGAAGCGGCATTTTCCTGCAACCACTCCCGGGCTTCATCTGTATTGGATATTTTCTTACCGCCGATCTCTGTTATAATATCATCTTTTTTTAAGCCTGCTTTTTCAGCCGCAGAATTTTCATTCACATTTATTACCTTAACACCGGTTCCTTCTTCTACATCCTGAATTTTGATTCCCAATTTTTGCTGACGAGGAAACGATGAAGAAAAGTTCTCTCTTAACTCTTCAAAATCTCCCGGTGCAAAGGGTGCCACCGGAGCATCCGGCGCATTTGGCGCGCCTGGTGGAGATGGAACTCTTGGAATAGTTATCGTTTTATTGCCGTCAGGTCCTGAAAATGAAAATGTCATATTGTTTTCTGATTTCTTCTCAGCCAGCACCGCCTTTACGCTTTTATCTTTTTTACCTCTCTTGAAATATAACTTTACTTCTTCACCGGCTTTCATCTTTACGATAGCATCATACAGTTCCTGTGATGTGCTGATCTTTACATCGCCTACTTTATAAATAATATCCTCTTTTTGTAAACCGGCTTTTTCAGCGGGACTTTCCTTTGTGATTTCCATTATCCGAACACCTTCTACATCTTTTTCTGTAACTACACCGAGAAATGTTCTACGCTTATCAGCTCTTTTCCATTTTTGTGATTTCAAAGGGTCAAATGAGTGTCCAAAATCGCCTTCTTCAGAAAAAAGTTCTCTAATTTCCTCTGTAATTATCTTTCTGTTTCTGATCACAATACCATCTTCATTGAACTCCATAATTGGCTTCCCATTGATCATGATCTTATCACCGGAAAATTCAATGGTCAGTTTTACATCCTTATTACCTGATTTTGTAATATTGATCTGTTCCATATTCTTCATTCCTTCTTCCTGCGCACTTGCCTTATAAGACAGTAAACCGAAGAACCAGGCTGCGATGGTGAGTATTACCAATTTCATGTTTGATATTTTTATGTACGAAATATTTAGTACATCAAATGTAAAAGGAAAATCTTAATTACGAAACATTTCGCAAATAAATATTTTCCTTTAACAGATCTATAACTATAAGAGTGATTTTACAGCAGCAATCACTGCTGTAAGTTGAGATGCATCCTGACCGCCGGCTGTTGCCATGGTTTTTTGTCCTCCTCCGCCGCCGCCAATAATTTTACTCACGTGTTCTTTAATAATTTTTGAAGCGTCCAGATTTTTAGCAACCGTAACCGTTTCACTAATGCCTACGGCTACAAAAGGCTTACCGCCGATATTGCTGCATAGTACGATTACATGATCGTGTACATGAGATTTAAGATCGAAGCATAATTTTTTAAGTGCATCCGCATGTGGTACTTCTACAATATCTCCAATAAATGAGATATTATTGATGATCTCATCTTTTTGCAACAACTCATTTCTTATGCCTACCAGTTGACGAGCTTCCAGAGATTCAATTCTTTTATTGAGCAGAATGTTATCCTGCAAAATATTTTCAATAGATTTTTTTAAGTCTTTCGGATGTTTCAATAAATCTTTCAATTCTGTAAGCATAGCGGATTCGCCGGCTATCATCAATTCGGCAGCATTGCCGCAAACGGCTTCTATTCTTCTCACACCAGCCGCCACAGCAACTTCATGAATGATCCTGAACATTCCGAGTTCTCCCGTACTGCCCACATGAGTTCCACCGCATAATTCTATGGAATATTCCGGATCCATAATAACCACTCTTACCACATCGCCATATTTTTCACCAAACAAAGCCATGGCACCAGATGCCACCGCTTCGTCTTTACTCATAGATTTAATAATAACCGGAATATTCTGACGTATTTTTTCATTCACGAGTTTCTCTACTGATTTAATTTCCGCCTCCGAAACTTTTGAAAAGTGCGAAAAATCAAAACGAAGGTTTTCTTCATTTACTAAACTTCCTTTTTGTGCCACATGATTTCCCAGAACTGAACGCAACGCCGCGTGCATCAGATGTGTTACCGAATGATGAACGGTAATATTTCTTCTGCGTTCCTTATCTACCACCGCATGTAATTCTCCGATGAGTTCATGCGGAATATTTTCAGCGAAATGAACAATCAGATCATTTTCTTTTTTTGTATCTGTAATTGTGATAGTTTCTCCGTTAAGCATTAATACGCCGGTATCGCCTACCTGTCCGCCACTCTCTGCATAAAAAGGTGTCTTTTCCAAAACGATCTGAAATAATTCTTTACCCTTTCCTTTTACTTTTCTATAACGGAGGATCTTAGTGTCGTATGAAGTTGCATCATATCCTATAAAAGTTGATTGTCCTTCCTGTACATTATTCCAGTCACCGGTATCTAAAGCGGTAGCTGCACGGCTTCTTGTTTTTTGTTGCTGCATTTCATTTTCAAATGCTGCTTCATCAATTTGAAATTGTTGTTCTGATGCAATAAGTCGTGTCAGGTCAATTGGAAAACCAAACGTATCATATAATTCGAAGGCAGCAGAACCATTGATCATTTTACCGGATGAATTTTCCATGATCTCATCCATTTTTTTCAAACCTTTTTCGAGCGTACGTAAAAAAGATTCTTCTTCTTCTTTGATCACTTTACCTACAAAATCCTGTTGCTGCAATAATTCCGGAAATACTTCTTCAAATTGTTTTGCAAGAATGGGAAGTAACTGATGTAACAAAGGTTTTTTGTATTCCAGGTAAGAATAATAATATCGAACGGCTCTTCTTAAAATTCTTCTGATTACATAACCGGCGCCTGTATTAGAAGGTAGTTGCCCATCTGCGATGGTAAATGAAATGGCGCGGATATGATCTGCCAGCACCCGAAAAGCAATACTGGTTTTATCATCACCGGCAGTATATATTTGCCCTGTTATTTTTTCTGTTTCTTTAATGGTACCACTGAAAACGTCCGTATCGTAATTACTTTGTTTTTGCTGTAATACACGCACGAGTCTTTCAAAGCCCATTCCGGTATCAACATGTGTAGCAGGAAGCGGTTCCAGCGTTCCGTCTTTTTTACGGTTGTACTGTATAAAAACGTTGTTCCAGATTTCAATTACCTGCGGATGATCTTTATTCACCAATTCATGTCCGGGAACTAAAGCTCTTTCTTCATTTGTTCTGCAATCCACATGTACTTCACTGCATGGACCACAAGGACCTGTATCGCCCATCTCCCAGAAATTATCTTTCTTATTTCCAAAAAC
>JANOAO010000089.1:0-16161 GCA_031411115.1 Bacteroidota bacterium
AGTTAATGATTCAACAGTTGCCTGAATCATTTCACCGTCATTGATTTGTTTAAAAGTGTTGTCGTACACCTTATCGTATTTCACTTTTTCATCAGCAGAATACATGGTTACGTTTCTTTTGTCTCTGCTCCAGTCAAAATCGTCGTGAGCAGTTTCTTTAATCGGTTCTGCAACTTCTTTAATTGGTTCTGCAACAGTAGCCGGAGCTTCTGCGGCTGGTGCCTCTTCCATTGTTGCAACAGGTTCGTTTGGTATCGCAGTAGCTTCTTCAGCCTGAGCTGAAATAGGCTCCTGTTCGTCTGCGTTTAGTTGTTTGTTAATATTAAAAGACATAAAAATTACCCGCTTTTTTTATACGGGTTGCAAAGGTATCAAAATATTACGTAAAAAGACAGTTTTCAGCAATGTGATTTTAGGCCTCTAACTTCATCTTGGGATTTAAATATTCAGACAAAAAAAATGGCCATCACATAAGCGATGGCCATTTTTTTAAAAAGGAGAAGATTTAGAATATCACTACTCTTCCTGTAGCAATTCTTCTTCCGGAATTATCTGAAAGTTCTACCATGTAAATTCCTTTGCCATAGCGTCTCATATCCACATCCATTTTTGTGTATGGGGTATTGATTGCATAAGATTTAGAATACACTCTGGCACCTTTAGCATCATAGATGTTAAGCATGCGAGGTAAAACATTACCGTTTAAGCTGGTATATCTAACCTGAAACTGACCTGTATTAGGACTAGGGTAGATGAATACAATATTGCTTGCGCTGTCTGAAATGGTTACAACATTTGAAGTTCCACCACATGTATTTACATCTGATACCTCAACATAGTAATCACCTAAATGATCAATGTCAACTACCAGTGTATTTGCTGTTGCGTTTGGAACAACTTGCCCGTTGTAATACCAGGTATAAGTAGCACCCGGGTTAGGAGAAACCGCTGCACTTAACGTAGTAGTTAAATTAGGTAACAACTTCGTAAAAGGATTAGCACTTAACTGTACATCCGGTAACGGATTGATGGTTAATACGCTTGCATTTGAAGTAACTGTGTTGCATGGATTAGATGCAATAACGCGGTATCTGAAACCATCTTCAGCATCTGTAGCTCCGCTGATGGTTAATGTTCCTGTTGTTGCATCACTATACAATCCACCATTGCTGATGTTTGTCCATGTAGCACCACCATCTGTACTTACCTGCCATACATAACTAACATTATTTCCGTTAGTTACATCAGCTGTTAAGGTGGTAACGCCATTTAAGCAAGATCCGAAAGTTGCCGGTAGAGAAGCGCCGGTTAAAGCGGAAGCAACACTAATAGGGATGGTTAATGGAGCAGATGAGCTACAAATTGAATTAGAAACTACTAATTGATAATCAGTAGATACCGTTGGAGCAGCATATACAATTGAAATCGGAGTTCCTGTGTAAGGAATTGTTCCGGCTGCGTCTGTAAACAATCCGGTAGTTGGCGTAAATACACCAGTTCCAGGTGCTGCGTAAGTAATATCAAGGCACCATGTTGTTAATCTTCCAATATCTCCTCCAGCTCCGTCATACATAGCTAACGTCCAGTCTCCGGTTGGAGCAGGATATAAAGCACTCCATGTTGTAGTTGTTGGCGCATAACCAGTAGGTCCACCCGGATCAACTGGAGTTCCATTTAATGCATCAGCTCTAAATGTATTGGTATAAGGATTAGTTCCTGTTCTCAATGCATTAATACCTGCTGAACTGATAATAGTATTTACAAATCCTGTAGTAACACCTGCTCCACCTGTATTGGTCAGGAAGTAATCCAAATTGAGGATTTGTCCGTTTGGCGCTTTAAGAGCCATAACCATATCTCCGGCCCATGTGTGTGTCATGGAAAAACGTACTGCCATGGATGTGATAACTGCACCTGCAGGAATACTCACCGGAATCGTGCTTACAGCACCTGAAACTAAATTATCCGGAACAGTAACTGAAATAGTTCCTGAGCAGAAATTGTTAGTTGTTGCCGGTCCGCCCTGATTCGAAACCTGAATTTGTACTGGTGCACCACCCGGGCAATAAGCACCGGAAGTTGGATTAGCAACTGCTACTAAAGGTCCAACAGTTAATGTAACAACATTACTTGAATCTACGCCTTTACATGCACCTGCATATAAAACTCTGTATTGTCTTCCGTTGAAAGTTCCCGGAATATTCGATAATGATAAAGTGTTAGTGGTTGCACCTGCATAAGGAGCACCGTTAGTTACGTTTACCCATGGGGAAGTAGCTGTAGCTCTAGTTTGCCATAGGTAAGTAACCAATGAACCGGTTGTGGCAACAGTAAAGCTGGTAGCATCATTACAACCTACAGTTTTGCTGGTAGGCTGCGTAGTGATAGCGGCAACAACACAAGGAACGATTCTTACGCTGTAGTCTTCTGTTTCACCATAAGTATATCCCAAACAAGCATCTGCACCTTGTAAAGCAGTGGCAAATCTTACTCTTACTCTCATTCTGGTAACACCAGGTGTAGCAAAAGCAGGAACGTTTAAGTTGTTACTGATGGTTACACCATTTCCTGAACCCAAAGCCTGATATTCACTGGCTTCGAAAATTCCGTTAACGTTATAATCTATCCAAACACCCACATTTTCAGTTCCACCCGGACCCACTCTTACAGACATTGGATGTGAACCGCCGGCAACCAGATTTGCAGTAGGAGCTGTAGTTGTATAATTCGTATAACCTGCTGTTCCACAAGTTGAATTATTATTCAAAGTACTTACTGTTACATTTAGTATAACGTCATTAAGGTTACAATTTGTTGGAGGAGGTGTGCAATAACATTGTGTTGCGGGTGCCTGTGAAACCAATACGGGCGTAGAAGTACCTGTATTACCAGAACAAGTAACCAACAATTGATAGGCCATAGAACCTGTCATGTTAGTAGTATATGTAGGATTGGTAGCTCCCGGAATATCCGTAAATGTTCCTGTTACAGAAGGGGCACTTTGCCACTGGTAAGTAATACCAATTCCGGCCGTTGGATTTTGTGCACTTAATGTATAACTAACACCTGAACAAACAGATGTACTGGTAGAAATGGTATTACCCGGTGCAGGAGTGCCTGCACATGAAGTAGTGGCATAGGTAATGCGGAAAGGCATGTCCATTGCATTTGTACCATCTAACATAGGACCCCAGGCTGGAGGTGTGCCTGCAGCATTAAATAATTGGGCATTATAACCTGCAACAGTTGCTACCCCTAAAACGGTACTTGTTGGTAAGAAATGATTCACACTTCCTGTTACATCTGTTTGCCATTCGAGCCAGTAAGTTCCCGGAGGAAGTGATGCAGATACATTTGCATCAATGGCCCAGATCTGACGGGTTAATCCTGTTGTTGCTGCTGTACGATACATCAAGGCTGAAGTAGAAGTTGCAAAGCGATTGGTGGTAAGGTCACCAAATACCACCGGACCAGTTACAGAACCACTGTGTATTCTTACACGTATGGTTGTGAAAGGAGATGTAGTACCAGCATAGCCAGTCTGGTATCCATAAAAAGTAATCTTAGAAATAGTCCAGTTTGGACCTGCCGGAACGGTGAAATCATCTGCTATTATGTTTCCTGATGTAACAGATCCAAGAAAACCAAAAGTGCCGTTACCTCCTTGTAACTCACTCCAAGTAAAACCTGCTGGAGCAGCCGTACCATTTGAAGAAGTTGCTCCGGTGCTTAGATTTCCGTTAACGTATACCTGCGCACTTAACTTTCCGGAAAGAAAAGCGGTGGCAAGCAACATCAGAAAAACTTTGCAAAACCCCGTAAAATAGTTTTTTGTAATGTTTTTTTGCATACTTATTAGTTTTGTTATAAATGATGAGTAGTGCTTAGGTAGCACCGGAATTTATTTACTGTCAAAAATATCTATTTTTTTTAACAAAAAATTTTTAACCTGATTAATTAGAGATATTGCACAAACTTTTTGCTGCATTTCTTAAAAAATATCTGAAATTATCAAGATTCATGGCTTTTTGGAAGGAAAAAATAAAAGATTCACGATTTATTCAAGGGATCGTGTATGCAATTGTTGGAATTTTCACTTATCCAGGTATTAACATGGTGAACCGGCTTAAAATTACCGGCATGGAAAATCTGGAATCTTTACCCAAACAAAATGTACTTTTTGTAAGTAATCATCAAACCTATTTCGCAGATGTAATTACTTTTATTCACATTTTTTGTGCGGCAAGCTGGCGTAAGAAAAACAAATTGGGACTTCCTTTTTATCTTTTATGGCCTTTTACAAGGGTCAAATATGTTGCTGCAGAAGAAACGATGAAAAATAACTGGCTAACCCGTTTATTTACCTTGGCTGGTGCCATCACCGTAAAACGCACCTGGCGATCGGAAGGTGGGGATATTCGCAGAGGACTGGATCCTGCTGACACTAGAAAAATTACCCGGGCACTTAGCCAAAACTGGGTGATAACTTTTCCCCAGGGAACCACTAAACCTTTTGCGCCGGGAAGAAAAGGTACAGCATACATCATCAAACAAACCCGCCCGGTTGTAGTGCCCATTGTAATTAATGGCTACTGGAGAGCATTCAACAAAAAAGGATTAAAATTTAAAAAGAAAGGTGTTCCATTAAGTGTAAGAATAAAGCCTCCGCTTGACATAGATTTTGATGCCTCCACAGATCATATTCTGGAAAGTATTATGGATGCTATCGAGCAAAGTAAAAACTACATGCTCAAAAGCAAACATCACATACTGGCAGAAACTGATAAGTAAATTTATTCGGGATTTAAAAAGAATGCTTTTAATTCATCTGCATCATCCGGTTTCATCTTGCCACCAAGTATAAGTCGTATCTGCCTTCTGCGGAGCGCACCTGCAAAAACTTTTTGTTCTGCTTCAGTTTCCGGTATCAATTCCGGAACCGGCCTTGGTTTGCGGTTAGGATCCAGCGCAACAAAAGTAAAATAAGCTTCGTTACTCTCATAGGAATACTGTTGTTGTGTATCTTCTCCCCAAACTTTTAAATGTATTTCCATACTGGTATTAAAAGCACGACTCACCTTTGCTTCTATATGCACAATGTTTCCCAGTTTAATAGGATTTTTAAAGGAAAGGTTATCAACTGATGCGGTCATGCTTGGTGCGTTGCAATGTTTGCCTGCAGCCATTCCTGCCGCAATATCCATCCAGTACATCAAACGTCCACCCATCAGATTACCAAATACATTGGTGTCATTAGGTAGTACCAACTCATTCATCACTGTAAAACTTTCGCTTGCTTTTTTGCCTTTCATTAATTTTTTTTGCAAAGATAACAGCAACATCTACTTAATGTTCCCTTATAAAATTGTTATCAATGTAATTTGGTAAATCATGGATGTTTGCTCAATTTCGATTTTCCAAAAAACATGTATGATATCTTTTGATAATACCGCTTACGCTTTTGCTTATAAATCTGATGACGCATTAAAAAAAGCTCGTTTTCTTTTTTCTACAATGGGTAATCCTGCTCTGCTCAACATGGGTTTAAAATTGATGCCCTTTGCTTTTCGTTATAATATTCCATTTACTTATGCTATTGTAAGGCAAACCATTTTCAAACAATTTGTTGGTGGAGAAACACTGGTGGAAACTGCAAAAGTTGCAGGGAAATTACAGGAGTATGATGTAAAGGTGATACTGGATTATGGAGTAGAAGGCGGCCATGACGGTGAAGCGGGTTTCGATCTTGCCACTGAAGAATTTATACGTGTGATTGATTATGCTGCCACACAACCCAATATTCCTTTTATGAGTATTAAAGTTACTGGTATTGCCCGTTTTTCACTTTTGGAAAAAATGGATTCGGCTATGCACCAGCGGCAGGGAACGCTCATGAAAAAATATACAGCCACGCTGGATGCGCTGGATGAATCAGAGCGCCACGAATGGCAGCGTGTGGTAAATCGGCTTTTGAAAATTTGTGACATCGCTTTTCAAAAAAACATTGGTGTTTTAGTTGATGCAGAAGAAACATGGATCCAGGATCCGGTTGATGCGTTAACTATGCTGATGATGGATAAACTGAACAGAGATAAAGCCGTTGTTTTTAATACGATTCAGTTATACCGACACGACAGGCTTACATTTTTGAAAGACAGTTACACAGCCGCCGCTGAAAGAAATTTTATTCTGGGTGCTAAACTTGTTCGTGGTGCTTATATGGAAAAAGAAAGAGTGCGTGCTGAATCTATGAATTATCCTTCACCGATTCAGCCCGATAAAAAAAGCTGTGATGATGATTATAATGCAGCAGTGGAATTCTGTATTTCTCACCTGAATGGCATCTCACTTATTGTAGCATCTCATAATGAAAAAAGTAATTTACTGGCTACCGAAATGATGCAACGTTATGAATTGCCGTTAACACACCACCATCTCCATTTTTCACAATTGTATGGTATGAGTGATAATATAACATTCAATCTTGCAAAAGCAGGATGCAGTGTAAGCAAATACCTTCCTTTCGGCCCAATAAAAGATGTAATACCTTACCTGATGCGAAGAGCACAGGAAAACAGTTCGGTGGCAGGCCAAACAGGCAGGGAATTATCACTTATCAAAAAAGAAATGGAAAGGCGTTCGTCAAAGAACTAACGGCAATACGGTATCGTTAGTGATGATAAAGATATCAGCTTCTGATTTTTGGTCCATATTACAAATTCCAGTAAATTTTCCGAATGCCGGCAGGATGGCATACGCTTCACCAAAATAAAAACAGGCAAAACGCAGTGATTGTTTTCCTTTACCCCGTAAGGTGATGCCAGGGTGAATGTGTCCGGTAAAACAATATCCGGCATCAGGCCTGCAAGTAGCATCATGTGTAAATGAAAAATTTCCTATGATCATTTCTTTTTCAACTGTTATTCCATTTTTTTCATACCATTTTTTTGGAAGGATATCATGATTTCCTTTTACAAGCTGTATATCTGCTTCAATACTTTGCCGCCATCTTTCAAAAAGCTGATGTTCTTTATTATCGGTACTATGAAAGAAATCGCCTACAACAATAAGTTTCCGGGGTTTAAAAAATTGTATTTCGGTTAATAATCGTTGCATGTCTTCCAAAAAAATATTTTGCGGAATTCCAATGCCGCTTTTTCTGAAATGTCCTGCTTTTCCAAGGTGCAGATCAGATAGAATAAGCGTTTGTTCTTCTTCCCAGAAAATACAACGGTGATTAGTAAGTAAAAAATGATTGCCCAATAAGGTATGCTGCAGGTATCTGACCATGAGTTGCAAAGGTAACCGCTGATTTGTATTAACTTTTTGTGATGCGTATATTTATCTTAACATTGTAAAAAAATCACATCATGGATTCAAACAACAAAGGCATACTGGAAATGGATGAAATGGAACAACCGAAACTTGGTTCAACATTAAATGTGCTCACCATACTCACTTTTATAGGGAGCGGTCTTCAAATCATTTCCGGTTTGTTTCAATTCAGTACGGCAAAAAATAATCTGGATAAAAGTGATGAAATGCTGAGTAAAATGAATGCAGAAGATGCCCCTTCATTTGTAAAAAATATGGTTCCGGATCCAGCTACTTATAAAATGCTGGTTACTCAGAATTATGAAAACAGAATTCCCATTTTAATTATAGCAGTAGTTGCTGCAATATTGTGTATCATGGGTGCAATGCAAATGCGCAAATTGAAAAAGCAGGGGTTTACCTATTACCTGGTCGGTCAGATTCTTCCATTTATTGGTATGGCAGCATTTGTAGGATTTTTCAGTTTTGCAGGCTTTGGATTTTATATAGCTGCTGGGATAACGCTTTTATTTATTTTGTTGTATGCCAGTCAGAGAAAAAATCTGGTGTATTAATCATTTTTCTAATTGCTGCTGCATTTTGCGAATACGGTCTTCCAGTTTTTCAGAAGTAAGGTTTTCCCGCATGGAGTCTACTTTAACAGGAAAACAAAATGGCGTTAGTCTTTCGGGATATTTGATAATGATATTGCTTTGCTGAATGCGTTTCAACATATTTCTTAAACGAGCTTCATCCATTTGAAGATCCATTACTTCATTGTACGCCTGTCTCAGTAAAAGACTGTTTGGATCGTATTCTGCAAATACATTAAAAAGTAAAGATGCGGATGACTGTAGATGCCGTGTTTTAATTTGTTCGCCGGGTCGACCCTGAAAAATCAAACCCCCAATCACTGCAATGTCACGAAATTTCCTTCTGGCCATTTCTGTTGAATTTACACTCTGGCTGATATCATGAAATAAATTTTCTTCTGAAAATAATTCATAGGCATTGGAATCATCAACAGGAATTGGCTGATCGCTTAGTAATTCAAATCCGTAATCATTCATGGCAAATGAAAAACTAATCGGAGTTATTTTCGAAATGCGATAAGATAGCAAAGCGGCCATCGCTTCGTGAACAAGCCTACCTTCAAAGGGATATACAAAAAGATGAAATCCATCTTTTGTTTCTATATGTTCAATCAATAATTCATCAGCGATGGGAACATGGGATAATTTTTTTTGCAATTGCATCAATGGTTTCAGTTTCACCAGTTCAGGTTCATCTTCTTCTTTATAATTTTCACGGGCTGCATCATCTAATTTTTTTCGCAGCATAAATCCGAGGTTAGAGCTTAATGGCATTCTCCCTCCGGCCCAGCTTGGAACGATAGATTTTGTGGCATTACTTTTTCTAACCAGTGCAGTCATCTCTTTCAGCATTACAAATTCCAGATTTCTGCCTGCAAGTGTAAATACATCTCCCTGTTTTAACCGGGTAATAAAAGTTTCTTCAATTACTCCGATATAGCCTCCGGAAATAAATTTCACTTTCAACATGGAATCACTCACTATGGTACCGATATGCATACGATGCCGCATAGCTATTCGCCTGTTTTCAATTTTATACAGGCCATTTTGTATTTCAACTTTTTTAAAATCATCATATTGCTGTAAGGCAATTCCGCCGTTGGAAATGAAGTCCAGCATTTGCAGCCAATCCTGCTGTGTAAGTTCTTTGTAACAATGAGTAGAGGTTATTTCTTTATAAATTTCATCAGGAAAAAATCCTTCTGAAACTGCAAGTGTACATAAATACTGAATCAGTACATCATAGCATAAAACGAATGGCTCCCTGTTTTCTATAAAATTATTTCTGATCGCTTCTTTAAGCGCAGCCGCTTCCATAAGTTCAAGAGAATGCGTAGGTACAAAATAAATTCTGCTTAACGCACCGGGTTGATGACCGCTACGTCCGGCTCTTTGTAAAAAACGGGCAACACCTTTAGGAGAACCTACCTGAATTACAGATTCCACCGGTCTGAAATCAACGCCAAGATCAAGACTGGAAGTACACACAACAGCAGATAAAACACCCGTATGAATTGCATCTTCTACCCATATCCTTAAATCATGTTCAATACTTCCATGATGTAAAGCTATAGCGCCTGCCAGTGAGGGATCGATGATGAGTAATTGCTGATACCAGCGTTCGCTCATTCCACGGGTATTGATAAAAACGAGCGTGGTGTCATGCTGGTGTAAGATGGGAAGTACTTTTTCGGCAAGTTTGATTCCCAGATGCCCGGCCCATGGATATTTTTCAATTTCATCTGGAAATATTGAGGTAATCTCTATATTTTTTTTGTAAGATGCACTAATGATGCTGCCTTCTGTTCCTGTTGGCATTAGTAATACATTTTTGGCTTCTTCCAGGTTGCCTACCGTTGCAGAGATGCCCCAGATATTACAGGGGTGAGTGTTGTTTTTTTTGGTGACAGCAATCAGCCGTGATATGGCAAGTTCTACCTGTACGCCTCTTTTGCTGCCCAGTAATTCGTGCCATTCGTCTATTGCTATAATTCGTAACGTTGAAAATAATTCCGGATATTTTTTTTGCGCCAGCATCAGGTGTAAACTCTCGGGAGTAATGATAAGGATCTCAGGGATATTTCTTATTTGCTTTTGTCTTTCACTGGTGGAAGTGTCTCCGTTGCGTATAGCTACCTGCCAAGTTAACCCAATGCTTTCAATCGCTTCCTGCATGGCTCTTCCGATATCTTTTGCCAGAGAACGCAAGGGTGTGATCCAGATAAGTTGAAGGCCATTCTTTTTTTTAGTAGAATAATCATCCGGATTCTCATTGATAAAGCGAATAAGCGTTCCTAAAAAAACAGAATAAGTTTTTCCATATCCCGTTGGCGCATTTACCAACCCGGAGGTATTGCCGGCTATGGCTTTCCAGGTTTCTTCCTGAAATGTAAAAGGAAGTCGGTCGTTCTTTTTCAACCAATTCCTGATCACGACAAATCCTGTATCTTTTTTATTCTTTTTCATTCTTCATAGGTCGTGATGCGCCATATACCTGTAATAATTGTTTGAGGTCTTCCAGTGTATTAATTTCTTCTAATTTTTTATCTTTTCTCCACCTGCTCATACGGGGGAAACGTAATGCTACACCTGATTTATGACGGTTACTGGCTGCAATCCCTTCGAAAGCAATTTCAAAAACCAGTTCCGGTTTTACAGTTCTTACCGGGCCGAATTTTTCTATTGAATTCCTTTTTACAAATGCATCTACCTGTGCAAATTCTTTGTCGGTTAAACCACTATATGCTTTCGCAAATGTAACCAGATCATCTCCGTTCTTAACTGCGAAAGTATAATCAGTATATAAATTACTGCGTCTTCCCGAACCTTTCTGTGCGTAAATCAAAACTGCATCAATCGTAAGTGGATCAATTTTCCATTTCCACCAGTCACCGCGTTTTCTGCCAACCTGATATGGAGATGATTTTCTTTTAAGCATAATTCCTTCACTGCCCATATCCCTTGAATTCATCCTGATTTCTTTTAATTCATCCCACGATGAAAATTCAATTATGGGCGACAAATGAATAAAAGGTAGTTGCAAATTTTTTATAACAGATGTAAGTAATTTTCTTCTGTCTTCTAAAGGTTGTTCACGAACATCAATATGATTGTATTCAAGAATGTCATATGCAATAAATCCTACCGGCGCCTCTGTCAATTGTTTTTTAGAAATATTTTTACGGCCAATCCTTGTTTGTAAAACAGAAAATGGAAGTGGTGTAAAATCAAGCAGTTCATTGGGTGGACCAAGGCTGATGATCTCTCCATCAATAGCTAAACCATCAGGCAAAATATTTTGCAGTATATGATATTCCGGAAATTTTTCTGTAATCAATTC
This sequence comes from Bacteroidota bacterium, assembly GCA_031411115.1. Classification (GTDB taxonomy): domain Bacteria; phylum Bacteroidota; class Bacteroidia; order Chitinophagales; family Chitinophagaceae; genus Ferruginibacter. The sequence continues at coordinate 11,248 of JANOAO010000089.1, forward strand.
TTCACCTCGGCTCCATACGAATAATTCATTGTTTCTTTTGATCACTTGTCCGCGTATCCCATCCCATTTCCACTCCGCCTGCCATTGATCCGGTTCCTGTAATTCTACTATCTCTTCTAACGCATAAGCCAGGTAAAAAGGATAAGGTTTTGAAAAATCTTTTATAGAACCATCATCTGAAATAAGGTCATGAAAACTTATTGACGAAGGGTCCCACTTTCCACTTATACGGTGTGCAATTACAGAGGGAGAAACTTTTGTGGTTTTAGCTAATGCATTAACCATTATTTTTTGTGAAACACCAATTCTAAAACCCCCGGTGATCAGTTTATTGAAAACAAATTTTTCCATTGTACGCATCAATGACCAGCTCTTTAAAATAAATTCTTTTTTTATCTCATCATCCTTTTTGTCCAGCGCAATCAACATTTTCATATAATAGGAAAGAGAGAAATTATTAGCGGGTTGCTCATTTTCTTCCGGTAACAATAAGGCGATCACCTCAGCAAAATCACCAACCGTATGATAACTTTCAGCAATCAGCCAATCAGGCAATTCTGTGATCTCCATACACCATTGTACCAGCAATGAACCTGCAATTGTTCGTTTAGGTCTTCTTCCGGTAAACAAAGCGATCACCCAAACCTTATCTTCAGAGTTAGCATTTTCGAAATAGGCCAGTAACGCATCAATCTTTGCATTTGTTTTGGTACTGGTGGCCAATATGGAGATCATTTCTGCAAATTGTTTCACGCTTCTGCATTTAAAATTTCCGGTGTGTCTTCTTCTTCACCAAATGCTGTTTTCACTTCTGCAGCCTCAATTCCTTTTTCATTCAGGTATCTGCTGAATGCGGATTGAAAACCATGTGTGGCATATACTTTTTCAGCTCCTGTAGCAGTTACTGCATCTAATAATCCCGGCCAGTCGGCATGGTCGCTTAAAACGAAACCTGCATCCGCATTTTTTCTTCTGGCATTGCCTCTAACCTGCATCCATCCGCTGCATATGCCGATGGCAGGATCTGTGAATCTTCGCATCCATCCGCTTCCCTCTGCACCCGATGGTGCAATAACTATCGCACCTTTTAATTCTTCTTTCGTTGTGTCGGGTGAAACTCGTTGTACAGATGGTAAGTCCCATCCCGCATTTACCAGAGTCTGATGAACATTCCAGACAGCTCCATGTACAAAAATTGGAATACCGGTTTCTTTAAGCGGTTTTAATATTCTTTGCGCTTTTCCGAGGCTGTAGGCAATGAATACGCTGCACCTTTTGTTAGCATGATTTTTCTGTATCCAGTTCTGCATTTTTTGAAAGATCTCTACCTGCGTTTCCCATTTATATATGGGAAGCCCAAAAGTGGATTCAGTTACAAAGTTGTTGCATTTTACAGGTTCAAAGGCGGTAGAAATTCCGTCATTTTCCAATTTATAGTCGCCACTGATTACCCAAACCTCATCTTTATATTCCACCCTGATCTGGGCAGAACCGATGATATGTCCCGCAGGATGAAAGGAAATTTTCACTCCGTTAATAAATATCGGTTCATTCCAGTTTGCAGACTGATACGGATTATTGCCGAGGCGTAATTGAAGGATTGGAGTTGTATCCTTATGACATAAATAGCATTCCGAACCCCATCTTGCGTGATCACTGTGTGCATGGGTAATGACTGCTTTCTTTACTGGCTTCCACGGATCGATATAAAAATCTCCGGCGCTGCAAAATAGACCGCTGTCCGTAAATGTTATCAAATTCATCTATAAAGAATACAGTTAATGTGCCAATAAGTTTTGATGAGAAAAAAATGCAGAGCCAACGGAAATTTAATAGGATTATTTAAGTAATTTACAAGCTTATAACTTACACATTAATATGCAAAAATTTTACAAACTATTGCTGGCATTGATTGTCAGTGTAACCTGTTTTTCAGCAAGTGCACAAAAGTTTTTTTCTGACGTGTCTGAAAACTCTATTACTAACAATCAGCAAAGAGTGATTGTTCCGCAGAAATACAGAACTACCGTTCTGAACAATGCGGATTTAAAAAACTTTTTATGGAATTTACCTCAGGAAAATTCTGTTAACAGGAATTCGGCACCTATTTTAGAATTACCATCTCCATATGGTGGAGTATCCAGATTCAGAGTATGGCAGAGTAGCATTATGGAACCGGGTTTATCTTCAAAATTTCCGGAAATTAAAACATTCGCAGGTCAGGGTATAGATGATCCGGCTGCAAATATTCGTTTCAGCTATGATCCTTATTTTGGGTTTGCTGCTCAGATATTATCTCCGGGAGGCGTATTTTATATTGATGCTTATTCAAGAGGTAATATAAATAATTATATCAGTTATTTTGGTAGGGATCATGTGAAAAGCAGACCCTTTGTATGTGAAACAAATGAAGAAATTCCGCTTGGAAACCGTGTAGCTGCAGGACCTTGCAGAGGCACACAATTATACAGTTATCGTATTGCTGTAGCCTGTACAGGCGAATATGCTGTGGCTGCAACTGGTGTTGGATCACCTTCTAATGCGCAAACTCTGGCAAAAATTGTTACCTCAATTAACAGGGTTAACGGAGTGTATGAAAATGACCTTTCCATCCGATTAATTTTAATAGCTAATAACGATCTGATTGTATTTACGTCTGGCGCCGGTGATCCTTTCAATGGTAACAACAATGCCGGAACATTAATTAACGAAAGCCAGACTGTAATCACTAATCTTATCGGTTCTTCGAATTTTGATATCGGTCACACTTTCAGTACCGGAGGTGGAGGGTTGGCAGGATTGGGTGTGGTTTGCAATACTTCTTCAAAAGCTCGTGGTATAACAGGAAGCCCTCAGCCAACAGGTGATGGATATGATATAGATTATGTAGCTCATGAAATCGGTCATCAGTTTGGAGGAAGCCATACTTTTAACAGCAGTATATCAAATTGCGGTGGTGGGAACAGAAGTGCAGCACAAGCTTATGAAGTAGGAAGTGGAACTACCATCATGGCTTATGCGGGCATTTGTGGTGCAGATGATATTCAGCCAAATAGTGACCCTTATTTTCATCCGGTTAGTTTCGATCAGATATCTACTTTTGTAGAAACCGGCGGCGGATCGGCTTGTAGGGTGGCAACACCAACTGGCAATACTTTACCGGTGATCACATCAATGACCGGAGGCGGTTCAAATATTCCATTAGGAACACCGTTCGTATTAACTGCAACGGCAACGGATGCAGATCCTGCTGATGTTTTAACTTATTCATGGGAAGAGTGGGATCTGGGTGGAACTACTACATGGAATGGCGGTGCAGCATCTACGACTTCACCTTTATTCAAATCAAGAGTGCCGCTTTTATCTGGAACAAGAAGTATTCCTTCTTTAGCTGTTATTAATGCAGGTTATCCTGCGGCCCCTGCTGCAACTTTAGGTGGCCTGAAGGGTGAAACATTACCAACAGTAGCTCGTACTATGAAATTCCGCGTAACGGTGAGAGATAACCGTTCTGGCGGAGGTGGTATTGTTTCTGGCGGTGAGGGATGTCAGATCAGCACCAGCTTTACAGTTAACACTATAGGCGGTACAGGTCCTTTTGTTGTTACCGTTCCAAATGGTGGTGAAAGTTATGCAGGAGGTTCTACTCAGAATATTACCTGGAATGTTGCCGGAACAGATGCAGGATCTATCAATGTTGCGAATGTAAAAATTCTCATGTCAACAGACGGCGGTGTTACATACCCGATAGTTTTAGCTGCCAGTACACCCAACGATGGAACCGAAGCTTTAATAATTCCAATAGGTACTACTACAACTGCCCGGGTTAAAATAGAAGCGGTGGGAAATATTTTCTATGATTTTTCTAATGCTAATTTTATAGTTACAGGTCCTGCTGCACCAACATTTGTGTTTAACAGTGCAGCTTCAACAACGGTTGCCTGCGGATCGGCCAATACCGCAACTTCATCTCTAGGTACTACACCAATAACAGGTTTTAATACGTCCATTGTATTAACTGCAACTGCAGGCGTACCTGCCGGAACAACCGTTTCTTTCAGTTCCAATCCGCTCACACCGGGCAATGCAACTAATGTAACCTTAAATAATATAAATACACTTGCACCGGGAACGTATACCATTACAGTTACTGGTACTGCAGGTGCAGAAATCAGAACAGCTCCTGTAACATTTATCGTATTGCCAGGTACTGGTCCATCTTTTACTTCACAGCCCGCAACACAAACAGTATGTGTAGGTACAAACGTAACCTTCAGCTCTGCTGCTACAGGAGCAACCGGATATCAGTGGCAGGTTAACACGGGCACTGGTTTTACAAGTATTGCAGGTGCTACATCATCTACCTATTCCATTACTGGTGCAACAGGAGCACAAAACGGATATGTATACCAGGTAATTGCTTCTGTACAATGCGGATCAACTACATCGAGTTCGGCAGTACTTAACGTTACTACTGCAGCAGCTATTACTACTCAGCCTGCATCTACATCGGCTTGTACGGGCGGAAGTGCATCTTTCACTGCAGTAGCATCTGGAACAACGCTGACGTATGTATGGGAAGTAAGTTCAGATGGTGGCGTAACATGGACCACCGTTCCATCAGCAATAACAGGCACGCTAAATCTGACTGCATTAACTGCGTCTCAGAATGGCAATCAGTACAGAGTGAAGATCAGTAACAGTTGTGCAACGGCTACATCAACAGCCGCTACTTTAACGGTAAATAATACAGCAGCTATTCTTTCACAACCTACAGCACAGAATGTATGTTCAGGATCTTCTACATCGTTTTCTGTAAATGCAATTGGAACCGGACTGGGTTATCAGTGGCAGGTGAGTACAGATGGTGGCGCTACCTGGACTAATATTTCGGGTGCAACATTAGCAACCTAT
>JANOAO010000090.1:0-5236 GCA_031411115.1 Bacteroidota bacterium
CGAATACAATTACCGTATCGTTCATGGAGAAACCAATTACGGTAAGAACCGCTGCAATAAAGTGCTGATCAATTTCCAATGGGAAAGGAACAATGTTTTTTAAGAAAGAGAATACGGCAAGTGTGATTAATACATCATGTAGTAATGTAAGGATCGTTCCGGCAGAATATCTCCAGTCACGGAAACGTACAAAGATGTACAGGAAGATGATTAACATCGCAAAAATGGTAGCTTTTACAGCTCCTGCTTTGAGATCATCAGAAATACTCGGCTGTACTGTTGTTGACGATTGAATATTTTTGGATGCAAACTCTTCATAAGTAGTGGATGCAGGCAAAACTTTTTTCAAGCCTGTATACAATCTACTCTGAACCGCGCTGTCTGCATTTTCAACACCTTTCATAAATGCAGTGGTGATGTTGAGTAATTTACCATCAGTACCTACTGTTTTGATAGTGGCATTATCACCATCTAATGTTGCTTTAAGATCATCTCTTACCGCATCGGCACTCACAGATTTATCAAAAGCTACAGTATAACTACGTCCACCTTTAAATTCAACACCTAAATGGAAACCATTAAAGAAAGAAAGAATTCCTAATAAGAATACCACGCTTGAAATGATATACGCATACTTTCTGTACTCAATAAATTTATAACTGGCATGTTTGAATACTCTTTTAGAAATACCGGTGAAATATTCAAAGTGACGGTTCCTTTTTGTCCAGATATCCGTAATAAGTCTGGATACCATAATACCACAGAATAACGATAAAAGAATACCAATAATTTGTGTAGTGGCAAATCCTAAAACCGGACCTAATCCAAAATAAGCTAATATAAATGCGGTTAATAAAGAAGTAACGTGTGCATCAATTACTGGAGCCATTGAACGTCTGTACCCTTCACTTACAGCTAACGGATACGACTTGCCCCGGTTCAATTCTTCTTTTATTCTTTCAAATATGATAACATTCGTATCAACTGCTAAACCGATGGTTAATACCAAACCGGCAATACCTGCAGCTGTTAAGGTATATCCCATTGCTGTTAGTACGCCCAATGTAAACAACAAGTTGAAAATTAAAGCAATGTTGGCAACCCATCCACCGGTGTTATAATAAACCAGCATCAGAATAAAAATTACGGCAAATGCAATGATAAAACTCATGGCACCACCACGAACTGCGTCAGCACCTAAGGTTGGTCCGACTACCTGTTCTGCAACAATTTTGGCAGGAGCATCCAATTTACCTGCTTTCAATATATTAGCAAGATCCTGCGCCTGTTCAATGGTAAAATTTCCGGAAATCTCGGAATTACCACCTTCGATAGGACCCGATACATTTGGAGCACTATATACCACTTCATCCAGCGCAATTGCGATCGGACGGTTTGTATTCTTGGTTGTTAATCTTGACCATGCTTTTGTACCCATGCTGGTCATTTGCATTTTAATAGCAGGACTTCCTTTCTCATCGTAATCCTGACGAGCTTCTTCAACTGCTTCTCCTTCCATTGGTGCTTTGTCGGAACCCGGAACAGTTTTAATAGCATACACCGGAAGATATCTTCTGTTACCTTTTTCAGTTTTTTCTTCTACACCAAACAAGAATTTTAAATTAGCCGGCAATGCAGATTTAACTACATCATTCTGTAAATAACTTAAAAATTTACCAGTATCCTGTAAAGCAACGTTACCTATTGCTGAAGCATAAAATTGCTTACCATTTTTATCGGTCTGAACATCAATAGGGTTCATGACCATGAAGAATGGATTTGCATTTTGCTTTGCTTTCATGGTATCATTCAAAGCAGCAGTATCAGTGGCAGAAATTCCATTCATGTAATTCTGTAAATTTTTATCCGCCTGCTGTAAGCTTTCGCCGATCTCATTGATGCGGTAAACTTCCCAGAACTGAAGGTTTGCAGAAGATTGTAAAAATTTCCGAACTCTCGCCGGATCTTTAATTCCTGCCAGTTCAACGTTAATAACACCTTTGTTTTCATCCAGATTAATGTTTGGCTGAGCAACACCGAATTTATCAATACGCTTGGTAAGGATTTTATAAGTCTGATTGATCGCACCTTTTGCGGTCGTCTTAATTTTATTGATAACATCTTTATCAGAGTCACTGATTTTGATCTCTTTGCCCGGACCAGCAAAAAGAGAGGACAATTTGCCCGAACCATTCTGCTTAATATAAGTATCGCTGAAAAGAGAAATATAATCAGATTCGGAATTCGCTTTTAACTGATTAGATTGACTGATAGCTGCCAGCAGTTGCGGATCACGGGGATTATTACTTAAAGATTTCAATAAACCTTCGAGGCTTACATCCATAGTTACGCTGATACCACCCTGTAGATCGAGACCAAGGTTAAGTTCATTTTCTTTACACTTTTGATAGGTGGTTCCAAGGTAAATTTCTTTATCCCTTGTACTATCGAGAATGTGTTGGGTACGGGCTTCCACCAATGCCTGACGCTGTTCTGCGTTTAAACCTGCGGACTGATTCTTTACGAAGCGCTCCGCTTTTGCCCTTACGCCGCTTTCATAGTTGCGAACCACTAATGTGTAGGACAATTCCCAGAGTGAAATAACGATCAATACAATGGTAAACAACCAAACTAAACCTTTAAGTCTCATATTAATGTACTTTTTTGCCTGCTAGTCAATTTTTTTTAGAGTTGGCAAAGATAGGGGAAAAAGGTATTGAGAGCAGGAATTTGACCGTTTGGTTAAACGGTGTGCAAAAGTATGGTCCCGATTGCTTTCGTTTATGGTAAAAGCACTGATACACAAAGACGTATTCAGCATTTTTTATTTGTTCAACAGATGATATTATTTTATTGCTTTTACTTTTCCCTTTAAAACCTCGTTTACGCTGAATTTAGGAACGAGATATATTTTTCTATCGGATTGAATGATGTCATTTCGTTTATGTATATTTTAAAGAAATGTTTTTGAATATCTATTATAATACAACGATTGTCGGTTTGTGCTGGATTGCGCTTATGAGAATGACTTTTAAACAATTAACCTACTTTTGCGCCTTAACTGATTGCTATGCTTTTATCTTCCCTGCTCAACAGGTTCAATGAACCGGAAACACTTAAGATGGCAAAATTATGCAGGGAAATGAGGGCGAAAGGTTTAGATATTACGGACCTGAGTTTAGGCGAGCCGGATTTTGATACACCGCAGCATATTAAAGACGCTGCAAAAAAAGCGATTGATGATAATTTCAGTCATTATACACCAGTTGCAGGATTTTTGGATTTGAGGGAGGCTATTTGTGCAAAATTTAAAAGAGAAAATGGGCTGAACTTTACGCCAGATCAGATTGTGGTCCGTACCGGTGCAAAACAATGTATTGCCAACCTGATATTGAGTATAGTTGATGTAGCGGACGAAGTGATTATTCCTACTCCTTATTGGGTTACTTATAGTGAGATCGTTAAACTGGCAGGAGGGAAGGTTTGTCTGGTAAATACAAAATTTGAAAATGGATATAAAATAACGGCAGAGGAACTGGAAGCACAGATCACTCCTGCAACTAAATTATTCATGTTTTCATCTCCCTGCAATCCAACAGGAGCATTGTATACAAAAGAAGAACTAAAATCTCTTGCCGCAGTTTTTGAAAGGCATCCGCATGTTTACATTATGAGTGATGAAATTTATGAGCACATCAATTATGTGGGCAAACATGAAAGCATTGCACAGTTTGATCAAATAAAAGATCGGGTGATTGTGATCAATGGACTCAGTAAAGGCTATGCTATGACTGGCTGGAGACTGGGTTATATGGCTGCCCCCGCTATCATTGCAAAAGCATGTGATAAAGTTCAGGGACAGTTCACTTCAGGCACAAGCTCCATCACTCAACGTGCAGGAATTGCCGCATTAAACGGTGATATGAAACCAACTAAAGAAATGGTAAGGGAATTTTTACATCGCCGCGATATGGTTATTCAATTATTAAAAGAAATCCCAGGCATTATTGTAAATGAACCTCCTGCTGCATTCTATGTTTTTCCAACTATCAGATATTTTTTCGGAAAGACAACTCCTTCGGGTAAACTGATCAGCAATTCTGATGAATTGTGTATGTATCTGGTGGAAGATGCGCATGTTTCTATAGTGAACGGAATGGCATTTGGTGCGCCGGACTGTATCCGGATTTCTTTTGCAAATAGCGTTGAAAATTTACAGAAAGGGTTGGATAAAATTAAAAAAGCGCTGGGAGCACTGACGGAAAAATAATTCTATTAATTCGATCGTAATCTTTTATCAATTTCGAGTACCTGGTCTGTTAACATATTTTTTTCATCGTTAAGAATAACTAAATCGCACATCTTCATTTTTTCTTCTTCATTCATTTGATTTTGCATGCGTAACCGAATACCTTCTTCCGTAATTACATCACGCTGCATGATTCTTTGTATGCGCAATTCTTCAGGCGCAAAAACACCAATCACCTTATCAAGATTTTTTTGTGAACCGCTTTCAAATATGAGTGCAGCCTCCTTTATAATGTAAGGGGCATTTTGTTTGTCCATCCATTTCTGAGAATCGCTTAATGTTGCCGGGTGAACAATGGCGTTGAGAATGGCAAGTTGCTTTGGATTATTAAAAACAACGGAAGATAAATGGCCGCGGTTTAAGCGGCCATCTGTATAACTAGCGGCACCGAATGCCTCAATGATTTGTTGTTTTAAATTCTCATCATTTGCCATCAGCTTTTTAGCAGCTTCGTCGGCATAATAAACCGGAACGCCCAGCACTTCAAACATGCGGGCAACGGTTGATTTACCTGCGCCGATTCCACCGGTAAGTCCGATACGCATCATGAGGCATTATTTTTTTACTTCAGTAATAACTTTATTGATATTGCTCGTCCACTCTAAACTTATAGCACTCTTTTCAATTTTGATATAGCTGCCAGGGCTGGTTTCCAGCATTAATGTGGTGTCATCATTTACTTTATTTACCACACCATGAATACCGGCAATCGTAACAATTTTATCACCTTTCTGAATGTTATTCAGAAACTCTTTTTGTTGTTTGGCCTTTTTGGCTTGCGGACGGATCATAAAGAACCAGAAAACAACAATCATCAATCCCATCATAATAAGTGTACCTGTACTGCTGCCTTTTCCCTGGGGATCCATCATTAAAAAAATACTTAACAATTGCATGGTTTGTTTTTGTGCTGTAAACAGCGGTTAT
>JANOAO010000091.1:0-18079 GCA_031411115.1 Bacteroidota bacterium
CACAACCTGTGAGGTTCCAACCTGTGAGGTTCCAACCTGTGAGGTTCCAACCTGTGAGGTTCCAACCTGTGAGGTTCCAACCTGTGAGGTTCCAACCTGTGAGGTTAGTTACGGAACAGGATCATGCCCATGCCCGCCCCACGGATGACAACGCGAAATTCTTTTTAACGACAGCCAAAAACCTTTCAACGGGCCGTATTTCTTAAAAGCGACCAATGCATATTGCGAACACGTAGGTGTGAACCTGCACTTTGGTCCCAGCAATGGAGAAATAATCCACTGATATATTTTTATCAGTAGTACAAATGGCGCACTTAATATTTCATTGATTTTTTTCAACTGTTTCTTCCGTAATATATTTCTTAAGTCGATTTATAACGAGTTCCATTTTTTCAAATAAATTCTCAAATTTCGGCAACTCTTTACCGTTGTATAAAATGAATACCGACAATTGTTTTTCATCCCGTTCCAATATTTGCTTTAGGGTTGCTTTTTGCAACCGGTAACTTTCCCTCAATATTCTTTTAACCCTGTTACGGTCTGTTGCCTTTTTAAAATTCCGGCTGCTTACTCCCACTGCAGCTTGCAAAGTTGATTGATCATTCCTTGCGATCCAGAATATCTTTAAAGGATACACCGAGAACTGCCTGCCTTTTTCAAAAAGCTGGTCGATCATTTTGCGGCTTTTTAGCCGTTCATCTTTAGAAAATGTATATTCAGATGTACTCAAAATAAAATGCCCCGATATTTCGGGGCTAAATTACGTCTGCTTCGGCGTAAGCCGTTTAGAACTGATTATTTTTTTGAACCATGTTCATCAGAAACCGTTAGTTTATGACGACCCTTTGCACGTCTGCTAGCCAAAACTTTACGTCCATTAGCATCCTGCATACGTTTACGAAATCCATGAACTGATTTTCTACGACGAGTATGGGGTTGGTAGGTCCTTTTTTTTCCGGGCATTGTTTAATTTTTTTTCCTTTTCAAAATATGGTTACAATCTCAGCAAAGCACCATCCTTGCTGTATGTGAAAGGACGGCAAAGGTATAGTATTCCTGCATAAAAAGGAAATGTTACAGAAAAAATACAAAAAAAACTATACCAGGGAAACGTGGCCGGATATTACAGGTTTGCCATAAAACAAGGAGGCTTTTTCATTAAAATCGTCTGTTTCACCGGTTGTATAAAATTCGCATCCGCCTTTTACAGATAAAATTTCAGAAAACTCCTGATGTCTTTCCAGATAATCTTTCAGACTGTCAGCAACAATTTTTCCCTGTGAAACTACACGGATCTTATCCGGTAAAAATTCTATCAGCTTTTCCATTAATAAAGGATAATGGGTGCAAGCCAGTAAGATCGTATCAATGTCCCTATCCTTTTCCAATATCCTTGCAATGTGCTTTTTTACAAAATAATCTGCACCCGCTTCCATGTGTTCATTATTTTCAATCAGCGGTACCCACATCGGGCAGGCTTCCTGAGATAATGTAATATCAGGGAAAAATTTGGCGATCTCTAACGCATATGAATTGGACTCCACTGTACCGTTAGTTGCAAAAAGACCCACATGACCTGAGCCACTAAAATTGCCTATCACTTCTGAAGTAGGACGAATAACACCCAGCACTCTTTTATTATTTCCCAATGAGGGCAGATTTTGCTGTTGTATACTTCTTAATGCCTTTGCGGATGCTGTATTACAGGCAAGTATCACCAAAGGACAATCATTTTTAAAGAACCATTCTATACATTGGAGCGTATACGCGTACACCGTTTCAAAACTTCGCGTTCCATAAGGAGCCCGCATATTATCACCCAGATATTTGTAATGATATTGAGGTAATAGATGTACAAACTCTTTCAGAACAGTTAAACCGCCGTACCCACTGTCGAAAACTCCGATTGACTGGTTCATGCACTAAAAATAAGAAAGCCATCCGAACTTAATCAGATGGCTTTATAAATGACGTAATAAATTTATTAATTTTTAGATGCCGGTTTAGTGGCAGGTGCTCCACCGGTTTTGGCCGGACCGGCATTTTCCTTAATACCTAATTTCCTTTTTACTAATGGAAGCAGATCATCTCCCGGAGGTGCAACGATCACTGAATTCATGTCTAACACATATGTATATCCGTTTTCTTTTGCTACCGTTCTAATAGCTTCCAAAGCTTTATTACGCAAAGGAGCAATTTTTTCCTGCGCTTTCTGCTGATAAATTTCCTGAGCCTGCTGATTCCACGTTTGTACCTGCTGATATAATCCAATCAATTCATTTCTTTTGATTTCTTTCATACTAGCGGAAAGTTTCATGGAATCTTTTGAAAAAACACTGTCTTTACGCTGTAATTCCTGCATCATATCCTGACCCTGCTGGGCAAGTGAAGCCTGAAAATCTTTTAATTCTGCATCCAGTTTTTCAGCTTCGGGCATATTGCCGATTAATTCATCTGTACTGATATATCCGATCTTAGTTTGAGCGGATGCTCCTAACATTCCAACTGCCAATACACCTGCCAATAATAATTTTTTCATGCTTGTTTAATATTTACCTAATTAATTGTTTTATAAAGATGTCTATTGATGACTTAATGCTGCGCAAAGTTTAACCATTACACATTATTTAACACCCATATAACGGAGCACTTCCTCGCTCTTATCTAGTTTTGGGTCGGCAAATATAACAGTAATTCCCTCACTTTTATCCAGTATGAAATCGTACTGTTTTTCTACCGCCAGTTTTTGAATTGCATTATATACTTTATCCTGAATCGGCTTTATCAGTTCCTGACGTTTTTTAAAAAGATCGCCCTCAAAACCAAAACGTTTTTTCTGCAGATCACGTAATTCTTTCTCTTTATTAAACAATTCATCTTCCCTTTTCTTTTTCAGTTCATCGGGAAGCATTACCTGCTCTGCATCATATTCTTTATACATCTTATTAAGTGCAGCCTGTTTCTGGTCGATCTCCTGTTGCCAAAGTTCACTGAACTGATCAAGGCGTTTCTGCGCATCTTTGTAATCAGGAATTTTATCAAGTATAAATTTAGAATCGATGATTGCATAACGCTGGGCATTTACGCAAACAACACTAACAAGCAAAACGACAAAAAGAAAGATTTTTTTCATAATACGTTGTTTTTTTTATTCAGGTTCCTGACCTAACATAAACGTGAATTTAGCTGCACCTTTTAAACCTCCCTGCTGGTTATATCTGTCCAGGCCGATCCCATAATCAAAACCCAATAAACCAAACATAGGAAGAAAGAAACGCATACCCACACCTGCAGAGCGGCGTAACTTGAATGGATTGTAATTTTTAAAATCATACCATCCGTTTGCTGCTTCAAAAAATCCCAATCCATAAATCGTACTGTTAGCAGATGTACTGAAAGGATATCGCAACTCAACTATGTATTTATTAAAGATGGTGAAAAATTCCCTTGGTGAAATTCCATCCGGATTTACTTTCGGATTAGAACTGCTGTATACCGGAAAACCGCGATGTGCAATGATGTCATATCCCAGTAATGCCTGCGTATTACTCAAGCCGGCATCACCCACCTGAAATCTTTCAAACGGTGAAATTTCCAGCTTGCTGTTGTAACGTCCAATGAAACCATACTTGGCAGCCGCACGCAAAATAAATTGCTTGGATTTTTCAGCACCTCTTGCTTTGCCAATTGGAACAAACCATTCCGCATTCATGCGCCATTTATGAAACTCCGGTAATTTGTATTTGTTTGTTTGAGTTTGAGAAGCAATTCCTAATAAAGAATATGGAAGCGTAAATTGTCCGCTCATCATAAAATTAGAACCACTCGTTGGGAAGATCGGATTTGGACCTGCTGAATTTCTGAGTAGCGTGATCTTTAAACTGATGTTGGTAGACGTTCCGTTATTGATCTTATCAAATATACCGTTGTAATTTTTGAGTTTATACTGCTGAAAATTTAACGTATAGATCAGATTAAAAAAGTCATCCGGCCATTTTAATTGCTTACCTAAGGAAATTCCGAAGCCGGTTGTTTTTACATAAGATGTATCGGAACACGCACGACAAGCTTGCCCCTGCGAATTAAATGCGTTTGAAAATTTTGTATTGAAATAATTCACCGAAAATGAATTTCTTTTCTTTCCACCTAACCATGGTTCTGTGAAAGAAAAATTATACGCCCGGTAAGCTCTACCATTTGATTGTAAACGTGCGCTGAGTTTTTGACCATCGCCGCCGGGCAAAGGATCCCAACTGGTCTTTTTGAAAAGATTTTTGATCGAGAAGTTATTGAAAGTAACACCTAACGTTCCGGTTAAACCAATTCCACCACCAAAGCCCGCAGATAATTCCAACTGATCTGCAGATTTTTCTTCTACCTGCCAGTTGATATCCACTGTACCATTATCCGCATTCGGAACAACATTAGGAGAAATTTTTTCAGGATTCAAAAATCCTAATTGCGATAATTCCCGTTGTGTACGAATAATATCTGCTCTACTGAATCGGTCACCAGGAATAGTTCTCAACTCCCGAAGAATCACATAATCTTTTGTTTTATCATTACCGGAAACTGTGATGTTGCCATACGTTGCCTGAATACCTTCGCTCATTTTAATTTCGAAATCGATCGTGTCATTATATACGGCCGTTTCGGTTGCATCCACCCTGTAAAATAAATAGCCGTCATCCATGTACAAACTACTGATATCACCGCCTTCTGCAGACAATTGTTTTCCTAAACGCTTATTTAAAATTTCGAGATTGTATACATCTCCTTTATTGATTCCCAGTAAAATATTCAGCAAAGAATCTGAGTATTTAGTGTTGCCTTTCCAGATGATATTTCCGAAATAATATTTATGTCCCTCTTCAACAAGAATATCGAGATTAAGATTTCCTTTTTCATTATACATGGACGTATCAGCAAGTATACGGGCATCCCTGTAACCCTGACCATTGTAAAAATCGAGAATACGTTCTTTATCGTCGATGTATTTCGTTTCATTGAATTTAGATCCGCTGAATAATTTAATGCGGAAATATGGATCCAGGAAATCACGTGTTTTTGTAGGAGTGAGGAAGGCTGCACTACTTACATATTCATTTAATGAGATGCCCTTGGAGGAATCACCATAAGGACTTACCACTTTCTCAGGGAATAACGTGAGGCGTGTCATTTCCTTTGTACTCTTAAATTGTTTTTTAAGTTTCAGATCAGTTACTGTTTCATTTCCTGTGAAATTGATGGCGTTGATCTTTACTTTTTTTCCCTTGTTAATCAGGAAATTGATTGCAACAGCGTTGGTTACACCGGTAATGGGTGTTTCCTTCATGTCAATGGTTGCGTTGCGATAACCTTTATCAAAATAAAATTTGCGGATCGCCTCAATGGCGCTCAATTTCATATTTTCTGTAATAACCCTGTCTTTTGCAAGTCCTGTTTTACCTTCCAGATCTTCTTTTTCACTTTTCTTGATGCCGGTGAAGGTGATGTCCAGTAAACGTGGCCTTTCCTTTACTTCGATTTCTATGTAAAGGTTATTCTCTTCTAGTCTGGTAAAATAAATGTGTACATCAGAAACGAGGCTTTGTTTCCATAATTTATTAATGGCTTTACTAAATACATCTGTTCCCGGGATCTGCACCATATCACCTACCGCAAGACCGGAGATAGAGATGATCAAATTCTGATCGAAGGATTGTGTACCGGTAACGGCGATGCCCGCAATTTTGTATTGTTTAGGAGATTTTGTGTTGAGTATGGATTCGAGCGCTGGGTTTACGGAAACAGTGGAGTCACCCGGTTGAGCAAAAGTTGATGTTGAAATGAAAAGAGTGGTAAACAATAAAACGATCCTATAATTCCTAAACATCAACTTTTTTTTATGTGGCGGCAAATTAAAGCCATTAATGAAAACAAATTGTTAACCTCCTCCTAAATGATGTTTACTGAATTCACCTATCCGTAATAATACGTATCAGGAGTGAGCAGTTTTGATCTGACTGCCGGTTTTTCCAAACCTTCTTTCCCTTTGCTGAAAATTAAGGATTGCTTCATAAAGATTTTCTTTCCGGAAGTCGGGCCATAAAGTAGGCGTAAAATATAATTCAGTATATGCGCTCTGGTACAACAAAAAATTGCTGATCCTGAATTCACCGCTGGTGCGGATCATGAGTTCGGGATCGGGATATTTGGCAGTACACAGATAATTATTAAAGAGGTGGTGATCAATATCTTGCGGCTGTATTTCGTTATTTTTTACCGCTGCCGCCATTTGCTGAACCGCATGAACAATTTCCCAGCGGCTACTGTAACTGAGCGCCATTATCAGGTGTAAACCTGTATTTGCGGAAGTTTCCTGTATGGCAGCATCCAATTCCTTTAAAGTATTGGAGGGAAGCTTTTCAATATCGCCAATCACATGAAGACGGATGTTATTTTTATTAAGTGTTGGAACTTCTTTTCGGATGGTATCTACCAGTAATTCCATTAAACCGGTTACTTCATATTCCGGACGATCCCAGTTTTCTGTGCTGAAAGCGTATAAAGTTAAATATTCAATGCCCAGTTCTGCTGCACCTTCTACTACATCTCGCACACTTTCAACGCCGTTCACATGTCCGAATAACCTGTTCTGGTCTTTTTCTTCAGCCCACCGTCCATTACCATCCATGATGATAGCAATATGCTTTGGAAGTTTTGATGTATCGATACTTTCTAAAGATCCCATGAAGGTTGTATGAAAAGCCAGATCTATTCAGGCTTTGGGGCGCAAAAGTAACAAAAAATTAAAGGAAAACATCATTAAAAAACGATTGCTCCCTGCTTTATCGGGCACTTGGACAACGATAGCTGGTTAGGTTAAAGGAGACGCCGATTTCAGCTATGATATACTGATCTTTTTGTTTCGCATTTCCCCTTTGTTGTCCCTGGCTAAAAGTGAATTCCTTTTCATAGGAACGGTCCTGCAAATAAAAAGCAGCGGTTGGAATATTATTAGCATCCGGGGGGAAATTGGACGCACCGGCATAAGTTGTACTTACATCATCCAGATAATCCGTGGTCGTGAAACGGTTGGATACTTCAAAAGAGACGTTTACTTTTTCACTGAGGTTATATTTGATACCCACGCCAAAAGGAATACACAATGCCATCGGACTGTATTCTTTTCTGCCCAGATAACCGGTAGTTTGACCTTCAGTACCCAGCGGGCGAAGGAAATATTTTTGTCCATCGAGATAGGCATACGGATCATATGTAAAAATACCCACACCTAAAGTAACATAAGGCGTGAACTGATAATCCGGATCATTGGGAACAAATTTGAAAAAATTGAAATCTCCCTGAACGGCAAACTCCCATATATTGGAATTGAAACTCAAGTTGCGTAACTGCTGATATTCATTTTTGCTATATGTATCGCTGAAACCTACCTGAGCATAATGAGCAGAAACCCTAACGCCTATATAATTACCGAATTGTTTACGAAAAAAAGCGCCAAAAGAAGGTTTGGGTCTTTTAATACTTGCTCTTGTATTAAGATCACCAAAATAATGTGCAGCACCCAATGTAATTCCGAATTCACCCTGCTGAATTGTTTCAGATTGTGCTAATGCGGCTATTGATATTGTGACCGCAATTATAAACAAGACGATGTATCTTTTCACAGATAGATTTTTAGGTAGTTGAAGATTTGCAAAATACAACAGTTTTACAAAACGACCTTATTTCTTTAATGGTATAACACAAATGTTAAAATCAAATCATTCCGCTTTCTCTACTCTCAATCCTGCGCTGAGTATGCCGGGAAGCGGATTGTCTCTCATCACCTGAAAAATGCGGAAATGATATTCTCCGGCCTTTACAAATTTTTTCGGACGACCGTTAATCAGTTTTCTTAACTCCCAGATATCGTTCATGCCGATACCTTCCCATCCGCTCGCATCGTCACCTAATGTAAGATTCAGTTTTTGATAATAAAGCGAATCTTTACCCTGGGCCAAACCTACATTCAACCAGATATTATTGTATTTGTATGAATCCAGATGACGAAGCACTATGTAAATATTATATAAGGCAGCGGTATCTTTTATTACAAAATTTCCATCCGCAGAAAATGCAGCATTCCATTTCTGTGAAGGAATGTTGGTATTGTATTCATATACATTCACCTGTTTGCAGGAAAAAAAACCTGCTGTAAGAAAGATAAAGAAGAAATATTTTCCCATTTTCATCTGTACAACTTATAACACATTTAATACCTGTTCTTTTGCTTTTTCCATTTCATCTTTCATCATCACCACACATTTCTGAATGTCTGCATCATAAGCTTTACTGCCGGTCGTATTGATCTCTCTTCCGATTTCCTGTAAAATAAAAGACAATTTTTTTCCTTTTCCTTCCTGCGGACCATTTAGTACTTCCGCAAAAAATTCGCAATGCTGGCGGAGACGGATCTGTTCTTCATGGATGTCTATCTTTTCCATGTAATAAATCAGTTCCTGTTCCAAACGGTTATTATCAATATTCTCTTTTCCAACATGTTCATTCAACAGATCGTTAATCTCGGTTTTGATGCGTACCATTCTGGATGGTTCGAGTTGTAGTATCTGTTCTTCCTGTTCTTTAATATTTGCGATTCTTGTTAGCAGGTCTTTTGTAAGTGATGCACCTTCATCGGTTCTGTGTGCATTCAATTCATTTAAGGCCAGTATCAGTACTTTTTTAAAATCATTAAAATCATCATCATTTAAAACTTCCATTGTTGGCGTAACAACTTCCGGTAAACGAAGCAATGCACTTAATACCGAATTGCTGTCAACTTTTAATTCGGTGGCCAATTGATTGATCTGATTGAAATAAGCGCGAATAAGATCAGTGTTAATTGCTACTGGACGGGAAGCGCCATTTTGTTTGATGTTTACATAGCAGTCGATGGTGCCACGCAATAAATGTTCCTGTAACAAATTTCTGATCTCAAATTCGTAGGGCCGAAGTAATGGCGGCAATTTTAATTGCAACTCAAATTGTTTTCCATTGAGTGCTTTAACCTCTACGAGATACGTTTTCTCTCCGAATGTTTGTTCCGCCCTACCGAATCCCGTCATTGATTTTAGCATACAAATTATTTTAACTGCAAGATAGTATTCTTATGTTGGCTGATACAGTTGTTGTGAATTGAAAATTTCTCCCCGTAAAACCCTCTGTTTCTGAAATAATAAAGCCCGACATTTTGAGTCGAGCTTTGTTATATGGATGGGTTAGTAAGTACAGGGAAACAAATCCCCTACACAATATTAAAAATAAATTTTGCTAACAAGAAAAAAAATTGCAAATATTTTATTCACATTTTAAAATAGGTTGTGGAAAATGGCGATCAGCAAACAACATCATTTCATTTTTTATGTCAGTTACTCATCATAAAGATGTCTTTTAGATTTTTAATTTTTATAAGCGGAAGAATTTACAACTACGCTTTACCTTTGTGAAAATCTATCATATGCGTTTTCCTTCTTCTGTTTCCCAACAATGGATTTCTGAATTCATAGGTGCAAAATTGATCAGCAAAACAAATGATGCAGCATCAGGCATTAACGAATTACATAAAGTAGAAACAGGCGATCTTGTTTTTGTTGATCATCCAAAATATTACAACAAATGCCTGAATAGTGATGCCACATTCATCATCATTGATAAAGAAGTGGAAGTTCCCGAGGGAAAAGCAATATTTGTTACGGAAAATCCATTTAAAGCATACAGCAAAATTGTTCAGCATTTTCGTCCTTTTGAACCGGCAACTAAAATGATCAGTGACTCAGCGGTAATCGGAGAAAATACTTTTTGTTATCCGAATGTATTCATTGGTAATCATGTTCATATTGGAAGCAATTGTATCATTTATCCTAATGTAACCATCATGGATCATTGTATTATTGGAAACAATGTAGTGATACATGCAGGCACTGTTATCGGCAGCAGTGCATTCTATTACAACACCAAAAAGAACCGTGATGTATGGTATCAGAAAATGCCTGATTGCGGAAGAGTGATTATTGAAGATGATGTGGAAATGGGCGCAAACTGTACGATCGACAGAGGTGTTAGTCATGATACAGTGATCGGCAGAGGAACGAAGATGGATAATATGCTGCACATCGGTCATGATACGGTGATCGGAAAAAATTGTTTGTTCGCTGCTCAATCTGCTGTGGCGGGCGCCGTTCAAATTGGAACAGGCGTTACAGTTTGGGGACAATGCGGTATTTCTAAAACATTATCTATTGGAGACAATGCAACGTTACTGGCTATGTCGGGCGTAGGTGGAGATCTGGAAGCCAATAAAACATATTGGGGCGCACCGGTGGAGGAAGCCGGTATTAAAAAACGCGAACTTGTTTGGATTAGACGTATTCCTGAAATGTGGCAAAAAATAATGGAGAAAAAATAATTAATTCGCTGAACTACTTTCCTGTGATAAATTTTCGACAGGTATATTTTCTTCTTTCAGCATATAATTATACGGCAACAAATCTGCAACTTTTTCCCAGGTCCAGTAGGCACTGATAGTTACATCGGTTTGCTCATAATAATACCCATTCTTTTCAATTACCAGTGTTTCCCCCGGTAAAAAACTAAGGACGGAAAACTGGAAGGCTGATGGTTCATTATCGCGTGATGCAAGAAAATCAGGCGAAGGTTTTTCTTTGATATAAATTACGCCGAGATCTGATTGATTAGGTTTGATTTCTACGGTTTGTGTGCTGTCGTAAAAATTATAATTCAATGCACCGTAAAAGTTTTTCAATTTCAGGGCCCTGTCATTTCCATTATCTTTTACAATGAACTGAATTTCGAAACCGTTTTCCTTTAATTTTTTGTTGTAGACACTTCTCATAAAATGGAGGATCGATCCGTCATAGGCTTTTTTTCTTGCATCAGCCCTTTGCTGTAGTTGCGTGATGTCTGTTGAATCTGTTAAAGGTATTTCTTCAAACAAAGGCGATCCGGTGAACCAACTGATATTGGTATTGTATTCATGGGTGAAAGAATCGAGATTGTATCTAATATTATAACCCAGCGATTTATTTTCTATCAGTAATGGTTCATCAGAAGTTACTTTAAGACGGTTCCTTCTTTTAGAAAAATAAAAATGTATCGCTTCCTTATTTTTAATGGTGCAATTAATACTGTTCTCTGTTTTACCAATAAATTCTGCGAGAAAAAAGTCGCCATATTTTACCCAGCCATCTTTCACTTCAGAGCTGGATACTACGGCAATGTCCATCATTTGTTTTTCATGAACTTTTAATTCAAAATTGAGCGGAAGGTTATCTGTTGTTGCAATTCTTTTTCTGGAAGAATTAAAGCCGGTAAAAGTGGCTATTACCTCGTATCCTCCCGGAGGGAGATATAATTTAAAATTTCCCTCCGCATCTGAAGAAGTTCCGAGCGTTGTATTTTCAGCAAATACGGATGCGCCGGGCATCGGTAAATTCGTTTCTGCATTTATTACTTTGCCAGTAATGATTATGTATTGGGAAAATGAAAATGAATAGAGCGAAACAAGTAATAAACTAAAAAGAAATTTCATCGGTGCGTTTTGAACACTAAAAATAAGTTATGCTTTGTTAAGCTTTTGTTGCAAAGTTGTACAACAGTGAGCGATGGTTTCTTCCAGCGAACGATATTGAAAAGATGGGAGTAGTTGTAATAATTTGCGGTTATTATAACTAACCTGTTCAAAAGAACTGGAGGCTGTTTCCCTTGTTATCAGCGGTTGTTTCTTTGTAAAAAGGGTTTTTATTTTTTCAAGGCGCCAAACCAATGCGGCTAATAAAGGTGTTACCTTTTTGTAAGGTTTTCTCTTATTAAATCCATCCGCAATAAGATTAAAAACATTTCTGAATGAACTGTTATGGCCGTTCACAATAAAACGTTCTGACTGAACATCAGCATCCATTAATAGTATCATAATGGCCGCAACATCTTTCACATCCACAAAACCGGAGCTGCCCTCGGTATACCAGGCCAATTCGTTATACATCGTTTTGAAAATGGTGGTAGAACCGGCTTCCCAATTCCCTG
This sequence comes from Bacteroidota bacterium, assembly GCA_031411115.1. Lineage (GTDB taxonomy): Bacteria > Bacteroidota > Bacteroidia > Chitinophagales > Chitinophagaceae > Ferruginibacter. The sequence continues at coordinate 12,088 of JANOAO010000091.1, forward strand.
CGCCTAAAATGATGGAGGGGTTTACGATCAACGCATTCAGACCTTCTGCAATAGCGCGCCATACTTCCATTTCACCGAGGTATTTACTAAACGCATATTTACTGTTTTTGTCACCTTGTACCCATTGCATATTTTCATCAACAAGACCATTTACGTTATATCTTCCCAATGCCGCAACAGAACTTACATGAACAAATTTAGAAACACCTGCATCAAGGGAAGCATTAACCAGATTGGCCGTTCCTTCTACATTAATCTTATATAATTTTTCGGTATCATCTGGTGCAAATGAAACGTATCCGGCACAATGATAAACTTGTTCAACACCCTGCATCAATTCTTCCAGTGCACAAACATCCAATATATCACAATAAACCAGTCGTAAGTTTTGATGCTTGATCACTATAGGTGATTGATGATATATTGCCGTTACCTGTTTACCAGTTTCCAATAATTGACGGATCAGTTCCGAGCCTAATAATCCGGCGCCACCTGTTATTAATATCATGATCGAAAATTATGGTGAGGTGACATATTATTATTAGTATTGATAAAAACCCTTTCCCGTTTTTCTTCCCAATTCACCTTTCTGTACTTTGTTAATCTGTACTGATGAAGGTTTAAATCTTTCTTTTTGAAACGCATCATACAGTGATTGAGAAACGGCGAGGTTTATATCCATACCTATCATATCCATGAGTTTGAACGGTCCCATTTTAAAACCTGTGGCTTCCATGGCCGCATCAATCGATTCGTGATCAGCTATACCGTCTTCCATCAATTTCATAGATTCAAGGTAAAAATGCCTGGCTACACGATTCACTATAAATCCTGGTGCATCTTTACAAATCACTGGTGTTTTACCAATAGAAGTACATAATGTTGCAAGAACCTTAATAGTTTCTTCAGATGTTTGTTCACCTTTTATCACCTCTACCAATTTCATTACATGTGCGGGATTAAAAAAATGTAAACCTGCTACTCTTTCAGGAAAGGTGATCGTATTTTGTAATTGTGTAATAGAAAGTGAAGATGTGTTGCTGGTGAAAATGCAATGCTGATCATTACATTCAACAAGCTGTGTAAAAAGATCTTGCTTAGTTTCCAATTTTTCAATGATAGCTTCTATAATAAGATCTGCTTTACAATCTTTAATATTGGCCGTATATTTCAAAGATGATTCGATGGCAGATCTTTCTTCTGCGGAGATTTTTCCTTTGTTTGTAAGAAAATCAAGGTTATTGGAAATTGAAATTTTAGCTTTTTCGAGAACGGGTTCAAACGTATCGAACAAGATAACTTCAAAACCTTTCAACGCAAACGAGAGTGCAATTCCGCTCCCCATTGTTCCTGCGCCGGAAACAGCAATTTTCTGAATCATCCTGCAAAAATAAAAAAGCTGTGATATTCGCGTGTTTTCTTTTCAACCCTTGATTTGAAAATAATTCTTTCAAAAAATGCGCCTGTAGATGATTTGGATATTTTTAATCCTGTTCTATTTTTCCGGGGTTAGAAGGTACATTTCAATACGCCTGTTTTTGCTTTTAACCAGTGCGGAATTTCCTTTCACCCGTGGTTGCAATCCGCCCTGCCACCTTATCATTAAGCGGTGCGGTGAGATTCCTTTTGCTATTAAAAAATCACCGATTGCTTTGGCCCTGCGTTGACTTATTTCCATATCTGATGCGGCAAAGCCAGCGTCCATAAACGAGTTTATTTTTACAGATGTAGCAGGATACGCTTTTAAAATGACCGTAAGTTTTTGCAGCACCTCTCTTCCCTGAGCAGTTAATAAGGAACCAAACCCGGAAAACATAAGAGCCTTGCCAGGTTGTTCATCTAATATGATATTAATACCGTCATTAAATTTTATTAACTCTGCATTTTTTATTTCATCTGAGATCCGGGAAGCGAGTGTTGCAGTATTGAAAACTATGTGTGCAGTTTTTGAATTTTCTGTTGTAATAATTTTTTCTGTAGTTGCAACTTGCTGAGGTGTTTGTGCTGGATTTTTTACAGTGGCATTCTGCTTTTTGGAAGTAGCACAACCGGCTATCAGCAAACTCATAATGAAACACAGTTGCCGCATCAGATCCTGATAAAGTTATAAATAAATGCTGCGGGTTTACCTTCAACAGTTACATCAGACTTCAATTGCAAATTATTTTTTTCCGACTGAATGATGGTGAAAATAAAACCACCGGAATTCGGATCTATTGCTTTACCGTCAGCACCTTGTCTTTTGAACTGCAATAACATAGGTAGTTCTGTAGAAGTATACATTTTCCAGGAAAAATTACGGTTTACGCCTACGCAATTATGTGAACCACTGGTTGCTGCAAAGGAATAATTTCCGGCAGACTGGTCTGAAAATTTCCAGGTACTTCCGATGAAACATTGAAAATCTGCTTCATTAAATAATTGTGTATTGATGTTGCCCGTAACACCTTCCGAAACTATTTTTTGCAATTGCCACGTGCCCTCTATTTTATCGGCCGCCAGATTAAGTGATCGATTTACAGAACAGGAAGTCAGAAGAATAATAATAAGAGTGAAAAGAACAGAAAGTTTCTTCATGACATATAATTTGAAGAGTCTGCCCAATTATAATGCCACAAAGGAATTAGAAATTAAAAATGAAGTATTAAAAATGAATGAATAAATAGCGAAAATAGTTTTACGATTTAATCAATTCAAGTATACATATTTATACTATTCCCGTGAATTGGCGGAGAAAACGCACATCATTTTCACTGAATAAGCGGAGATCTTTTATTTGATATTTTAACATGGTAATTCTTTCGATACCCATCCCAAATGCAAACCCCGAATATTCATCAGGGTTGATACCACAATTTTCCAGCACTTTAGGATGTACCATGCCGCAGCCCAGAATTTCAACCCAGCCTGTTTTTTTACAAACATTGCAACCGGATCCATTACATATTAAACAACTGATGTCCATTTCTGCACTGGGTTCCGTAAAAGGAAAATAAGAAGGACGGAAACGCACCTGCACTTTATCGCCGAACATTTCCTGTACGAAAAAATAGAGTGTTTGTTTCAGATCTGCAAAGGAAACATCTTTAGCAATATATAATCCTTCCACCTGATTGAAAAAACAATGTGCTCTTGCGCTGATGGTTTCATTTCTGTATACTCTTCCCGGGCATATAATCCTTAAAGGCAATTCACCTTTTTCCATTTCACGAACCTGAACGCTGCTGGTATGTGTACGTAACACCCAGGCCGGATCTTTGGTAACATAAAATGTGTCCTGCATATCCCTCGCTGGATGATTTTCAGGAAGATTCAACGCAGAAAAGTTGTGAAAATCATCTTCAATCTCCGGGCCTTCCGCTACCGCAAAACCCAGTCTTTGGAAGATAGAAATAATTTTATTCTGAACAATGCTTATTGGATGGCGGGAACCTGTTGGAAAAGCATATCCCGGTAATGTGGTATCGATATCATTATTTTGTGCAACACCATTGCCGGAGAACTGTAGTTTGAAATTTTCAAATTTCCCTTCCACATAAATTTTAAATTCATTCAATGAAAGACCGGCCGCTTTTTTATTTTCAGTCGCAACATCTTTCATAAAAGCCATTACATTTTTTACTAGCCCTTTTGTACCCAAATATTTTATACGGAAAGCTTCCAGTGATTCTTCATTTTCCACAACTTCCGATTCAATTTGTTGTTTGTATAAATTAATGGCAGATAACAATTGTTCCATTTTGCAAAGATAAGTAGTAGGCGCAAACCCGATTTATCGAATTTTTGTGTTTTAACTTGTCATTATTCTCTAATTTTAGAAAAACAATTCACATGTCGCTATTCAAATCCAGCAACCCGGCATTAACCGAAAGTAAATTCAGAAGTACCAGTTTAGAAACGGTGATAGCCGATGAAAATGCTATGACCGTAAAAGGATCCATCAACAAATTCGGTTTCCTTTTATTGATGGTGCTCGGTAGTTCATTTTATTCCTGGAAAGAATTTGCTGATCATGGTAATGTAACTCCACTTATGCTTACCGGTGCTATCGGTGGATTTATAGTTGCCCTCGTTATTATGTTCAAGCAGGAATGGAGCCCCTACCTCGCTCCTTTATATGCTTTACTCGAAGGATTATTTATTGGTGCTGTTTCAGCCATGTATAATGATGTATTTGCAGCAAAAGCGCCAAATATAATCATCAACGCCGTAGGACTAACGCTGGGTGTTGCCGTAGCTATGTATTTATTGTACAGTTTTAGGATAATTAAAGTGACCCAAAAATTTCGTTCAGCCATCATTGCTGCAACTGTTGGTATTGCCTTGTTTTATGCATTGGTGATCATACTCCGCATGTTTGGATTTGACAATATGCCTTTCCTGCATGAAGGCAGCACCTTTGGAATTATTTTTTCACTGTTTGTTGTTGGTATTGCCTCTATGAATCTGTTACTTGATTTTGACATGATTGAAAGAGGCGCTGAAATGGGCGCACCAAAATATATGGAATGGTTTGGCGCTTTCGGACTATTAGTTACCATAGTTTGGTTGTATTTAGAAATACTTCGGTTGTTATCCAAACTGAATGGCAGAAAATAGTAAATAAAAATGTTTTTTAAACCGCAGTTTCCATTTCTTTCATAGCAGAAAGTTGCAGATCTGAATTTTTATAGTCCAGTTTTTCAGTTTGCTGAATCTGCTTTTTGATATCTAAAAATTGCATTAATAACCAGGCAAAAGAAATCATTACAGCAAAAGCGAACAGCGTTATTTGCCAGTTGAAGTGGTTTTTTATGGGGCCTATCAAAGCAGCCAACGCAATCCGGCCTAAATTAGAAATAGTCATATATAATGTAAACTGACTGGCAGAGATTTTTTTCCAGCAACATTGCATGGCAATTGCGAAAATGCCAATACAGGCAAATGTATACAGCACATTATACATAATCATGAAACCATAAATAAAGGTTTTATTTACCCAATAGGTTTGCAATAAAGAGAAAGTGCCAGTTAAAATAACCAGCAACAAAAAATAAATATTCATCATTCGTTTGTTCCCGAATTTGTCTATAAGAATGCCGCCGATCAGCATTCCTCCGATTCCTCCGATCAGATTAGAAGTAGCATAAAATTGTGCAAATGAAACATTCGTCCATCCTAATTCTTTTACCGTGAAAATGGGAAGCAAAGTGCTCATATAATTATAAGAACCCTGTGCAACAAATAACATCAGAGCCAGTACCAGAGAATTACGCAGACTAAAAACACGATAAAGAGATTTAAAAATTACAGACCAGTTGGTAAGTTGCATTTCTTTACTTTCCGTTGAAGCCATACCGGAAGACCAGGGTAATATTTTTTCATTTTTTCGTTCTCTCAAAAACAAAGGCACCAACATTATAAGCGCTACTATACCTGCAAGAGAGAGTATAGATGTAACAAAATTATATTCCTCCAGGAGCCAGCTACCTAAAGCCAGAGAAGAAGAGATACCAATAATTTTTGAGCCCCACATGAGTCCATTGGCCCGTGCCTGTTGTTTCACAGGAATGATATCTATCGCCATACCATCAGTGGCCACATCCTGAAAAGATCCGAAAAACGAAACTACAAAACCTGCAATCATTAATTGATTCAGGTTAATTAGAGGATCCGGTACATAAGCCATGGCAATACAACTACTCATCAACCCTAACTGACCAAAAAGAATCCAGGGTCTTTTACGGCCCATTGGTAAATACGTATAGCGGTCCATAAGTGGCGCTACAATAAATTTAAAACTCCAGGGCAGACCGCAGGCTATCGCAAAAGCCGCTATTTCGCCAGGGGTTTTACCATTCATAGCCATCCATGCAGGAATTCCATAAAATAACATTCCTTCCGGAATTCCCTGTGCAAAATACAGGGCTACAAAATTGAAATATCTTAAAAATGAGTTTTCAGATAATGATGAAATTCTTATACTATTTCCAGTAATACTGTTCATCATTTT
>JANOAO010000092.1:0-87112 GCA_031411115.1 Bacteroidota bacterium
ATGCAGGAAAAGTTCCTTTACTTATTTTAAATTCTGTAGTGAAAAGAGATGGCAGAAAATTGATCGTTAGTTCGCAACCCATGCGTTTTATGATGAAACCGGCAATGTACAGTGCGGATACAACCGTTTCCCCGGACGCTATAGATTTTGCGGCTTTGTTTGCCAGGCAGGAGCCTTTAAATTTACGCCTGCTTACCGCTTTAAGAATGAATGCAACGTTCCCTTACGTATTGCCGAACGTCTGGTTGCCAAGCAACCCGGTTATAGACGTGATGGATGCAGGATTGCGAGATAATTTCGGGCAGGAAACAACGTTGCGTTTTTTGGAGAACTTTCAAATCTGGTTAAAAGAAAACACAAGAGGTGTGGTGATTTTGCAATTACGTGACCGGCCGGTGGACAATTGGCAAAATCCTTTTGAAACAATATCCCTAACAGATATGCTCGTAAATCCGGCAACGATGCTGCAGCACAACTGGTTTAAATTGCAGGATTATTTTCAGATTGACCAGTTAAGTTATTTACGTCGAAATGATCCTTTTTTTCACCGGATCGGCATCATGTATTTACCTGAAAAACCAGAAAAAACAGCCGCTTTAAATTTCCATTTATCAGGAAGGGAAAAAGTAGATGTGATACAATCTTTCAACAATCCACTAAACAAAAGATCCATTGCTGTACTCAGTGCATTACTAAAAAATTAAGGCTGTAATAAACGGATCGCTTTTTCAATGATCTCTATTTTAAACTCTGATGAGGTTTGAGCCGGTTCGCCATCAATATGCAGTGGCGCATTCTCCGGGTTTTTAATCCTGATTTTTTTTGTCTGGAAATAATTAATATCCTGCTGATCATCTTTATCATCTACAGGGCCGATCCTTCCAAATTTTACATGGCGTAAAACAGAAAAAATCATTTTTAATTTGTTCATTTTATTCACCACAACAATATCCAGTAACCCATCAGATAAACTTGCTTTAGGCGCAATAGTAAAATTATTGCCAAACTGATTGCTGTTGGCAATACTGATAAAATAACTTTTCAGGGCAATCGTTTTGTTATCTACAAACAATTCAAAGGAATAGGGTTTGGCGGACACAAAATTTTTGATTGTTTGCTTTACGTAGGAAGCGAGCCCGCGTTTTTTTTGTTTTGCAAAATCATGCGCCACCTGTGCATCAAAGCCAATTCCACATAACATACAACTGAAGGAATCATTTATACGGAAAGCATCGATAAAAGCTGATTTACCGTTTACAATTATTTGCATTGCCTTTTTTGGATTGGCAGAAATTCCCGCAGCAAAGGCTAGTCCGTTTCCTGAACCTAAAGGAATGATCCCAACATTTACATCATGATTCAGCAAACAGGAAGAAACCTGACTCACTGATCCGTCACCTCCGCAAATGATCACATCTGTTATCTTTTCGCTTTCTATTCGTTCGCATAGCCATTTGTAATTGCCGTCTCTGTCTGTATCTGCAAAATCAACATTCAAGTGATGTTGTTGGCAAATCCGTTCAATCAATGGTCGTAAACCTTTTTTGTTTTTTGTTCCGGAGATCGGGTTGATCAGAAAAATAATTTTTCTCATTACCAGCGTATTAATGCACTCGCCCATGTAAATCCACTTCCGAAAGCGGCCAGACAAACAAGATCGCCTTCTTTTATTTTCCCCTGTTCCCACGCTTCAGATAATGCAATTGGAATAGAAGCCGCTGTCGTATTGCCGAACTTCTGTATATTATTATGCACACGATCATCAGAAAGACCTAAAATCTTTTGTACAAATTGTGCGATACGGAGATTTGCCTGGTGAGGAACCAACAATTTGATATCATCAACTTCAAGATCATTTGCCTGTAATGCTTCCCGTATTACTTCAGGAAATTTTTCAACGGCCTTTTTAAAAACTGCCGGTCCATCCATATTAGGAAACAGTTGTGCATGATCTATCATCGCATGACTCAGGAACATTTCTCCCATTTCCGCATCATCAAAATCAGCCACCTTTTCTTTGGTCCAGTGATTGGCATGTGTGCCCGGATTATACATGGCTAATAATTCTGCATTTTCACCATCGCTGTGTAAATGTGTGCTAAGTATACCACGATGCATATCCTCCGTAGGTTGAATTACCGCAGCACCAGCGCCATCGCCGAAAATTACGGTAACATTTCTTCCACGTGTGCTATAATCTAAACCGAAAGAATGTTTTTCACTTCCTATTACCAGAATGTTTTTATACATACCACTTCGGATATACTGATCGGCAACAGATAAAGCATATACAAATCCGCTGCACTGATTACGAATATCCAACGCCCCGATCTCTTTCATTTTCATGGCACGCTGTACCAATACGCCGCATCCGGGAAAATAATAATCAGGACTTATCGTGGCAAAGATGATAAAATCTATTTCAGATGAGGCAACACCGGCACGTTGTAATGCAATTTCTGCCGCTTTAACGCCCATCGTTGTGGTGGTTTCACCTGTACGATCCGCATAGCGTCTTTCTTTAATACCGGTTCTTTCCTGGATCCATTCATCTGATGTATCCATATATTTCATAAGATCCTTATTGGTCACCACATTCGGTGGTACATAATATCCTAAACCTTTGATGATGGCACGTGGCATAATCAGGCATTTACAGTATTTAATGTTATCCAGAGAAGATCCTTGAGTTCTGTGAGGCCGGAGTTGGTGATGGATGAAATAAAAATATGAGGGATATTTTCCGGTAATTCTTTTTCGATTTGCGATTTTAATTCTTCATCCAGCATATCTGTTTTACTGATAGCAATCACAAAATCTTTCTGTAACATTTCAGGATTATATTGCTCCAGTTCATTTTTCAGAATTTCAAATTCCTTTTTATGATCCGCACTGTCTGCCGGAATTAAAAATAATAATATGGAATTGCGTTCGATATGTCGCAGGAAACGATGGCCTAAACCTTTTCCTTCTGCAGCACCTTCAATGATCCCCGGAAGATCGGCTATGCAAAAACTTTTTCCATCACGATATTCCACCATTCCTAATTGTGGAACAAGTGTGGTAAAAGCATAATCCGCAATTTTTGGCGTTGCTGCTGTAATACTGCTTAATAAGGTTGATTTGCCGGCATTAGGAAAACCTACCAGTCCCACATCTGCCAATACTTTTAATTCTAAAATTTTTATACCTTCTTCTCCTTCTTCACCGGGTTGTGCATATTGAGGTGCCTGGTTGGTAGAGGTTTTAAAATGAGAATTTCCTAATCCTCCTCGTCCGCCTTTCAGCCAGATTACTTCTTGTCCGTCTTCTAAAATTTCTGCTTCCACTTCGCCGGTTTCATCATTTTTTGCTACTGTCCCCAATGGAACTTCAATGATAATATCCTTCCCGGTTTTTCCTGATGAGTTATTGCCACTTCCGTTTTCACCATCTTCGGCAAGTACATTTTTAAAATAACGCAGATGTAATAAAGTCCATAGCTGTGAATTACCTCGTAAAATAACGTGTGCTCCTCTGCCACCATCGCCACCATCCGGTCCGCCTTTGGCTGTTAATTTATTCCGCATAAAATGCTTGCTACCGGCACCACCGTGTCCGCTTTTACAAAAGACCTTGATCTGGTCAACAAAATTTGAACGTTCCATTATGGTAAAGGTCTGTAAAAAAATGTTAGCCTAAGATTTGGCTAAATTAATTATGATTTCCAGGGTTTATAGGATTGTTCGCCTGCCGTATACCATTCAGGTATTTCGGTGAGTGGATCGCAGGCTTTAAAAAAAGCATTCATTGTAGCAGGTAAAGATTGATATAATTTTGTTCCTTCCGTTTTCCATGCGATCATTTCATCATTTACCTCTCTGATTTTTTTTGCAGGATTGCCTACGATCAAACTTCTATTATCAAACTTTTCTTTGTTTTTAATAAAGCTCAATGCACCTACAATACATTCGTCACCTAATTCCACCTCATCCATAATTACGGCATTCATACCTATCAGACAATTTTTTCCAATTACAGCACCGTGGATGATGGCACCGTGGCCAATATGCGCTGATTCTTTTAATATCGTTTGTGTTCCTGGGAACATGTGTATCGTACAATTTTCCTGTACATTACAACCATCTTCAATAATAATCTGGCCCCAGTCGCCGCGTATTGCCGCAAACGGACCCACATATACATTTTTGCCAATGATTACATAGCCGGTTACGGCTGCCTGCGGATGAATAAAGGAAGATGGATCTACCACAGGAATATATTCTTTGAACTGATAAATCATATAATTAAATAAGTGGCTTTCCCGTTCTGTAACAGGTTCCTTTAAAAAAAGCTATGGTATGCTGGTGCTGATTAGTTACATTGATATGATACAATCCTGTACTTCTCCCATTATGAATCTCTTTGGCTTCTGCGATCAACACATCTCCAACGTGAACGGGCTTTAAAAAATTGATTGCTGTATCCAAAGCCACGGATAAATTATTACGGTTGTTGCAGGCAAATGCAAATGCACTATCAGATAGTGAGAATGCAATGCCACCATGAACAATGCCAAAACCATTGATCATTTCTTCACGGACCGTCATTTTTATTTTACTGTATCCCTCTTTTACGTCCAGTACTTCAATTCCGAGCCACCTGCTAAACAGATCATGTTGCATCATGTGATTCACAACATCTTCGTGTGATTTATTTTCCATGGAATTCCGGTTTTCTTTTTTCTACGAAAGCACTTATGCCTTCATTATAATCTGCTGTATGACCTGCTTTGTATTGTAATTGATCTTCCAATTGTAATTGTTGTTCTAAGGAATTGGATGCAGATGCCTGCAATGCCTGTTTGGTATAGGCCAATCCTTTAGTAGGCATAGACGCCAGTGTGGTGGCGATATTTTTTGATGCTGCCTCAAAGGTTTCATCAGAAAAAGATTTGTAGATCATTCCCATTTGTTCAGCATCTTTTGCCTGTATCTTTTCTCCCAGCATCATCAATGCGGTTGCTTTTTGTAAGCCAATCAAACGCGGAAGAAAAAATGTTCCGCCACTGTCTGGTATCAAACCAATTTTTGAAAATGCCTGAATAAAAGATGCGGATTCAGTGGCCACCACGATATCACAACACAACGCAATATTTGCACCTGCACCTGCTGCAACGCCGTTTACTGCACATACAACCGGTAAAGGCAGATTACAAATCTTAGTTATGATCGGATTAAAATGTTCCGACAAAATTTTATCAAATGTTGCAGGGTTTTCACCTGTTAGTTCACTGATATCCTGCCCTGCACAAAATGCTTTTCCATTTCCGGTTAGATAAACTGCACGAATATTTTCATCTGTGGCGCAATGGTCAAGGTGCTTTTGAAGCAACAAAGCCATTTCTCTGTTGAATGAATTGAATTTATCGGGACGGTTTAGACAGATATAAGCTACCTTATCTTTCACCTCAAATGTTACCGGTTCCATAATATATTTTAGAAAGGAAAGTTACAAAAATAAACTGCTGCTAATGGCATTTAAAAAGATCGAAACATTCTTTACAATCATTGCAGCGGTATAAGGCTTTACACGCCGTTGATCCGAAATGACTGATCATTTCCGTATGAGAAGAATGGCATTGCGGACATTTTACAACAGCGTTTTTTTCTGTAGATAAAGAAGGCGGAGCAATTCCGTATGCATTTAATTTTTCTTTCGCAGCAGGTGAGATCCAGTCGGTGGTCCATGCCGGAGAAAGCACTGTTTTAATGACGGGCGAAAATCCTCTGGAGAGCAATTCCATTTTTATTTGCATGGCTATCATGTCCATTGCAGGGCAACCGCTATAAGTTGGTGTTATGGAAACTTCTACATTCTTCCCCTTCAATTCTATAGTACGAACAATGCCAAGATCAGTAATAGAAATGACGGGAATCTCGGGATCTGGAATGGATTCCATTAGTTTCCATAATCCATCGACATCCGTGATTGTATCGTTCAAGATTTCCATCATTACCATTCAGCATTAGGATAGGTACGCTGTAAATATTGAAGATCGGTGAGGAGAAATCCTAGATGTTCTGTATGTACGCCATTTTTTCCTCCTACCTGCATAAATATATTTTCAGGAATTGCGAGCGTTGCTTCTTCAAAGATCTCCTTTACAGCCTGCATCCATTTTTCCCTGATCTTTATTAAGTCTGCAAATGTTTCATACGAAGCCGGAGTAAACATTTCGCCGGTGTACATCCATAATGAATCAATTGCATTCGTCATTCGGTCATGACTTTCGGCGGTGCCATCACCTAAGCGTAATACCCATTCACTACTCCATTTTACATGATAACTAATTTCTTTCAAAGATTTAACAGCAATTGCGGCAATACGCTCATCGTTGCTAATTGATAATTCTTCATATAAAAAAAACTGAAACTGGCTGAAAAGATATTGTTTCAACACCGTTTGTGCCCAGTCACCGTTAGGGTGTTCAACCAGCAGACAATTTTTGAATTCATTTTCTTTGCGTAAATACGCAAGCGTATCTTCTGTTACAATATTATTGCCGGACATAGAATTTGATATCTCTGCAGCATACTGATATAACATACGTGCCTGTCCTAAAACATCCAGTGTGATGTTTGTTATGGCGATATCCTGTTCCAGTATCGGGCCATGACCACACCAGTCGCCATTGCGTTGTGCTAATATCAGATTGTTATCAGCTAAATGTAAAATATAAGACAGTGGGAATTGCATAGTTAAGAATTACATGTGTTTAACTTCATCAGGCAAATCATAAAAAGTTGGATGCCTGTAAATTTTATCTTCTGCAGGATCAAATAACAATTCGGATTCATCAGGATTAGTAGCATGGATGTATTTACTTTCCACTACCCAAAGACTTACGCCTTCCTGACGTCTCGTATATACATCACGTGCATTTTCTATGGCCATGGCAGCATCTGCAGCATGAAGGCTTCCTGCGTGTTTATGATCGAGACCTTGCTTACTGCGAATAAAAACTTCCCATAGCGGCCAGGCCTTTGTATCTTTTTTTGTATCAGCATACTGGCCACCCTTTTCTTCAGGGATATCGCCGTAATAATATTTCCGGATATAATTTTTCATGATTATGCCACTTGTTTTTGTAATCTGTTGTTTTTCTTTTCTGCGTAAGCGATGGCTGCTTCTCTAACCCATTTCCCTTCGTCGTGTGCTTTATTTCTCGCAGCCAGTCTTTGTTTATTGCAGGGGCCATTTCCTTTTACCACATTCCAAAATTCCTCCCAGTTGATCTCACCAAAATCGTAATGCTTTCTTTCTGCATTCCATTTGAGGTCTTCATCCGGCAAGGTCATACCGAGCAATTTGATTTGTTCGGCTATCATATCTATAAACTGCTGACGAAGTTCATCGTTTGTTTTGCGTTTGATCTTCCATTTCATGCTTTGATCACTATTAGTGCTTTCTGCGTCTTTAGGTCCAAACATCATCAGGCTTGGCCACCACCATCTGTTAATGGCGTCCTGACACATGGCACGTTGTTCCTGAGTTCCTTTGCTTAATACCAGCAAACTTTCAAAACCCTGGCGCTGATGAAAACTTTCTTCTTTACAGATACGCACCATAGCTCTGGCATACGGACCATAAGATGTACGGCAAAGCATCACCTGATTTAAAATTGCGGCACCGTCAACGAGCCAACCAACTGCGCCCATATCGGCCCATGTAAGTGTGGGATAATTAAATATGGATGAATATTTTGCTTTTCCACTATGAAGATCCGCAACCATTTGATCACGGCTGGTTCCTAAAGTTTCTGCTGCTGAGTATAAATATAAACCGTGTCCTGCTTCGTCCTGAACTTTTGCAATAAGTATAGCCTTGCGTTTAAGTGAAGGAGCACGGCTGATCCAATTGCCTTCCGGCAGCATTCCTACCACTTCGCTGTGTGCGTGCTGACTTATCTGTCGAACATTCGTTTTACGATATGCCTCCGGCATCCAGTCGCGAGGCTCAATTTTGATTTCATTATCAATTTTCTGTTGAAAGCTTTTCTCCAGATCATGTAATTCCATATACAAATATTATTTATCAAATATAATAAAAAAACTAACAGTTGTTAGTTAAAAATGTTCATTACCGTACATCGAAATCAATCACCACTTTCTCAGTTCGAGGGTGTGCCTGGCACGTAAGTATGAAACCTTGCTCAACTTCATCTTCTTCCAATGCATAATTTACGGTCATTTCCACCTTGCCTTCTATCAACTTTGCACGGCAACTGCAACATACACCACCTTTACAGGCGTAAGGGAGATCAGCCCCTTTTTTTAAAGCGGCATCCAACACAGAATCGCCGGTATAATTTAAAGGGAATTCAATGGAGCGTCCGTCTAACCGGATGGTGATCGAACTCTCACTCTGTTCCTGTGTTTCTTTTATCTGATTCGTTTCGGCTTTTGTTTGTCCGGGTATGGTGAACAATTCGAAATGAATTCTTGATTTATCTAGCCCTTTACTTTCTAAAAATCCTGCTGTTGAAAAAATCATATGTTCGGGACCGCAAATAAATACATCGTCGAAATCTTCAAAGCGAATAATATGCTCCATGGATCGGAGTTTGTCAGCATCAATGCGTCCATAATTAACCGTTGCATCTGTAAGTTCCCTGCTTAAAACGTGTACGAGAGTGAAACGGTCGAGATATTTATTTTTCAATCCTTCCAGTTCTTCAAAAAAGATAATGGAAGATCTGGAGCGGTTTCCGTAGATGAGTGTGAAGCTGCTGCCAGGCTGTGTATGTAAAGTATGTTTTATAATAGAGATCACAGGTGTGATGCCGCTGCCTGCTGCTATCGCCAGATAGTCTGCTGATTTTTCAGTTGGCCTGGAACAGAATTTACCCGTTGGCGGCAATACCTCCAGTTGATCACCTTTTTTTAAATGTTGATTGGCATATGCCGAAAATAAACCGCCATCCACTTTTTTTACCGCAATACGTAATTCATTTTCATGAGGAGCTGCGCAAATGGAATACGAGCGCCTAATATCGTTTCCATCAATGATTGTTTTTACGGTAACATTTTGTCCTTCTTTGTATTTGAAATCTTCCTGTAATTTTTCAGGGATATCAAAAGTGATAGAAACACTGTCATCAGTTTCTCTTTTGATTTTTTTTACCTGTAACGGATGAAAGTGAACGGCCATATTATTTAATTATTCCTGTTAATAAATGTTGAATCATTTGTTTTTCCAGTTCTTCAGCCGGAAGATTATTTTTATGCCGTTGCCATATTTCCAATCCGCGTACGGCAGATAAAATAGTGAGAACAGCCACAGAAGGATTTATTTTTTTCAATTCTTTTTTCTCTATGCCTTCTTCTATAAGTTGAAGAAGCAGGTTCTCATAATTTTTGCGCTGGTGGATGAATTCGGTAAGGTGCGGATCTTTCAATTGTTTCCATTCGTGGTTCACAACAAATACTGCATCAAAACGGGTGATCATCAATTGAATATGAAAATGAATGATCTCCTCTAGTTTATCAACTATGTCAATTTGGGAAGAAAGCACTTGCTGCAAATGTTGCCGGTATTCCTCAGCTATAGAAAAACAGATCTCATTCAATAATTCACCCTTTGACCCAATATGATTGTACAAACTCGGTGCCTCCACCCCCATTTGTACCGCCAATTCACGCATAGAAGTACTGCTATAACCCTTTTTGCGAAAGAGGGCTGCAGCTTTTTTGGTGATCAGTTCTTTTTTTGTACCATTCCGTAAGGGTTTGATCTTACTCATCAGTTACAAAACTAACACTTATTAGTTTTTTAAACGAAGGTGATTAGAGAAATTTTGTTATATCCTTTAGTTTTTTTCAAATTCACGAGGCATCAATGTACCATGCGTACATAACAAACATCCACCGATCTGCCTTTTCACTATCATCAATACCGGATGAAAGCAATAGTTATTTCTTTTGTTCAAACATAGGCTCTGCAGAAATCATTTTGAAAAGTTGAAGTTGCCGTTTAATTCTATATTCGGAATATAATCAGGTGATTTTCCGGCATTTAAAGGAAGAAGGAGTAGAAGTTTGAGATAAGCGTTAGTTTATCAATATCAGCGATATCATTGGAATGGATTGTGTGTGAATGCTTTGAAAAAATTGTTACCTCAATTAGTTCACTCCTCTGAGAATGACGTTAAAAAGCGATAAAATCAGAGGAAAATTTTGGCTTCCGGCAAAAAAGTTGAAAAAAATTATGATAATTCAAGAAAAGTATTAATTTTACCCCCTGCTCATTAGAAGCCTCTCCAATATTATCTTATAAAAGGACCCTACGAATTGCATTATCCTGCAAACAAAAATCAACCGTTCTAATTTTTGCGTTTTTTTATTTAATTATAATTACCTCACAACTTTTTTTCTTGTGGTTTCAGAGGTAAGCAAGGCCGGTGATTTTTATCACTGGCCATTTTTTTATTCAGCAGACTTGTGTAAAAAGGAAAGAAATGGATGCAGACTTTTAAAAGCTGTTAATGACTGTTTTAAAAATTGGTCACTCAAAATATCATCGTTTGAAAGGGGTTTGGAGATCACGAAACTTTTCAGCTTTAAATAGGGCAGCATCGGATTATCTTCCTCATAACCTTTTGGTGGCCTGACTAATGTATCGTTGAAATCCGGCGCTTCTTTAAAATGCTTTTTTAAATTTTTATTATGGAGGATCGCCGTCCATTCCTCTGCATTATAATCGATCTCCTGCCTGATTTTTTTTACAACAGGAGCCTCTGGCTGATACCAACCGGCAGCGATCATACTTTTGCCCGGCTGCAAATGAAAATAATATCCGGGTGTATTTATTTTTTTTGAACCACGGTTAAAATAGGCGCCAAAATGAATTTTGTACGGAGATTTATCTTTTGAAAAACGCACATCACGGTTTTGGCGAAAAATGCACTTCAAAGGATCCAGCTCGGCAATATCCGTATCAAAACTTCCAATTCCTTTCGCTAAAGCCACAACGAATTGCTGAAACTCTTCCTTTGCTTTGAGGTACGACGGTCTGTTATCTTCGAACCACGATTTATTATTGTTCTTTTCTAAATTTTTAAGAAAAGAAAAGGTTTGGTTGGATATCATTTATGTATTTTATTCTGAAGTAAGCATTGTTATAAATTCCTGCTCAGAGATGATGTTTACAGACGGAAGTTTACGGGCTTTTTCTAATTTGCTTCCCGCATCTTCCCCTAATACCAGATAATTTAATTTGGAACTGACACCGCTCATTATTTTACCACCATTTTTTTCTACCATTTCTTCTGCTTCATTTCTTTTGAGTTGGTTCAACGTTCCGGTAAATAAAAAGGTTCGTCCTTCCAGTGAACCACCAGCCTTATGCGCAACAGCGGTGGTTTCCATTTGAACACCGGCTTGCTGTAAACGCTCCAGTATATGCACATTGTCGTAATTCTTGAAAAATTCAACAATGCTTGCAGCCACCTTTATACCAACGTCTTCGAGTTGCTGTAACTCCGCTTCATTCATTTTCTGAAGGTCAAAAATACTTTTTACAGAGCGTGCTAATGTTTTGGCAGTTGTTTCACCCACATAACGAATACCCAGGGCATAGATCAAACGGTGGAGTGGTTTAGATTTACTTCCTTCAATGGCTAATTGTAAATTGTCAATTGATTTTTTTCCCATGCCCTCAAGCATACCGATCTTTTGAAAGTCTAAATGATAAACTCCCGGAATATCATTCAATAATTGAAGGCTGTAAAATTTACGAACATTAGCTTCTCCGAAATGACGAATATCCATCGCATCCTTGCTCACAAAATGGATGATCCTTTCTACCACCTGTGCAGGGCAATTAATATTTACACATCGCCAAACGGCCTCTTCATCTGTTTTAAATAATTCATCATTGCATTCGGGGCAACATGTGGGAAATAGAATTTTCTGTTCCTTTCCTGTTCTAACATCAGGCAATGATTTAACGATCTGCGGGATCACATCACCGCTTCTTTCAATAAGAATAGCATCTCCAAGCCTCAGATCTTTTTCCCTGATATATTCTTCATTATGAATTGAGATGCTGCTTACGATTACACCGCCCACCTGAACAGGTTCTATTTTGGCAACAGGTGTAACTGCACCAGTTCTTCCTACCTGGTATTGTACTTCCAGTAATTTGCTGGTAGCCTGACGTGCTTTAAATTTATAGGCGATCGCCCAGCGTGGATGATGAGAAGTCATTCCTAATTTTTCCTGAAGCAGAAGATCATCCACTTTAATTACCATTCCATCAATTTCATACGGCAAGGCATCCCGTTGATTTTCAAAATCATTAACGTGTTGGATCACTGCATCAATTCCGGTAACGATCTTCATTTCTTTTTTGGGGCTTCGGAAACCGAGTTCCCAAAGCATATCTAAAATACCACTATGTGTGAGTGGAACCTGATTTTTTTTATCTGCTATAAAATAACTCACATGGTATAGAAACGCTTCCAGATTTCTTCTTCCCACTTCTGATGTATCTTTAATACGTAAGCTTCCTGCGGCCGCATTCCGTGGATTGGCCAATGGTATGCCACCTGCTTCCACCAGTTTTTCATTGTATACAGTAAATACTTTTTTATTGATCAGCACCTCACCGCGTATTTCCACTTGTTCAATTCCGTATTTGCTAAATTGGGCGGTTAATGGCATAGATCTTATTTGCCGGATGTTGGGTGTAATATCATCGCCAACTTCGCCATCTCCCCGCGTTGCACCTCTTGATAATATATCATTCTCATAAATCACAGAGATACTGGCACCGTCAAATTTTGGTTCGATGCAATAATGTATATTTTCAAGACCTGATAGTTCCCTTGCTTTCCGATCCCAGTCTATGAGGTCTGTTTCATTATAGGAATTTTGTAAACTCAGCATGGGAACCAGGTGTTGCACTTTTGGAAAATCCTTTATAAGGCCTGTACCCACACGCTGCGTTGGAGAAGTTGCATCAATCGACTCGGGATGAGCACTTTCATATACTTCCAGCAATTTATATAAATGGTCGTATTCACCATCGCTGATCAGCGGATCGTGCTGCACATAATATCTGTATTCATGAAAGCGTAATATATCTTTCAGCTCTTCTGACGATTGGGCATCAGCTATTTTTATTTCCTTACTGAAATAAATACTTTGTTGCTGTAACCTTTTCGTTTCCTCCTTTGAATACATGATTGCAATTTAAATGTCAATACCGAATAATCAATTTTCAAACCTTATATGTTTGATATAAACTGATAATTGTAAATTGTATGCAACATTATAAGTATACAATGAAAAAATATTTACCAATATTATCCGTTTGTGTTTTTTTTATTTCCTGTAAATTTCGTGAGCGTGCTGATTTCATATTTCATCATGCAAAAATTTATACCGTTGACGACAGTTTTCATATGGCGGAGGCCATGGTAATACGAGATGGTAAAATTGTAGAAATAGGGACAAATGATGATATCCTGCGCCGATTTGAATCGGACAGTATTATTAATGTAGGCGGTAAATTTATTTTCCCCGGGCTTATTGACGCTCATTGTCATTTTACCGGTTTCGCCACCGATATGTGGAAATGTAATTTATGGGGAACGCAATCGTTTGAAGAGATCATCGATAAGGTAAAAACATACGGTGAAACAGCACCGATGAACTGGATTTATGGTCGTGGCTGGGATCAAAACGACTGGCCTGTTAAATCATATCCCAATAAAAATATATTGGACAGCTTGTTTCCGGACAGACCTGTTTTTTTAAAACGTGTTGACGGGCATGCGGCGCTGGTAAATCAAAAAGCGCTGGACCTTGCTGGAATTAATGCAGGTACTATAGTTAAAGGAGGAGTAGTAGAATTGAAGGCCGGTAAACCTACCGGAATTCTGATCGACAACGCCATGGATATAGTAGATAATATCATTCCTCATATTTCTGATTCACTGGCTGCCGTTTATTACCAAAAAACGCAATTATTGTGTTTTGAAAAAGGACTAACCAGTGTTCATGATTGTGGGGTGAGTGAAAGCACGGTTGCATTGGTGGACAAAGAACAAAAAGCAGGCAGACTTTTAATGAACATTTTTGCGCTTTTATCAGACAGTTCATCTTATTACGAAAAATGGATCAATAAGGGACCTTACATCACCGATAAGTTACACGTTGGCGGCTTCAAAGTTTATGCAGATGGAGCCTTAGGCTCCAGAGGTGCGTGCCTGATTCATGATTACGCTGATCAACCCGGCTGGAAAGGTTTTATATTGGAAGAACAGTCGCATTTCAGAAAACTGGCTATGCTTCTTAAAAATTCAAAAATGCAAATGTGCACGCATGCGATTGGCGATAGTACCAACAGGGAGATCCTTCGTCTATATGCAGAGGTACTTCAACAGAAAAATGATCTCCGCTGGCGGATAGAACATGCGCAGGTAGTAGATCCTTCCGATATTCATTTTTTTCACGATTACAACATCATTCCGTCGGTACAACCTACACATGCCACCAGTGATATGTATTGGGCAGGCGACAGGCTGGGAAAAGACAGGGTGAAAAATGCATACGCCTACCAAACTCTCTTAAAAACGAATGGCTGGATGCCTTTGGGCACGGATTTTCCGGTGGAAGATATCAGCCCGTTCAAAACATTTTTCGCAGCGGTAGTAAGGCAGGATGATAAAGGATTTCCGGCAGGAGGATATCAAACTGAAAATGCATTAACGCGTCAGCAGGCCTTGAAAGGGATAACTATATGGGCAGCAAAGGCAGCATTTGAAGAAAAAAAGCGTGGAAGTTTAGAAAAAGGAAAACAGGCAGATTTTATCATAACAGATATGGATCTGATGGCTTGTTCTCCAATAGAAATATTAAAAACAACCGTGTTAAAGACCTATATAAAAGGAGTGTTGGTTTATAAAAAATAGAAGAAAGAGATATAATGATCAGTGTTGGTACACAAAAAAGTTTGGCTATATTATTATATAACCTTTTATTTTTATTTATTAATCGAAACTCATTTGAAAATAACTATTGACGAGCTTACCAACCGTGAAAGATAGGTATTAACTTCCTTGTCTGATGGAAGATTGTACAAAGAGATCGCCTCTGATCATAATATCAGTTTTGATACGGTAAAAAAGCATTGTAAGAATATATACAGAAAATTAAAAGTCAGGAATCGCGCCGAGGCAACTATGATTTTACTCTCTCAAAGCCAATAATTTATTATCCTGAAATTTATCATTCAAAATTTTTACTGATTATCAGTGCCTTACAGAGGTGCCTGTAAAATTAGTTCCCCAAAAAGATTGTTTTAATTGTGTAGCTGTATACCTTTGCGGTCCGTTTGAAAAAGCAAACGAACCTGTTGGGATAGCGACAGGAATTTATAACGGGCGAAAGCCAAAAAAAATACCATGAGTAAATTACATTTCACAACAAAACATGCGAACGAGGCTACCGTAACGCGTAATTGGTACGTAGTGGATGGTGCTAATCAAACCGTAGGACGTATGTGTTCAAGAATCGCTGCTGTTCTTAGAGGTAAGAACAAAGCTTATTACACTCCACATGTTGATTGCGGAGATTTTGTAATTGTATTGAATGCAGACAAAGTAAAATTCACCGGCAATAAGCTGGAAGACAAGGTATACCTAACGTATAGTGGTTATCCGGGAGGACAAAAAGGTGAAACAGCTAAGAATATGCTGGCCCGTCGTCCGGAAGTGGTTATTGAAAGAGCCATCAAAGGGATGTTACCTAAGAATCGTTTAGGCCGTAAAATGTACAAGAAATTGTTCGTTTACGTAGGTACCAGTCATCCGCACACCGCTCAAAAACCAGTTGAACTTTCTTTCTCTAAATAATCTAATGACCATCCTTTAGGATAAATACATAAAAAATGGAAAAGCAAAAAAATGCTGTAGGCCGTAGAAAAGAAGCTGTTACACGTGTTTTTCTTTCACGCGGTAATGGAAAGATCACCATTAACGGCAAAGACTACAAGCAATATTTCTCTTTGGTTTACTTACAAAACCAGGTAGAAGCTCCTTTAAAAATTGTTGAAGGTGCTGATAAATTCGACATCGTTGTTAACGCAACCGGTGGCGGAATGAAAGGACAGGCAGAAGCTGCCAAACTGGGTATTTCCCGTGCATTATTGGAAGTAAGTGCAGATTATCGTCCGGCTTTAAAAGCTGCAGGATTGCTGAAACGCGACCCTCGTTCGGTAGAGCGTAAAAAACCAGGACGTAAAAAAGCAAGAAAGAGCTTCCAGTTCAGTAAGCGTTAACGGGTTACGAGTTACGGGATACGAGATACAGGTTGTAGGATACGAATTCTACATTATTGAACTCAAATCCCGCATCTCGAATCATGTATCTCGATCATTATTTATAATATATTTCAAACATAAACATGGAAAATAATACTTCCTTACAACAACAACTCTTAGAAGCAGGTGTGCATTTTGGCCATTTGAAAAAGAAGTGGAATCCAAAAATGCTTCCTTACATTTTCGCGGAGAAAAAAGGTATTCATATCATCGACCTTAATAAAACGGTTGAAGGGCTTCAGGAAGCTGCAGCGGCTCTGAAATCCATTGCTCGCAGTGGTAAGAAGATCATGTTTGTTGCTACCAAAAAACAAGCAAAAGAAATCGTAATGGAATGTGCACAACGTGTAAATATGCCTTTCGTTACGGAGAGATGGTTAGGTGGAATGCTGACAAACTTCAACACCGTACGTAAAAGCGTAAAGAAAATGCAGAGCATCGAAAAAATGCTGGCAGACGGAAGTGCGGAAAGCTTAACTAAAAAAGAGCGTTTAACACTTACACGTGATAAAGAAAAGATGGAAAAGGTTTTAGGAGGTATTGCGCAGATCAGCCGTGTACCTGCTGCTTTATTCATGGTGGATATCGGTCATGAGCACATTGCGCTGGCAGAAGCACGCCGTTTAAATATCAGCACATTTGGTATGGTTGATACTAACTGCGATCCTAATAAAGTAGATTTTGCGGTTCCTGCTAATGACGATGCAACAAAGTCGATTGCAATTATCGTTAACTATATTACTGCTGCTATCGCTGAAGGTTTACAGGAGCGTCAAACCGGTAAGGATGATGACGACCAGACTGATACAGAAGAAAGTGCAGAAGCTAAAGCTGCCCGTTTTGAACAAAAGCAAGATGGCGGTGATGACAGAAATAAGCGTGGTGGAAACAGAGGCGGCGGTGGTGCAGCTCCGGCTAAACGCAGAGTTGCCGGTCCGGGTGCTGGTGGAGCAAGAAGACCCGCAGGTAAATAAATGGTAAGTGCAGCAATGCCTGACCGTTCTGTCTAACAAATTATTAAACATTTAAAATCATCTTCCATAACTGGAAGGGGGAGGTTATATGAGTGCAACAATAACAGCAACAGATATCAATAAGTTACGCCAGGCAACAGGCGCAGGAATGTTGGATTGCCGTAAAGCATTAACTGAAAGTAACGGTGACTTTGAAGCTGCTATCGACTGGCTGCGTAAGCAGGGTCAGAAAGTAGCTGCAAAACGCAGTGACCGTGAAGCAAAAGAAGGTGTGATAATTGCAAAAACTTTACCGGGTAACAAATCAGGTATTGTTTTATGTATCAGCTGCGAAACGGATTTCGTTAGTAAGAATTCAGACTTTGTTGCATTTGCTCAGAGTATTGCTGATGCAGCAGTGGAGCATAATGTAAAATCTGCTGAAGAATTAAATGAAGTGATGATCAACGGAGCAAAAGTTTCTGATATGATCAACGATAAATTAGCTTCCATTGGTGAGAAGATCGCTGTTTCAAAATTTGAAAGAGTAGATGCACCTTTTGTTGCCAGTTATATTCATGGCGCCAACAGAATGGGCGTGCTGGTAGGTTTAACGCAGGAAAGCGCAGAAGCAGGAAAAGATGTGGCCATGCAAATTGCTGCGATGAATCCTTTGGCGGTTGATGAATCTTCTATTTCACCAGAAACCATTGCCAGAGAAAAAGATATCGCCATTGAGCAAATCAAAGCAGAAGGAAAACCTGCTGAAATGGCTGAGAAAATTGCAATGGGTAAAGTAAATAAATTCTTTAAAGAAAACACATTACTCGCTCAGGCATTTGTAAAAGACAACAGTAAAAGTGTAGGTGATTATTTGAAAGGTATTTCAGGCGAACTGAATGTTACAGAATTTAAAAGAGTAGCGTTAGGATAATCTCAGAAATAATTTAAAAGCCCGGTTCATTCCGGGTTTTTTTATGCTGATTAATAAATTGTATTCAAATAATCTTCATCTATTATAATTCTATAATGTTTTATCAATATAACTTAGTAAAAATTCTATATGCTTCCTAAATATAAACGCGTACTGCTAAAAATTTCCGGTGAATCATTATTAGGAAATAAAAGTTTCGGGCTTGATTCAGATGTGATCGCTCAGTATGCGCAAGACATCAAACAATTAACCGCTATGGGTGTACAGGTTGCACTCGTAATCGGCGGAGGAAATATTTACCGTGGTATGAACGAAGCTGAAACTGGTATTGAACGTGCACAGGGTGATTATATGGGGATGCTGGCAACTGTTATTAATGGAATGGCCGTGCAAAGCGGATTAGAAAAGGTAGGTGTGTACACTCGTTTACAAAGTGCGATCAAAATGGAACAGATTGCAGAACCGTATATCCGCAGAAGAGCGATTCGTCATTTGGAAAAAGGGCGTGTAGTGATCTTCGGTGCAGGAACAGGTAACCCGTATTTTACAACAGATACCGCAGGTTCCTTACGTGCGATAGAGATTAAAGCGGATGTTATTTTAAAAGGTACCAGGGTGGATGGAATTTATACTGCAGATCCCGAAAAAGATCCGACTGCTACAAAATTCAACACCATATCTTTTGCGGAGTGTATTTCTAAAAATCTTCGGGTTATGGATATGACCGCATTCACTTTATGTATGGAAAATAATCTTCCGATAGTGGTATTCGATATGAACAAGCCGGGCAATCTTTTAAATGTAGTTACCGGTGAAAATGTGGGAACTTTAGTGAGTTAAAAATTGTTTATTGAAATAGAAAAAAACTGTCCAAAGCGGCAGTTTTTTTTATGCTTGTTTTTCTGTTTAATTTTAATACAAATCTCTTATTATGGTTTCACCGGATGCGCTAAAAAAATTGATGAGCGAAAATGAATTTCTGCAGATACAATTGCAGGATGTAAATGAGATGATCGCTATTCGCGAAGAAGAACTTGGAATATTAAGAGAGAAAGCTAAAAAAGCAGTGGAAACAAAAAGTCAATTGGAATCAGTGTATGAAGAGATAACTTATATGCAAAATCTCATTGGAAAGCATCAGCAAAAAGCCGAAGGCGCAGTTTCAAGAGAAATTTCGATGGAAGATGAAATGCTGGAATCTATGCGACTTGAAAAAGAATATTATAACATCCGGGATCAGTATCAGTCGGCATCCACTGCATTGAATGATATCAAAATTCAGTTGGGTGAGGCGTCACTGATTTATAAACAATTACATGATGCTAATAAAAAGATTGCTGAACTGGAAAGTAAACTGGATATTTCATCTGAAGAAAATGAGTTGCTGCAGTACGAAATACAAAAATTGAAAAAAAAAATCAACTCAATAACCGGAGAAGTATAAAATTATTATACAACAAATCTTTCATCAATTTCCTTTATCTAATTTTGAAAATATTTTTAAGTCATGCAATCAATCGCAGATATCAGGAGAGATTATAAACTCGAAAAACTGGATGAACATCAGGTTGCATCAAATGCTATGCAACAATTTGAAAGCTGGTGGAACGAAGCGGTAAATAGTAATATTGATGAAGTAAATGCGATGACGTTGGCTACTGCAGATAAAAGCGGAATGCCAGCGGCCAGAATAGTCCTCTTAAAAGGCTATTCTAAAGAAGGATTTATTTTCTTTACAAATTATGAAAGCCATAAAGGAAAACAACTTCTGGAAAACCCATTTGCGTCTTTGGTATTTTTCTGGAAAGAACTGGAACGCCAGATCAGAGTGACAGGCACTGTTAAGAAAATAAGCGAGGAAGAAAGTGATACTTATTTTAACTCCAGACCGCAAATGAGTAAAATCGGCGCATGGGCTTCACCGCAAAGTGCAGTAATTAATGACCGCTCTGTTATTGAAAAGCAATTTGAAGTGTTAGCAGAAAAAATGGGAGAACAATTTATTGAGCGACCTCCGCATTGGGGTGGTTATATTGTTGAACCTTCCAGCATCGAATTCTGGCAAGGAAGACCGAGCCGGTTACACGACCGGATATTATATACCAAACAAAATGATCATTGGAAAATAGAGCGGCTGGCGCCATAAAAAAAGCCGGAAATTCCGGCCTTAATTATTTTGATTTTTTAGGAGCTGCTTTTTTTGCAACTGCTGTTTTCGTTTTAGCCGGCCTTGCTTTACCAAAGCTTCCTGCGAAAATTTTTCCTTTTTTAGTTTTAATATCACCACGTCCCATGTAAAAAAATTTTATGTTATAAAAGTACTATAAAAAAGCAAGACACAGAGGTCTTGCTTCCGATAAGGTAAAAACGTATTACATTTTAGAGGATAATTCTTTTCCCGCTTTAAATTTTGCTACTTTCTTAGCTTTAATTTTAATAACAGCGCCAGTTTGCGGATTACGTCCGTTACGTGCAGCTCTTTTAGAAACGCTGAAAGTACCGAAGCCAACCAGCGTTACTTTGCTGCCACTTTTTAATGTTTTGGTAACTGCTTCAATAAAAGAATCTACAGTTGCATTGGCCTGAGTTTTAGTAATGCCAGCATCTTCTGCAATTTTCGCAATTAATTCTGCTTTGTTCATAATAGGTTTTTTGTTTAGTTTTTTGGTGCGGCAAATATAGAAGGTTTTATTACTAAATAAAAAATAGCCTAACTATTTTTTAAAAATAAATTACGCTGAAATCCTTATTCCATCAGCATTTGAGCGATTTCATACATTATCCAAAAAAATCGCAGAATACTTTCACTCGCTACAACCCTGACTGGATAAGGGTTTCAGCGTTCGGTCTGAAAGCTTTGCCAGGTAAGGTTTTCCAGGGATTTGTTATATAAAGCGCCTTTAGAAATATTATATGATTTCCATTACACTGCGGAAGCCTATAAATTTATCGCCCCATTTTTGAAAACTTTTATCACGTAACGCAACAGCAAATTTTTCGATATAGAGATTATATAAACTTTTGCTTTCTGCTGAATATTGAATCGTAAAGGTCGGTCCTTCGGTATCATCGGTTTCGAGTAATCTCAACACACGTGCATCTGTGAAACATCGGGTTTGCATTACTTCCGGTATGTGTTCTTCCTGTAGCCATTTCAGCCAGAATTCTGCAATAGACTCCTGTACTTTTATAGTAACGTTATAAATGATCATGATCAGATTTTTATTTCAGCATAAACGGGACAATGATCACTATGTTTTACTTCAGGAAAAATTTTCACGTCGACGATTTTGTTTTTTAAATTTTCTGTAACATTAATATAATCTATCCGCCATCCCTTATTCTCGAGTCTTGTAGAAGGCCGCATCACCGACCACCAACTGTAATGATGAGGTTCCTGGTTCAAATGACGAAAACTATCAACAAAACCATTGGAGAGAAATTTATCGAACCATTCTCTTTCTTCCGGAAGAAATCCGGTTGTTTTTTTATTTCCTGCCGGATTATGAATGTCGATTGGATTGTGTGCGATATTGTAATCACCACAAACAATTAATTTTTTTCGTTTGTTTTTTAATTCATTCAGGTGATGTAAAAATTCATCCAGCCAAATGTATTTGTAATTCTGCCGGTGATCGCCACTTGTTCCGGAAGGAAAGTAGGCACTGATGATGGTTACATCTTTATAATCCACCTGCAACACTCTTCCTTCCAAGTCACTTTGTTCTATGTTACAACCATGTATCACATTTTTGAACTGCACCCTGGTAAGTATGGCCACACCACTGTATCCTTTTTTTTCTGCACAAAACCAGTGACTGTCATAACCTGCCGCCTTGATCGCATCCACATCAATATCTTCCTGGTGTGCTTTTACTTCCTGCAGACAAATTATATCCGCAGGATCTGTTTTCAACCATTCTAAAAACCCTTTTTTGATAGCGGCCCGGATGCCATTTAC
Organism: Bacteroidota bacterium; assembly: GCA_031411115.1. Lineage (GTDB taxonomy): Bacteria > Bacteroidota > Bacteroidia > Chitinophagales > Chitinophagaceae > Ferruginibacter. Next base: position 22,217 of record JANOAO010000092.1, read on the forward strand.
ATTGTATGAAATAATGCGCATGAATAAAATGTTATATTGTAAAAATAAATGAAGCAAATGGATAATAATTCCCTTAATGAAAACAGTTATCCTGAAAGAGATGTTACCATATTTTCAGGGGAAGAATTTAATGCTCCTTTAAATTATAAAAGTATCAGGAATGCACGCAACGCCATGTTCTTTGCAGCAGGAGCGATTGTGGTTAACATGATCATTATGTATATGGGAAATTCAGACACAGATCTCATTTGGTTTGATCTGCTGGTATGGGGCTTATTTGTGGCCGCTTTTATTTTACTCGGTATATGGACCAAAAGTAAACCTTACACCGCTTTGGTGATCGCCATTACTTTATATGGCTTATTTATTTTACTGAATGCTGCACTGGATGTGAGCACCATCTTTAAAGGCATTATTATGAAGGTGATGATAATTATTTATTTGATCAGGGCCGTAAATGATGCAAAAGAAGTTCAGGAGTATGATAAGTTGTTTAATAAAGATTTACTCAAGAATGGGTCTTAACCAACGTTCTGCTTCTGCAATCGGCATATTTTTTCTTTCTGCATAATCTTCTAATTGATCTCGGTCTATTTTTCCTACGCCAAAATATTTACTTTCCGGATGTGCAAAATACCAACCGCATACCGAAGACGCCGGATACATAGCCAGTGATTCTGTAAGATGTATTCCGGTGGAAGATTCGCCTCCGAGTAACTCAAATAATTTTATTTTTTCTGTGTGATCAGGACAAGCGGGATAGCCCGGTGCAGGACGAATACCAGCATATTGTTCTTTTATCAATTGCTCTGCAGACAGATGTTCGTCGTTTGCATACGCCCATAATTCTTTACGTGTTTTTTCATGTAAGTATTCTGCAAATGCTTCCGCTAAACGATCGGCCAATGCCTGCAACATGATCTTATTATAGTCATCATAATTTTTATTGAATCGCTCAATATGTTCTTCGATGCCTTTGATAGTTACTGAAAATGCGCCAATATAATCTTCTCCTTTTTCTGCAGGTAAAATAAAATCTGAGAGACTAACATTCGGTTGGCCTGCTGTTTTTTTAATTTGCTGCCGTAAAAATTCCAGTGAGAGTTGATGCTGTTCATGATGAATGTTTACCGAATCTGCAGCGATTTTTGTTACGGGAAAAAATCCAACAACACCATGAGGCTGCAACCATTTTTCTTTTACAATTGTTTGCAACAATGCATGGGCATCATTATACAATTTTGTTGCTTCTATACCAACTATCTCATCTGATAATATCGCAGGAAATTTACCATGCATTTCCCAGGTGATAAAAAATGGATTCCAGTCAATATAAGAAAGAAGATCTTCTGTTGCTACAGCATCAAATACTTTTGTACCGGTGAATGTAGGTTTTACAGGTTTAAAATTATCCCAGTTGATGTAAGTTGCATTTTGTTGTGCATCAGAAAATCTGAGTAATTGTTTGGCTGATCTTTTATTTCCAAAATCTGTTTTCAGTTGTGTGTATTCCTGTTCCAGATTTTGGAGAAAAGGTATTTTATTCTCTTTGTTTAAAAGACTGCCGGCAACAGTTACACTGCGGCTTGCATCGAGTACATGCACTACACCTTCCTGATATTCCGGTGCAATCTTTACTGCCGTATGCATTCTGCTGGTGGTGGCTCCGCCGATCATTAATGGAACATTCATGTTTAAGCGTTTCATCTCTCTGGCAATATGCACCATTTCATCTAAGGAAGGAGTGATTAGTCCACTAAGACCAATGATGTCCGCATTTTGTTTTTTTGCTTCTGATAAAATTTTATCAGCCGATACCATTACACCCAGATCAATAATATCATATCCATTGCAACCTAATACAACGCCAACAATATTTTTTCCAATATCATGTACATCGCCTTTTACGGTGGCCAGTAAAATTTTTGCAGCGCCGGCTGTTTCAGTATTTACTGTTCCTGATTCCAGCATGGCTTTTCTGCGTAATTCTTTTTCTGCTTCTATATAAGGTGTAAGAATAGCAACGGCTTTTTTCATAACACGTGCACTTTTTACTACCTGTGGTAAAAACATTTTTCCAGCACCAAATAGGTCACCTACTATGTTCATGCCATCCATCAGTGGTCCTTCTATCACATCCAGTGGACGATCATATTTTAATCGTGCTTCTTCTGTATCTCCATCAATATATTCTGTAATACCATTAATCAACGCGTGTGCTAATCTTTTTTCAACAGGATCATTCCGCCACTGTTCATCTTTTATGATTGTTTTTCCTGCAGCTTTTACCGTGTCTGCAAATACAATTAATTTTTCGGTGGCTTCATTGTTATCGTTGTTTTTATTCAGCAACACATCCTCACACAATTGTTTCAGTTCCGGTTCTATTTCATCATACACCACCAATTGTCCGGCGTTCACAATGCCCATATCCATTCCTGCTTTGATAGCATGAAATAAGAAAACGGAATGAATGGCTTCCCGTACGTGATCATTTCCCCTGAAAGAAAAAGAAACATTGCTTACACCGCCACTTACTTTAGCCAGCGGCATCCTTCTTTTTATTTCACGCGTTGCTTCAATAAAATCAACTGCATAATTATTATGTTCTTCAATACCGGTTGCTACCGCAAAAATGTTTGGATCGAAGATGATATCCTGCGGAGCAAAACCAACCTGTTCAGTTAGAATTTTATACGCTCTTGTACAGATCTCAATTTTTCTTTCTTTGGTATCTGCCTGTCCTACTTCATCAAATGCCATTACAATAACTGCAGCACCGTAGCTTTTACAAATGAAGGCCTGTTCAATAAATTTGGCTTCACCTTCCTTCATCGAAATAGAATTCACAATACATTTTCCCTGTACACATTTCAATCCTGCTTCTATGATCTCAAACTTTGAGCTGTCTATCATCACCGGAATTTTTGAAATATCCGGTTCCGCCTGAAGAAGATTTAAGAAAGTTGTCATGGCATTTACGCCTTCCAGTAATGCATCATCCATATTCACATCAAGGATCTGTGCACCATTTTCTACCTGCTGACGTGCAACAGATAAAGCTTCTTCATATTGATTATCCCGAATGAGGCGTGCGAATTTTTTACTTCCTGTAACGTTCGTTCGCTCACCAACATTTATAAAGTTAGTTTCAGGCCTTACGATCAAAGGTTCTAAACCGGATAAACGCAGGTAAGGTTTTATAGCATTCGTATTCATAAATTATAAAGTGGTTTCCAGAACCGGTAATTGTCTTGGCTGGAATTTTTTTACTTCCTGTGCAATATGTTTTATATGATCAGGTGTTGTTCCGCAACATCCGCCTACAATATTTACAAATCCTTCTTTTGCCCAGTCTTCAATGATATGAGCCGTCTCATGTGGTTCCTCATCATATTCACCAAACGCATTAGGTAATCCTGCGTTAGGATATGCCGAAGTATAGCAGGAAGCGATCTGACTTAATTCTTCAATATGTGGCCGCATTTCAGAAGCACCTAACGCACAATTCAATCCAACACTTAATGGGTTAGCATGCATCACGGAAACATAAAATGCTTCGAGTGTTTGTCCGCTCAGCGTTCTTCCGCTGGCATCTGTAATTGTTCCTGAAATCATAATTGGCAACGGTTCTATTTTATTTTCCCTGAAGAAAGTAGTAGCTGCGTAAATAGCCGCTTTAGCATTCAGTGTATCAAAAATAGTTTCGATCAATAACAGGTCAACACCACCTTCTACCAAACCTTTTATTTGTTCAGTATAAGCTTTGGCCACTTCATCAAAAGTTACTGCACGAAAACCCGGGTTGTTTACATCCGGAGAAAGTGACAATGTTTTATTCAACGGTCCGATTGCACCTGCCACAAAGCGAGGTTTGGAAGGATCTGTTGCATTGTATTCATCTGCGGCAATACGTGCGCATTTTGCAGAAGCTACATTCATTTCATATGCGATCGATTGCATATCATAATCAGCCTGTGCAATGGTGGTGCTGCTGAAAGTATTTGTTTCAATAATATCTGCGCCTGCTTCGAGGTATTGTTTGTGTATACCGATAATAATTTGTGGCTGTGTGATACTTAGCAAATCATTATTCCCTTTAACATCTGAGTGCCAGTTGGCAAATCTCTCGCCTCTGTAATCATTCTCCTCTAATTTATGGCGCTGGATCATCGTTCCCATCGCACCATCTATGATCATGATCCTTTCTTCCAGGCATTTTCTGATATCCGCATTTGTACGCATACAATTAAATTGAAATTTTAATTAATGAGGCAGTCCGGAATATAAACGAGAGTAAGCTCCTTGGTAGGTATGTAGATATGCTCTTCGTTTATTAGTTCTCTGAAACCGCCCGACTTACAATGGATGAACAATAAACAAATCCGCCACTGTAACGGCTGCAAAGCTATAACAAGAAAGCCGTAACACAAAATGTTACGGCTTTCCCGCTCCTGTAAAATAATTTCGGATGGAAATTGGATAATAAAACGGGTAGAACTTTATATTATAATTTAATAAATTCCAATTTTTCGTTTCTGGCCGGATTATCATCTTTCAACTTTATGGTTGTGGCCGTTTTTTCAACTATCAGCCAGTCATCATTCAAATCTTCAAAATCAGGCACAACTCCAAAGTTTATAATCAGTTTTGAAGAGGCAAGAGACCATGTTCCTGATACAGTATTCGATCCATTTGAAGCTGTCAATACACCGCCTGCAGTAAATAGAAAGGTGTATCCATTGAATTTATAAGTTTCATCTGTATCATCGAAATACATCGTCAGTTTCCAGGAGCCGGAATAATCAGCATTACTAATCGTGTTTGCGGGTATATCGTCATTTCTGGAACAAGACGAAGATTGCGTAATTACCGACAGGCAAATCAATGCTACGGCATAAAAAATTTTAGGTAATGATAATGATTGATTTTTCATATTTAATAATTTATATCAAATATGCTATCATATAACAACGCTGTCAACAAAAAGTTGCTGAACGAGAAATAATTGTAGTTGAAGCCGTGGCTAGCGTTATTGAACATTTAACTGCCCAGCCAGTTTTTAAACGATGACGACCTTTCTGTACTTACGATAGTTTCTATTTTGGAGGCTGGCTGTAGTTTAATAAGCACACGACCTTTAGTATACGAAAACATTTCTGCGATGGAAAGAATAGAAATGATAAACTGCCGATTGATGCGAAAGAAATTTTTGGGGTCCAGCATGGATTCCAGTTGATCGAGATTAAAATCTGTAACATATCGCCTGCCTTCTTTCAATGTTATGAAAGTGATCTTCTCTTCTGTATTAAAATAGGCAATATCCTCAATGCTGATCGTTTTTAAATGTTCGCCATACTTAACCACAAAACGTTTTTTGTATTCTGTTTCTTTTTTGCCGAGTGAATCAAATAACATTTTAAGATCCGGGAGATCGGCTTTTCGGTATAATGTTTTGTATTTCTGATATGCAGATTTCAGTTCTGTTATTTTAACCGGTTTTAATAAGTAATCGATGCTGTTTAATTTGAAAGCTTCCAAGGCGTACTGATCAAAAGCAGTGGTGAAGATGATGGGACAATCAGGTGAAACAATTTTAAAAATGTCAAAACTAATTCCATCTGCTAATTGAATATCTGAAAAAATAATATCAGGGGAAGGATGTGTATTCAGCCATTCGATTGCTCCGGATACACTTTCAATAATACCTGTTAGTACAGCATCAGGATCTGTTTCCTGTATTAGTTTCCATAAGCGTTTTGCAGCCGGCTGTTCGTCTTCTATAATTAATATGTTACGCATAGGCAATAATTGGTAAGGTTACAATAAACTGAGTGGATGTATGATTGATATTTACAGTTTTATTACTGAGTAATGTATAACGATTTATAATATTCTGCAAGCCCATTCCTTCGCCTTTTGTGATCTCTCTTTTGGAAGTAATATTATTGCTTACGATAACACCGGAAGCAGACATATCTATAGAAATTATCAGCGGATAGTTTTTAGAGATGGTGTTGTGTTTTATGGCATTTTCCATAAGCAATTGTAAAGTGAGTGGCGGAATAAAACTATTCTTTTGTTCATCTGCAGAAATACTAATCTTGATTTGTATCTGATCACCAAATCTTTTTTGTTGCAGGTAGAAAAAATTTTGCAGCAGGCCGAGTTCCTCTTCCAGCGGAATGATTTCTTTGTCACGGTATTTTACAATGTCCCTGAAAAAATCAGAAAGTTGTTCTACATATTCTATGGCAACTTTTGGATCGTCATCGATAATAGATATTAAAGTGTTGAAACTGTTGAATAAAAAATGAGGATTGATCTGGTTTCTCAATACTTCAAACTGAAACTGTATTTTTTCACTGCGTAATTTCTCAAGATGACGCAATGATTTTTCGCGGTTTCTTACAATAAGCACTACGATAAATGTTACAAACAATACACATAACAGGATGAACCACCAGGTTTTATAAAATGCCTGCATTATAGTAAATGCATAAGTTGCTTCACTTGCAAATCTGAAATTTTTATTCAGTGCAGAACGGATGCGGAATACGTATTTTCCGGGCGGCAGTTTAGAAAATGTAACGACTCTGTCTGTTGTGTTGATCCAGGACGTATCAAATCCTTCGAGTCTGTACTGAAATAGAACCTGTTCAGGATCTGTATAATATAATCCAGTGAAACTGAAAGTAAAATTATTGTCTTCATAATGGAATTCCGGCAAATGATCATCATCAAGTTGTTTCATAAATAAGGAAACATGTTCAATGATGGTTTTTGTTTGCGGTAAATCGGCTGTAACAGGTGCAAATTCGGCTATACCATTTTCTGTTGCTAAATATATATTTCCATCTGCATCCAGAGTGGAAGCATCCAGATCTTCTGTATTTATTCTGCTGATACCGTTCGAACTGTTTAAAAAATTAATTTTTCCGGTTACAGGATCCAGTACATCAATTCCTTTTTTATGAATGATAACAATGTTGCCCATTTTATCACAACGCAGTGAAGAAATATGCAGGTCAGTTAAACCTTCTTTTATACCATAATTATGAAAGGCGCCATTAAATTTATAAATACCATGTGCTGCAGTGCTGAACCAAATATCACCTTTGCGATCTTCTGTTATAGAATATATCCGGTCATCATTCAGAATATTTTTTCCGTAGACAGTATATGATCCTTTGTGAAAACGAATAATTCCGTTGCCATCCGTTGCGAACCATTTGTCACCTTTACGATCTTCAAAAATGGCATATATATAATTTGAACCGGCACTGCTTACATCTAATTCCTTGTAAAAATGCTCACCGGAAAACGCCGCATTTGTATTTGTCTCAATGTAAAATGGACCTTCTAAACTGCTGATGAAAATTTTATTATTTTTCCCGTTTACTGATAAAATGGTACGTGTATTAAAAGCAATATTTTCCGGGAATCGCCGATGCGTCATTTTATCAGGGTTAATAATAAAAAGCCCGTTACCAACAGTACCCGCCCAGATATTTCCATTCTGGTCCTGATGTAAAGAAGTAATATCTGTTTTTTCATTAATGCCGGGCAAGATAAACGTGCTTAATAATTTGGTAAGCGTTGAATTATAAATGAGTAAATGATTTTTCTGATCGGTTAGCCAGAAATTTTCATTGTCATCTTTTAGAATGGTATGAAGATGATCAAAAAGAATGGAAGAAGGCAAGGGAAATAAAGTGATATTGAATCCATGAATTCTGCTGACACTGTTAAGTTTTCCTGCGATCCAAATGTTTTCGAAATCATCTATCAGGACATCGCTTACCTGCTTTTCTGAGGTAATAACAGCAGTGGAAATTTGATGAGTAGCACTGTCAATAACAATTACACCTTCATTTTCAGTTCCTATCCAGATTTTATGTTGTGCGCATGCCAGAGAGGTCACCGTTCCATATTTCCATTGGTTTGCCGAAAGTGGTGTGGTAATTTTTTTGGTGAGGTGGTTATATATACAAATTCCTTTATCCTGAAAACCTAACAGGTATTCATTGTTGTTAATCTGGAAAATGGAGGTGATAATATAATCCGGAAGACCATCTTTCAGGGAAATAAAATGTATTCCCTTTTCAGGATTAGATACATTTATAATTGCAAGGCCCTGATCTGTTGCAGCTAATACTTGATTACCATTGGTATTGCAAATCGCATTAATATTTTTTTCTTTTAATCCTTCTTCTTCATTAATCAGATATACATGACCGTTACTGGTGTGATAAAGACCTTCACCACTGGTAGAGAACCAAACGTTATTGTTGATATCTGAAATAATGCCGGTAATTTTTTGTTTAGGTGTTCCTTCTTCCGGGTTCCAGTATACAAGTTGGTTATTGATTACATGCGCAATTCTACCACTTTCAAAACCTATCCATAATTTTCCTTTTTTGTCTTCATGTATGGCCGTAACATTATCCGTAAAATCAGGATTTGGAAAACTGATCGCATTAAATTTAAGGCCATCAAATTTGTATAAACCTTTTTGAGTTCCCACCAGAATGAAACCATTTTTCTTTTTGTATAGTACATTAATCTTTAAAGCACCAGCTTCATTTTCTATCTGGAATTTTTTGGCGGGAATTATTTGTGCAACTAATCTGATGCAAAAGAAGATGCATAATAACGAGGTTATAAAATAACGGTAACGCATTTACTCTAGTTCTGCTTTCACAACAATTTTAATTTCTGAAGCTAATTTTTCGTGTACCACTTTTGGAACGGGTATATTGTGTTCATTCAGCATTAACGTGAATAATGAGGATAGTGAAACTTTACCGTCTTTTACAGTTATATCTGCTTTAATAATTCTTTCCTGAGCAACGCCATGAACGGTGAGTTTACCTTTCGCCCTGATTGTGTAGATGCCATCGGCGCTGAGGTCTATATCTTCAATTATTTTTCCTGAAAAGGTAGCATCAGGATATAATTTTGTTTCCAGATAATTTTCATTGAAATGTTCTTTTTGTAACGGGCTGTTAAAACCCTGAAAAGAATTGATCCTGATAAAGAAGGCAAATATTTTTTTGTTGAGATCGAGTTTTCCTTTCAAATCATCTGAACTGGCTTTAATCAGTTCGAGCGGAGCATCGGAACGAAAATTAACAGACCCTTTTTTCACAGACAATACCTGAGCGTGAACAGCCCCGCCTGTTAATATAATTAAGATGATGAATAAGGTCCTGAACATATTTTATATTCTGATTCAAGATACATTTATTTAATCAGTATTTTTTCTTAAAACACATTAACGACGATTTTTGCCAACTGTAAATACACGGGAGATGTTGAATCCGAAAAAGATGTCTCCTTTTTTCCATTCACCGGTTGTTTGTGTTATGAAAGCTTTTTCATTCATCCCTTTTGAATTGGTAAAGTGTAATTGAAATACATGGCCACCAGTTTCTATATCAAATCCTACCGATAAAGAATTGTTTGTGCCAGTTAATTTATAGTCTGGCAACTGGTAATAATATTCTGCGTTGAGGCTTAACCTTTTGGTGAGTTTTTTTCTTCCACCAATTCCTAATGAATAAAGATCATTTGATTCTGTTGTATAAGTCACCAGGTTATGATGTACCATTGTTGGCATTAATTGTAAGGTAAATCCTTCAGAAAATTTTCTGCCAATAAGTAGCTGGTGCGAATATGCCAGTCGTGATGTATAATAATTCTTGCGTGTGGTGTTTTCAAATTTAACGGTTTTTAATGTGACGGCAGGAACATAACTTATTGTTACAGGTATTTTTTTCCGACCTGTGCTCTGGCTCAGTAATTTTAGTTTAAAAAATGCATCTAAGGTTTTCTCAAATGTACTTCTGCCTATTCCTGCCATTAACGTTCGCGTAATGCCGTAGTCAATTCCCATTCGCATGGTGGCATTATCCAATCCGAATAATTCATAAACTCCCTGATTAATTTTTCCGAAGCGATGTGATATTTTCACATCTAAAACCCCTTTACCAACATTCTCGATCGTATGTCCATTTATTAAACGGGTTGTTTTGAAGGAGGCTGTTGTGAAATTGACTTCTTTTTTCTTATCTGCCATCACTTCTTTTTCCAGTTGACCTAGAAGGTCGGTTGTATCTTCCTGGGCTGTAGCAGGAAATGCTGCCATCATTATTAAAGCAAAAAAAATTGTGGTGCGCAACATCTTACATTTTTTGGTCGTACGTACAATTCACAGAAATTTCAATAGTTTCTGCGATATTATCTTTTACAAGTTTGGGGATAGAAATAGCATAATCTGCTAACTTAACTTTAAAAGTGGAAGTTGTTGAAATCAGCCCGTTCTTAACAATGATCAGTCCTGGTGCTGATATATTTTTAGTAACACCATGAAGTGTAAGGTCACCTTTAACCACCACATTATATGTTCCGTCTTTTGTGAGATTGATATTGGAAAGGTCCGTTATATTTCCTTTGAAAATACTTTTAGGGTATTTATCACTCCCTAAATAATTTTCATTGAAATGCTCTTCCATGAGACTTTTTTCAAAGTGAAAATTTTTCACAATTACAGAAAATTGCATATCACCTGTTGAGATATTCAATACACTCATCACCTGGTTATTTTTTGCTGAAATATTTTCCAGTGGTGATTTTGAGAAAAAAGAAACACTTCCGTTTTTAGTAAAAACTTTTTGTGCCTGCACATTAAAAGTGGTCAATACAATTGACAGAGCAATAATGATGTTTTTCATAATGTTTATTTTAATTATCAAGTGCACCAGAGCGCACCCAGTTTGTGATTAGTTTAATGTTACAATCGGTAAGTTTAGCTGCATTTTTAGGCATTGGGTAAAAGCCTGCAGTATGATTAATTACGCCCAATAATTTATTGTTATCCACCTGAGTTTTTACAGACAGATAATTATCTAACCGAACATTAAAAGACGGTGTATTCCCGGAATGGCACCCGTTGCATGCAGCACTTAAAACAGGAGCTACGGAGCGACTGTAGGTTACGTTAGTGGTATCGCACACATTATCCGGATAGAGTAATTCTTCTTTGTCGTAATAACAACCTGTTTGCAACATCACCACGAGGGAGAATGACAAGGTTAGAAGGAATATTGAAAATATTTTTTTCATGGTCAATTATTCGGTGCACCAGATGTGATCCACTTTTTTATTATGGTAATATTACAATCGCTGAGTTTATTTGCATTTTGTGGCATTGCTGAAAAACCTGGAGTATGTGTAATGGCGCCCGTCAGTTTTCCGTTCAAGGCAACGGGTCTTACTCCGTCATAGGTGGTAAAATTCATATTATTGGAAGGATTAACACCGCCATGACAACCGGTGCAATTGTTGATCAGTATATTTTTTACATTAGCAGAAAATGCAAATTGCGTGGTGTCGCAGGCATTGCCGCAGTTGGTAGTATTGATAGCACCCTCGTTGATCCATCTTCCTATTAAGGCTTTTTGTGTGGCCGTAAGATCGGGATTGGGTGGCGGCGGCATCTTGTCATTTCCTGTTTCAAACAGTACTTTATATACATCGCTGTTGGAGGCTCTTCCCGGACGAATTCCTCTTCGTATAATATTCTGGTAGCTGTCGAAAATGTATCCTTTATTAGCTGTTGCCGCATCATGACAATTGGATTTGGCGCAATTACTTAGAAATATGGGAAGTATTTCTGTTTCAAAACAAACTACAGTAGATGTTGATCCGCCTGATCCACCTGAACCACCTCCGTTAGGTGGAGGTGCTGGTACAATTGTTTCCAGTGGTGTATGTGTACAGGCTATAAATGACAGCACTGTAACCATAAATAAAAATATTTTTTTCATAGAAAAATTATTCAGGTATAAATGCTCTGGTAATATATACATCACCTTTTAAGCCAAGATCTTCATCACCCTGACCAATACCACCACAAATACCTTTAATAATAATGCGAGTGCCTGTTTTTAATGGTTTGGTTTCATCCATTGTACAGTTGATGTAGGCGCCATTTTCATTCGTATGTAAAAGTATAACCTGTGCCTGCTCATTATTATTTTGTATTTTTTCAATAACACCCGACACCAACACAACTTTATCACTATATAATTTGAATGCAGTTGAAGTATCTTTTTCAAAAGTAGCATAGAGGTCTTCAGCAGACACTTCAATACCATTGGACGAATGGATGTTTAAGGGACCTTTGTTGTACATGAACCATCCGGCACTTATACAAACGATAACAAAACTGATAATACTGATGATTAACACATTTTTCGTTTTCATATTAAACGATTTAATGCTAAGCTATGTGTAATATAATAGTAGGGAAAGAAATAGTTGCCGAACCGGAAAAAATAGTAGCTGAAACGGGCTATCTGGCAGCGGAAATGAATTTTTCCACCGGTATTCGGTTACTGATGCTTTTGGCAAGGGTTAATTCATCTGCAAATTCTAACTCACCACCAAAAGCAATTCCCCGGGCTATGGTAGTTATTCTAACGTTAACATCTTTCAATTTCTTGCCAATATAATAAATCGTAGTATCTCCCTGAATGTTTGGGTTCAGTGCAAAAATCAGTTCATCCGGTTTTTCATTTTCAACCCTTAGCAGCAAAGATTCTATATTCAACTGATCAGGACCAATTCCATCCAGAGGCGAAATAATTCCTCCAAGCACATGATAAATACCATTAAACTGCTGTGTGCTTTCTATTGCAATTACATCACGGATGTTTTCCACAACACATATAATTTCCTGCTTGCGCATTTTATTGACGCAGATATTACAAAGATCCTGATCAGAAATATTGTGGCATCTTTTACAAAAACGAATAAGCTTGCGCATACTGGCAATCGTTTCACTGAAATGTGACACGTTCATTTCATCCTGCTTAATGAGATGTAATACCAGACGTAAAGCCGTTTTTCTTCCTATGCCGGGAAGTTTTGCAAATTCATTCACTGCATTTTCCAGTAAAGCCGAAGAAAAGACCATGTGCAAATGTATGCAGAGGTTCTAAGAATGGTTTTGATTTTTTTTAATTTTTCATTATTAGTTGAGGCTGACTTTTAATTGTACTTTTTATGCGACCCTTTCAGGGTCGAAGATTCTGCACAGTGTTTTTTATTATAAAAGTATAATCCCTTCGGGATTAAGAGATGATAATATTAAGTACAAATATTTCTCTTATCGAATTTTGGATAGGAGCTTACTTGGGATGGAAGTTGTATGAATATTTTTTAATTTTCCATTAATAGTTGAGGCTGACTTTAATTGTACTTTTTAGGCGACGCTTTCAGGGTCGAAGATTCTACACAGTGTTTTTTATTATAAAAGTATAATCCCTTCGGAAATAAGAGATGATAATATTAAATACAAATATTTCTTTTGTCGAATTTTGGATAGGAGCTTACTTGGGATGGAAGTTGTATGAATATTTTTTAATTTTCCATTATTAGTTCAGGCTGACTTTAATTGTACTTTTTATGCGACCTTTTCAGGGTCGATGGTTTTTCGGTATTTGTCTTATAAACATGTAATCCCTTCGGGATTAAGAAATGAGAAGATATACTGTATGTTCAGAATGGAAATATTTTTTTACTAAACAAGTTTGTATCTATGTTTGAAATCGAATACATCAAATATTTTAAAAAAGGTTTGATTTAGCGAATCAAACCTGAAAGGTCGAATAATAGAAGACCACTTATTAAAATATATTAGACAACTTTTAATTAGAGTTTACATCATTTATTAAAAAATTTAAGGTCGAATGGCATCTAATAAATTATGTGAAACTTTCGTAAATCAGATCATCCTTTAACCTTATAATTTGATATCAATTTCATTGTCCCAGTCTGCTTTTACTGAAAGTTTCATTTTTAGTAAAACAGATCTCTCTGGTTGTTTCTTCAAATCATAATTCCCGGGATCCCAAATCCCATTTTTATTGGCATCATATAAAATGCGAATATCATAATCTGATGGTAACACAAGATTATTTCTCCATTCATTTCCAGAAAGAGGAGCAGAGATCATTATTTTGTCCCCCTGCAACAATTGTAAAACAGGATTCAGTGAAAAGTTCACATTGGTAAAACGTAATAACACTCTCCCATACGCTTCTTTTGAATTTGCATTAAATTTTAGGGTATCAGATCCTGGTAAAGAATTATTCAAAGAATCTGTAATATCTTTTTGTATAATTAGTATGTAATCAGAACCAGCAATCCAATTTGTTTGGAGGGAGACAGCTTTTGCTGTACTGTCAAACTTTAGGGATACATCAGACAACGTTTTGTATGTGGAATCAGTGAGCCTGATTAAATTGTCCTGAAAATTTTTGAGTGGACGATTAAAATTAATCTTCAGAGGTTGCAGAATATCCAGTCTTCTATTTACAAGGTTAGTGGTATAAGTTAATTTTTTTTCTGATCCTGTTTTAGAAGTCGTCTCTGTTACAGGTTTTTCTAACACAGATGCAAAAATTTGTATGCCTGAGATATTCTTATTTAGGATGATGGGAGAATCTATAAATCCAAATATTTCTGATTTGGAATTGTAGGTCCGGCTGTTGTCACCATCCTTCAATGAAAAAATTGTATAAGTGGCGGGCGGAAGATTTTCAAATATAAATCTTCCATCACCATCAAGCCTGGAAATATATTTCGGTTTTGTTTTTTTAAATGCTGAATCCGAAAGTTCTGTATACAATGAAACGATGATAGTACTGTCTGTATTTCCATTTTCCGCCAGAATCACAATACCGGATAATGATAGGGAATCAAGTATAGGACCAGTGGAAAATATATACGCGAAATTCTGAAGCGGGTTATTTTCGTTCAGGTCACGTATGGCATTGCCGAAATTAATCGTATAAGTTGTGTTTGGCGCTAAGCTATCACGAAACTTTACGGTTACTGTTCTAAAATTAAAATTGATCTGTGGTGTATTGGACTGGTATGGTGATATCAGTACATTGTTCTGAATATCATCCAGATTTATATATTCATCAAACTGTAAGGTGACTTTGTTTCCTCTAAAATTTGTTGATCGGTTTTCAGGAACAGCTTTTACTAACCGGGGCGGAATAGTATCTTTTAAACCGCCTGTAGGAGCACCTATTTGTCCGCATCCCGTTAAGCATAAGGCACTGTACAAAATTATTGTAGTTATTATGGAGCTGAGCCAAAACGTATTAATTTTCTTCATCTTCAATTACTGATTCATGTAAGGCGATGGCCATGTTATTTGTTTTGACGAAGTTACACCAATGGCAATCGTCTTTACCGCATCCCGTGTAAAAGTCGTGGTCCTGAATTTTTTCCCAAACCGTCTTGATCTGTTGTTTTACTGTTTCCACATCAGCCGGTGCTATTACGATGCGTTTTCGCTGGTATATTTTTTTATTGTCAGGTTCTATAAAATCAAACTCACAACTAACAACGCTCCAGTCTTTTTGTGATTCTTCCACAAGTAATTTGTAGAAAACGGCCTGGCGCCAATAGTCACCGCCATTTGGATCTTTATCGTTAGGAGCTAACAGTTTTGATTTTGCGTTTTCGGGGTTGCCCGTTTTATAATCTACAACATTCACCTGCTTTCCATTGAATTCCAGTTTATCTAATTTCCCTTTTACCGGAACACCATTAACCACAACACCTCTGATGTTTCGTTCTATAGAAACTATCCTGTTCCATGAATCGATGTACGTATCATAATATTGTGGGAGCACCGTTTGTCCGTATTCCATTCGCCTTGCAAATTGTTCTTTGGTAAAACTTTCCCGGTGTCGTTTGAGATACCATTCAAATTTTTCCATAAAAAACTCTTTTGATGGAAACTGGTTGTTGTTATCTTTTAAATGACTGAATAATTTTTCAAGTGCAAAGTGAACAGCCGATCCGAATTCTGTTGCTTCATTTTTCGGAGAAGGAATACGAATGAGATTCTGAAAATAAAATTGCAACGGACATTTCAGGTAATTATTTAAAGCCGTCACATTCATTGTAAATTTTTCAAGCAGACGATCCATCAGTTCTTTTTCTGCTCTTTCAATTTCAGGCGATAAAAGATCACCAAACTGAATAGACAAAAATTCTGCTAATACTTCAGGCATGATCATCACCTTTTCAACAGGAATATCATGGTCCTCTTTTATTTCCTCAAGGAACATAGAAGGTTCCAGTGTTTTTCCGTCATTGCGGAATTTTGAATATGAAATATATAAATGTTCTTCTGCCCGTGTGATGGCTACGTAAAATAAACGGCGCAATTCCTCATTGTCTGACGACAGATTCTGTGAGCTGAACATCGTATCAGGGAAAGTAAATCCATTAGAAAATTTTCTTTTCTTTTCCCAGTATCCCGCATTGCATCCTGCAAAGAACACATGTAAAAATTCGAGTCCTTTACTTCCGTGCGTGGTTAAAAGATTTACGCCTTTATCATTTCCACTTACCTGCACTAAAGGAATGGATAAACCTTCTTTTTCCATAACATCAAACATGGAAACAAGTTGTGCTACATTCATTGAAGGATTGCGTGCGGTTTCTTCTTTTATAAAATCAAACAATGCACTCAGCACCTGCAATAACCAGTGTTTTTCTTCACTCTTCATGATCACTGATAGAACGCCGGCCTCACGAATGATATTTTCAAACAGCACCTGCGTAGTTACATTAGGAACATTCGAAATTAGTTTTTCAATAATAACTGATGCTTTTGCAAGGCTGGCATCAATACTGGGAGTGAAGAGATCTATGTTAGGTTGCGAATCTTTGTCTGATAAAATTTTACGGATTGATTTTTTATTGGCGGTGAATTGTGTTTCAGCAGCTTCCAAAGAAAGTTTAGCAATTTCTATAGGCGGAATATTGAACCAGTCGAAATGCAGCATTTCAAATAAAATCTCATCTCCGCTATATGAGATATCATGTTCGCAATCCAGGTAACGGAACATTTGTATAATTTTTTTTGATAAGGGAATATCAAAAAGATTCATGTTTCGTTTTGTATAGAAAGGAATATTTTTCAATTTTAAATAATTGCTGATCTCTTCTCCATATTTATTTTCTTTAAATAAGATGGCAATTCTTCCGGGCTCAATATTTTGCCGGACTAGTATTTCCACCTGCAGTACAATGTCGATCATTTCCTGCCGTTGTGTTTCATATTCACGAATAACAGGCTGATGTAAAAGATGCATTCTGTTTGTGTGTGATGCACGCAATTCTTTAGTCAGACCTTCCAATTGCGAAACAAGCCTTTCATTATTTCTATCAATGAGGTTTTTTGAAATATTCAAAATCGGTTGCGTGGAACGATAATTATCTGATAAAACGATAGTGATAAGATCATTGCTGTATTCATTGGCAAAAGAGATCATATTTTCTACGTTGGCACCCTGAAACCTGAAAATACTCTGGTCATCATCACCTACTACAAATACATTCGGTTTATCCCAATAACTGATCAGTAATTCCACCAGACGATTTTGTGTTCCGCTTGTATCCTGGTATTCATCAATCAGTATATATTGAAATCTTTCCTGATAATTACGGAGTAGGTTTTCATCTTCTTCAAAAGCTTTGATCACCCAGTTGATCATATCATCAAAATCGTAACGGTTACTGTCACGCATTAATTTCTGAAAATTATTGAACTCACAAACTGCCGCTTTGAGTTTTTCCATTTTATCAATTACCTCACGAATCTTATCTGTTCTTACATCTCCTTTTTTAAAATCTTTTGTGGCACGTTTGGTAACAAATTCATCACGTTGTGGTAAATCATCAATGTATTGCTGAATGCGTTCACAAATATGATCGCTCGTCCAGCCTTCTTTTTTCATCGTACTGAAAAGCGATTGCAGATTTTTTATTTCATAATACACATCTCCGCGGTAGCGTTTCAAAGGATTTTCTTTAGGAAAAGCGTCGATCAGTTTTTTAAAAAGAACGATTTTTTCCAGATCAGAAATAGGATCGAGTGAATTTTTTTCAAATACGGAAAGATTTTCTTGTATCACATCATTACAGAATGCGTGAAACGTATAAATATTCACACGGTAAGCTGCGGCACCAATAAATGAGATCAGTCTTTTGCGCATAGCAACAACGCCGGCGTCGGTATAGGTGAGACATAAAATATTTTCAGGCGCCGTGTCGGTATCCAGTAAAATTTTGCCAATGCGTGCACCCAGAATCTGAGTTTTTCCTGTACCAGGACCTGCGATCACCATCACCGGCCCTTCTATATGATCCACAGCTTTTTTCTGCTGTTCGTTCAGTTGATTGTATACTGTATCAAACTTGTTTTCTAAAATTTGCCGGTAAGATTGCATGGATGTAATTTAATGAACAGAGGATAATTGAGAACAATTTGTTGCGGCGTTTGTTATTGTAAAAAATTGGAATGAGCAAGGTATACAGATTTTCTACAGAGCAGCAATTGAATATGACATTGGATGAAGCTTGGGATTTTTTTAGCAATCCGGCCAACTTGCAGGCGATTACTCCTGATGCTTTGAGTTTCAAAATATTAACTCCGGAACTGGGAAGGATGTATGCGGGGCAGGTGATTGAGTATAAAGTTCGCCCGGTATTAAATATTCCGGTGTACTGGATGACGGAAATCACGCATGTGTCAGATAGAAAATATTTTGTGGATGAACAGCGATTCGGGCCTTATGAATTGTGGCATCATCAACATCATTTTACAGAGAATGAAAAAGGTGTTCTGATGAAAGACATCGTTCACTATAAATTACCTTTTTGGTTTTTAGGAGATATAGCGAATACCTTATTCGTAAAGAATAAATTAAAAGAAATATTTGATTTCCGGGAAAAAGTGATCGATCAAAAATTTAATTGTTAACCGGGCATGCGGGTAATGTATTTTTCGATCTGTTTGATCTGATCAACAATCTGGGGTGTCTCTGGTTTAAAGCCTTTCGCCTTTCTGAAATATTCTTTAGCTGCACGGAATTCTCTCTTGTTCATCATGATACTGCATAATTGAAGATAAGCGGCCGCATTATTTTCCTTATCAGGAAGTCCGGCACGAATGGCCTGACGGATATAAGACTCTGCTTCTTTAATATTTCCTTTTTGCATGCTGAGCATTCCCAATTGTAATTTATTAGGGCCTTCTGCCTGTTTGGTAAGCGATCCACCACCCAGCGACAGGCTTTTTTTCATGTGTTTTTCGGCACTGTCGTAATCCTGATTCACCATAGCCAGATTACCTTTTATAGTAAAATATACTGAGCGCACTGGTTTGATAAGCAGTCCCGGGAACGTGATTCCTTCCACTATCTTTTTGGCTTCTTCCATATCGCCTTGTTCCATAGCGGTTTGAATAAGCCTCATCGGGCCCAGGAGAAAATGACCGAGAATTAAGATCACCGCTATCAAATAAACAATAAAAGCCGGCCAGAAACCAGCCTCATAATTAATATATATAGCCAGGGCCATTAATACAAGGCCAAGATAGAGACGGTATTTAATTAAAAGATTCATCCACTTCATTTGCCGGAATTTTGGGCAGCAAAGATAGGTGAATGGGGGGAACGAGAGCCGGGTTGTAGGATGCGGGTTGTGGATTAAGAAATACGATACAGGTTGCGGGTTATGGGTTGCAGAAAATGGTAATAATAGGTAATGGATGAGGCGCGTGATACTGGATAGAAGAAGATCAATGAATAGATGGATGTTGGTATAAATATCACGTCCGGACTGATGCGCTGGCTTGATAAGAATGATTAAAGATCCGAATTAAGATATGTACTTTTTTCTTTTTCCCTTTTATTTGAAATGTAGTCCCGACAGGAATCGAACCTGTATCTAAAGTTTAGGAAACTTCTATTCTATCCATTGAACTACGGGA
The DNA here is from genome assembly GCA_031411115.1 of Bacteroidota bacterium. GTDB lineage: Bacteria > Bacteroidota > Bacteroidia > Chitinophagales > Chitinophagaceae > Ferruginibacter. The sequence goes on from JANOAO010000092.1 coordinate 42,090, forward strand.
CCAGCAATTTTTGAGGGCACAAAAGTAGGAAGAAATGCGATGCTGTTTTGCTTTCATTATAAATCAAGCTGGGCAGTATTTCCAAATTGGTATGCAACTATACATTCGTGAACTTTTATTTTTATAAGTTGAAATTATTTGTGGATTTTCTTGGTTAAATATGATCGGATTAGTGGAAAATGGTATCTATGGCATGGTTATTGCAAATTGGCGGCGTGCCTGAAAAGCGCTTCCGTCCCTTCTGATTTTTTTTAAAACACCAACTATAATTTCTTAAAATCCAGTCAATGCGTTCAAACTCGATGTTTGTCAGAAGAATTTTTTTAGCTCTTTTTATTATCATTATCTCTTTAAACTTACCTGCTCAGGTTCAAACGGCACGGTACATTTCCACTAATCCAAAGTCAAATGCGTATTATGAGTATTTACCGCAGGGTTATGATCCCAATGGAACTGCCAAATATCCTTTGATCGTTTTTATTCATGGTATGGGTGAGCTTGGTGCGGGAACATCTTCCACTATTCAGGCTGTTTTGAACAATGGTACTCCGCGTCAGATTTATCAGGGTGTTTTTCCTACCTCTTTTACGGTAAATGGTGTTGTTACGAAACCCATTGTGATTTCTCCCCAATTTACAGAATGGCCCTGGGCATCAGACATCAATACTTTACTGGATTATTTAGTAACCAATTACAAAGTAGATATTAAAAGAATTTACTTAACGGGTTTAAGTATGGGAGGCGGTGTTATTTGGGATTATGTAAATTTCAGCGCAGCATATGCTAACAGGATTGCGGCTATTGTTCCGATCTGCGGTGCATCATGGCCCAATCAGAATGGTGCCAACATCATTGCTGCTGCTAATATTGCGATCTGGGCTACACATAACGATGGTGATCCAACAGTTACAGTTAATAATACGATCAATTTTGTCAACTACGTAAATGCGGCACCTATTGCGCCAACCCCTTTAGCAAAAAAAACTATTTTTTCTTCTACTTCACATGATGCATGGTCGAGGACCTATGATTTGAATTTCAAAGAAAATAATCTGAATGTATATGAATGGATGTTAGGTTTTAGCAAAAATGCAGTTACCAACCTTGCACCGATTGTAAATGCGGGTGCAAATCAGTCACTTCCTTATCTGACTTCATCTGCAACTTTAACCGGAACCGTATCTGATGCCGACGGAACTATCAGTAGTTTTGTTTGGACAAAAGTTTCCGGTCCAACCGGCGGAAACATCAGTTCACCTAATTCATTATCTACTATTATTACCGGACTTAATTCCGGAACCTATATTTATCGTTTAACGGCTACAGATAACGGAAATTCATCCGGCTATTCAGATGTAACTATTACTGTAAATTCTAACAATCAGGGACCATGGGTTAATGCAGGATCCAATCAAACAATCACACTTCCAGTAAATTCAGTTACTTTATCAGGAAGTGCAACAGATCCTGACGGAACTGTTTCCTCTTATTTATGGTCGAAACAAACAGGACCAGCAGGTGGAACAATCACCTCTCCTTCTTCACCGGTAACCAACGTTACAGGATTGAATCAGGGGGTTTACATATTTCAATTATCTGCAACAGATAATTCCGGTACAACAACATCTGTAAATGTTACCGTTACTGTTCTGGCAGCCGCCGCAAACATACTGCCTGTTGTAAATGCAGGTTTAAATCAAAATATAACTTTGCCGGTAAATTCGGCAACGCTTAGCGGATCTGCAACTGACGCTGATGGTTGGATCAATACTTATACATGGAGCTTTGTTTCAGGTAATAGCGGATCAACTATCAACTCACCGTTTGCTGCATCAACTACCATTACCGGATTAACAGCCGGAACGTATACATTTAAATTAACAGTAACTGATAACGCAGGAGGAACAGCATCATCCAATGTTACCATTACTGTAACAGCAGCGGCTAATATATTGCCTGTTGTAAATGCAGGAGTAAATCAAAACATTACATTACCTGTAAGTACAGCAACATTAAACGGATCTGCAACTGATGCTGATGGTTGGATCAATACTTATACTTGGAGCTTTGTTTCAGGTAATAGCGGATCAACTATCAACTCACCGTTTGCTGCATCAACTACCATTACCGGATTAACAGCCGGAACGTATACATTCAAATTAACAGTAACGGATAACGCAGGAGGATCAGCTTCATCCAATGTTACCGTTACAGTAACATCAGCGGCTAACATTTTGCCTGTTGTAAATGCAGGAGTAAATCAAAACATTACATTACCTGTAAGTACAGCAACATTAAACGGATCTGCAACAGATGCTGATGGATGGATCAGTGCTTATACATGGAGCTTTGTTTCAGGTAATAGCGGATCAACTATCAACTCACCGTCTGCTGCATCAACTACCATTACCGGATTAACAGCCGGATCCTATACATTCAAATTAACAGTAACGGATAACGCGGGAGGAACAGCATCATCCAATGTTACCATTACTGTAACAGCAGCGGCTAACATTTTGCCTGTAGTAAATGCAGGAGCCGATCAAAATATATACCTTCCCGTAAATACGGGTACGTTGTCGGGAACAGCTTCAGATCCTGATGGATCTGTTATTGGTACGGCCTGGACAAAATTATCTGGTCCTGCTGGTGGTATAATAACATCTGTTACAACAAATGTTACAACCATTACTTCTTTACAGGCAGGTGTATATGTTTATCGTTTTACAGGAAAAGATAATTCTCTGGCATCTGTTTCTGATACCATAACTGTTACTGTAATTACTGCTCCTGTTTTAAATGCGATTCCTGTTGCAAACGCAGGAGGAGATCAAACGATCACATTGCCCGTAAATACGGCAACGTTGTCTGGTGTTGGTATAGATACGGACGGATATATCATTGATAATATCTGGACTAAAGTTTCTGGTCCTGCAGGTGGAAATATATCCTCTGCATCTGCTACTTACACTTCTATAACTTCATTGCAGGCAGGAATATATATGTATACTTTTACTGTTACAGACAATTATGGTACTACCGATACGGACAGTGTTATAATTAATGTTCTGGCAGCACCTGTAAATACACAAACCGGAAATACAATTCGTGTTAATTTATATGGTGGCAGAAACGCGTCTACCACAGCATTATGGAATAATAACTGGAACGTAAATGTTTCAAGCGGCTATTTTGTAAATGAAAGCAATGCTATTACAAACGTTCAGGCTAGATTTAGTTCTTCAGTAAGTGTTCAGGATAATGGAGCCACTTACGGTACAGGCGCCACAATATGTCCGGCAGATGTACTGCGGTACAATGCCACAGCTACCAGCAATCGCTCCATCAGCATCTATGGATTGAATCCTGCTAAAACGTATTCTATTGAATTTTTTGGAAGCAGTAACATTCTCGGAAATAAAACTGTTTTTCAAATTGGTAAAACCAAAATCACTTTAAATACTGATAACAATATTAGTACTTCTGCTTTATTTGCAGGAGTTGTACCAACAAGCACAGGATCTGTAAAAGTATCTGTATTAAGAACGGGCACTTACATCAATGTGGCAGGTTTTATTATTAAAGAAGAAACATCTCTATCAGGTAGAATAATGAGTGATGCTCCTGAGGAAGAAATTGTTTCTCCAATAAATGACAAGGTTATACTTAATATTTTTCCAAACCCTGTTCAATCTGTTTTACAGGTGAAATTAAACGCAGCTATCAATGATCATCTACAATATTATTTAGTAAATGTAGAGGGGAAGTTATTATATCAGTCTCAAAAAAGAGCACAGGGATCTTCCGTTAACACAGCCATCGACATGTCATCTTTAAAACCAGGTATGTATATTTTATCTGTGATTATTGAAGGTAAATTACACATCAGGAAGGTGATAAAGAATTAATATCCAATTATTCTTATACAAAGACCCGTAGAAAAAAACTACGGGTTTTTTTATGCATTTTGCCGGAATTATATATTAAACTGTAACACGATTATACAAGTATTATTTATTTTTTTTTTAAAACAATTTCTTTACGCTTTTCTAATCGAACAATAGTTTCAGGTTTGGATATAACACCATTTTTACCGGACAATCCAATCATTTTATTAATTTTCTTACTGATTTCTGCGGCTACACCCACAGGTTTTCTTGAAGGTGTATATTTATTTTCTTCTAAACGAATGGCTTTATTGATGATAGCGATTTCTTTTTTAGGTTGCTTTAATTTTCTATAGAGTATCATCAGCCGATGCAATATATTTTCATTGTCAGGCTCTTCTTTTAAAATTTGTTCATAGCACGAAACTGCATTTTTCAGATTTCCTTCCAATTCATTATTTCTGGCTTCAGTAAGCATTTGTTTATATCCGGCCATATCTAAAAGGAAACAATCTTCATTCCTGAAATTGAGGAATCATTAAACTTTTATATAGATTTTTTTCCTGTGAAATATCCAGGCAAAAAACCACATCATAATTATAAACGAAATGGCATACAGGAGTGATGCATTTTTAGGATCATAAAATAACTGCCTGCAAATGTTTTCATAATACCAGGTGAAAGGTGTTAGAAATTTAGGTTTCCCATTCGCATCAACACCATTGTATATACGTATCAATGCAACAGACCTTGGTATAATGCCACTTAGCATAAAAATGAACAACGCATTTTTTCCAAATACATCAAAGAATGAACTCCACCATCCTCTGATGTTTTTAAATTCTGTGAGCCAAATCAATACCCCTAATACTAAACAGGCAAGACCTGTTGTATAAATGGTATAACTGCTGGTCCATATTTTTTTATTAATCGGAAATTGTATATCCCAGACAAATCCTGTGAATATCATTACCACACCTGCCACAAAAATGCCATTAAGCATTTCTGCATTTTTTCCTTTTTGTAAAATATAATTGCCTATTAAAAATCCCAATATCACTTGTACTATCGCAGCGGGAGTACTCATCAATCCCTCCGGCTCAAATAAAAATCCTTCACCATGATACATATGTTTTTCACCTAAAATTAATTCCTCTGCTCTTGTACCAAACCAGCCTTGCGCACTAAACGGATCTGAAGGATTCATAATTATACATAAAAACCAGTAACCCAGTAAAATAACAGCGCCAGCGATAAACGCTCCACGTGGTTTTAAGTAATATACCAGAACAGCAGCAAAAAAATAACATAATGAGATCCTTTGCAATACACCCATGATTCGTAACGATTCAAAAGGCTTAGACACAAAATGGCCGGCATCATCATATTTTATAAATGGATACCAGTTCAAAAAAAGACCTATCGCAAATATGAGGAAGGTTCTTGTGAGAATTTTTTTCCAAAAGTTCGCTGCCGGTGCTTTTTCAAATCGCGGCATTACAAAAGCCATAGCATTTCCAACTGCAAATAGAAAGAATGGAAAAACAAGGTCGGTCGGTGTAAGTCCATGCCACACTGCATGTTTCAAAGGCGCATGAATAAAACTCCAACTTCCCGGATTATTAACGAGGATCATCAGTGCAACAGTTGCACCGCGGAAAATATCGAGTGAATAATATCTTTGATTCATTTTTTAAGGATAAATGAATGTACAATTATTTACAAACGAAAAAAATATTGAATACCTGTTTTTAAATGATTAATAATGACTCTCGTCCGACATCTATAGGTGTCTGACAATGGTATAGGGGTATTGACTTTATAAAACTGAATACTTATTTATGATCGCTCACTTAATTCCAGCCATCGCATTTCCTTATCATCAAGCTGCTGAATGATCACACTGATGCGATTGGCCGCCTCTTGTAAAGCTTCATAACTAAGGTTGCCATTCATTTTCTCTTCCAGCATTTTCTTTTCCAGCTGCAAGGCCGGCATATCCTTTTCTATATTTTCCAGTTCAAATTTTTCTTTGAATGATAATTTTTTTGAACTCCCCGTTGTGGACTTTATTTCTTCAATAACGAAAGTTTTCTTTTCTTCTGGTTCACTTTTCATGATCTGCTGATCCATGTTGGTGAGCAAACCTTTTGCAACCGCTTCTCTGTATTGAGTATAGTTGCCCGGATAATCTCTTACCACCGCATCTCCTTCAAATACAAAAAGGTGATCAACCATACGATCCATAAAATAACGATCGTGGCTTACTATTAAAATACAACCTGGAAATTCCAACAGAAATTCTTCCAGTGTCCGCAACGTTTGAAGATCTAAGTCGTTAGTTGGTTCATCGAGCACTAAAAAATTCGGATTCAAAAATAAAATGCTCATCAGGTGCAACCTTCTTTTTTCACCGCCACTTAATTTACTGAGCATGGTAAATTGCTGCTCTGCAGAAAATCCGAATTTTTCCATGAACTGGCTTGCAGAAATTTTACTTCCATCATTCAACGGAAAAAAGTCTGCAAGTTTCTTTACAAATTCTATAGCACGAACATCTTCTTTGTAGATTAGTCCATCCTGACTGAAATGCCCGAACACTACGGTGTCGCCATGGTTGATCTTTCCACTATCTGGTTGCTCCAGTTGAAGAGCGATTTTTAAAAAAGTAGATTTCCCTACACCATTTTTTCCAACTACGCCAATACGTTCTCCCTTTTTAAAAGTATAATCGAATCCTTTCAGGATGGGCAGCGGACCAAAACTTTTGGTAACTTTTTTCATCTCAAGGATCTTTCCTCCAAGCCGCGTCATTTTTACCTGTAAACTTACTTCAGCAGTTTCTTTAACCAGTTTCACACGATTCTCTACTTCTGAAAATGCATCCTGCCGGCTTTTACTTTTTGTAGTTCTGGCCTTTGGTTGTTTACGCATCCATTCCAGTTCCTTCCTGAAAATATTTTTATCTTTTTGCAATTCACTTTGCTGAACTTCTAATCTTAAACTTTTTTGTTCTAAAAAATAATCATAATTGCCTCTATAGATATATACCTTCTCATTATCTATTTCAACAATCTCATTACAAACCGCATCTAAAAAATATCTGTCGTGCGTTACCAATAATAATGTGATCTTTTTTGCAGACAAATATTCTTCCAGCCATTCGATCATGGAAACATCGAGATGATTGGTAGGTTCATCTAGTATGAGCAAACACCTTCCTTCGTGTAATTCTGCTTCTATCAGCGACTGTGCCAATGCTACTCTTTTCTTTTGTCCGCCACTCAGGTTACCAACTTTTTCGGAGAGATGATGCAGGTTTAGTTTTCCTAATATTTGTTTGAGATCAGCCTCAAAACTCCATGCATTCTGATCATCAATGTTAGCCATCAGTACACCCAGCATTTCGCTGTCATCTTTTTCCTCTTCCAGAAATTCCTCATACGCCTTAACTGCTTTTACCACCGGATTATCCATTCGCAGTACATTATCCCAAATACTTTGCTCAGTATTAAAATCATGGTCCTGCTGCAGCATGACGGTTTTAATATCTTTATGTACCCAAACTTTTCCGGTATCGGTAGTATCCAGTCCGGCAATAATTTTCATCAAGGTACTTTTACCGGAACCGTTCCTGGCTACCAGAGCTATTTTATCTCCTTCTTCTATATTAATAGTAATATTACTGAAGAGCGTACGAATGCCAAATGATTTAGAAATATTTTCAACTGAAGCGTAGTGCATTCCGCAAAGATACTTTACACCAATGCGTTTATTTTGATATGATAAAGTATTTTTGCAGAAATTTATTCTCCGAACCTTACGGATGCAGCCTCCAAACCATGACGCCTTTGCTTAGTGTTTTAATGATAACTTATAATCACGAAAAATTCATCGGGCGTTCGATAGAATCTGTTCTTGCACAAAAAACCAATTTTGATTTTGAACTTATCATAGGCGACGATCATTCTACGGATAGTACGGCGCTGGTTGCTAAAAAATATGCTGATCAGTATCCGGAGAAAATAAAACTGCTTTCCCACACAAGCAACATGGGCGTGATCCCCAACTTCGAACACACTTTGCAGCGTTGTAAAGGAAAATATATTGCCATGCTGGAAGGCGATGACCGCTGGATCGATGAACTGAAATTACAGCGCCAGGTAAATTTCCTGGAAGAAAATCCTGATTATGCATTGTGTGGCGGTCATACCGTGTCTGAATCGAGCAAAAGCAAATTTATATACGACCTCATTAAAAATTTTAAATTTATCCGTCAGCGATCTTTTCTTTTGCAGAAATATGATGTGGATGATGTGATGATTTCTAATCATTTCAAAACTCTTACCGTTGTTTTCAGAGCTGAACTGATGCGAAAACCATTGGATCCCAATTTTTATAAAAGCACCATCTTAGATTGGCTTATTTATATCAGTCTGGGTATGAACAGTGATATGAAAGCTAAATATGCCAACCTGCCTCATATTATGGCGGCCTATAATGTACATGCGGGCGGTATTTTTTCCGGAACAACTACATTGAGAAGGCTACAGATTTTTGCTGATGTAAGAAATGCTATCTGCTGCGCTACAAATAATAAATTTTTCGGATATCATTATCCGATTCTGGTATTGAATGATTGTGCTGCTAATCCTCAGCATAAAGAAATGTATTTGCAGAAACTGAATGATGTGTATGCGGCTGGTATCTCTGTTTCCGATTATGAACTTGACGCTATTTCATTACGTGAAAAAATCCGCAAAGAAATAGGAACGGCAGATATTTACACGTTGGGCTATTTATTTTCACGAACCTATCTGTCGGCTAAGAATTTTGATGCATTTACCTCTGAGATCGTTCAGTTAATGAATCTTCTAAATAAGCGTGATATTGATCTTCAATACAAAGAAAAATTATTGCGTGGCATGTCTGCTGCATGGCGTGCCTGCATGTTCTATGAAAAATTCAGTGTAAAAACCATCTTTTTGTTTTTACGTTCGTTATTATCCACTTATTCGGATATCTATGTTTATACCTTAATTTTGACGCTCTACCAGAATTCAAAGCGTTGAATTAATTGAAGCAACCCCAAACATTAGATGAGCTGAAATCGAAAACTATTCGTTCAGCAAAATGGAATATTCCCGGACAGATAGCTGTACAGGTGCTGAATGTGATCGGTACCATTATTTTATCGCGCTTACTACCTCCGGAAGATTTTGGAGCACTCATTATGCTAACGCTCGTATCCAGTTATGCAAATCTGGTAATGAATAATGTGATCGGCAATGCAGTAACGCAAAATCAGGATCTTGACCGTAAAGATTACAGCTCTATTTTTTGGGTAAATATGATCGCCGGTGTTATTTTTTGTGTGATGCTGATTGCTTTGCGTCATGTGCTGATCAATTTTTATAAGCAGCCAATGTTGCTCGGATATATCAAATTTTTCGCCCTTATTTTTATTTGTTACGCAGCCGGAAGTGTAAGTCAGGCTTTGTTGGTAAAGCGGCATGATTTCAAACAGATTGTGATCGGAAATTTAGTGGCGATGATCATTTCCTATGTAGTGGCCATTATTATGGTTTTAATGGGCTATCGTGTGTTTAGTCTCGTTATGCAATTGATGTTGAACGTTACCATTTCTTCATTATATTTTATTATTGCTGCCAGATGGAAACCCTTTCTGATACTCCAATGGAAATCATTTCAGAAAATAAAAAAATTCAGTGTCAATTTATTTTTGAATATCACACTCGAATACTTCGCTTTTAACTTAGATAGTTTCCTTGTAGGAAGATCGTTCGGCAGAAAAGATCTGGGTTTATACGGTCGATCCAAACAACTCGTTTTTTTACCGGTTCAAAATATTGCATTCGCCATCAGCAGAAGTTTTTATCCTGCATTTGCACAGATGCAGCAGCACAAAGAAGAATTGAAATCATTGTATTTATCTGCTATAAGAATCACGTTTTACATAACGGCTACGGTTATCACGTATATGGTGATTGTGGCACCCGATCTCATTCATATTCTGATGGGAGAACAATGGCTGGGAATGGTGGTGATGTTTCAATTGTTCAGTATAACCGGTGTATTAGGAACGCTCAATGGCTTTAATGATTCTTTCATCATTTCACAAGGAAGAACTGATCTTTTATTCCGGCTGGGAATTTTTGAGAAAACGTTTTCCCTTGCGGCTACGGTGGTGGGTTTGCAATATGGCATCAACGGAATTATTTATGCCAGGCTCATCTCAGCTTTCGTAATTCTTGTTCCTAAAGTATATTTATTATTGTATGTGGTGCAATTACCATTGTCCGTATTTTTTAAAAATATTTCCAAAATATTTCTCATCAATATTATTACTATTGCTATTTGCTGGTTGTTGACGCAGCAACTTTCGGGAGCAGGTATGTATGCGAGGTTTACTGTGGTTTCCATTACTTTTGCCGCTCTGATTATTCTTTTTTCTGCTATCTTCAAAGAGAAAGGATACAGTTATTTACTGAACCTTTTAAAAAAAGGCATAAAAAATAGTTGATGGTGAAACAGAAGATTCTGATTTTTATTAACTCGCTTCGTTCCGGTGGAGCTGAGCGTGTTGTTTCACATCTGCTTCATCATTTAAAAGATGATTTTGATATTCATCTGGCTTTGTACAACCGTTCCATCGATTATGTTATTCCTTCAGAAATAAAAATTTTCGACTTGGAGCAGCCGCTCAAAGAAAATGAATATGCTGTTTTCTTGCGCATTCCAATGTTATCCCGAAAATTATATCGCTATTGTAAAGAGAATAACATACAAACTTCCATTGCATTTTTAAATCGACCTTGTTACATCAATGCACTAATGAGAAGTTTGTGGGGCTACAAGGGAAACATCATTATGTGTGAACGCACACACCAAACCACCATGCTTCGCCATAACAGCCGCCTGTACAGAATGATCTCAAAAATGCTAGTAAAGTTTTCTTATAAAAGAGCAGATCTGGTGTTGGCAAATTCCTATGCAAGCAAAGCAGATCTGATAGAAAATTTCAGAATTAAAACGCCGATTCGTGTAATTCATAATCCCATAGATTTGCAATCCATACACCGGCAGTCTTCTGTAACACCGCCGGATGTTTTTGAAGAAAAAAAATTTCATTTTATTTATGTAGGAGGTTTCAGAAAGGAAAAAAATATTCCCTTACTCTTACAGGCTTTTTACATTATCAAAAATCTGCCGATAAAATTATTGATCATTGGCGGAGGTGCACTGGAGCATGTGTTGCTGCATTTGGTAGACGAGTTAGGCTTACAGGATAAAGTGGTTTTTTGTGGCTTTGATCCCAATCCGTATAAGTATATCAGCCATGCAGATTGTTTTGTACTCACCTCTCATGTAGAAGGATTTCCGAATGTTGTGCTGGAAGCGCTTGCCTGTGGTAAACCGGTAATTTCAACCGATTGTAAATCCGGTCCGAGAGAAATACTGGCTCCGGGAACTGATATCAATCACGAAGCATTTAGTTCTTATGAAATAGCAGAATATGGAATTCTTTCGCCGGTAAATGATGTGGCCAATCTGGCGGCAGCCATGAAAAAAATATATGAGGATGCATCGCTGCGTCAACAACTTTCTGTTAAAGCTCTGGAGCGGGCGAAGGATTTTGATGTGGAAGGGATAAAGCAATATTTTCATGTTGCATTTTCTTCTTAGCCATATGTTGTTTGTATAAAATAGCTAGTAAACCCGCCAGGTAAAATGGAATCACAGGAATACGATAACGAGCCAACGTTCCAAAATTAGGCGTCGATAATCCCACAAGTGTTGCAAATATCAGTGAGTAAAAAATACATAGAAATACAAACGGTTCATTAAATATTATTCGGAAAAAACGAAATATTCCGGTCTTGAACATTACAAACAAAGTGAACCAAATAATCAACAAACTTTCCAGCGTCGAAAACAGCATCACAATTTTTTTAGTCTCCCAGATAAACGGCCGGTAAAGTGTGGCTGTAATACCAACCGGCATCTTTTTTAAAAATCCACTAACTGTAGGTTCCATGGTACCAATATCAAAGGTAGAACCCGATTCTCCTTCACCCAGATTCTGATATGACTGTTGTTGTTCCTTCATAGTGTCCATCAATTTCTCGATAGCATAAGTGCCGAGCATTGTATCGATCTTTTCTGAAAAAGAAATATAGGTGAACACCAGGGATGCCATAAAAACAGGAAAAAGCACTTTTCTGAAAAACGCAGATCTGATCTTTTTCAGGCCCAGCATAATTAAATAGATCACAAACGGAAGTATAAAAGCCGCAATGATATAAACTTTCACAACAGACAGAACAAGTGCTGATACAGCCAGAATGATAATATATCGTAAACGGAATTTTTTATGGATCAGTAACTGGTATACGGCATAAATTAACCAACCCATAGCTGAAACACAAACTGTATCTTTTAAGATTCCGGAGCCATATACACAAACAGATGGAACAAATAACACAATCAGGGCTGTTCGTTTATGCCATCCGGGCATAATTGCATCAAAAGTCTGCAACATTTTGAACATACCGGCATACGCAAGCGTCGCATACAAGATCGTCACTACAAAAAACCGGTTAAATGCTATATACGACAGGATGATGTTCAGCCTTTGTACCAGCCATCCACCTTCAGAACCTGCCAGATTATTAGGATAGGCAAGTTTTACCTGTTTAAAATCCCATAACAGTATATCCCAGGATTCTGTGCCGGCCACCATAAATTGCTTGATGTGCATCGCATCTTTAAAATAAGTAAGGCTGTCACCAAATCCATAGTAATAGCGGATAAGCAGACCGTAAAAAATAGCGCAGAACAGCTTGAAAATAAACCCTTTTACAAGGTATTTCTGTATGAGGAAATTGTCGGGATTTCTTTTTTTTATGTACCAGATCAGTAAGTAAAGAAGTATAATATATATAGGAACCAGCACCAAATCTGCCCATCCTATATAAGTTACGTCCATGTATAATTTTTACGGTGGCAATTTACAGCATTTGCCGCCATGGCTAAATCATTAACGATGTAATCCCTTTATATTTTCTTTTCTTTGCAAAAATCCGGACAAAGTCCGCAGTAGAAAAAATTCTGATATGTCTTTTACCAAAACGATTTTACTTACCGGAGGTGCCGGTTTTATAGGTTCTCATCTCACCAGATTATTTGTAACCAAATATCCTGAATATCATATTGTAAATCTGGATAAACTCACTTATGCTGGAAATCTGGAAAACCTGAAGGATGTGGAAGGTGCTCCCAATTATACTTTTATAAAGGAAGACATCACCAACCTGGAAGCATTGCGCGGGCTTTTCTCTCAGTATAAATTCGACGGTGTTTTACATTGTGCCGCAGAAAGCCATGTGGACCGCTCCATCACAGATCCGTTATCGTTTGTACATACCAATGTTTTGGGAACGGTTGCTTTATTACAGGCCGCCAAAGAAAGCTGGATAGATGATATGAGCGGTAAAGTTTTTTACCATATTTCTACTGATGAAGTGTATGGTTCACTGGGTGAAGAAGGATTTTTTACAGAGGAAACCGCGTATGATCCAAGAAGCCCGTACTCTGCATCAAAAGCATCTTCCGATCATTTTGTAAGAGCCTATTATCATACGTATAAAATGCCGGTGAAGATCAGCAATTGCTCCAACAATTATGGTCCGTTTCACTTTCCTGAAAAATTGATCCCGCTGTGTATTTCCAACATCATCAATAAAAAGCCATTGCCTATTTACGGCAAAGGTGAAAATGTTCGCGACTGGCTTTTTGTAGAAGATCACGTGCGTGCGATCGATGTGATTTATCATAAGGGCGAGTTAGGAGAAACTTATAATATCGGCGGACATAACGAATGGACAAACATTGCACTGGTAAAAGAATTGTGCAGGCAGATGGATGAAAAACTGGGAAGAGAAACTGGTGAAAGCGAACAACTAATCACTTATGTGAAAGACAGGGCCGGCCATGATCTCCGCTATGCGATAGATGCAGAAAAATTAGGAAGGGAATTAGGATGGAAACCATCTTTACAATTTGAAGAAGGTATCTCAAAAACTATCGACTGGTACCTGAACAATCAGCAATGGCTGAATGATATCACAGATGGCAGTTATGCCACTTATTACGAACAACAATATCACAAAAGATAATATGAAAGGGATAATTCTCGCAGGCGGATCCGGCACACGTTTATATCCGATCACCATGGGAATCAGTAAGCAACTGATGCCTATTTACGATAAGCCGATGATCTATTATCCGTTGAGCACATTAATGCTTGCCGGTATAAAAGATATTCTGATCATCACTACGCCGGAAGACCAGGAGCAGTTTCAGCGTTTGTTAAAAGACGGTACACAATGGGGTTGTAACATCAGCTATGCAAAGCAGGAAAAACCTAATGGTCTTGCCCAGGCATTTGTGATTGGAGAAAGTTTTATCGGAAAAGATAATGTAGCACTTGTATTAGGCGATAATATTTTTTATGGTAGCGGCTTCAGTAAATTATTGCAGGATTCCGCCGATCCAGATGGTGCCGTTATTTTTGCCTATCCGGTAAGTGATCCCGAGCGTTATGGAGTGGTGGATTTTGATGCAAATTTTAATGCACTGAGCATTGAAGAAAAACCAGCCAAACCTAAAAGCAATTATGCCGTTCCGGGATTGTATTTTTATGATAATACGGTAGTAGAAATTGCAAAAAATATTCCACCAAGCCCGCGTGGAGAATATGAAATAACCGACATTAATAAAATTTACCTCGAACAAAAAAAATTAAAAGTAGCCGTTCTCGACCGGGGATTTGCATGGCTGGATACAGGAACATTCGATTCGTTAAATGATGCCAGTGAATATGTACGAGTGATCGAAAAAAGGCAGGGATTAAAAATCGGTTGTCCTGAAGAAATTGCATGGCGTATGGGTTTCATCACCGACGAAGAATTACTAACGCAGGCAACTTCTTTGCAGAAAAGCGGATACGGAATGTACCTTTCTTCATTAACGCAGAACCGTAAATAATTCACGAGGTTAAAAATCATCATGGCAAGAATCAATGTCACCAAAGCGTTTTTGCCTCCAAAAGAAGCGTTTTTAAAATATGTGGATGCGATGTGGGATTCTGCTTATCTCACTAACAACGGTCCACATCTTCAGCAACTGGAAAAGGAATTAATGCAATACCTCGATTGTAAAAATCTCATGGTATGTAACAACGGAACTATTGTGTTACAAATGGCATTAAAAGCTCTTAAACTTACTGGACAGATCATCACCACACCATTTTCTTATGTAGCCACAGTGAATGCTATTCTGTGGGAAAACTGTACACCCGTATTCACAGATATCGATCCGAAGACGTTTTGTATTGATGCAGATCTTATTGAGAAATGTATAACGCCTACAACGCAAGCGATTTTATGTACGCATGTATATGGCCTGCCTTGTGATGTAGAAAAAATTGAAAGCATCGCACAAAAACATCATTTAAAAGTAATTTATGATGGCGCTCATGCCTTTGGTGCAAAATTAAACGGCAAGGCATTGCTGAACTATGGCGATATCAGCACTTGCAGTTTCCATGCTACTAAATTATTTCATACAGTGGAAGGCGGTTGCATCATTGTAAAAGATGATCAGCTTGCCCATAGCATTTATTTAGAAAGACAATTTGGTCACATTAATGATGATTATTACAATGTGGGCATTAATGGAAAAAGTTCGGAAATGCATGCTGCTATGGGATTGTGTGTTTTGCCATACGTGGAAGAACTGATTCGTCAGCGCAAAGATATTTGCGACAAATATGATAAACACCTTAATGGTAAAGTTTTCCGGCCGGTTTGTGCTGATCCTCGTTTTGAAAATAATTATGCGTACTATCCGGTCGTTTTCAAAAATGAAGAAATCCTTTTGAGGGTAAAGGCATCGCTGGAGCAACAGGAAATATATTCCCGCCGTTATTTTTATCCTTCTCTCAATCAGCTTCCGTTCATAGAAAATGCTGCTGCATGTCCGGTATCAGAAAATATCAGCAGGCGTGTTTTATGTTTACCGTTGTATCCCGGACTCTCAATGGAAGATGTTGACAGGATCGCCGGTATAATAACCAGCGCCTTATCCCGTTAATAAGCCTGATTATTGCTTTATATTGCAGATGTAATCCTGAATATTTTTTATTATCAGTCTTAAAAACAGATTGAAAATTGACACAGGATGTGAACTGCGAGGCAAAGGAAACAACAAAACCGAATTAATGCGCTTCACCCGATTCAATCATTTACTTTCTTCAGCAGGTTTCCGTTCACTCGGCATTTATACATTCAGTAATTTTTTCTCGAAAGGTGTTTCCTTCTTATTGCTTTTCATATACACCAATCCAAAATATATTACGCCTTCAGAAAATGGTTTGTTGAATCTTTTCAGCACGAGTTTACTTTTCCTGATGCCTTTTCTGTCAATGGGAATTGTATTTTCAACTTCAACTGATTTTTTTAAGCTGGATAAAAAAGAATTCAAGGATTTTTTCACCAGCACCTTCATTATGCCGGTGATTGTGATGTTATTATCCATTGCAGGATTATATATGTTTAAGGATGCATTAAAAGAAAATTATGGTTTCCCTGTCTCATTTGTATGGATCATTCCGGCTGTAACATTTTTTACTTTTTGTCACGAGCAGGTATTGGCCATCGCCAGAAGTAAAGGCGAGCCGATGGTGCATCTGAAAACCAATATTGTAAAAACAATTATTGAACTGGGGTTGTCGTTTATACTGGTGGTTTTCTTTGCGTGGCATTGGGAAGGAAGGATCGCAGGCATTTTGGTGGCGTATATTTTTATAATGCTGTATGCTTTTTATTATTTTTTCAGGAGAGGTTATCTGTTTGGAAACATCCGTTTGCGTTATTTAAAAGCAGAACTCATTTATGCGGTTCCTATCATAGCCATGCAGGTTAGTTTATTTTGTATGAATGCCTCTGATAAATTTTTTCTCAGCCACTTTACAAATGATCAGAATTCATCCGTTGGAATTTATGGTATTGCCTGTTTATTTGCGTCTATTATATTTCTCATCTCTAACGCTATGATACAATATTTCTTTCCAAGAATATATGCTATCCTGGCTGAGGCATCAGTTGATTATTCAAAAATCAAAAAGTTGTATACCTATTATGCGGGTTTAATGGTAGCGGGAACGATGGTAGTTTTTATTTTTATATACATAGTGTATACTTATTTTCTAAATGAAAAATATACCGGCGCCTTGTCCTATATCTATTATATCTGTACCGGATATCTTATCTGGTGCCTCACTTATTTTTTCTATTCTATCTTGTTATACAATAAACAAAAAATGAAATTGTTGCTGATGTCATTTGGCAATATGATTATCAGTCTTATTTGCAATTATATTTTCATCAGCCGCTGGGGCGCCTATGGCGGAGCCGTTGCCACACTTATTATTTATGCCACCGTTTTTATTTTTACATTATTCATGACTATGGGTTCGTTAAAAAAAATATTCATGTCTGTACAACACGAAATGATTTAAATATGGTACTGATCATCTCTGATAATCTCGAACTATTAACACGTTTCAGAAAACTAGCTAAACAAAAAAAACTTTCTGAAAATTTTGAATATGCATGCAGCCATCATAACCAGTCTTTATTGATGGCGGTAGAAGGAAGCTGGCTAAAACCGTTGAACATAAAATCGGAAAAAGAACTGCATACAAAATATGATCTCATCATCTCATTGCATTGCAAGCAATTGTTTCCTGCAGAACTTGTAAAAAATGTACGTTGCGTAAATGTACATCCGGGATATAATCCATACAACCGCGGATGGTTTCCACAAGTATTTTCCATTCTCAACAAATTGCCGGCAGGAGCCACCATTCATGAAATAGATGAAATGCTGGATCATGGAAATATTATTGCTCAAAAAAATATACACATAGAAAGCTGGGATACTTCTTTTACGGCTTATCAGAAAATTCTGGATGCAGAAATGGAACTGCTGGAGATACACCTGGAATCAATTCTGGAGAATACCTATCAATCATTTTCTGCTGAGGAAGGTAATCTGAATCTAAAAAAAGATTTCGATGCATTATGTGAGATCGATCTGCAACATACTGGTAGTTTCTCAGAACATATTGATGTACTCAGGGCATTAAGTCATGGCGATTACAATAATGCCTATTTTTTGGATGAGGATGGCAGGAAGGTTTTTATAAAAATTGAACTTTTCCCCCGGAAATGATGTAGAAAACAACATGTAAATTATGTGTTATTCTGTCTGGCACCGGCCTTTTATTTACTACTTTCGTTCTATAACTTAGTTACATGTGCGGTATTGCGGGTTTTATTGATTATGGACATAATTCTACTGAAGAAATTCTTAAGGACTGCACCGATGTTCTCTCTCATCGCGGGCCGGATGGAAGCGGTTATGAATTTCTGGTAGATGAGAAATACCAACTTGGATTGGGTCACAGGCGCTTATCAATTCTCGATACTTCAGAATGTGGAAGCCAGCCCATGTGGTACGATCAATGGTGCATCGTGTTTAACGGAGAGATTTATAATTTTCAGGAAATCAAAACTGAATTATTAAAATTTGGACATAAGTTCAATTCTACATCAGATACAGAAGTGATTCTGCATGCCTTTCAGCATTGGGGACCGGCGATGATAGATCATTTCATTGGCATGTATTCATTTGTTTTACTGGATGCACTTAAACAACGATTGTATTGTTTTCGCGACAGAGCCGGCGTTAAACCTTTTTACTTTTATACGAAAGGAGACTTGTTTCTTTTTTCTTCTGAACTAAAATCTTTTCATAAACATCCCGGGTTTAAAAAGATCATTTGCGAAGAAGCCGTTTTCCAGTATCTGCAATATGGGTATATCATGGCGCCACTTACCATATATAAGGATACGTATAAATTGCGGCCGGGCTATTTCATGCAAATTGAAATCCCTAAACTTATTTTTGAGGAATTGCCTTACTGGGAAGTTTTAAAATGTTACCAGAAACCAAAATTGGATATCAGCAAAGAAGAGGCAGAAAAGGAAGCAGAAAAATTATTGACTTCGGCATGTAACTACCGAATGATATCCGATGTACCGGTGGGTGTTTTCTTAAGCGGTGGTTACGACAGTACGGCGGTTACTGCGTTGATACAGGCTAACAGAACAGATAAAATAAAAACATACACAATCGGTTTTCACGAAGCAGATCATAATGAAGCGGATCATGCAAAAAAAGTTGCCACACATTTAGGAACTGATCATACAGAATATTATTGTACGGCAAAAGAAGCACAGGATATCATTCCTACAATTCCTTTTTATTGTGATGAACCCTTCGGAGATTCATCCATCATTCCCACGATGCTGGTAAGTAAATTAGCACGTAAAGACGTTACCGTTGCTTTAAGTGCGGATGCCGGAGATGAAACCTTTGCCGGATATCCAAAATATCCTTTATCGATCAATATTTTAAAAAAATTGAATTTGGTGCCGGATATCATCCGTTATCCAACAGGGAGTATATTAAATATTATTCCTGGATCATGGTTGCTAAAACTTACTGGACATACGGCGGCTGCCATCAAAAAACAAAGGCTGGCAGATGCATTAAAAAAAGAAACATTTACGGCAGTTGGCATTATGGATGAATTTTTATCGCAGGTATATTCCGATAAACAAATGCAGTCGCTCATCAAACGGAAAATTGAAAAACCACGTTCAGGTTTTTTTGAATATATGCCTAATGTTTCAAAGATGACAAACCTCGACCGGATGTTACTGGTAGATTACAGGACATATCTTCCGGATGATATTTTCGTAAAAGTAGACCGTGCAGGAATGTCTGTTTCGCTCGAAGGAAGAGAGCCATTGTCTGATCATCGGCTTGTTGAATTTGCAGCCCAACTGCCCGATCATTTAAAAATGAAAGGCAATGACAAAAAAATAATCCTCAAAGACATTGTTCATAAATATGTTCCAAAAGAAATAATGGATCGACCCAAAATGGGTTTTGGTGTGCCGGTAGCAGACTGGTTGAAAACAGATCTCAAATTTTATGTGGAGGAATATATGAATGATGCGGCATTCGCCAAACACGATCTGTTTTACCAGGCAGGTGTTGATCATATCAAACGCAGTTTTTTTGCCGGTGACCGGAACTACAACACTATTTTCTGGTATTTACTCATGTTTCAGATGTGGTATAAAGAATGGATGGATTAATTTCGATCTTGTATGCCGCATATACTTTTTCTTTCTTATGATGGAATGACCGATCCACTCGGACAGAGTCAGGTGATCCCTTATCTTAAAGGGTTAACGGCCTATGGTTATCGCTTTACCATTTTAAGCTGCGATAAGCCAGAAAAATTTATGGCAGATAAAGAATATGTGAAAAGTCTTTTAAAAGATCTTCCTATACAATGGGAAAGTATACCGTACCATAAATCACCACCGCTATTATCATCTATGTATGATCTTAACATGATGAAACGGAAGATCAAATCATTACATCGTAAAGATCCTTTTGACATGGTGCATACAAGGCCCGGCGTTCCAACACTTGCTGCTTTGTGGATGAAACAAAAATGGAACGTAAAATTTTTAAATGATATACGCGGCTTCTGGGCAGATGAGCGGGTGGACGGTGGCATGTGGAACAGAAAAAATCCGGTATTTAATTACGTGTATACATTTTTTAAATCGCATGAAGATGCCTGTGTGGCTGCTGCCGATCAGGTGGTTTGTTTAACGTATGCCGCTGAAAAAATTATTCATACCTGGAAACACATTCCACGGGAAAATATTCCTGTTACGGTGATTCCCTGCAGTGCCGATATGCAGTTGTTTGATCCGGAAAAAATACAACGAGAAGATAAAAATCTGATGCAGCAAAGTTTGGGCATTCAAAAGGATGATATTATTTTTAGTTATCTCGGATCGATCGGAGGATGGTACCTAACCACAGAAATGATGGATATGTGTAAGGTGCTGTCGGATAAAATTCCACAATCGAAATTTTTATTTATTTCTCCTCACCGGCATGAAGCTATCGTGCAGGCAGCTGCATCCGCAGGTATTCCTAAAGAAAAACTTATTATCACAAAAGCCAGCAGGCATGAGGTTCCGTTATATCTATCTTTCAGCGATTACGCTTTGTTTTTCATAAAACCGTGCTACTCTAAAATTTCATCTTCACCCACTAAACATGGTGAGATTATGAGTATGGGCATTCCGGTGATCACCAATTCAGGCGTAGGAGATGTGGCGGATATCGTAAAAAAATACGATGCCGGTTTTGTGATCGATTCTTTTACAAAAAGCGAGTACATAAAAATTGCAGAACAAATAGTTGCCGGAAAAATATTTGATCGTGCGGCAATACGAAAAGGTGCCTCGGATTTTTATTCTCTGGAGGAAGCCGTCAGAAGATACGCATCTGTTTATGCAAAAATTTTAACCTAGAGGGTTACCCAACCTAGAAGGTCATTTTCCTCCCGATCGCATGATAAAAAGGTGTCAGCGGGCTTAGTACTATTTCATCCAAACCACAATTACGCATCATGGTTTCCACCTGTGCTTTGCTGAATCTTTGTTCCAGTTTAGTTCCGAATTTATCCAGTGCATCATTTCTGATTACAAAAAAAGATTTGTTGTTATAAGCACTCAATGGCATTTTGATAGCGATCTTTCTCAAACCTATCAATACCAGAAAACGCACCCATAATACCAGCGGCATATAAATGAGGATCGCCAGAATATCGCAAGTTAATTTTTTGATTGGTGTGGGAAATCTGCATACTATTTTTCTAATCAGTTCCCCTGCATTAAATAAGGTTTTAAACCACCATCCGCGTGTTTCCAGATTATGGTATAAATAGCAGTAAAAATATCCGCCTCTCTTTACTTTTTTCACGCAATCCTGCATGGCTTTTTGCGTATCGGGAATATGATGTAAAACGCCTACGCTCATGGCAAAATCAAATGTCTCATCATCAAAAGGAATGTTTTCAATACTGGCTTTTGTAAGCCTTACATTATCTACATTTTTCAACAAATGATCTGCAGCAAATATCGCATGGCTCGGGTCAACGGCTTCTATAAAACCTGCCTGCTGGCAAAGGTATTTCGTCCATCTCCCTGTTCCGCAACCCAAGTCAATGCCATAGGTTCCTTTATGTACGATCTTATCATTTAGTATGTCAAAATATTCCTGAGCTATTTCATGAATGGTATCGTCAGAAAAATCATGAAATTTCGTCCACTCCTCACCAAATGCATCCACCACTTCATGATCGATATTTGTTCCGTCAGTAGAAAAAACAGCTATAGGTTTATGTTTGCCTTCAACGATATGCTGGGGTGACTGATTATACGCTTTCATCATTCGGCGGCAAAAATAGGAATATGCTGTGATGCAACAATGTTGAGTTGTATCATAAATGCATAATTCTGTATATACGAAAAGTTATTGCTTAATTTTATCGAAATATTTTTGTGAGATGCCGAAAAAATTTCTGATTGTGGGTGCAGGTTTTTCAGGTTGTGTGCTGGCACATGAATTATCTAAAAATCTTTCCTGTACAATTGATATATGGGATGAAAGAGATCATATCGGCGGTAATTGCCATACTTCACGCGACCCGCAAACCGGAATTATGGTGCATCGTTATGGCCCTCATATTTTTCATACTAATGATAAAAATATCTGGGATTATGTAAACAGTTTTGTTGAATTGCGGCCATATGTTCATCGGGTAAAAGCTTTCAGTAAAGGGAAAGTATATCCGCTACCGGTTAATCTTCAAACCATCAACCAGTTATTTGATAAAACTTTCAATCCCGAAGAAGCAAGAATTTTTTTAGAATCACTTGCCGATACCTCTATAGATGAACCCGCTAATTTTGAAGAGCAGGCTTTGCGTTTTATTGGTGTTCAATTATATAAATCATTTTTTTACGGCTATACCAAAAAACAATGGGGTTGTGAACCTTCAGAACTACCGGCTTCTATTTTAAAACGAATTCCGGTTCGATTTAATTATGATGATAATTATCACAACAGTTTATACACCGGCATTCCGGCAACAGGCTATACTTCCATTATGGAAAAAATGCTGGACCATGCTAGTATAAAAATATTTCTTCAGAAAAAATTTTCCGCTACATCCGACATTTCCGGATACGATCACGTTTTTTATTGCGGGCCTATCGATGCTTATTTCGATTACCGGCACGGTCGCTTAGGATACAGAACCGTTAACTTCGAACAACATATTGCAAAAGGGGATCATCAGGGAACAACACAAATGAATTATTGCGATGAAGAAATTCCTTATACACGGATAGCAGAACATAAACATTTTACGCCGTGGGAACAATTTGATCACACCATTTACTTTAAAGAATTTTCCAAAGAAACGGAGGCTGATGATATTCCATATTATCCAAAAAGATTGCAGCGCGACAAAGAATTATTATTAACCTACCGTCATGAAGCCATGAACGCTAAAAATGTTTCTTTCATCGGCCGCCTCGCCACCTATCGTTATCTGGATATGCACCAGGTTATTGGTGAGGCACTGAGTTTTTCAAAAAAAGTGCTGAAATCTTTTGCTTCCGGTACTCCGGTTCCTGTTTTTGAAAACCAGGAATAATTTTGTTTAAGAATTCTATGAGACAAAGCCATAATAGTATACAAATCTTTTGGTGTATGATTCAACGGTTTACGATTTATTCACGCAGGCAATAACAACAACTTTCCATCGTTTATAGCAGGAGAATATCCTATTGTAAAACTGAAAATATGGAAAAGGCAATTGCCGTAGTAGTGTCGCATAACCGCCTGGATATGCTGATCGAATGTATAAATGCATTAAGGGCACAAACGCACAAACTCGATGGAATACTGGTTGTGAACAATGGAAGCACGGATAATACCGAGCAATGGCTTCGTTCACAAAAAGATATTTTTCATATTACACAAACCAATCAGGGATCAGGTGGCGGTTTTAATACAGGCATCACATGGGCTTATAAATCCGGTTACTCGTGGATATGGTGCATGGATGATGATGGATATCCGCAACAGGATGCTTTGAAAAAATTACTGATTCATCAGCCGCATAATGTCAGCCTTTTAAACTGTGCTGTTGTCAATAAAAACGACAAATCAACATTTGTATGGAAAACAAAAAATTATAAAACCATACAGGAAGTAGAAACAAAAATGATCGCGGGAATTGCCCATCCTTTTAATGGAACGCTCATTCATCGCAATATTGTTGAAAAAGTAGGCGTACCAGACGCATCTCTGTTTTTATGGGGAGATGAAACAGAATATTATTATCGCATTGTAAAAAAGCATGCTATACCTGTTTATACTGTTACTGAAAGTATTCATTATCATCCGCCAAGAACATTCCGGATTACAAAAGACTGGGATTTTAATAATTCCTGGAAAGTATATTATTATGTAAGGAACAGATTTCATATTTTAAAAGCAAAACATCGGATAAAGCCAGTTGCATTTTTACTGTATGCCTTTTTTCTTACAGCATTTGCAGCCTTAATTTTATTGTTTCAAAAAACCGATAAAGTAAAAAAACTGAGTTTTATAAAATGGCCTGTAAAAGATGCAATCAGCTATAATTTCAATGCAACACCATCTGTTATTCTTTTAAAATTGAGAGATAATTATCAGGGAGATCACGGAAATATTTTTCATCAGCTATCCCGTAATTTTTTCAATAGTCTCTCCCGTATTTTTTATGTGCCAAGAGATACAAGAGCTATGGAAAGTTAAACAGTTAACGTAGGTTTCCTTTTAATTTTTCCATTCACATCTAAAATAATGAATAACGCAATCACGTAAAAAGGCATTGCCGGAATTTTATAACGAACAAGTGAACCGAAATTTAAAGTAGTGGCTCCCACAAAAAGTGAAAACAACATAGCGAACAACATACAATAAAGCACCACCGGATTGCGTGCGATTGTTTTGATGAATTTTATAATACCAACTCTGATGATCACAAACAAAGTGAAGATCATGATCACCAGACTTTCCAGCGAAGACAATAAGGTTGATAACTTTTTTGATTCCCACAGAAAAGGCCTGTACAGCGTAGCTACAATTGCGGCCGGCGCCATCTTCAATAAACTTTGCGGCGTTCCGTCGAATTCCACACCTAAAGAGAAATTAGATTCAGCATAAGATTGCTGGTTATTATAATTCTGCTGATAAGATTTAATTGTTTTAGTAATACTTCCCTTACCTATAAAATTTCCTAATGCGGACTGAATATTTTCCATCGAAAATACAAATCCGATTATGCTGGCTGTAACAAAAAATAAAACCACAGCAATTTTGAGCACAATATTTTTTACACGTTTCAGATGAAATAATATCAGAAATAAAATAAAAAATGGCAGATAAGAAACTAATATATACACTTTGAGAATACTGAGTAACCAACCTGATACCAGTATGATGAACACATTTTTAAAAATCCCTTTCTTTTTAATAAAAAGGCAATACAGCGAAAACGATAGAAATCCGATTGCACCCACACACAATGGGTCTTTTAAAATTCCTGAGCTCCAGAATACAAATGTGGGAAGATATAAAATGGCAATGGCCAGTTGTTTGTGTAAATGCGGATACAGATCATAAAAAAACAGATATAATCTCCATATTCCGGCAAACGCCAGCATGGAAAAGAAAAGATTGATGGCCATGAATTTACCGAACGTGAAAAAGCACATAATGGCTACCAGACGCGTAACCATAAAATTACTTTCTTCATTGAAAAAGCCTGCATTGGCATTGTCGTACAACAGGTTCTGATCAAAATCCTTTCCGGGTTCAAATAATATTTTTACATGCGAAGAAGAGTCTTTCAAAATAAGGTGATAAATATTTCTGCCTTCCGGAAAGTATAAAGATGTGGCATCGCCTGGCGATATATAGAGAAGGAATAAGCAGAAGGCAAAGCTGCCGATGACTTTTATCCAAAATGTTTTTTTGTGATATGCTTTAAGTACAGGGTCAGAAAAACGTTTTCTCCGGATTGCGAAAAAAATATAAAATAGAATTATCCAGATAAAAAATACAAGAAAATCAGCTATATCCATCCTTAAAGGAGTAAATGTTCTGCACGAACTGTTACAACAAATTTATCTTAAAAACCCGTGTGGCATTCAATAATATGCAGTTATTTTGTAAATATCTAAATAGCATGCGATGTGCGGAATTGCCGGGGCGGTTAATCTGAAATTTTCAAACGATACCATAAGAACTTCCATGTTGCACAGGGGACCTGATGAACAACAGGGCTTTTTATCTGGCAATGTACAATTCTATCACTTTCGCTTATCTGTTTTAGATATTGAAGGCGGCAAACAGCCGATGCATTTAGATGACCGGTATACAATCATTTTTAACGGACAAATTTATAATCACCAGCGGTTAAGATCTAAATATGCTTTAACCGGTAAAACACATTCCGATACGGAAACACTGTTGATGTTGTACCGGATGAAAGGCGCATCCATGCTCGACGAACTCGAAGGTATGTTTGCATTTTCGATCTATGATGCGCAGGAACAAACACTTTTCATAGCCCGGGACAGAGCCGGTAAAAAACCTTTGTATTATTTTAAGGATCACGAAAAAATGGCTTTTGCCAGTGAACTGAATTGCCTGAAAGCAATGGTTCCGCTCGAAATAGAGCCATCCCATTTTTACCATTACCTTCACCTGGGAACTTTTTACCGAACGCTTACGCCGTATAAAAATGTTACAGAATTAACAGCAGGAACTTCATTGCTGATCGATTGTAAAAATTTTTCGGTTAAAGAAAACCGGTGGTGGAATATTCATGATCAATATCTGCATAAACAATCAGACGATTTCAATACGGCATTGCAGAAAACAGATCATATTCTTCAGGAAGCCGTTAAAAACAGAATTGATTCCAGCGATTTGGAAGTTGGCTGTTTTTTAAGCGGAGGTATCGATAGTGGCATTGTTACCGCCATGGCCGCTCAACATCAGCAATTAAAAACATTTACAGTTTCTTTTCCCGGTGCATATGATGAAGCGCCGCTCGCAAAATTGGTAGCCGATAAATATGCCACCAATCATACAGAGATTAATATCAGTTTCGATCATATCAAAAATGATGTGGAACAGATTATAATGAATTATGGCGAACCATTTTTTGACAGTTCTGCCATTCCTTCTTATTATGTAAGCCGTGAAGCAAAAAAATATGTAACCGTTATATTAAACGGCGATGGAGCCGACGAATTATTCGGCGGATACAGGCGTTATGTTCCCTTTTCGAAATATGATTTTTTGAAACAACCGCCGTTCATGCGAAAAGCAGCCCGCATCATCAGCAGCGCATTGCCGCCATCGCACGATAAAAAATCGAAATATAATTTTTTGTATCGCCTCGCTGCCATGGCATCTAAAGAAGATCTCGAAATTTATCTGTCAGCCGGACTCGATATTATTGAAGGCTATGAAAATAATATTATTCATCCTTCTAATGATTATTTACAAATGATGAGAGATGACTTCAGAGAAATCACACAATCTTCTATGTCTGGTTTGCAAAAAATCATGTGCATGGATTTCGATTGTAATCTCTTCAGCGATCTTTTGGTAAAAATGGATATCGCCACCATGGCCAATTCACTCGAGGGCCGCAGTCCGTTTCTTTGTAAGGATCTTTTGGAATATATTCCGGGCCTGCCCGATCATTATAAAATAAAAGGCACCACCACAAAATATTTATTAAGAACACTGGCTGAAAAATATTTACCATCACCACTCATCCACCAGCCAAAACGAGGCTTTGAAGTGCCATTGCGTAACTGGGTGAATGATGATCTTAAGCCCATGATATTTGATTATTTGTCTGCAGGCGATGCATTGTGGAAAAATTTTATCAGGCCGCCATTCCTTGAGGCACTGATGGAAAATAAAGTGCGTATATCGGAGGAGAAACGTGCTAAAATATTATGGACAATTTTCTGCATGGAGGTGTGGTACAAAAAAAATTATCTGCATTCATGAAAATTGCGATCATAGAAAATAACATCATCGCCACCAACACCATCCGGAAAAAATTGGCAGAAACTCTGCAGCAAAAAGGATATGATGTTACCATTCTTACCACTGGAACAGAGGAAGCTTTACAGCTGGCGAGACAAAATGGTTTCAAGGTTGTAGATATCAAAGCGAGTACACAGGATCCACGAGATATCTATACTTACCTGCGTAATTTTTATAAAGAAATGAAGAAATTGTCGCCGGATGTTTGTCTCACTTTCACCATTCGTCCTGCCATCTGGGGAAATATCATCACCCGGATTTTAAAAATTCCTACCATTACCAATATCACTGGCATCGGCCCTTTGTTTGAAAGAAATAATATTGCTTATAAGGCTGCAAGAACGTTGTATAAATTTGTTCTAAAAAAAACCTACCGAATATTTTTTCAGAATTATGATGATATGAATCTGTTCCTCGAAAAAAAATATGCTACAGCCTCCAGAGTGGAACGGATACCCGGTTCCGGTATCGATTATGAATATTATCAGCCTGTTCCATCTGAGACTGATTATTTTGAATTTTTATTTATCAGCCGGTTAA
The DNA here is from genome assembly GCA_031411115.1 of Bacteroidota bacterium. Classification (GTDB taxonomy): domain Bacteria; phylum Bacteroidota; class Bacteroidia; order Chitinophagales; family Chitinophagaceae; genus Ferruginibacter. Next base: position 70,736 of record JANOAO010000092.1, read on the forward strand.
TAAAAGATAAAGGCATCATTGAATTTGTAGAGGCGGCAAGGATCATAAAAAAACAATATCCTGGTATTATATGTCGGGTGGTCGGTCCTTTATGGAATCAGAATTTAAAAGATAATCTGGTACGTCCCGAAGAACTGCAGGCGTGGCAGGATGAAGGAATTATTGTGTATTCAGGTGAAGCTAAAGATGTTAGACATCTTATTGCCAATGCAACGTGCATCGTATTGCCGTCGTACAGAGAAGGCACCAGTAATGTTTTGCTGGAAGCGTCCAGTATGGAAAGGCCATGCATTACTTGTGATGTTACCGGCTGCAGGGATATTGTGGAAGATGGTGTCACCGGGTTTTTATGTGAAGTGCAGGATGCAAATGATCTGGCTGAAAAAATGCTGAAGATGTATTCCCTTAACGCTGCATCCAGAACTGAAATGGGAAAGCAGGCAAGAATAAAAGTGATTCGTGAATTTGATAAACAGATCGTAATAGATGCATATTTACGCACTATTGAAAATTCAAAATCTTACAGATGAATAAAGCCACATTATCCATAGACTGGGAAGATTTTGGGCAGCTATACGGCATGTATCATTACGATCAGATTACAGAACCTAAACATGGCGCTATTGAAAGGCAAACAGATATTATGCTGAACATGATGGACGAAGCTAATATCAAAGCCACTTTTTTTATTCTGGGTATGCTGGCACGATACCGGCCACAATTGGTTAAGCAGATTCAACAGCGCGGCCATGAGATCGCCTTGCACGGAATGAATCATAAGCCTATGTTTAAGCTACATAAAGACGAAGCATGGAAAGACATTAAGGAAAGCTATGATCTCGTTTCGCAGATCACGGGTGAAAAATTGTATGGTTACCGTGCGCCTTTTTTTTCCGTTATAGAAGAAAATCTGTACGTATTGGAAATGCTTGCAGAATTGGGAATGGAATACGACAGCAGTATATTTCCTATCCGGATGTCACGTTATGGTATCAGTGGTTTTGATGATAAGGATGCTTTATATGAATTGCCCAATGGTAAAAATATAGTGGAACTTCCCTTAACGGTAGCAACCTATTTCAACAAAAAATGGCCGGTTTCAGGCGGTGGATATATACGTCTGATGCCTCATGTGCTGGTTAAAAAAGTTTTCAATGATCTGGAGGCTAACAAAAGTGGAAGTATGCTGTACATGCATCCTTATGAATTCGATAATGAAAGTATCAGCGTAACGGCTAATTATCCGGCCAATGTAAAATATGCTGCATTAAAGGTGCTTGCCTTAAATTTGCGATGGAATATTTTTAGAAAATCAATTAAAAGCAAAATTACATCGTTGCTACAGCAGCACGAATTTGTAACCTGTAAACAAAAAGCGCAGTATGTCAAAGAAAATGGAATCGGTGCAAAGTTATTGGGATGCACGAAGTGAACTTTTCGGTAATTATTATAAAAAACCTTCCGCCTTCGACAGAGTTTTTAGAAAAGGCGTATATGAAAGACAAGCCATAGCAGTGGAAGCCTGTAAAAAAATTCCAAATGCAACTGTTTTGGATGTGGGTTCGGGTCCGGGAGTGAACAGTGTGAGTCTGATCAAAAATGCCGGTGCTTCACATATTTTCGGAGTCGATTTCGCACAGCATATGATTGATTATGCCAATCAAACCGTTAAGGAAGAAGGCGTGGCTGATAAATGTACATTCGTTTTAGGCGATATTCTTACGTATGATTTCGGCGGTAAAACTTTTGATTATTCTTATGCCCTCGGTGTATTTGATTACGTGCAGGATGCTCAGGCATTGTTGTCACGAATGAGTGCTCTGTCGAAAAAATCTATTATGGCTTCGTGGCCGGAAGATGGTTTACGTATGGCGCTGCGCAGATACCGCTACACCTGTCCGTTATTTCATTATACAGAACAAAAAATAATTGATCTGCATAAAAATGCAGGCATCAGCCGCGATAAACTCGACATCATCCGTATCGGTGGTGGCTGGGCAACTGTTGCACATAAATAATTGTATGGTGATCATTGGTTATTCCGGACATGCTTTTGTTTGCTGTGGTATTCTGCAGGCAGCAGGAAAAAAATTGCAGCACTATTGCGATGTGGAGAAGAAATCTTTTGATCCTTTTCAATTGAATTACCTGGGAAAAGAACTGGAGGAAGTTTCTGTTGCAGAGATGAAACGATCCGGTTTTTTTATCGGTATTGGCGACAATAACATCCGGAAAAAAGTTTATCAGTCACTCGAAAATTTTTGTTTGCCTGTAAATGCGATTCATCCTTCTGCGATTATCAGCCTTGGTGTAAATATTGCAGATCATGGTGTAATGATTGCTGCAGGAGTTTGTATCAATCCGCTTGCAAAAATTGAAACCGGTGCTATTTGCAATACAGCCTGCATTATCGAACATGAATGTGTAGTCGGTGCGTTTGCTCATATTGGTCCCGGTACCATATTGTGTGGCAATGTAACGGTAGGAGAAAGAAGTTTTATAGGAGCAGGAGCGGTAATACGTCAGAATATCAGTATAGGAAAAAATGCCATGATCGGAATGGGAGCAGTGGTGGTGAAAGATGTTGCGGATAATGAAACCGTTGTAGGTAATCCCTCAAAAAAATTAATTTAAATTAACTAAGTATATGAAGGTTTTGGTAACAGGTGGCGCAGGATATATAGGCTCAGTGCTGGTAAGACAATTATTGAATAAAGATTATACAGTAAGAGTACTCGATAGTTTAAAATTTGGTGGCGATGCATTATATGATGTGATGCTGCATCCGAATTTTGAATTTCAGCATGGAGATATACGTAATGCTGAGGATGTACAAAAAGCACTGGAAGGCATTGACGCAGTTGCGCATCTTGCAGCGATTGTTGGCGATCCTGCGTGCAAAAAATTCAGTGAAGAGGCACAGCAAACCAACTGGGATGGAAGTGTTGCCTTATTTGATGCAGCAGAAAAAGCAGGCGTAAAAAGATTTGTTTTTGCAAGTACCTGCAGTAATTATGGAAAGATGCCTGATCCGGATTCTTTTGTTACCGAAACATCTGCATTAAATCCGGTTTCATTATATGCTGAACTGAAAGTAAAGTTTGAAAATTATTTGTTGAACGAAAGGAAAGATACGGCTATGTGCAGCACGGCTCTTCGCTTTAGTACGGTGTATGGTTTTTCACCACGTATCCGTTTTGATTTGACGGTAAATGAATTCACCCGTAATGCGGCTATACATGGCGAACAGGAGATTTGGGGACCGCAGTTCTGGAGGCCTTACTGCCATGTAGATGATCTGGCGAGAGCAGTAATTTTAGTGTTAGAAACTGCCGAGGAAAAAGTACGTGCCAATGTTTTTAATGTAGGCAGTACAGAAGAAAATTATAACAAAGGAATGATCATCGGGGAAGTATGCAAAGTGGTGCCGAACGTAACTGTAAATTATGTAGACAGTTCTGAAGACCCGCGTGATTACCGCGTGAACTTCGATAAAATAAAAAATGAACTCGGTTATACCATCACCAAAAAAGTTCCCGACGGTGTAAATGAAATTTATACGCTGCTGAAAACGGGTATTGTAACAGATGCCTTCGCACAAAAATTCAGGAATATTTGATCATTTAACACGGAGTGCACCAAGGTTACACGAAGTTCACAATGTTATTACTTATGTTCTTTGTGGGTTTTTAATTAGTGTTCTTTGTGTTTAAAAAATTTACATCTTTTTGTTTTAACACAGAGTACAACAAGGTTACACAAAGTTCACAACCGCAACCCCATCAACTTTTAATTACATTTGCCAACCAAACTTTGTAATTATGGTATTGCTTTCCGGGCCCAATATGGGCGGCAATGAATTAAAATATGTAACTGACTGTTTAGAAACAGGTTGGGTGAGCAGTGTAGGTGCATATGTTGATCAGTTTGAAAAAATGTCTGCTGCCTTTGCCGGAACCAAATATGCTGTAGCTACCAGTAGCGGAACAACGGCTTTACACACATGCCTGATTATGCTCGGCGTTAATGCAAATGATCTGGTAATTGCTCCCAACATTACCTTCATTGCCAGTATCAATTCCATAAAATATACCGGTGCATCACCGATTTTAATTGATGCTAATCCGCACGATTGGCAGATGGATCTTGATCTGCTGGAGCAATTTCTGAATGAACAAACATTTGTAAGAGACGGCGTTTGTTTTCATACATCCGGAAAAAGAATTCCGGTGATCATGCCCGTGCATGTGTTAGGAAATATGTGTGATATGGACAGACTGTTGCAACTGGCAGAAAAGTTTTGCATAACTGTTCTGGAAGATTCTACTGAAGCACTGGGAAGTTATTATAAAAGCAAACATGCCGGCAGTTTCGGTTTAATGGGAACATTCAGTTATAACGGCAATAAGATTATTACAACTGGTGGTGGTGGCATGATCATAACAAATGATGAATCTTTAGCTAAAAGAGCCAAACATCTTACTACACAAGCCAAAAGCGATCCATTTGAATATATGCATGATGATATTGGCTACAACTACCGGCTGGTGAATGTTGCGGCAGCAATGGGTGTAGCGCAAATGGAACAATTGCCATCTTTCCTTGAAAAGAAAAAACAGATCATTCAGTTTTATAAAGAAGAACTCAAAGAAGTAGGGGATATCACATTTCAACGGGTGAGCATTGACGTTAATCCCAACTGGTGGCTGCCTACCATACGTACTTCCAAACAAAAAGAATTGTTGAAAGCTTTAAATGACGAAAAATTACAAAGCCGTCCTTTCTGGGTTCCGATGAATCAGTTAAGTATGTTTTCAAATGATATTTTTTATAATCATACGAACCAGTCAGATGATATTTATAAACATTGCCTGAGCATTCCTTGTTCCACCAATATTACGGAACTTGAAATGAAACGTGTGACAGATACCATCAAGCAATGCTTTAATTAAAAAATATGTACAAGCTGTTTAAGCGTGTTTTTGATTTTATTATTGCATTTACCGCCTTACTCATATTATCACCTGTTTTCATAATTGTGATCATTGGGCTCATGCTTACAGGTGAGCGGGAAGTTTTTTATTTCCAGGAGCGGATTGGTTACCGGAACAGAAAATTTTACATCTGCAAGTTTGCCACCATGTTAAAGAATAGTCCGAACATTGGTACGGGCGAAATCACCTTAAGAAATGATCCGCGTGTTACACCTTTCGGTAAAATGTTACGTCGCACCAAGATCAATGAATTACCACAAATCATTAATGTGTTAAAAGGCGATATGAGCATTGTTGGCCCACGGCCACTGATGAAGGTGAGTTTCGTTTTGTACAGCGAAGAAGATCAGCAGCATATTTATTCGGTTCGTCCGGGTATCACCGGCATTGGTTCCCTGATATTTCGTGATGAAGAAAAAATGTTGTCAGAAGCGGCAGATCCGCGTGCCATGTATCTTTCTATTTATCCATATAAAGCCGAACTGGAGAAATGGTATCGCTCCCACTTTTCCTTATACACAGATATCATGATCATTTTTTTAACGGCTTTTTCTCTGTTTTCAGAAGATTTGCTTACTCCCCGGCAGGTTTTTAAAGAACTTCCTTCCCGTAAATTTTAATTAATTCAGCCAAAATCTCTTCCTTTTTATCATATTTCGGTTAAGCAGGCGCTGCTATTTTGTACGGTCACACCCTGTTTTATACAGTTCAGTAATAAAATTCCCAGATTTAAGAATGTTTAATGTTTTAATTAAATAGTTAAACAAAAAATAGCGTTACTTTGTATTATATATATGGACGCATTCACAATCAAAGACCTCGAAAATTTATCCGGCATTAAGGCACACACCTTACGGATCTGGGAACAACGGTATGATTTCCTGAAACCAAACCGCACGCTTACCAAAATCCGTTATTATACCAATGATGAACTTAAGCTGGTACTTAACATTGCCTTACTGAATAAGTATGGTTACAAGGTTTCGCACATTAATAAGATGGATGGGGTGGAAATGCAGGAGAAAATTCTTTCCCTCAACAATGCACAGGCACAGCAGGAAAGAATAATTAATGAACTGATCCAGCACATGGTAGACCTGAACATGGAAGCGATGGAGTCGGTGCTGGATACATACATACTGTCACGCGGAATTGAGAAAACGATCCTGCAAATTATCTTTCCTTTCTTAGAAAAGATTGGTATTCTGTGGCTTACGAATCACATTAACCCAGGACAGGAACATTTAGTCACCAATATGGTTCGTCAGAAACTGATTGTGGGCATTGAAGGTCTGCAGCCGATTTTGAAAGTAAAAAAGAGTGTCTTGCTTTTCTTACCCGCCGGAGAATTTCATGAAATGGGACTTATATTCATGCATTTTTTACTGAAAAGCAGGGGCGTGAATGTGATTTATGTAGGCGCCAACATTCCTATCAAAGATGTAGAATATGTGGTGAAAGTTAAGAAACCGGATTATCTGTATTGTCATTTGTCGACGGGAACCTCGTTCAATTTCGACAAGTTTTTAAACTCGATGAGTACTGTATTCCCGGATATTCCTACCGTTATTTCAGGTCATTTGACTAACACTTATCAGAAAAAAATTAAAAGTCCGGTCTTATTTAAACGGTCTTTTGCGGAAGTTATGGAATTTGTATTATCACTGTAAACCGGCTGAAGTCTACACACAATAACTGTGAAAGATTAAGCTACAAATATTAAACAAATGTCTGGTGTAGAATTCAATCAATTGCTGGTAAACAACGCCGATTATTTAAAGCCTTTTGCTTTTACATTAACTAGAGATAATGAATCAGCGCGCGACCTCATGCAGGAAACATTGTATCGGGCTTTAGCTAATAAAGAAAAATATCGTGTGGGAACGAATGTTAAAGCATGGATGTTCACCATCATGAGAAATATATTTATTAATAATTACCGTAGAAAAGCCAAGCAAAAAACTATATTCGATTCTACGCCGAACGATTATTTACTAGACACGCATCAGGGCGCCATCGCAAACAACGCAGAAAATTCCATGATGATGAAAGATATACAAAAGGCTGTTCATGATCTTCCGGATATTTTCCGTAAACCTTTTGAAATGTTTTTTGAAGGATACAAATACAATGAAATTTCAGATATTTTACAAGAACCGCTAGGCACGATTAAAAGCAGGATACATTTTGCCCGCAAATTATTGAAAGAGCAGATCGCCCGGTATTAAAAAAATCTATTTGAAGAAAGTTATTATCATAGGAAGTGGTTTTTCGGGTCTATCTGCCGCTACATACCTCGCAGATGCAGGGTGCGATGTGACAGTTATAGAGAAAAATGAAAGCAGCGGTGGAAGAGCACGAAAATTTGAAGCACAGGGTTTTACATTTGATATGGGGCCAAGCTGGTACTGGATGCCGGGAGTATTTGAAAACTATTTTTCGTATTTTGGTAAAAAGGTTTCCGACTATTATTCGCTCGAAAGATTAGATCCTTCTTATAGAATTTACTGGGTTGACGGGCCGATGGATATCCCCGCAGATTTTTTAAAATTGCAGGAATTATTTGAACATATTGAACCTGGTTCTGCAAAACAACTCGAAGCTTTTTTGGATGAAGCCAGATATAAATATGAAGTAGGTGTGAATAAACTGGTTTTGAAACCGGGATTGTCAGTAGCAGAGTTTTTAGACTGGGAGCTGGCGGTGGGAGTTTTTAAGCTGGATGTGTTTACTTCAATGAAAAAACATGTTCAGAAATTTTTTAAACACCCAAAACTGGTACAATGGATGGAATTTCCGGTTTTATTCCTCGGGGCATTAGCTTCTGATATTCCTGCTTTATACAGCCTGATGAACTATGCAGATATAAAATTGGGAACATGGTATCCGAAAGGCGGCATGTTTAAAATCGCTAAAGGGATGGAATCATTGGCAAGAGAAAAAGGTGTTCAGTTTCATTTCAATGCTGCAGTAACTTCTCTGATAATTAAAAAGGGAGATGTTCACACAGTGGAGTTTGTTCAAAATGGTAAGCAAATGATCATGGAAGCAGATGTGATCGTAGGTGCTGGTGATTATCATCACGTTGAAACTTTACTACCGCAAAGTTCGAGATCCTATTCAGAAAAATACTGGAATGAAAGACTGATGGCGCCATCTTGTCTTCTATATTACGTAGGCTTGAATAAAAAATTGAAAAGCATTCCTCATCACAGTTTGTTTTTTGATGTGGATTTTGATGTGCATGGAAAGGAAATTTACAATGATCCGAAGTGGCCGGAAGAGCCGCTGTTTTATGTTTGTACTCCTTCTGTAACAGATGATACGGTGGCGCCTGATGGAAATGAAAACTTATTTTTTCTGATTCCTGTAGCGGCAGGGCTTGAAGGTGATTCGGAGGCGTTGAGGAAAAAATATTTTGATAAAATTGTTAAAAGATTTGAAGAACAAACCGGTGAAACCATAAAGGAAAATATTATTTATTACCGATCGTATTCAGTATCAGATTTTAAAGATGATTACAATGCTTTTAAAGGAAATGCTTACGGATTGGCGAATACGCTGATGCAGACCGCTCTTTTGAAACCTTCTATGAAAAGCAAAAAGGTAAAAAACCTTTTTTATACCGGACAACTAACCGTTCCCGGTCCCGGCGTACCACCGGCCATTATCAGCGGACAGGTGGTGGCCAAACAGGTTCTTAAATGTCTGGAAAAAAGAAAAAAATAATTATGATCCGGCTTTTTAACGACGTTAGTAATATATGCAGTAGAGTTACTACTGAAAAATACAGCACTTCCTTTAGCAGCGCTATTCGCCTGTTGCATAAAGACCTGCGAAAGCCTGTTTATAATATTTACGGTTTTGTACGTTTTGCAGACGAGATCGTAGATACTTTTCATGATTATGACAAAGCAACATTGCTGGCTGAATTTCGGGAACAGACTTATCAGGCTATTGAGCGTGGTATAAGTATCAACCCTATTTTACATAGCTTTCAGCAAACCGTAAATGAATATCGTATAGAACTTCATCTGGTAGACGCATTTTTTAAAAGTATGGAGGAAGATTTGTTAAAAACCACATACGATGAAGAAAGCTATAAGGAATATATATATGGAAGTGCAGAAGTGGTTGGGCTGATGTGCCTCTATGTTTTTTGTGCCGGTAATAAAAGACAATATGATGAATTAAAACCATTTGCCCAAAGTTTAGGGGCTGCCTTTCAAAAAGTAAATTTTCTGCGGGATGTAAAAGCCGATAAAGAAACGCTTAACAGAACTTATTTTCCAAAAGTTGATTTCAATAATTTTACAGCAACACATAAAACAGCAATAGAACTGGATATTGAAGAAGATTTCAAGATGGCACTTGAAGGCATTAAATTATTACCTCCTAAAGCAAGGTTTGGCGTATATGTAGCGTACAAATATTATTTATCACTGTTTAAAAAAATCAAACGTACGGTTCCCGCCTCTATTTTTGAAACAAGGATCAGCATACCAAACTATTCGAAAGCATCTATTGTATTTGTCGCAGGTTTAAAAAGCCAGTTAAGATTGTTGTAATGAACGAAGTAATCTTGGTAAACCATAATGACGAAGTGATTGGTGTGATGGAAAAGATGGAAGCGCACGAAAAGGCAATGTTACATAGGGCATTTTCTGTTTTTATTTTTGATGATCAGGGAAAAATGTTATTGCATCAACGTGCTATCGAAAAATATCATAGTGGTGGATTATGGACGAACGCCTGTTGCAGTCATCCTTCACCCGGAGAAGAAACAGAGAAAGCAGCACACGAAAGATTAAAATTTGAAATGGGTTTTGATACAGAATTGACTCCCGCGTTTTCATTTATTTATAAAACCGGTTTTGATAATGGATTAACGGAACATGAATTTGATCATGTATTGATTGGAAAACATAATGGGTCTGTACATCCGAATACGGCTGAAGTTTTATCTTTCAACTTCTTCCACCTTCACGAAATTCAACAGCAGATATCAGCTGATCCGCAAAAATTCACGAGCTGGTTTAAAATTGCTTTTCCAAAGTTGGTAGAGTATATTGCAGTACATCCTGTTTAATTCATGCAATCTAAAAAAGCAATCATTATTGGAAGTGGCGTCGCGGGGCTGGCAACTTCCATACGGCTTGCTGCTGATGGCTTTGATGTTCACGTGTATGAGTCTAATGATTATCCCGGCGGTAAATTGAGTTCTTTTACTGATAATGGATTTCATTTTGATGCAGGTCCGTCACTGTTTACCGAACCCGCTAACATCGAAGAATTGTTTACGCTTTGTGGAGAAAATATTCATGATCATTTTCAATTTTCTGAAGTAAAAAATACCTGTAACTATTTTTTTGAGGATGGTAATGTTATACATGCTTCTACCGATATCGCAATATTTGAAAAAGAATTAAGAGAGAAACTGAATGAAACAGGTGATGTTAAAAAGTATCTTCAAAATGCCCGGTTATTATATGAAAATATCGGATCTGTTTTTGTAAATCATTCATTACATAAGCGTTCAACGTGGTGGAATAAAAGAATATGGAAGGCATTAAAGCAGGTGAAGCTGACCTATTTATTCCGTTCCTTACATCAGTTTAATAATACGCAATTCAGCAGGAAAGAAACGGTACAGATATTTAACCGATATGCAACGTATAATGGAAGTAATCCGTACAAAGCACCTGCGATGTTAAGCCTCATACCTCATTTAGAATATAATACAGGAACATGGTTTCCGAAAGGTGGCATGATCAGTATCACAAATTCATTATATAATCTTGCATTGCGTAAAGGCGTAACGTTTAATTTTACTAAGCCTGTAGAGAAAATAATTTATTTCGAAAGAAAGGTGGCGGGAATTGTGTGTAATGAAGAAAATATTTATGCTGATATTATTGTAAGTAATGCCGATGTATACTTTACGTATAAAAAATTATTGAACCTGGATTTTAAAGCTAAGTCTTTACTGAGACAGGAACGCAGCAGTTCGGCATTAATTTTTTACTGGGGTATTTCGAAATTATTTCCACAACTGGATCTGCATAATATATTTTTCAGCGAAGACTATTCTTCAGAATTTAATTATTTATTTCATAAACAACATTCATTTGACGACCCTACCATATACATTAATATAACGTCGAAAATGGATGCTTCATTAGCGCCTGCAGGAATGGAAAACTGGTTTGTGATGATCAATGTGCCATCAGATAACGGGCAGGATTGGGAAGCAGTTAAAACTAAAGCACGGATGAATGTCATTAAAAAATTGAACCGCCTTTTAAAGGAAGATATATCAACTCTCATTGTAACTGAAAATATTTTAGATCCGTTGCTGATAGAAGAGCGTACGAAAAGTTATAAAGGTTCTTTATATGGAACGAGTTCTAACAGTAAGTCCGCAGCATTTGTCAGGCATCCTAATTTTAATTCGCAAATAAAAGGCATGTATTTTTGCGGAGGAAGTGTACATCCCGGCGGTGGAATTCCATTATGCCTGAGAAGTGCGAAAATTACAGCTTCTGTAATACACAATGATTATAAAAAAATTACACATTGAGCAGCGCAAAGAAACAGCTTATCGCCACTGTGATTGCAATTGTATTTCATGTAATTGGTTTTGTTGGTATACTGATCAATAAAGAGCGAATGGCACCTGCAACCAGTTTAAATCTTTTGCTAATGCTTTCGCTGGTTTTGTTCACGCATGAAAAATTGAATGTTGCATTCTGGATTTTTTTTGCTTCTTGTTTTACAATTGGAATTGCAGCAGAATACATTGGTACATCAACAGGTTTTTTGTTTGGTGATTATAGTTATGGAAATAATTTAGGAATTGCTGTAAAAAATGTTCCATTGATTATTGGTGTCAATTGGTTTCTGGTGATCTATTGTTGTGCGGTTACCATGCATTTTATTATTCAGAAATTATCCATAGCATCAGGCGGAGAGGTTTCTCAAAAAGTAAAATTTATGTCACTGGTTATTGATGGTGCCATGCTCGCTGTTTTTTTCGACTGGCTGATAGAACCTGTTGCCATTAATCTGGGATACTGGAAATGGGAAGGGGAAATTCCGGCCCTTAATTATATTACCTGGTTTCTGATAAGCGTACTATTATTAATGATATTCCGGATGCTGAAGTTGCCGGCCATCAACAAATTCGGTGTAAATTTGTTGTTGATACAAATGATGTTCTTTTTGCTGTTGCGCACTTTTTTATGAATATAATCTTACTCATACTCATCACCTTAGCTACTTTCTTTTTGATGGAGGGTGTAACCTGGCTCACGCATAAATATGTGATGCATGGTTTCCTTTGGTATTTGCATGAAGATCATCATCGCCCGCGGCCGGGCCTGTTTGAAAAAAATGACGCATTTTTTCTCATATTCGCCATTCCGAGCTGGTTATGCATTATGCTGGGATTGCAAAATGGATATTACTGGGCAGCAGCAATTGGTTTTGGAATTGCATTGTATGGCCTTGCTTATTTTTTAGTGCATGATGTGATCATTCATCAGCGCTTCAAGTGGTTTACGAGAAGTAATAACCGTTACATTTTAACTATCAGATGGGCACATAAAATGCACCATAAACATATCAATAAAGAACAGGGAGAAAGCTTTGGTATGTTATATGTTGCCAGAAAATATTGGGAAAAAGTAAAGCAGGATCGTCTCCGCAGAGCCATTGCATAATCTTGAACAGCCATTACACATATTTTTTGGTCCTTGCTGCTTCATTAGCAGCACCTTTCATTTTAAGTTTTGATAAAAAAGTTGCATTCTATTTGAAGTGGAAGTATTTATTCAAAGCGTTGTTTTTGCCTGCCATTTTTTATGTGATTTGGGACAGCCGGTTTACTTCTATGGGCGTTTGGAGCTTTAGTGAAAATCATATATCGGGTCTTCACATTTTCAACCTTCCTTTGGAAGAAGTACTTTTCTTTATCGTAGTTCCTTATTGTTGTGTGTTCATTTATGAATGTGTGATAGTCTATTTCCCAAAATTGTATACCGCAACAAAAGCTGCAGACAACTTTTTTCTTGTATTGGGCATCGTATTGTTGCTTACAGGAATTTATCATTACGATAAATGGTATACGGCTGTTACATGTATTTTATGCGGAACAGCACTCATTAGTATCAACAGATTTTCATCTGTTAAAAAATATTTTAAGTCGTTGGCCTTTTTTATTTCCTACCTTATAATTTTAATTCCTTTTTTAATAGTGAACGGAATTCTTACTGCCATACCGGTTGTGTTGTATAATGATCAGGAAAACCTCGGATTGAGAATCTATACAATTCCTGTTGAGGATGTTTTTTATGGAATGTTGTTGTTATTGCTTACGATCATTCCGTATGAAAAATTGAAACAGCAAAGCAACAGTTTGTAACTCTGCAATCTTGTATGTCCCCATTATAAAGGTTCTTGCCCTTACGAATCTGATTTATACCCTGATGCAAAGGTTCGTGTCCCACTAACCTGGATCAAAATCTGATTTATTCCCTGATGTAAAGGTTCGTGCCCCCACTTATTCACTGATGCAAAGGTTCGTGTCTCCACGAACCTGGATAAAAAAATTTAATCTCCATCAAACACCACATAAATATTTTTTAAAAATCCAAATGAATTCTCTCTGGTCTCATAAAATTTGGCTGACGAATAATAATAAGCAACACCGTCTTTTGCCAAACACCATTTTCCTTTAACAGGATTTCGATGAATATAATTTAGTTTCTGTTCGGCAACATTTCTTGTATAAATTTCGATAGCTAAAGAATCTCGCTTCCATATTTCATGGCTTTTATTTCTGGCCTCTACTTTATACAAGTGCAATTTCCCTTCATTAATAAGTTGCCTTCTGAACATATGTGCTGTGTATTTCATAAAACTTCCTACTGGTGTTTCCTTCCCATTAAGTGAATTTTGTTGCCACATAAAATATATATGCGTAGGCATGATAACAAAACCATATACAACAATTTTGTTTTCATCAGAAAGCCATTTGAGATGTTGGATGATTATATTTTTCATATTGTTATCCTGTAAGAGTGGAAACCATTTGTGAATAGTGGCGGTCCAGAAATATATTTTACCAAATGCTACGTATGATTTTCTTCTTTTAATTTCCATGAAAGCAAGTTAATTTTCATGTAGGATCGGTTAACGAGAATATCACCGGGAAATAAAGTATTTAACTCGTTTTCACTCCGTACATAAAACTACGTTTCGTGTGCCACGACCATAGCATTACGGTATGTTTGTATCGCTGATGCAAAGGTTTGTGCCTCACAAACCTGGATTAAGTTACGTTGATTAAACTATGTTTCGTGTGCCACGAACCATAGCTGCCACGAACCATAGCTATATTGTAGGATCGGTTAACGAGAATATCACCGAGAAATAAAGTATTTAACTCGTTTAATTTCTGATGCAATGTTTTGTACCATACGATTGCAAATGTTTGCGCCTCACAAACATGAATTTAATCATGTATTTTAAACTATGTTTCGTGTGCCACGACCATAGCATTACGGTATGTTTGTATCGCTGATGCAAAGGTTTGTGCCTCACAAACCTGGATTAAGTTACGTTGATTAAACTATGTTTCGTGTACCACGAAACATAGCTGCCACGAACCATAGCAAATTGCATCATCCTATTTCCTTCAACTCCTCCCATCTTGTCGTAAACCTTAAACTCCTGTGTTCCTGCTTCATTTTCCAGAACTGACGAGTGCCCGTAGTTGCAAATTTTAATACATCATTTCTCATAGAAAAATTTACGTTATCTATCATATCCATTAGTGCTGAAGTATTTTTTGCAGGATCACCTGCAGCAAATAAATTTTGCTGGATCACATTATCCGGAACGATATCACCTAAGATCACACCGGCTTTTTTATACACCGGTCCTTGTATAAATATTTTTTTTGCAAGCGGCATTGCATGACTGATGAGCGTATTGGTACAACTGGTGGCAATAGGCAAATAACAATGTGCGCTAATAGTAGGACCGTGAATAAAATGATCATCGGCCGTTCTCGCCTGAGGAATCATAAAGATGCTCATGCTGCCTGCCGCACAATGCTGCCTGCGTAATTTTTCTGCAGCACGGGAAACATAAGTGGCAATAGCTTCCTGAATTTCCTTAAGATGTATTACCGGCCTGCCGAACATTCTGCTGGTAGTGATCATCTTTTTTTTTACCAATTCTTCCTGTAAAAAAATGGATGGCCTTCCATTCAGTTCCCTTATCAGCCTTAACCCAACCACACCGCCCAGATTCTTCTGAGCCCATTCTTCCGGAACATTAGCGAGTTGCCATGCGGTTACAATTCCCTGAGATTCCAGTTTTTTTGCATTCGCCCTTCCCACGCCCCATATATTTTCAACAACGCATTCCTGCAATATTTTTTGTTGTTCACTGTCGGAATGTATTACCGTGATACAACCTGTTTTTAATTTATCTTTTTTGGAAAGGCGGTTGGCTACTTTAGCCAGTGTTTTGGTTTTGGCAATGCCGATTGAAACCGGTATGCCGGTCCACATTTCTACCGTTTCCTTAATGGCTGCCGCAATCTTATCCAGATCTTTCGCGGGGATATGAGAGAGTTCAATAAAAGCTTCATCAATAGAATACACTTCTACTTTATCATCACCGCAGATCTGTTTTAAAATATCCATCACACGATGGCTTATGTTTCCATATAAAAAATAATTGGACGAAAAAGGCACGATGTTATTTTTCTGCATTTGTTCCTTCACCATAAAAAAAGGCGCACCCATGGCAATGCCAAGTGCTTTGGCTTCATCCGTGCGGGAAATAATACATCCGTCATTGTTACTCAATACCACAACTGGTGTGTGTAACAGATCAGGACGAAACAATCTTTCGCACGAACAATAAAAACTATTGCAGTCAACAATCGCTATCATTTTATTATTTTAATTCATGTATCGCAAATGTTACCACGCCCCAGATACTGAACTCGCTGAAAGGATCCACCTCAATTGCGGCAAGGCGCCGCGTGTCGGGTATGAGCCTCACCTTATTGAACGTTTGTTCAAAGCGTCTTACCAGCATTTCACCATTCAGATTTGCCACTACTATTTTTCCGCTCTTGGCTTTTATGCTTCGGTCCACTACCAGTATGTCGCCATTCATAATACCTGCATCCAACATCGCATCGCCCGTCATGCGAAAAAAATAAGTGGCCGGTTTATTACGAATCAGTTGTTCATTCAGGTCTATGCCTCTTTCGGCATAATCATCCGCAGGTGCACCAAAACCCGTAGCATTACTGGTTTTTACTTCGGCTTGTGTAAAATTTTTTGTGCCTTTATATGCTGAT
>JANOAO010000093.1:0-8660 GCA_031411115.1 Bacteroidota bacterium
TAGGCCAGGCAGTATCTTACCTGGAAGAAAACGCCAAGTAATCATCTTTTTTTAATTATCACAGGCAAATTGTATGGCTTTTAAAAGAGTTGTTGTTACCGGTTTAGGTGCAATTACCCCTTTGGGAAAATCTGTTCAGGAGTACTGGCAGGGTTTAACCGATGGTGTAAGTGGCTGTGACCATATTCAGCAATTCGACGTTTCAAAGTTCAAAACACGATTTGCCTGTGAGGTTAAAAATTTTGATGCTACGCAATACCTCGACCGCAAAGAGGCACGCAAAATTGATCGCTATTGTCAGTTTGCACTGATTGCAAGTGATGAAGCTGTAAAAGATGCCGGCATCAACAAAGAAAATGCAGATCCGGATCGCGTGGGTGTCATTTTTGCAAGTGGAATTGGTGGTCTTATCACCTTTCAGGAAGAGGTAATTAACTTTGCTTCCGGAGATGGTACACCACGGTTCAATCCATTCTTTATTCCAAAAATGATTTTGGATATTGCTGCAGGGCAGATATCCATGCGCCACGGTTTCCGCGGTCCTAATTTCGCCGTGGTAAGTGCCTGCGCTTCTTCTACTAATGCTGTGATTGATGCATTCGATAACATTCGTCTCAATAAAGCTGATATCGTTATTACCGGCGGAAGTGAGGCCGTGATCAGCGCTGCAGGTGTGGGTGGTTTTAACGCTATGAAAGCCCTGAGTGAAAGAAATGATTCTCCTCAAACTGCCAGCCGTCCGTTTGATAAAGACAGAGATGGTTTTGTAATGGGAGAGGGTTCCGGTGTGTTGGTTCTCGAAAGTCTGGAACATGCACTGGCACGCGGTGCAAAAATTTATTGCGAGATCGCCGGTGGTGGCGCTACTGCAGATGCGCACCATATTACTGCTCCGCATCCGGAAGGACTCGGTGCAAAAAATGTAATGATCGCTGCGCTGAAAGATGCCAGCCTTTCACCGGAAGATATTGATTACATCAACGTTCACGGAACCTCTACTCCTTTAGGCGATATTGCAGAAACCAAAGCGATCCTCAGCGTATTTGGCCAACATGCTTACGATCTTAATATCAGTTCCACCAAGAGTATGACCGGTCATTGTTTGGGTGCCGCCGGTGCATTGGAAACGCTCGCCTGTATTTTAGCCGTCACGAAAGATATAATCCCTCCAACGATTAATCACTTTACTGACGATCCGGAACTCGATCCGAAACTGAATTTTACTTTCAACAAAGCACAACACCGAACCGTTAATGCTGCACTTAGCAATACATTTGGTTTCGGCGGTCATAATGCTTCTGTTATTATAAAAAAGTATAAGGCGTAATTCCCTTTATCTTCTTCTTTTCATGATTCCTTATTATAAAATACGGTTAACAACTAATTAGTTTTAATTTCGGAAAAACTTCGTCTTTTGCCATTGAGGATTATCAAACAATTTTTTGGTTCTGAACCCGGTCAGAAGGCATTTAAAAAACAATTAGGCAATGTGCTGGGTTTTGTTCCGGGTGATTTAGATCTGTATAAAACTGCACTCAGCCACCGTTCTGTACGGGAAGGCGCTGATGAAAATAATGAACGTCTCGAATTTTTAGGTGACGCTGTTTTAAGTTCGCTGATTGCTCATCATCTTTTTAAAAAATATCCCTACAAAGGAGAAGGTTTTCTCACAGAAATGAGAAGCAAAATGGTGAACCGCCAGAAGCTTAATGAAATCGCACTTAAAATGGGTTTGAAAAAGATTACTTTTTACAACAAATTTGATAACGCACTTAAAATTTCGCAGATCTTCGGCAATACCCTGGAGGCTTTGATTGGTGCGGTTTATCTGGATAAAGGGTATAAAAAAACCCAACGGTGGGTGGAAAAATATATTATTCTTCCACACTTGTTTACAGATGATCTGGAATCGATAGAGATCAATATTAAAAATCGTTTATACGGCTGGGCAAATAAGAATGGAAAGGTGCTGGAGTTTGCTACACTGGATGAAAGTTTTGAAAGTGGCAGAAGATTATTTACCATTGGTGCAACCGTTGATGGTGAACTGGTGGCACAGGCAAAAGGATATAACAAAAAAGATGCAAGCCAGATCGCTGCACAACTGGCAGTAGAAAAATTAGGATTATAAAGAGAATCAAAAACGTATTGTGAAATGACATTCGGCATATTAGGAAGTGGAAGCTGGGGAACAGCGATCGCAAAAATTCTGACAGATAACGGACAACAGATTAATTGGTGGAACAGGTCGGAAACGGCCATCTATCAATTTAAAAAAAGACAACATAATCCTCAATATTTACAGTCGGCACGATTTGATATTTCAAAACTGCATCTTACCACCAATGCCTCAGATGTTATTGAACATTCAGATGTGATCATCATTGCTATTCCCTCTGCATTTACAGAATCTGTGCTAGGTAAAATGGACCGGAATATTTTCAAAAACAAAAAAATTGTATCAGCCATAAAAGGCATTTTGCCAGAACAGAATATTTTGCTGAACGATTACCTGAAATTGAATTTTGATGTTTTACTTTCTGATTATTTTGCAGTACTCGGCCCTTGTCATGCAGAAGAAGTGGCTGCAGAAAAATTATCTTATCTAACTTTCACTGGTATTGATGATGCAATGACTCTTCAGATTTCTGAATATTTTAAAACGCCATATCTTAACACGGTTATAAATAAAGATATTTACGGTGTGCAGTACGCAGCCGTTTTAAAAAATATATATGCGGTAGGTGCAGGTATTGCACATGGTCTGGATTATGGCGATAATTTTTTAAGTGTGCTCATCGCCAACAGTGCAGATGAAATGGCCGGATTTTTACGGAAAGCCGGCATCATCAATGCAGAAGTGGGATATCTTGATACCAGACAAGAGCCCTCCGAAAAACCACACACCAATTATGCCGCCTCAGTTTACCTCGGCGATTTATTGGTAACTTGTTATTCTTTGTTCAGCCGTAACAGAACATTCGGAAATATGATCGGGAAAGGATATTCAGTAAAAGCAGCGCAACTGGAAATGAGTATGGTGGCAGAAGGTTATAATGCTGCACGCTGTATGTTCAACATCAATAAATCTATTCGTGCAGAAATGCCCATCGCTACAGTCATTCACGATATTCTGTGGAATAACCTGCAGGCTGCAAAAGGTTTTGAACAAATTGAAAAAACATTGATCTGATCTTAAATGAACAGGTCTGCGGCAATGCCATCCGCAAATAACCGGCCTTCATTGGTGAGCCTTAAAACTGCATTGCTTAAGATTATTTTATCTGTGCGGATATATTTTCCGGCGTTCTTTACAATGTGATCCGCTTTTTCTTTACCAAATTGTTTTTGTACCTGATCCAGATCGATCCCATTGCTGGTTCTGAGCGAAATCATGATCTGTTCATTTAATTGTTGTTCATCTGTCAGTAGTTCTTCTTCATAGTAGGCCGTATGATTATGTTGGAATTGAATGTACAATGCATTGTTTGAAATGTTCCAGCGTCGCGTTTTTTTTCCATCGTAACTATGTGCGGAAGGCCCAAAGCCATAATACGGATTTCCTTTCCAGTAACTGCTGTTGTGTTTACTTTCAAAACCGGCTTTTGCAAAATTGCTGATTTCATATTGTTGATATCCAAAATCAGGTAAATGATTCATTAGCCATAAGAACTGGTTGGATTGATGTGCATCATTTATTTCAATCGTATTTTTTTTAACCTGATGGTGCAGTAATGTTTTTTCTTCAACGGTAAGTGCATAGCAGGAGAGGTGAGGCACATGGTAAGATGCCATTATCTCTACATTTTCAACAAGCATTTCATCAGTTAAAAAGGGAGAACCATAAATGAGATCGGCAGAAAAATTTTTAAATCCCGCTTCATTAATCTGGCGTAAACATCTGATAGAATCTAAAGCAGAATGTGCCCGGTTCATCCATTTTAATTCTTCTGATGAAAATGTTTGAATTCCTACACTTAGCCTGTTGATTCCAAGATGCAGCCATTCAGCAAGTCTCCCTGTACTGATGTCATCGGGATTTACCTCTAATGTAATCTCAGCATCTGCATCTACATTATAATTATTTTTTATTGCCTGTAAAATTTCTTTCAGTTCCGGTATCGATAAAAGACTGGGCGTACCTCCTCCAAAATATATAGTGGAAATTTCCGGATCATTTTCAAAATGAATCTGTTGTTCTATTTCAGCAATCAGGCAATGTATTAATTGTGGTTTGCGTTCCAGGTTGGTTGAAAAATGAAAATTGCAATACGTGCATGCTTGTTTGCAAAAGGGAATATGAATATAAATGCCCGCCAAAGTGTAGCTTTACTGATATTAACTAATTCAATGCCTGTAAAATACTTTTTACTTTTTCTGCTGATGTGGATGATGTTTTCAGTACAGGCATCTGCTCAGAAAAATGCAAATGAATTTATTCTACAAATTCATGATTCCAAAGATAGTTCCTTTATAGCTGATGGATTAAAATTGCAGACTGTTTTTAACAGCGAACCTGCTCTTACCAATTACATCAGTCGGTTGCCGGCTTTACTCAGGTCTAAAGGTTATCCGGCCGCCTCAGTTGATTCTGTATGGAACAAAGAACAGGAATACCACATTCTATTGTACACCGGAAAATATTATTCCCGGATGCGTATCAAACCGGTGAACATAGAAAATAAAATTCTTGATGAAATCGGGTTCTCATCCAATACCATCAGTAAAAAACCTTTTAATATTTATCAGGTAGAAAATCTGAAAGAAAAATTGTTGAATTATTACGAAAAAAACGGACGTCCGTTTGTATCTGTTTATCTTGACAGTATCAGAATTGAAAATGATGAAATGTACGCCTTGCTGAAAACGGATCTGTCAGAGTTGTACAGGATCGACTCCATTCGCGTATTTGGTAAAATTCAACTGAATAAAACTTTCCTTCAGAAATATCTGGATATCACCAATGGCAGTTTATATAATGCAGCCAAAATAAAAGATATTGATAAACGGATCAGCAATCTTCCATTTGTTACAACTGTACAACCTTCTGATATCACCATGCTGGGAAGTGGCGCCATCATCAACCTGTATGTAAAACAAAGAAAAAGCAGTCAGTTTAATTTCCTCGTTGGGTTCCTGCCTGCTGCCAACAACAAGCTGCAAATAACAGGTGATGTAAATCTGGATCTGAAAAATACTTTTGGTGGTGGTGAATCATTTCTTTTAAAATGGCAGCAACTGCAATTAAAATCTCCCAGGCTCAATCTTGGTTTCAGTACACCATTTGCGTTGGGTTCAAAATTCGGATTTGATTGTATGTTCGATCTTTTTAAAAAAGATTCCAGTTTTGTACAGATCAATGCACAATTAGGAACACAATATATTTTTTCGGGAACGCGTTCAGGAAAATTATTCTTACAATGGCAGAATATGTCGTTGCTGCCAGGAGGACTTGACACCAACCAGATTATTTTTTCCAAAAAACTTCCTTTGAATATTGATGTAAGTGCGGTGAATGCCGGAGTTAGTTATGAGTTAAATTCAACTAATTATCGTTTTAATCCCAAAAGCGGAAATGAATTTACAATTACAATAACGGCAGGCTTGAAGAACATAAAAAAAAATAACGACATCATTTCCATAAAGGATCCGTCATTTAATTATAATTCATTGTATGATTCTCTGGGCAAAAAACTATATCAGTTCAGATGGAAATCTTATTTTTCACATTATTTCACGTCCGGTAAATCAGCCGTTTTAAAAACATCCTTATCAGCAGGTATGTTCATCAGTCCTGAAGTTTTCAGAAATGAACTATTTCAGATCGGTGGTTATAAATTATTAAGGGGTTTTGATGAAGAAAGTATTTATGCTTCTCAATATGGCGTATTGTCGCTTGAATACCGTTACCTCGTTGATGTAAATTCTTATTTATTCTTTTTTACAGATGGAGCTTTGGTGAAAAATAAATTCCGAGATCAGAATAATCACAATAATTTTTTTAGTGGTGGTATAGGGATAGTGTATGAAACCAAACTCGGGCTATTAAATGTTGCTTATGCTATAGGAAAACGAAACGATGTAAAATTTAATTTACGGGAAGCCTCCAAACTTCATTTTGGTTATATAAACTATTTTTGATCCTGTATTTTTAATATGCAACTTTTCAGATCCTGCACAATATTATTGCTCTTATTTATCTGTTGCGCTGTATGCGCACAGGATACTTCGATGGTGATAGATTCCATTCCGCAGGATTCGCTGGTAAAAGCTGATTCCTTAAAAGTTGATTCTGCCTCTCCTGTAATTCCGGCAGAATTGAAAAAAACGAACTGGAGATCGTTAGTAGATAATAATTCACTGATCAATTTCAAATCTGCATCAGAAAATTATATCCAAAAGGAAAGAAAATTTTCATCCGGTGAATTTTTGTTCTATCTCATTCTGGGAATCTTTTTTTTCTTCGGTTTCCTAAGAATATTATATAGCCGGTACATTGGAATTGTATTCAGGGTTTTCTTTAATACCTCTTTGCGGCAAAGCCAGCTCACCGATCAATTACTACAGTCCAAACTTCCTTCGATGCTTTTCAATTTATTTTTCTGCATCATGGGTGGCTTATATGTTTTTTTACTGCTTCGGTTTTATAATCTTGTCCATCAGGATGAATTACAATTACTGGGTTTTCTTATACTGTCCATAACATTGATTTATCTGACAAAATTTATTGTTTTAAAGTTTACGGGCTGGGTCAGTGGATATAAACAGGAAATTGACAGCTATATCTTTATTGTTTTTCTTATAAATAAAATACTGGCAATCATACTAATGCCTGTAGTTTTAATCATTGCATTTGCAGACAGCCCCATTTCTTATATTACTGTTATTCTATCTTATTTTATAATCATCTTATTATATCTTTTGCGGTATTTACGTTCTTACAGTGTTTTGCAAAGAAGACTGAATATTAACCGGTTTCATTTTTTATTATATATCGCAGGCGTGGAAATTATTCCGTTAATGCTTACTTATAAAATTGCGGAAAGATTATTAACAATTTATTTGTAATTTCGCCCATCATCGGATAATAAGTATGCTGAAAAATGATAGCAAAACGGTTGTAAAACCAAGACAAGTCAAGAAGATACTTATCACCCAGCCCAAACCGGAAGGTATAAAGTCTCCATACTTTGATCTGGCAAAAAAGTTTAATCTAACCCTCGATTTTCATCCATTCATTGTGGTGGAAGGTATTGCTGCGAAAGATTTCCGCAAACAAAAAATCGATATTTCCGCATTCACCGCCGTTATTTTTACCAGCAGAAATGCGATTGATCATTTCTTTCGCACTTGTGAGGAAATGAAGATCACTGTTTCACAGGACACAAAATATTTTTGTATCACCGAAGCTGTTGCTTTATATCTTCAGAAATTTATTTTATACAGAAAGCGTAAGGTGTTTTATGGGGCCGATGGTTCTAATAAAAGTTTGTTCGATGTGATTAATAAACACAAAGACAATGAGCGTTTTCTCTATCCCTGTTCAGAATCTTTTGACAGTGAAATCACCAACTGGCTAAAATCGCATAACTGCGAATATGCTACTCCGGTTCTCTATAAAATTATCAGCAACGACATCAAAGATGTGATTGCAAAAAATTACGACATCATTTGCTTTTTTACGCCTGGTGGTGTTAAAAGCCTGAAAGAAAATTTTCCGGATTACCATCAAAACGGTACCACTATCGGTGCTTTCGGACTGAACACTTTTAAAGCAGCGGAAGATGCAGGTTTAACACTCGAAATAAAAGCACCGCTTCCCCAAACAACCAGTATGATCTCTGCTTTAGAGAAATATCTTTTGTCTTTAAAGAAAAAGTAGTTTTTATTGCAACGTATGGCACTGTTCCTGTTGTATTTTGCAACATGGCATTTACTAATCGGCTTATTCACGAAAGCAGTCCCTATCTTTTGCAGCATGCGCATAATCCTGTGGACTGGTTTCCATGGTGTGAAGAAGCGATTTCCCTCGCAAAAAAAAATAATAAACCAATCCTCGTAAGCATTGGTTATTCTGCCTGTCACTGGTGTCATGTAATGGAAAAAGAAAGTTTCGAGAATGAAACTACAGCGGCTTACATGAATGAACATTTTGTAAATATTAAAATTGACAGAGAAGAGCGCCCAGACCTCGATCATATATACATGGATGCCGTGCAGGCTATAGCTGGAAATGGGGGTTGGCCATTAAATGTTTTTTTAACTACAGACTTAAAACCATTTTATGGAGGTACTTATTTTCCGCCGGTTAAAGCTTTCAATCGTGCCTCTTGGACTGATACGTTACATGGAATAGCCAATGCATGGGCCGAAAGAAAAAATGAGATCGAATCACAGGCAGAAAATTTGATTGATTATTTATTGAAAACCAATAATATATCACCATTAAAAACTGTGATAACATCCGAAGATTCATTTGTTACATCCGAAGATTGCCACAATATTTTTAAAAATATAATGCTAAATGCAGATAAGGAATGGGGTGGTTTTGGAAAGGCCCCCAAATTTCCGCAAACTTTTACAATACAATATTTATTACAGTATTATTATTTCACAAAAAAGCAAGAATCGCTTGATCAGGCACTGCTCTCTATTGATAA
>JANOAO010000094.1:0-65183 GCA_031411115.1 Bacteroidota bacterium
TTTGAAGAAGACAGCAAACAAGGCCTTATCAAAATAGCCCTGAAGTATGATCCTTCTACAAAAATTCCGGTGATCCAGAAATTAGAAAGAGTAAGCCGTCCGGGTTTACGTACTTATTCTAAACCACAGGATTTCAAACGTATGAAGAATGGTTTAGGTATCGCTATCGTGTCTACTTCTAAAGGAGTAATGACCGATAAAGAAGCGAAGGCACAGAATGTAGGCGGAGAAGTTCTTTGTAACATATTTTAATCAGTATAAGCTGCCGGAAATGGAAATGCCGGCCGCTGATAGAAAGTTCAACTTTCATTTTTTCAATTTCCAAAACAAATTATACCATGAGTCGTATAGGTAAAAAACCGGTCGAAATTCCTTCAGGCGTAACCATAACCATCAACAAAGAAAATGTTGTAACGGTAAAAGGTCCTAAAGGAGAATTAACTCAGGCTATTGATCGCGATATCAAAGCTGAAGTAAAAGATAACACTATTGAATTTGTACGTCCTACAGATCAGATCCGTCACCGTGCTATGCATGGTTTGTATCGTTCACTCATCAGCAATATGGTGAAAGGTGTTACAGACGGATATACCAAACAACTTGAATTAGTGGGTGTGGGTTATAAAGCAGCTAACCAGGGAAATTTGCTGGACCTTGCTTTAGGTTATTCTCACAACATCATATTTGAAATTCCTAAAGAACTGAAAGTGGAAACTTCTCAGGAAAAAGGTAAGAACCCAATGATCAAATTAACCAGTATCGATAAGCAATTACTCGGACAGGTTTGTGCAAAGATCCGCAGTTTACGTAAGCCAGAACCGTACAAAGGTAAAGGTGTGAAGTTTGAAGGTGAGGTTCTGAGAAGAAAAGCTGGTAAATCTGCCGGTAAATAATTAAGCGCATAATCAACGTTCCCGGCAGCATCGGGAACACAAATAAACAATTATGAACAACAAATCAAGTGCAAGGCAAAAAATAAAGTTCCGCATCCGTAAAAAGATTACCGGTTCAACATCCACTCCACGTTTGAGTGTTTTTAGAAGCAATACGGATATCTATGCACAATTAATTGATGATGCAACCGGAACCACCATTGCTGCTGCATCTTCAAAGCAAAAAGATATCACCGCTCAAAAAGCGCCTAAGATTGACAAGAGTAAAATGGTGGGTGAAGCTATTGCAAAGAAAGCAACTGAATTAGGTATCAAAGATGTTGTTTTCGATCGTAATGGTTATGTGTATCATGGCCGTGTGAAAGCAGTTGCGGAAGGTGCAAGAGAAGGCGGACTGAATTTCTAATACAAACTTTTTAATAAGCATATACATGTCTAATAAATTAATCAACAATAAGATCAAAGCCGGCGACCTGGAATTAAAAGAAAAGGTTGTTGCAATTAACCGTGTGGTTAAAACTACCAAAGGCGGACGTGCCTTTAGTTTTTCTGCTCTGGTAGTTGTAGGTAATGAAGCCGGCGTGGTTGGCCATGGTTTGGGTAAAGCAAAGGAAGTGCAGGAAGCCATCACTAAAGGAATTGAAGATGCAAAAAAGAACCTGATTAAAGTTCCGGTTATGCATGGTACAATCCCTCACGATCAGTTGAGCAAAGAAGGTGCAGCTAAAGTGCTGATCAAGCCCGCCGCTCATGGTACGGGTGTAATTGCAGGAGGCAGCATGCGTGCTGTTCTGGAGAGCGCAGGAATTACCGACGTACTGGCAAAAAATCTGGGTTCTGCTAATCCGCATAACGTGGTTAAAGCTACTTTCAAAGCATTAGCAACATTGCGTCAGCCGATTGAGATCGCAAAAACACGTAACATCTCCCTGAAAAAAGTATTCAACGGGTAATCCGCTGATATAATAATATACAGTTATGAAAAAGATAAAAGTAACCCAGGTTAAAAGTGTGATCGACAGATCTGAACGCCAGAAGCGTACGATGGTCGCATTGGGTTTGAAAAAAATGAACGCTACTGTAGAAGTAGAAGCAACTCCACAGATTTTAGGAATGGTAACGAAAGTGAACCATCTGGTGAAGGTGGAGGAAATTTAGTGTTGAATGTTGAGTGTTGAATTAAAAAAATTCCTTTACTCAACACACAAAACAAAAAAACTTACAACAATTAATAAGCGAGGGGTGATTCCCCGAAAGTATAAAATCAAATAAAATGAAATTACATACACTCAGACCAGCCAAAGGCGCAACTCACAAAGAAAAGCGTATCGGACGTGGTGAAGCAAGTGGAAAGGGCGGAACTTCTACAAAAGGTAATAAAGGCGGACAAAGCCGTGCAGGTTACAAAAGTAAGAAAGCACATGAAGGCGGACAGATGCCCATTCAGCGCCGTATTCCTAAGCGTGGTTTTACAAACATCAACAGAATTGAATTTAAAGTATTTAATATCGGTCAGATCGATCATATTTCAGAAAAATATGGCATTACTGAATTCAATGCTCAGAATTTATACATTAACGGATTGATCAGCCAGACCGACGTTATCAAGATTTTGGGTAACGGCGAACTGAAAGGTAAATTCGCCTTTACGGTTAGTGCCGTAAGCGCAAAAGCCAAAGCTGCCATTGAGGCTGCTGGAGGAACAGTAGAAATAGTTAAATAATTTACCCGATATTTGCCCGGCGCATTTTGTTGAATGCGTGCTTCTTTTTTAGAGCAACCATTAAATCGACTTAATTCTGTGAAGAAATTCATTAAAACATTAAAGAATATCTGGAGCATCGATGAGCTGCGCAATAAGATACTTTTTACCTTATTGCTGCTTTTCGTTTACCGTATAGGTTCCTATATCGTATTACCAGGTATCGATCCCAATAAGCTAGCCAATCTTAGCCAAAGTACACAAGGTGGAATGCTGGGTTTATTAGATGCATTTGTGGGTGGCGCTTTTTCTAAAGCTTCTATTTTCGCATTAGGTATCATGCCTTACATTTCTGCTTCTATCTTTATGCAACTGGTGACCATTCTAGTTCCTCAGATGGCTAAAATTCAGAAAGAGGGTGAAAGTGGAAGAAAGAAAATTAACCAGTGGACGCGTTACCTTACTGTCGTAGTGACCGCTTTTCAGGCGGCTGCTTATATCGGTTATCTGAAAAGTCCGGGTAATGTAGGAGCGTTAATTCCGGCATTTGAATCTTATTTCTGGGTATCCACTGTTGTG
Organism: Bacteroidota bacterium; assembly: GCA_031411115.1. Classification (GTDB taxonomy): domain Bacteria; phylum Bacteroidota; class Bacteroidia; order Chitinophagales; family Chitinophagaceae; genus Ferruginibacter. The sequence goes on from JANOAO010000094.1 coordinate 3,175, forward strand.
TTACTTACTGTAGGTACATTATTCGTAATGTGGTTAGGTGAAAAAATTACTGATAAAGGTTTAGGTAATGGTACTTCTCTTATCATTATGATTGGTATCCTTGCCCGTCTTCCACAGTCTTTTATGCAGGAAGTTGGTGCACGTACCACCAGAGGTCCGGGTGGTTTATTAATATTACTAATAGAAGTCGTATTCCTAGTAGGAGTTATCATGGGATTAATTATGCTGGTTCAGGGTACTCGTAAAGTGGAAGTGAACTATGCTAAACAACTGGTTGGAAACCGCCAGATGGGTGGTGCCAGAAATTTCCTTCCTCTGAAGGTTAATGCTGCTGGTGTTATGCCGATCATTTTCGCTCAGGCTATATTATTTTTACCTACCATTTTTTCCGGATTTACCGGCGAAGGTTGGGCAAGATATTTTACTGATCATACGAACATCGTTTATATGATCGTGTATTCAATTTGTGTAATTGCGTTTACATTTTTATACACGGCTCTTATCTTCAACCCGAAACAAATGGCCGATGAACTGAAACGTAACAACGGATTTATTCCGGGAGTTAAGCCGGGTCAGCCTACTGCAGATTATATCGGAACTATTATGGATCGCATCACTTTGCCAGGCGCTGTTCTCTTAGCACTGGTAGGTATTCTGCCAGGTGTATTCCAGCTTGCCTTCGGAATGTCTCAGGGCTTCTCTACATTCTTCGGCGGAACCTCTCTGTTAATCATGGTGGGTGTAATTTTAGATACGCTGCAACAAATTGAAACGCAGTTACTGATGCGTCAGTACGATGGTTTAATGACGAGTGGCCGAATGCAGGGACGCCAGGCATTAACTACATCAGGAATGTAATTTTAAATACGAATATATTTTATGCAAACCCTGGCAATGCCGGGGTTTGTTTTAATTTTAATAAATGATCCATTATAAAACAAAAGAAGAAATTGAGATCATGCGTCACAGTTGTCGTCTTGTGGGAATGGCGCAGGCTGAAATAGCTAAAATATTAAAGCCGGGAATCAATACGCTTTTTCTGAATAAAGTAGCAGAAGAGTTTATTATGGACAACGGAGGCTATCCAACTTTCAAAAATTATCACGGGTATCCGTATGCAACCTGTATTTCCGTAAATGATATGGTTGTTCATGGGTTTCCAAATGATAAGGAACTCAAAGAAGGGGATATCGTATCAGTTGATATAGGTATTTTAAAAAATGGTTTTCATGGCGACAGTGCGTATACTTTTGCTATTGGTGAGGTATCTGATGAAATAAAACAACTTTTACGCGTTACTAAAGAAGCGTTATACCTCGGTGTTGAAAAAGCCATTTCAGGAAACAGGGTGGGAGATATTGCCAACGCTATTCAGGAACATACAGAGAAAAAGCACGGTTATGGTGTGGTGAGAGAACTGGTAGGGCATGGTTTAGGAAAAGATCTGCATGAAGATCCTCAGGTGCCTAATTACGGAAAAAAAGGTTCAGGCGCCAAGCTAAAAGAAGGAATGGTACTCGCTATTGAGCCTATGATTAATTTAGGCGTTCGGGATATCAGTTATGATGAAGATGGCTGGACGATCCGTACCCGGGATAAAAAAGTTTCTGCTCATTTTGAACATGATGTTTGTGTAATGAAAGGTATACCCGATATACTATCCACTTTCGAATATACGGAGGCAGCAGAACGTGCCAATACCAACCTTACATCCAATTACGAGTTATTGACGACCGCATGAAAACGCTGATCGTTGCCGGAGGTGGTGCTGCAGGATTTTTCTGTGCCGTAAATGCCGCACGTTTATCTCCGGAATTAAAAGTGATCATCCTCGAGAAGTCGGATAAGCTGCTTTCCAAAGTAAAAATAAGCGGTGGAGGCAGATGTAATGTAACGCATGATTGCGATTCTATTTCAGAGATGGCTGCCTGCTATCCTCGGGGAGAGAAATTCTTAAAAAAAGCATTCCATCATTTTTTTGTAAAAGATACCATTCAATGGTTTGAGGAACGTGGTGTTCAGTTGAAGGTGGAACCTGACGGAAGAATGTTTCCCGTAACAGATTCTTCTCAAACAATAGTTGATTGTCTGCTGAAAGAAGCGGCAATGCATAACGTTGAAATATTAATGCATACCGGTATAAAAGATATTTATCTGGAAAATGAACGCTGGTATCTGGATGCCGGAACACGAATTCTAACAGCAGATTATGTTTGCATAGCTTCGGGAGGTTTTCCTAAACAGGAACAATTTAACTGGCTGAAAAAAACGACACATCAGGTTTCAGCCCCCGTGCCTTCACTGTTCACCTTTAATATGCCCGCAAATTCTATAACGCAACTCATGGGTGTAGCTGTACCCGCTTTAGTAAAAATCAATGGCACCAGATACTTAGAGAAAGGGGCTTTGCTGATCACTCACTGGGGAATGAGTGGCCCGGCTATTCTGAAACTTTCTGCATGGGCGGCCCGGGATTTACAGGAAAAAAATTATCACTTTACCATCAGCATCAACTGGCTTCCATCTGCCAATGAAAATATATTGTTAGAACAATTCCGTCAATACCGTTTTCAACTGGCCACTCAAAAACTGATTAACCGTAATCCGTTTGGTTTACCACAAAGATTGTGGGAATATTTATTGGTCCAGTCTCACATACCGGCAGATATAAGATGGGCTGATCTCCCTGCAAAGAATCAAAACCTTCTGGTGAAGAATGTTTGTGCTCAACAATTTGAAGTTAAAGGGAAAACAACTTATAAAGATGAATTTGTAACATCAGGTGGCATTGAATTAAATGAGATTGATGTAAACTCCATGGAAAGCCGGAAGTTTCCCGGTTTATTTTTTGCCGGTGAGGTATTGAATATTGATGGAATCACGGGTGGATATAATTTTCAAAATGCATGGACTACCGGATTTATTGCAGCGAGTGCTATTGCCCAAAAAGATGTGGCTTCGATTACCGTTAAGTAATTGCTTCTTCCAACAGGTTCAGGATCTTATTCATTAACTTGCCTTCGCAAATGAAAATTCTGGATAAATATATTTTAGGAAAATACCTCAGTACTTTTTTCTTTTGCATCCTCCTGCTTACCACCATCGTTGTAGTGATTGATATCAGCGAACATACAGACGATTTTTCCAAAAGTGGTTTATCTGCGTGGCAAATAATGACGGATTATTATTTCGGTTTTATTCCGCGTATTGACGCCATGCTGTTTCCGTTATTTATTTTTATTTCCGTGATCTTTTTCACTTCCAAAATGGCCAGCCGATCTGAAGTGATAGCAGTGTTGAGTAGTGGAACCAGTTATAACCGGTTTCTGCTCCCGTTTATGATCGGAGGTTTAATGATGTCGTTTGTGTTATGGCTCGGCTATCAGTATGTGGTACCAAAAGCAAATCGGAAATGGGGTGAATTCGAAAAAAAATATGTTGATGTAAATTCCAACCTTACCGCAAACAACAATTCCAAATACCGGCAGAACATCTACTTCAAATTGAATTCCGATACCTGGATGAGCATAAAAGGATATGACACCGTTTCCAAATCAGGCAACACACTTGTTCTACAAAGAATACGTGACCATCAGCTTGTTTATAATTTACGCGCTAGCGGATTTACGTGGGATTCTGCTAAAGTAAAATGGAATCTTGTAAATGTACTGGAAAGGCAGTTGAACGCTAACAGCGAACTCGTATCATTGCAGGCTGCCAAACAAATAGCTTATAATTTTAAACCACTTGATCTGCGTAAAGATGATTACCTGAAAGATCAGATGGTAACAACTGAACTTAATGATTATATTAATAAAGAGCGAATGCGGGGATCGGAGAATATCAATGCGCTGTTAGTGGAAAAATATAATCGAGATGCCATTCCGTTTTCAGTAATCGTATTAACAATGATTGGCACTATGCTGGCCGCAAGAAAAATACGCGGGGGAAGCGGAGCTCATCTGGCATTGGGTGTTATCATCAGTGTGCTGTACGTATTATTTTCCAGGCTCTCAGTTGTGTTTGCAACTAAAGGGAGTTTTTATCCGTTACTTGCAGCCTGGACACCCAATATCATATTTGGTTTATTAGCATTTTACATTTACCGTAAAGCACCTAAATAGCAATGAATTATCTTAAACTTTATGGGAAAACTTTTGTTTAAAAAAAGTTGTCGCCGTAATTTTAAGCATTCGAAAGAAAATGATTTCACATGGCTTATCAGCCAATAAAACTTCTTCATAACAATGGGCATCATTAAAGACAGGTTTAAGATCAAAGCCGATCAGGTAGCAGCAGAAATAAAAGATCTTTTAAAAGAACATGGCGATAAAAAGATCGGTGAAGTTACACTGGCGCAGGTATTTCAGGGGATGCGTGGCATTACAGGGCTGGTAACTGAAACCTCCTTGCTGGATTCGCAGGAAGGTATTCGTTTTCGCGGATATTCAATTCCTGAATTACAGGAAAAATTACCGAAAGCTCCGGGTGGTGCAGAGCCTTTACCTGAAGGATTATTTTACCTGATGCTGGTGGGAAATCTTCCTACTGAAGAAGATGTACAGCACTTAACAAGTGTATGGCAAAGAAGAAGTCATGTTCCGAATCATGTATTTGCTACTATTGAAGCTTTGCCGGTTAGCACTCATCCAATGACGCAGTTTGTGGTCGCGATCATGAGTCTTCAAACGGAAAGTACTTTTGCAAAACGGTATGCAAAAGGCTTCAGCAAAAAAGATTATTGGGATGCAAGTTTTGATGATGCAATGGATCTTATAGCCCGACTCCCTCGTATTGCCGCATATATCTATCGACGCAAATACAGAAACGGAGAACACATTCAGCCAAATGGTCTGCTGGATTGGTCGGGCAACTTTGCGCATATGATGGGTTATGATGATGAAGGATTTAAAGAATTGATGCGTTTATACATGACCATTCATGCGGATCATGAAGGTGGAAATGTTTCTGCTCACACAACACATCTGGTAGGTTCTGCTTTAAGTGATCCTTATCTTAGTTTTGCCGCCGGAATGAACGGGCTGGCAGGTCCTTTACACGGACTGGCGAATCAGGAAGTAATTAAATGGATATTTGAACTAAGAGAACAAATAGGATCTGACGAGCCTTCGAAGGAGCAGATTGAAGAATATGTAAAGAAAACTTTAAGCGAAGGGAAAGTAGTACCCGGATACGGACATGCAGTGTTACGTAAAACGGATCCTCGTTTTACTGCACAGATGGAATTTGGTAAAAAACATATGCCGGACGACCCACTGGTTAAAACAGTGTGGAATATCTATGAAGCTGTGCCACCTATTTTACAATCAATCGCTAAAATTAAAAATCCATGGCCGAATGTTGATGCTCACAGTGGTGCATTACTGGTTCACTATGGAATGGTAGAATATGAATTCTATACCGTATTGTTTGGAGTATCCCGTTCTCTCGGTGTGTTAGCAAGCCTTTGCTGGGACAGGGCGTTGGGCTTCCCGCTGGAAAGGCCTAAATCGATTACGACAGATTTAGTAAAATTATGGCTGGACGGAAAAGACGAAATCTGGGAATAATTAAATTGATTATAGTAAAATGCCTCTGAAAATTCAGAGGCATTTTTTTTATTTTATAATCATCAGTTATTATTCATCTTTATACAGATATTTTTTTATTAATTACGTCAATCCCTCTCGTTGCTTTGTTAATGCACTCTTTCTTCTGCAGATGCTTCAAAAAAAGGATTCTGCGGGGATTGTCACTACACTCTTTTACTTGCTCTGTGTAAACGATCGTTAATGGTTTTTCCTAAATCAAAATCCGGGAACTCTTCTGTTACAATTAAGTCGGCATGTATCTTATCAAGCCGATGTAAAGCAGCGTATAAATTTTTTGCTGCTTCTTTAAGGTCAGCATTCTCTGATAAAACTTCTTTGTGAAAAAAGTAATTATCGGCTAACGTGCATTTTTGAAAGGATAATAATGCCATTTTTTTAGAACAATTTTTTTCAATAAATTCTTTTAGGTTATTTGTAATGAAAAGTGGAGTGGAAGGTGCGTAATGTTTATTCATCATTCCCGGTGCGTCAGGGGATGTTTCATTCACCAAATTTTGTTGGACATTGCCACAAACCTTTTCAATATCTTCTATACTGATACTGCCTTTTCTGAAAATAACAGGCTCGTTGTTATTGAATCCAATAATTGTAGATTCAATTCCTTTATCACAAATACCTCCATCTAAAATACAGGGGATGTCATTTTCGAAATAGTCAAAAACATGTTGTGCGCATGTTGGACTTATGCTGCCAAACGGATTAGCACTGGGAGCTGCAATGGGATAATCCAGGTGTAATAAAAGAGACTGAGCAAGAGGATGGTTAGGTATTCTTACTGCAACAGTATCCTTTCCAGAGGTAATAGTATCTGGAATGGAAGGATGTTTTTTTAATAACAAAGTGATAGGGCCGGGCCAGAAGTTATTGGCTAATTCAACGGCCATGTCGGGAATATCTACCGAAATTTTATGCAGTTCACTGATATTACTGATATGAACAATTAATGGATTAAAGTAGGGGCGTTGTTTCACTGAAAATATTTTTTGCACTGCTGAAGCATTAAAAATATTTCCAGCTAATCCATATACTGTTTCCGTTGGAAATCCAACGACCCCTCCTTCGTCCAGAACCTCTTTAACTTTATTAATATCAGTAGTAATTACTGCCATCCTCCACTTTAAATTTGTTTATCACTTAGGGTGATAGTTACAGTGCCGTTGATAGAAAAGTTAAAACCTTTTTCGTTGGCTTCATTTAGAAAGTTGAGTAATTCTTTATTAACTGCTTTTAAAGCGGTGATCCGGTTTTCAGCCCGGCTAACATCGCCATTCGATCTTTCCAGTATTCCGAATTTTTCGAGCTGGTGATAACCAATTTTACTGTTTATAAGATTAAATAAAACCTTACCTGCATCTGTTGGTTTAAAATCACCTTCTATTAGTTTGAATTTGAAAACTTCATTCATTTTAAACAGTTAATGAAATATTACTTTCGATGGATAAATACTTATTTTTCGGTGAAAGGTGGTGCCTTAATTCATATAAATCTTTCTGCAATTGTTTGATTCTGTTTTCACGCATTTTTATATCTTCTTCAGAACTTGCATGGTTGATTTTGTTCTCATGGAACCTGATCTTTACATGTATGAGTTGGGTGATCATTTCAATAGCTTCTGCTGAATCAAACTGCCCTTTTATTAATTGTATGTCCATAGATTTTTTATTGTCCTTGTCCTAATGAATAAGCTGCTTTGCCATCAAATGCATACAGATTTTCTGTTTTGATGGTATCAATGTCAAGTGTTTCTGCTTCTGTGAGTAACTCTGCAATTTTTGATTTGCTAAGCAATGATCCTTCTTCAGGTTTGAAACGGCAGCGCCAATGGTCTGTGCAAAATGTTTCTTCAAAACCATCAGGCCATACCTTGATGCCACGGTTAGTAATCATGCTTAGTTTTACATCATTTTTATTCAGCTTTTGAATCATGCCGGCCAGTGTTTCCGGATCAGAACCATTCCATTGAACAAAAACATCAACACCTACTAATTCTTTTTTTGAAGGTGCTTTCCTTTTATAAACAGGTAAAGTAAGAGCACCGCCGTTTTTATAATTTACTGCTTTCAACTGCTCGGGTTGGTGTCCGATGTTACGTATCACCGCTTCAGCAAATTCTTTGGTGCCAACGCGTTCTTTACTCACACCTTCTTTGAAAATGTCATAGGTGTGTACACCATCTTCAATTGTTTTTAACCAGGCATTTTGTACTTTTTCTGCAACTGCTGTTTGACCAATGTGGTTTAGCATTAAAATGGCTCCTTGCAACAAACCGGAAGGATTCGCCTTATTTTGGGCTGCTATTCTTGGTGCTGATCCGTGTATCGCTTCAAACATGGCACATTTTTCACCAATGTTTGCAGATCCGGCCAGTCCAACTGATCCTGCAATTTGTGCTGCTACATCAGATAATACATCACCGTACAAGTTCGGCATTACGATCACGTCGAAAAGTTCCGGGGTGTCAGCCATTTTTGCTGCACCTATATCAATGATCCAATGTTCATTAATAATTTCAGGATATTCCGCAGCAATCTCGTCAAATACTTTATGGAACAAACCATCAGTCTGTTTCATGATATTATCTTTCGTAAAGCAGGTTACTTTTTTACGTCCGTATTGCTTGGCATACTCAAAAGCATAGCGAACAATTTTTTCACAACCGGGACGGCTAATAAGTTTAAGGCACTGGATTACTTCATCTGTTTGTTGATGTTCGATCCCTGCATACAGGTCTTCTTCATTTTCACGGATAATTACAATGTCCATATCCGGATGTTTTGTTTTTACAAACGGATGTAAACTCATACAAGGACGAACATTAGAATATAATCCTAAAAACTTACGGGTTGTAACATTCAAACTTTTATAACCGCCGCCCTGTGGTGTTGTAATAGGTGCCTTAAGAAATATTTTATTATCTCTGATAACGTCCCATGACTTTTTATCAATGCCGGAAGTGTTACCTGCCAGATATACTTTTTCTCCAACTTCTATTTCTTCCATTTCTAACTGTGCCCCAGCCGCCATGATGATACTTAGCGTGGCATCCATAATTTCCGGTCCTATACCGTCTCCTTTTGCAATGGTGATTTTTGTCATGTTTTGTTTTTTTTCTGAAGCAAATTTGGCCTTTTTATTTATAAAGAAATATATATCTTTATTATGCAAAGCATTAAAATAATTTATGAATTACACATTGCATCAGTTACAGATATTTTTAAAAATCACTCATACGCAAAGTATCACTAAAGCTGCGGAAGAATTGCATCTTACCCAACCGGCGGTGAGTATACAGTTAAAAAATCTGCAGGATCAGTTTGACATTCCACTCACAGAAGTTATAGGTCGTAAGTTATATATAACAGAATTTGGAAAGGAGATTGCGGCAGCGGTAGAGAAAATCGTTAATGAAGTGTATGCTATCAATTACAAAACTATGGCTTATAAAGGGAAGCTGTCAGGGAAGTTGAAATTGTCTGTGGTGTCAACCGGTAAATATATAATGCCTTATTATCTTTCAGATTTCATCAAAGAACATGTAGGAATAGAATTGATGATGGATGTAGCCAATAAATCCAAAGTGATTGAAAGCCTTGAGAAAAATGAAGTTGACTTTTCCCTAGTTTCGGTATTGCCCAATAAATTGAATCTTAATAAGATTGAATTGATGCAAAATAAATTATATCTCGTTTCTAATTCATCCGCTAAATATTCACAAAAGATTTATACGAATAAAATATTTGAAAATCTCCCTTTGATCTACAGGGAAGCCGGTTCAGGTACAAGATATATGATGGAGAAATTTATAGAAAAGAATAATCTGCATGTAAAGAAAACGATGGAACTAACGTCCAATGAAGCTGTAAAACAAGCTGTGATAGCAGGTTTGGGATGTTCCATTATGCCGCTCATTGGAATTAAAAATGAATTAATAAATGGCGATCTTCAAATCATTCCGGTTCGCGGGTTTCCTGTAAAATCCATGTGGCAACTGGTATGGCTGAAAAATAAAAAACTTTCTCCTGTAGCGGTTTCATTTTTGAATTATATAAAAAAAGAAAAAAACAATATTATGTCTGAAAAATTTGATTGGTTCGAACAGTATTAGTCCCAAGAAATGTATGACAGATTAAATGGTATGTATTATGCACGCATTCAGAAAACATTTTACAGATGATTGAAAGACCAATAAATGTGATCATAACAGGTGCCACCGGAATGGTAGGTGAAGGTGTGTTGCATCAATGCCTGAATGATCCACTAATTAAAAATATTTTATCGGTATCCCGTAAACCATGCGGTATCACACATCCTAAATTAAAAGAATTATTGCATGCAGATTTCAGAAACCTTTCTGCTGTAGAATCTCAGTTAAAAGATTATGATGGCTGTTTTTTTTGTATGGGCGTGTCTTCAATCGGCATGACGGAAGAACAGTACAAACCGCTTACATATGATATTACTTTGCATGTGGCTTCAACACTTGCCAGGTTGAACCCCGCCATCACTTTTTGTTATGTTTCGGGCGCCGGTACAGACATTACGGAAAAGGGACGTAACATGTGGGCACGCGTAAAAGGTAAAACGGAGAATCACCTGATCAAACTTCCATTGAAGGCCGTATATAATTTCAGGCCTGCTGCGTTGAAACCCACAAAAGGTTTACAACGAACTTTGAAAGCTTATAAATATTTCGGATGGTTGATACCGGTAGTGGAGGCAATATTGCCGGGATATATCTGTTCGCTGCAGCAATTAGGAAAAGCGATGATACGTGTTTGCGTATACGGTTATAAAAATAATGTATTGGAAGTGAAAGATATTATTGCAGCTGCAGAAGTTGAATAAAGATGCAAATTTTTCAGAAGATCACTAAAGAAAAATTTTTTTTATTTCACCATTTTCACATTAACTGCATTGGCACCTTTTGGACCCATTTCTACTTCAAAGGAAACTTTATTGTTTTCTTTAATGGCTTCTGTTAAGGCGTTAATGTGAACGAAAACACTTTCCTGTGTTTCGAGATCTTTTATAAAACCATAACCTTTAGCATCATTAAAAAATGTAACAATTCCGGTGCGAATAAGATCTTCAGGATTTACATCAGCCTGTTTAGGAACGCCAATTTCTATATCTTCTGCATTTATGACAATACGCTTCTTTGGATCGGGAGGAGTAGCGGAAAGATTTCCATTTTCATCTAGGTATGCATACATATCATTGTTGCCACCTTTGTTATTTTCTTTACGTTCTTGTTTTTTTTCTGCTTTTTCTTTCTGACTCTGTTTTTTCTTTTTTTCTCTTTCTTTTTTGTTCCAGGTTTCCGCCATGTTTAATTTTATTTTAATGATAACAGACAACAGGAAATAGAAAATGTATCTGTTTGATTAAAGGTAAGATTATTTATTCAGCAGATGTAATTAAACTAAAGCAGAAAGATCAAATTAACCACAAGTATTGCACAACATTTAATTAACAGCACAAATACCAGATTTTAAACGTACATTTGTGTTATATAATTGGATTTATCGCAAGGATCGCGAACGATTTCATCTGCTACGCATTTACTGCTACTTTTTTAGTCTTTAACTCCTGCAATTTCTCCAACGAATTATTTTATTTATTTAAATTTTACAATGAACATTTATGTTTCTAATTTAAGCTTCAACATTGAAGATGAAGACTTAAGAGGTTATTTTGCAGAGTACGGTACAGTTACTTCTGCTAAAGTTATTATAGACAAAGCTACAGGCCGCAGCAAAGGTTTCGGTTTTGTAGAAATGCCTGATGCACCCGCTGCTTCAAAGGCAATTGCTGAAATTGATGGTTCTGTTGCTGATGGAAGAACTATTAAAGTTACAGAAGCTCGCCCAAGAGAAGAAAGAAGCAACAAGCCTTCTTATTCAAAAAGCTGGTAATCTGTTAACCAATTATACCTTATTCATTTTAAAAAGAATTGTTATGACTTTTGATCTAATTGAGAAATTTGTTGAATCCAAAGATATGATGGGCAAACCAGTGAATATCTTTTTTAAACAAAGAAACACAATAGAAGGTGTTTTTATCCAGGCGAAAGACTACCAGGAAATGAAATTGAAAAATTTCTGGAGAATAGTTGCCGGGCCTAATATCGCAGAATGGCAAAAAACAAAAGATATGAATCTGGCAAAGTTATTTAGTGGTTCAGATTTTACGAGACTGAAATAATTGAAAAAAGCATGATCTGATCATGCTTTTTTTTTTATTCCTTCTTTTCTGTGTGCTTTTTCAGGGTGCATCAACTTTGCTTTTACCGTTTTCAAATGAAAGCGGAATGTTAATTCGGAAAATAAAATTTCTTCCGGTATTGTAAACTCCCTGTCTTGCCGTAACTACATTAACTGATGTATATTTTAATCGGCTAAGATGGCTTTGATAGGCTGCATCATTGAGGTTGTTTGCCAGGAGATATATACTCAGGATTTTTTTCCCTTTGCGCAATAAGCCGGTAGTTATTCCTGCATTTAATAATGTATATCCTGGCGTTGGAGTTTCTGTATCATACACATTGAATGTTTTATGCTGGCTAAACGTATGATCCATTTCGAAGTGGACAGTAAACTCCTTCAGTAATTTACTTTTTTGAAAAAACGATGTACGTAATTCACTGATCCAGTGGGTAGCCGGAATAAATGGAACATTTCTATTTCCTTCAATGGCGTTATTGAACCGGCCTCTCACATAGGATATTGTATTTTGCCAGTGTAACCAATCAAGCGGATGAGGATGAAAATCAGACACAAATTCAAATCCCGCAAGATTTGCAGTTTGCTGTGCAAATTTAAATGCAGGAATTAAATTGCCATCAGATTCTACCAAAGAATCAGTGCTGTTAACGCCCGATAATTTGCTGTAGAAAATAAAGTTGCTGATGTGATTATAAAACAAATTCCCTTTTAGTAAAAGGTGCTCAGTAGATAATTCTGCGCCTGCATCTAACTGCCAGGTGGTCTCAGATTTTAAACCGTTGGTTCCGTATTCATATCTGTTGGTTCCTTCGTGTGCACCATTAGATGCCAGCTCCGGAATACTGGGCGCCCGGAATCCTCTGGCAACGTTCAGTTTTAAAATAACGTTATGTGTTGCCGCATAACTTATTCCTGCACTCCCGGAAAAGTTATTATATTTTTTTTCGAACGCATTAAATTTCTGAGTCATGCCATCATTGAAATCCAATGACTGTAACTGGCGGAAATCAAATCTAATTCCTCCGCTGAATGTGGATTTGCCAATCGTTTTTTGTGTAAAAAAATAGCCGCCCATGTCAAACAATTTATATTCAGGTATCAATACTTCTATTCCTTTGTTGAAATTCTGCTGGCGCATTCCGTTGATACCAATGTTACTGTGCCATCCACGTTTTTCTTTAAAATGATAAGCTGCAGAATAATTGAAAGTTTGCAGGTCGAAGTATAATTCTGCTTCTCCCGGATTATCGGGATTTCCAAATTCTTTACGCTCATTTCTTTGAAATCCCATAGTAAAAGTTATTCTGCCATTCCATGCCTTAACACTGTTTTCAGAAATGATTCTTGTATGGGTGATATGCTGGTAAGGTACAGACGGATCGGTATTCTTAAAGTCGGAGGTAGACGGATAGGTCTGTTCACCATTTGGTAATAATTTAATAAACCTTCCTAAAGAGTCACGCTCACCTTCTATAAGTCCGGTCTTCTGATCAAAGCGACTAAAAATGATATTAACAAAACCATTATTCCAGGTTGATCCGGCATTTCCACCAAAATTGTTTTCATTAAATTTTGAATTCCAAACATAGCCGTCATATTTATTTTTGTAATCCCCAGCCCGTTTATGATTTCCCCACGCATTCCAATTAAAACGTCCGGCGTTGCCGCCCATACCTGCATAGACTGATCTCTGTTGATTATTAGTAGAATAACTGCTGATGATATTGCCTTTAATGGTATTTACAGGAATAGGTGTAACAGTTATGATATTCACTACGCCCGCAAGTGCATCACTTCCATAAATAAGAGATGCCGGGCCTTTTACTATTTCTATCCTGTTCACACTATTCTCATCAATTTCAATTCCGTGTTCATCACCCCATTGCTGGCCTTCTTGTCTTACACCATCATTAATTACCACCAGCCTGTTGTAACCAAGTCCTCTGATAATGGGTTTTGAAATGGCAGGACCGGTGGATAACTGGCTTATTCCTGGTTGATTGCGCAAAGCATCAATGATATTGGATGAGGGTGTTGAAAGCAATTGTTCTTTATTCATTTTAACAACAGGTACGGGCGTTTTTCTGATTGACATAGCGGAACCAACAGCGGTAACTGTTATGCCTTCATTCTCGATAACTGATGGAGATAATTTGAAATGAATCATTGTATTTGATTCAATATCAATATGTTCAATAATGGTTTTATAGCCCTGAAAACTGATCTCAATGATAGTATGACCCTTTGGTAAATTTGGGAAAATATAATTGCCATTTTTATCTGATAAAGTGCCCGCTTTAAAATCTATCAGCACGATAGATGCTCCTTCTAAAGATGCACCTGTTTTAACGTCAGTAATCTGCCCATGAAGTGAAGGTGTTTTTTGAGTGTAGGAGATAAAGTAAATGAATATTAGCAGGCATAAAAGAATGATTCTTTTCATAATGAAATTATTGAAATAAGATAAAACCGGGCATGTTGATTTGCCGGTGAATAAAATAAATTATGAAAAGACAGGAGGGCCTTTATTACCTGATAATAAAACAATTACGCTCAGGGGTGAGCGATCAATGGAATAATATGCTGCAGGATAATAATGAGTAAAGTTTACAAATTCAATAATCTCTGGAGTATAGGCATCATTGGCTACAAAGAATTTTTCGAAATGACATTTGAAAGTCTGGTGATGTATACAACTGCTCTGGTTCTTATGTGTGCAAATTTCAATTTCATCTTTATGTGTGGCAAATTGATCGTGTAGTAACTGTCTTGGCAAACTACTCAGTAATACAAGGAGCAGTAATAACAGAGAAATGATTTTTTTTATGGCAATGCCGAAATGCAAAATTGTAACTTTGTTGCAAAAATAAAGCAAACTGATTATTTATGTTAACTTTTTATTTTTTCAGACGCTCGTAAAACCGAAACGCATCTTCTTTTTTAAAAAGCCGGCTTCCTTTGTTAATGGTAGCAGCCGACCCGCAGGCAATTCCAAATCGTACGGCATTTTCAATCGGTTCATTTTGTTCTAACATCCAGGCGATACCCGCCACCATACTATCGCCGGCCCCAACCGTACTTATTTTTTTTACAACGGGTGCTGCAAACGTTTTTACAATTTCTTTTGATACAAGCATAGCTCCGGATGAGCCCATAGATACAATCATAATCTCACAGCTACCATTATGTACCATTTCGGATGCAGTATCTTCTATTTCATCATAATCAAGATGTTCTTTTTCAGCAAGAAAACACAGTTCAGTAAGATTAGGTTTTAATAAATATACACCTTTATGTAAAATTGATTTTAATGGCTGGCCAGAACTGTCTGCAATTAATTTTATTTTTTTTGCACGGGCAATTTCTGCTATCACTGAAAGAAAATCATCCGGTAATCCCTTTGGTAAACTTCCACTGCAAATGAGAAAAGAAATATTCTCTAAATTTTTGATACGCTGCAAAATTTTATTGATCTCATCCTGCTGTAAACTTTCCCCTGGCATCACAAAACGGTATTGATGATTGCCGGAAATTTCTTCAACTGCAAAGTTCTCCCTTGTATTTCCTGAAACTTCTATTCCCTGGTGTATCATTTGCAGGTCATCCAAAATGTGAATTAGTATTTTTCCATTTACGCCTCCGTATGGAAACAAGGCAACGCTTTTGCCTCCTAACTCATGAATGGCCTTACTAACATTGATACCTCCGCCACCCGCTTCGGTTTTTAATGCAGAACAGCGTATTTTCTTTTCTGGTATTAATTTATCAGCATCAGTGCTTTTATCCAGTGCAGGATTTAGTGTTAAAGTAGCTATCATAATTATTTATTTTAGATACTATGGTTGTCGGATTAACCATTATTTCATTTTAATACAGATTGATAAATACCATTAGTATAAAAGTATTATGAAGATAGAATAGATTTGTACAGGTTGACTAAAACAGTATGCTAATAATAATAGCGTTGTCTATATACATGTGAAGGAAGAAGCAGAACTTATAAAGTGGCCATAAACTCGTACGTATAATTCAATTGTAAAAACAATTGCTATTGTCGACTATACATATTTTTGAAAATATATTTAATTGTTTAATTAAACAACATTTGCTGTTTACTTACGATTCATCTGATTGATGATAATGCGGACAGGTATTAATACCCAGGAGAGCATATATTAAGCAAAATCCGGATAAACCTGATAATAATAAATATCCGGCTACACCCATAGCTGCGATTGAAAAATTTCCTTTTACGGTATCTGTATAATATAAAAAACCGATCGCAACAGAAATGAAAAATCTGATAAGCCTGTCTACACTTCCTATATTCCGTTTCATATGTCTAGATGATAAGCATTGTTCAAAAAAAGGTTAACTGTATACCATATGTTCATTATCATACCAAAGATGATTGGTACGCGTATAAAATATATACGTCATGATATATTAACGGGTTTTTTGAGAAAAGATTATAGTAGCATGATATTATCAGTAAATTATTTTTTCTTTGAATTGATTGAATTACGTTCTGTTTATTGTTTGAAACACATAATTTTGTCCATTCTGGGGGATTAGCTCAGTTGGCTAGAGCGCTAGCATGGCATGTTAGAGGTCATCGGTTCGACCCCGATATTCTCCACTAAAGCGGCTTTAGGCCGCTTTTCTTTTTTTATCATCTTCTAATAAAGAAGGATTCTTATATCTTCAATTACCTGATCTATTTATATTAAAGTTTTTTTGATTTTTTTTGATAATCAATTAATTGAATATTTATTTAAAACAGTTGTGTATAAGTAAATCTGAAATGCAGCCCAGTAAAGGATTCTGGCACGATTGTTACAAGTGTAGCGGTAATTCCCCAAAACATTTAAAATTTAAAAATCCTGATGAAAAAAATCATTTTCCCAATCCTTATTATTTCTCTATTTAGTTGCCAGAAACAAAACGATCAGCTAATTTCTAGTGTTCAGCAAGAAAGAAAACTGGAAGTTTGTACAGTAGATACTGCTGCAATCTTAAATCGTTTACTTGTAGCACGTAGACCCATAAAATGGCAGGTTACACCGACCACTCCAACCACTACCACAACAACAACTACCACCACAACGCCAACAACCACCACAACGCCAACCACCACTACAACTACTACACCTACTACCACCACAATGCCAGCAGGAACTTACAGTTGTATTTATTTAGATTTTGACGGACAAATTGTTACAAGTCAGTACTGGAATAATGGAAATACGATTGCCTGTGCCTCTTCAGGATTGTCAGCAGCAAGCATTGCCGCAGTTCTGGCAAAAGTTCGAAACAATTATGCTGCCTATAATGTGGTGATCACAGATCAGGAATCTGTATATCTGAGTGCGAATCCTGCAAAAAGACAACGGGTAATCGTTACACCAACAAGCAATTGGTATCCGGGAGTAGGAGGTATATCTTACATTAACTCAATAACTTTCAGTGACGGAACACCTTCGTTTGTTTTCTCAGATAAAATGTATTACGATGCAAATTATGTAGGAGAAACCGTTTGCCACGAGGCAGGTCACGCGGTGGGGCTTTTGCACCAGAGTACCTGGACCAGCACCTGCACATTAAGCGCCGTATATGCACCAAATGTGATCATGGGAAATAGCCTTTTAGGAACTCCGGGCGTTTGGACAACAGGTACCACCCATGTTGCCTGTAATAACTATCAGAATGACCGAACTCTTTTATCAAATAATCTGGGATTAAAATAAAATATGCTCACATCCAATATTCCATAAATATTGTTTGCCACTGGAACCAATATCCTTTTCAATATCCAATATCCTACATGAGTGCTCCTTAAAAAGGAGCATTCGCTTTTACGCTAACTTGCAGAAAAATCTATACATGACCAAAGGCGAGATAAAATTTTTAGAAGGGCCGCAAAACAGATGGAAAGATTTTAAATTCACTGTAAATGTTTTACTCGACTTTATAAGAGGTTTCAGAACGCTTCATTTTGCAGGGCCATGTGTTACCATTTTTGGATCAGCAAGATTTAAAGAAGATCATCCTTACTACAAACAAACACAGGAAATTGCTGCACGAGTAGCTCAATTAGGATTTACAATTATGACAGGCGGTGGTCCGGGAATTATGGAAGCAGCCAACCGCGGTGCAAAAGAAGTAGGAGGTAAAAGCGTAGGTTGTAATATTGTTCTTCCAAATGAACAATACCATAATCCTTATCTCGATCGGTGGGTGAATATTAAATACTTTTTTGTAAGGAAAACATTACTTATAAAATATTCTTATGCCTTTATAGTAATGCCAGGTGGATTTGGAACACTGGATGAATATTTTGAAGCGTTGACACTTATCCAAACTAAAATGATCAGTGAATTTCCAATCATAGTATTTGATAAAGAATATCATAAAGACATCATTAGCCATATCCAATTGATGAAAGAAAAATTTACCATTTCTCCGGAAGACCTGAGTCTATGTTTATTTACGGATTCTGTAGAAGATGCTGTTGCGTATATTCAAAAAAATTCCATAACTAAATTTGGACTAAAATCATCAAATAGACCCCGTTCTTCCTGGTGGCTGTTTGAAAAACAATACTAAGTTAATTTCTGTATAAGATATTTGTAAGCACCATCTTTACAAACAACCGTCTGTTTTTTTTCTGATTAACCACAGATCGTTTCCAGCTTTCAGCAACTATGTATTTTATTTCGGGAAGCAATTGCATAACGGTTATTATATCTTTTTCATATTTATCTCTCGAATTTTCAAGCCTGCGTTTCAAAAATATTTTTAGCGTTGGGGCAATAATAGCTATCCATCCAGTAATAATAATAAGCGTTCTCAGCAAGATCTGAATCACACTCTCTTTTCCCAAAATAAAAATGCCTCCCGGCAGATATTGCTGAAAATGCAGGACCATCAGAAGTATCCAAACAAACAATATCATCTTATTGATCTTTACTTTTTTTATTTGTTCAGGTAAAGGAGACAACCCTTTCTCTAACAATAAATTTTCATTTTTCCATATGGAAGTTTTTAGGGCAATAGAAGCGGCAATTTTCCCAACACAAAAACCAACTACAGCATGAAACGCAACATATGCCAGGGCAAGTTTGAGACTGAAAGAATTAATATGACTGGCAGAAAATAATTTTAAAACAAATTCATCCACAGCTTTCCAAAAAGTTTTACCATAAATAATGACCAAAACAAGAATTCGTTGAATGGCAGATTCTGTAAGTGCCAGAATACCTAGAAGTATAGCACCGATTCTGAAAAATTTCCTTCCCAAAAGGAATTGTCCTGTAAGGCCTTGAAAAAATAAAGCAATATATGCGGTTGGCGGTGCATGTGGGCTGAGCATCAGTTTGAAGATAGCTACCAGAACCGTTGCTTTTAAAATTGCATTACTGTGTGGGAAATAATAACCGATTAGCACAATACATAAAACAGAAAGGCTGCTAACACCAAGCCCGGTAAAGGGAATTTTAAAACCGTGCAAAATTCCCCCAGCAAAAGCTTCACAAATCACCCAAAATGCGATCAGTCGTACATACAGCAACTTATTAATTTGATGTTCCGGTGCTTTAATCATAGGCCATTTATCTTATCTTTAACGCTTAACTAAAAAACTGCTTTGATCGAATTTATACTAAATAACACCCATATAAAAACGGATATGAAGCCGTCAACTACGCTTTTGGATTTCATACGTTACCAAAAGCAGTTAACGGGTACAAAGATAGGATGCCGCGAAGGTGATTGTGGTGCCTGTAGTATTTTAGCCGGTGATATTATTGACGATAAGCTTGTTTATACAAGTGCAACTAGTTGTCTGATGCCTTTGGGCAATGCACATAAAAAACATATTGTTACCATTGAAGGTTTAAATTTTGATAATAAACTGAATGGCGTTCAAAAAGCGTTTGCTGAAGAAGGAGCAACGCAATGTGGGTTTTGTACACCTGGATTTATTGTTTCGTTATGCGGTTATTATATCAGCCATGGTGAGATCACTTTATCAAAAGCTATTGATTCCGTGAATGGAAATATTTGCAGATGTACAGGCTACAAATCCATAGAAAGAGCGATAGCTTCTTTAAATGGTATCATGGAAAAAAGAACTATGCATGATCCTGTTGAATTTGCCGTGAAACATGAAATAATTCCACCGTATTTTTTAAATATCAAACATCGGCTGCAGCATCTGGAAACCAATGGTGTGATGCCGTCCATAAAAGCTAAACTAGTAGCGGGTGGTACAGATCTGTATGTGCAGCAACATGATACTATAACAGAAGAAGATATTTCTTTGATGTCTTATAAAAAAGAAATGAAGGGGATCACATTTAACAATGGTGTTTGTGAAATGGGAGCAGGAGCAACTGTTACAGATATTGCAAACTCTCCTGTATTTCAAAAATATTTTCCGGCTCTTCCAAAATACATGAAGCTTGTTTCTTCTACACAGATCCGAAATATGGCTACGATCGCAGGTAATTTTATAAATGCGTCGCCTATTGGCGATTTTTCCATTTTCTTTTTGGCTCTGGATGCACAAATATTTTTCAATACCGGCCGATCGATTCCTTTAAGAAATTTATACAAGGGCTATAAAGTGCTGGATAAACATCCCGAAGAATTTATTGAAAAAATAGCATTTAAAATTTCAGACTTACCCTTTCAATTTAATTTTGAAAAAGTTTGCAAGAGAACGCATCTGGATATTGCCAGCGTAAACAGCGCTTTTTACATAGAAAAGAATGGAGATCTGATTGTAAACGCAGGTATTGCCGCGGGTGGTGTTGCCGCAGTTCCGGCATTTTTACCATTGAGCAGTAAATTTCTTGTGGGGAAAAAATTATCAATGGAAACTTTAAATAATCTCATGCCCATAGTGCAGCAGGAAATTGCTCCTATCAGTGATGTAAGAGGAACAGCCGATTATAAAAGACTTTTACTCAACCAGTTGATTAAAGCACATTTTATTACACTGGTTCCCGAACTGGAAAATGAATTAACAGAAGCCTGATGCAGAACATTGACAGCTATACACATACCCGAGGAGAATCCATTTATCTGGATGATATTCCGCTGATAGCAGGAACTTTATTTGTTGCTATATATGCATCTCCATTCGCTCATGGAAAAATAAAGTCACTCGATCTTTCAGCTGCAGAAGCAATGAAAGGTGTGGTTAGAATTTTCACTTATAAAGATATTCCCGGAGAAAATCAAATTGGTGGGATAGTTCCTGATGAACCTTTATTTGCAGAAGATGAAGTTCATTTTAATGGGATGCCTGTTGCCATGGTGGTAGCAGAAACGAGGGAGATTGCAGATGCCGCTGTTAAAAAAATTAAGATGCAGGTTGATCCGCTTCCAGTAATCACACAACCACGTATCGCTAAAGAGAATGGCTC
The DNA here is from genome assembly GCA_031411115.1 of Bacteroidota bacterium. Taxonomy (GTDB): domain Bacteria; phylum Bacteroidota; class Bacteroidia; order Chitinophagales; family Chitinophagaceae; genus Ferruginibacter. The sequence goes on from JANOAO010000094.1 coordinate 24,442, forward strand.
TCTCATTGTTCCACCACGAACTTTTAAATTAGGTGACAGTTCTTCTGCTTTTGCAAATTGCAAATATATTTTTGAAGGTATTGCCGAAACTAACGGTCAGGAACATCTATACATTGAAACCCAGGGTGCATATGCATTGCCAGTTGAAAATAATAATATCAGGGTGTATTCATCTACTCAAGGTCCTACGGCAGTACAACGTCATATGGCAGCGGTATTAGGCGTGCCGATGCACAGATTGGAAATTGATGTTACCCGGTTAGGTGGTGGTTTTGGAGGAAAAGAAGATCAGGCAACACCATGGGCTATCTTTTGTGCACTGGCAACGTACCATCTTAAAAAACCTGTGAAATTTTGTTTGAACAGGATGGATGATATGCGAATGACCGGGAAAAGAAATCCTTATACATCCGATTATAAAATTGGTTTGGATAAAAATCTGAAGATCGTTGCTTATGAAGTTTCTTTTTATCAAAACGCAGGTGCGGCTGCTGATCTGTCTCCGGCAGTTTTGGAAAGAACGTTATTTCATGCGACCAACAGTTATTTTATCCCCAATGTAACGGCTACGGCTTATAGTTGTCGTACTAATCTACCACCCAATACTGCATTTCGGGGTTTTGGTGGTCCTCAGGGTATGTTCGTAATTGAATCCGCTATTGCTAAGACGGCTGACGCATTAAATATTCCTGCATACGATATTCAGCAAAAAAATTTATTGCAAACCGGAGATGAATTGCCTTTCGGACAAAAGGTGGTAAGTGAAGCACATACCTGCTGGAATAAAGCTGTTGAGGTTTTTGATGTATATAACCTACAGAAAAGTGTGAAGGATTTCAATAGTCGGAATAAATTTAAAAAGAAAGGTTTATCCTTCATGCCTATATGTTTTGGAATTTCTTTTACAAAAATTCTGATGAACCAGGCAAGGGCTTTGGTACATGTCTATCAGGATGGAAGTATTAATATCAGCACTGGTGCAGTTGAAATGGGGCAGGGCGTTAATACCAAAATGTTACAGGTGGCTGCACATATTTTTTCAGTGCCTGCTCACAAAATAAAAGTAAACACTACCAACACTTACCGTATCGCCAATACATCTCCTTCTGCAGCTAGTGCAACGGCCGATCTGAATGGTAAAGCGGTACAGATGGCGTGTGATGCAATTAAAGAAAGACTCATCGAACTGGCTGCGAAATTAATATCCTGCGAGGTTGATACAATTAGTTTTAAAAACGAAAACATTTGTGTAAACAGTATTCCTTCAGAAATTACCTGGGATCAGCTTGCATTAGCCGCTTATCTCAATCGCGTTAACCTGAGCGAGCATGCGCATTATGCTACACCAGATATTCATTTTGATAATAAAATCGAAAAAGGTCATCCATTCGCCTACCATGTTTTTGGTACGGCAGTTACAGAAGTTACTGTTGATTGCATTCGCGGAACATATGAGATCGATGCCGTAAAAGTTGTGCATGATTTCGGAACCACGATGAACCCGTTGATTGACGAAGGACAAATTGAAGGAGGACTTGTTCAGGGAATCGGTTGGATGACCATGGAAGAAATTGTGTACGATCATGAAGGTAAACTCCGCAGCAATGCTTTATCAACCTACAAAGTGCCCGATATTTATTCGGTACCGAAAGATCTGCAGGTGCATTTCCTGGAAACAATAAATGATAATCTTGCAATATTCAAATCCAAAGCAGTAGGTGAACCTCCGCTGATGTATGGAATAGGAACATATTTCGCCTTACGAAATGCAGTAAAAACCTTTAATCCTACAAGTGAAATCGGTTTTGATGCGCCAATGACACCGGAAAAAGTTTTAATGGGATTATATCACAAGCAAAACTTGGAATTGCCAATTTCTATCACCTTAGAAAAAGCAATTCTTTAATGGCAGACGAGTTAAGTATATACAGCAGCAGGTGCTGGATCAATCATACGCTTACACCGGCAACAATCACTTTCATGCAGGGGAAAATTATTGCGGTGGATATGATCAAATTACCAGCTGCCATTGATTTTGGAAATGACATAATTATGCCCGGCGTAATTGATGCGCACGTGCACGTAAATGAACCCGGCCGTACAGAATGGGAAGGTTTCAATACGGCTACCATGGCTGCGGCTGCAGGTGGTATCACTACTATTGTTGATATGCCCTTGAATGCTTCGCCGGTTACTACAAGCGTGAATGCCTTTCAAGCAAAATTAAAAAGTTCAGAAGGACAGTTACATGTGAACTGTGGTTTTTATGGCGGACTAATTCCAGATCATAAAAATGAATTACAGTTATTATTAAAACAAGGAATTCTGGGCGTTAAATGTTTTCTGGTACATTCCGGTATTGACGAATTTCCAAATGTTAGTTATAAAGATATCTGCGAAGTCATGCCATTGATAGCAGAAGCTGGTGTACCATTATTGGCACATTGTGAACTGGATGATGTAAAACCTACAACCGATTTTGATAATTGTCATGATTATCATCAATATCTTGCCAGCAGACCAAAGCAATGGGAAAATGAAGCAGTGGATATGATGATTGGTATAGCAGAAAAATTTGATGCAGCCATTCATATCGTGCATGTATCTTCCGCGGAAACATTACCGCACATCCATTCTGCAAAATCGAAAGGATTAAAACTAACAGCAGAAACTTGCCCGCAATACATTTATTTTTCTGCAGAAGAAATTCCGGATAACAATACTTTGTACAAATGTGCACCGCCTATACGGGAGAAAGAAAATAACGATCAGTTAAAGAAAGCACTTAAAGAAAATGTTTTATTTTTTATAGCAAGTGATCATTCTCCGGCACCACCTGAAATAAAATTATTAGACGCAGGTGATCTTAAGAATGCCTGGGGCGGCATTGCGGGATTACAATTTTTATTACCTGCATCCTGGACGGCGTTGAAAGGAACTATGACTGTAGAAGAATTAATTCCGTTGCTCACAGAACATCCCGCAACATTTTTAAATGTACAACACCGAAAAGGAAAAATTGAAACCGGCATGGATGCAGATTTTACGATATGGTCGCCGGAAGAAAAATTTGTGGTAGATGAAAATGACATTTTTCACAGGCATACGCAAAGTCCTTACGTTGGGAAAAATATGTTTGGAAAAATTCACTCAACTATTGTAAACGGTAAGATCGTTTATCAAAATAATAAAATTATTCAAAAAAACGCAGGGAAATGGCTATTACGACAGTAAAAGAAACAATAAAAGATATTCCAACATTTGCTCAGAAATTAGACCTTGCTGCTGAAAAACTCGGAGGCAAAGTACTATTTGCAACAGATGATTTTTTTGCAGAAAAAGAAAACCTGATAAAAGCTGGTCGTGGTATTTTTATAACAGACAAATACACCGACCGAGGTAAATGGATGGACGGATGGGAGAGCAGACGAAAAAGAACAGAAGGGCACGATTGGTGCATCGTTCAATTGGCTGCTCCCGGAAGAATTGCAGGTTTTGATATTGATACCAATTTCTTTTTAGGAAATCATCCGCCGCATGCTTCTGTTGAAGCAGTGTTGCTTGCAGATGCTTCTCCTGTTAAAGACTGGGGTAAGGATGTAGAATGGAAAGAAATTCTTTCTAAAAGTTACCTCGATGCTGGCAGCCAGAATTTTTATGAATGTAACAGCAACGAGGTTTTTTCACACATACGTTTACATATTTATCCTGATGGTGGTGTGGCCAGGCTAAAAGTATATGGGGATGTTGAAAAAGACTGGAAAGCGTTGAGTGAAAATGAATCACTTGATTTGGGATTTGCATTAAATGGCGGCAAGGCGATCGCATGTAATGATATGTTCTTCAGTGCCATGGATAATTTGATCATGCCTGACCGTGGTGCAAATATGGGAGATGGCTGGGAGACAAAAAGAAACCGTACACCCGGCAATCGAGATTGGGTGATTATAAAATTAGGACACCCGGGAATCATTGAAAAAATGGTGGTGGATACCTGTCATTTCAAAGGAAATTATCCGGATAGATGTTCCGTGGAAGCCTGTATGTCAGACAATGATTCAGTCGTATTAGATGGTGAGGCAAATTGGCAAACTATATTGCCGGAACAAAAACTTTCCGCTGATCATGAACATGAATTTGCTGCAGAAATCACCAAAATTGCGGCATCACATATTCGTTTAAATATTTACCCTGATGGCGGCATCAGCAGGTTAAGACTTATTGGCAAGAAATATTCAGCATGATAGCAGGAATTTTATTTTCAGTTTTATTGATCATTCTCATCATGATAGTAGTGATGACCTACTATCTGAATGCATTGAAAACAGAAGCAGATCAGGGAGAAACAGAACGTCAGGATAAACAGGCTGAAAAAATTGGCAGCAGTCAGAATTTTATATATGCCGCTTTAATTCTGACGGCGGTGCTGATGGTAATCGTTTTGTATTTGCAGTTTGAAGGAACGGTATGGGAAGGTCACCTGATGGAATGGCTGAATATCGTAGTAAGGTTAATGCATATTACTTTCGGTATTGCGTGGATCGGTGCATCATTTTATTTTGTGTTTTTGGAGAATGCACTGAACAGAACAAAAGATGTTCGTGAGGAACTTGCCGGAAATCTTTGGGCAGTGCATGGTGGCGGGTTCTATTATCTTGAAAAATATAAAGTGGCTCCGCCAACTATTCCACGTCATTTGCATTGGTTTAAATATGAAGCATACTTTACCTGGCTAACGGGTTTTTCATTGTTATTTGTAGTCTATTATTTCAATGCAGGCGCTATGCTCATTGATAAAAATATCCTCAACATCACACCATTTGCAGGTATCGGAATTGGTGTTGGTTCATTCATTATCTCCTGGATCATTTACGATCTGTTATGCAAATCGCCTTTAAGTAAAAACAAACCGCTGTTCACAATCTTAGGAATTGTTCTGGCTGTAGCATTTGCTTATTTCTATTCAAAAGTATTTACCAGCAGGGCTGCTTATATACATTTCGGAGCCATGCTGGGAAGTATCATGGTGGCGAACGTATTTTTTGTGATCATTCCTTCACAAAAAGCAATGGTAAAAGCTGCAAAAGAAGGCCAAATGCTGGATCCGCAATTAGGAAAAAATGCAGGTCTTCGCTCATTGCATAACAACTATTTTACGTTGCCGGTATTATTTGTCATGATCAGCAATCATTTTCCAAGCACTTTCGGAAATGAGTATCCGTGGCTGGTTTTATCTGTTATCACTATAGGTACGGCCGGCGTAAAACATTATCTTAATCTCAAAGAAAAAGGACAATTGTCGGTTTGGATTTTACCGGCATCTGTTGTTATTTTGCTGGCAGCAGCATTTATGACAGCCCCTTCCAAACCAGGCTCCTGTAATAAAGAAATAAGTATAGCAGAAGTGAATGCGATCATACAAAACAGGTGTGTGCAATGTCATTCATCCAAACCCACTGATGATGTATATACGGCTCCGCCAAATGGTGTGGTGTATGATACACCTGCAGATATTGCCAAACTGAAAGACAAGATCATGCAGCGGGTAGTGATTACTAAAACGATGCCCCAGAATAATAAAACCAACATGACGGATAAGGAAAGAGATATAATCCGTTGCTGGATCGATCAGGGTGCATCCTTAAAATAGAAAAATGAAAATAGAAGAGTTCAATAATTTATCTGGTGAAGAAAAAGTAGCGCAGTTGTCTGTGTGTTGTGGGAGTTTAAAATGGCAGCAACAAATGGCAGTGGCAGCACCTTTTACTTCGTTGTCGGCAATGGCTAACGTTTCGGAGTTGGTATGGTATACACAATGCTTTGAAGCGGAGTGGCTGGAAGCTTTTCGTCATCATCCTAAAATCGGGGATGTACAGTCACTGAAAGAAAAATTTGCGTCCACACAACATCTGGCATCCAATGAACAGCAAGCTGTAAATACTGCTTCGGATGAGATCATTCAGTCGTTTGCAGATGCCAATACTGCTTATGAAACCAAATTCGGATTTATATTTATAGTGTGTGCCACCGGTAAATCTGCTGATGAAATGCTGCGTCTATTAAATGATCGTCTTCGTAATACGTATTTCGAAGAATTGAATAATGCGATGGGAGAGCAACACAAGATCACCTTGCTGCGGTTGCAGAAATTATTTAATGAAGAGGTACTTCAAATAAAACCCGGTCATATCACCACACATATTCTGGATACATCTTTAGGTAAACCTGGAAAAAATATTACGATACAATTAAAACGTCCTTACGAAAACGGCTGGCAGATTATTGCACAGGGTGTGACCAATGCAGACGGAAGAATACCAGATCTTTTACCACCAGGACGAACCATAGTTCCCGGAAATTACAAGATGGTATTTGACACGGCTTCTTATTTTACATCACAACAAATCAAAGGATTTTATCCTGAAGTAGAAATACAGTTTACCGTTTTTGACAACAGTCATTATCATGTACCATTATTAATTAATCCATTTGGATATTCAACATACAGAGGAAGTTAAAATATATATTATGAGTTCAAGTATTCCGTCAAAAAAAAGAAAACAGCTTTTTGAAAAATTAAAAAAGGCAAATACATCATTCCAGAAAACATATCCGGGCGATAAACCCGACAGGCAGGCTGTACATACCGTATATGGTGGAGCGAATCTATTTAAAGCCGATTCAGCAAAAGTATTGGGCAATCGTGCACTCGAATCTTTTCAAACATATGCGCCTGATGAACTTACGTTCGGAAAAATATTCGGGCTCGAAGGAATTGAAAAAGTAAACGATGCATCGGCTTTACATGAATATGAGCATTTATCATTTGAACAGAGAAAGCAACATCCGTTGCATTTGTCGTACGAGGTATTCAGAAAAGTAAAACGCAAATTAGAATCAGAAGCTATTGAAGATTTTAGAATTGATTTTGAAGATGGTTATGGAAACAGGAGTAATGATGAAGAAGATGAAACAGCAAAATCTGCTGCAAAAGAAGTAGCTGCCGGATTTACTGCAGGAACACTTCCACCTTTCATCGGCATTCGTATTAAACCATTTACAGAAGAAATGAAAGAGCGTGGATTAAGAACACTTGATCTTTTTGTTTCCACTCTGGTAAAAGAAACCAAAGGTAAATTACCGGAGAATTTTGTGGTGATGCTTCCTAAAGTAACTATACCGGAACAAGTTAGTACACTGGTGGAATTTTTTGAAATTCTGGAAGATGAACTTGACCTTTCTGAAGGGAGTTTGAAAATGGAAATGATGGTGGAAACAACGCAGGCCATTATGGACATTGACGGAACCAATCCATTATATCGTTTTGTAAAAGCCGCAAAAGGAAGATGTGTTGCGATGCATTTCGGAACGTATGATTATACTGCATCATGCAGCATTACCGCACGTTACCAGGAAATGGATCATCCGGTTTGTGACTTTGCGCATCATATGACTAAAGTTGCCTTGGCGCACACCGGCATCTGGCTAAGCGACGGCGCTACCAACACGATGCCTATTGGTCCTAACAGAGGCGAAAATATGACGGAAGCACAATTACAGGAAAACAGGGATGTGGTTCATCGTGCATGGAAGAAAGGATACAGTCATATTCGGCATTCACTGTGGAATGGATATTATCAGGGATGGGATTTGAATCCTTCTCAATTGCCTATGCGTTATACTGCCGTATTTGCATTTTTCCTGGAAAGTTATGCTGATGCCGTTGAGCGTTTGAAAACTTTTGTTGAAAAAGCGGCACGTGCCACTTTGATTGGAGATGTTTTTGATGATGCAGCTACAGGACAGGGATTATTAAATTATTTCCTTCGTGCATTAAACAGTGGTGCTATAACAGAAGAAGAAGTGCTGGTGACAGGATTAACATTAGACGAAATTCGCGGAAGATCATTTAAAAAAATTCTCGAAAACAGAGCGAAGTAATGGATACATGGCAATTCATTTTGGAAAAATTTGTAAAGGAGAATAACATTATTCTCCTTTATGTTTTGGAAAGCAAAGGAAGTTCTCCCGGGCGGCAGGGTTTTAAGATGGCAGTGAGTTCTGATGGCGATATGCATGGAACAATAGGTGGAGGCATTATGGAACATAAGTTTGTGGAATTATCCCGTGCGATCTTGAATGGTTCTGCAATTGAGAACGAAGGATTATATCAGCAGGTGCATGATATGAAAAGCCATAACAGAAGTGGAATGATCTGCTCCGGCGAACAGACTTTATTTGTATACCAGGTACAACATGGAGATATCAATGATATTCAACAATTAATTTCTTCTTTACAGAGAGGAGAGAATGGATTGCTGCACTTATCTCTGTCAGAAATACGGTTCATGAATGTGATACCTGAATTTGATCATCGTTTTGTTCAGGAAGAAAATAAATTCTTTTATGAAGAAAAAACCGGTTACAAAAACATATTGCATGTGGTAGGCGGAGGACATTGTTCCTTAGCATTATGCAGAATAATGCGTAGAATGGATTTTCATATTTCGGTATATGATGAAAGGGAAGGACTAAATACTATTTCTGCAAACATGTATGCGCATCATGTTCATGTATTGTCTTCTTATGAAGAGCTGTCTGATAAAATAACAGAAGGTAAAAATGTGTACGTGGCCATTATGACGTTTGGTTATCGGACAGATGATACGGCTGTAAGAGCTTTACTCCATAAAAAATTTAAGTATATCGGATTATTGGGAAGTAAAAATAAAATCAGCAAAATGTTGGAGCAATATCAGTCTGAAAAGATAAACCCGGGTTGGTTAAACAGCATTCACTCGCCCATCGGTTTGGATATAAAAAGTGAAACGGTTGAAGAGATTGCTATTAGTATAGCTGCGGAAATTATCTCTGTGAAAAATAAATATCAGTAAGCTGTTTTATCGTCTTTGTTTTTCCATTCCTGAAAAATTTTCAGTGCGTCCTCTCGTCCTAAACACTTTATGGGAATTTTCCTCATGTCTACTTCGGCTTTCATTTCATCGTAGATCATAGAATCGTCAAATCCAATATCAGCAGCATCTTGCCTGTTGTTTGCAAAATAAATAACCTTTGGTCTTGCCCAGTAAATAGCGCCCAGACACATCGGGCATGGCTCACAACTTGTATAAATTTCACAGTCTTCTAATTGAAAACTTTGAAGGTTTTTGCAGGCATCTCTGATAGCAACTACTTCTGCATGGGCAGTAGGATCATTGGTGGAAGTAACTTTATTATTTCCGCGACCGATTATTTCATCACCTTTTACGATCACACAACCGAAAGGTCCTCCATCATTATTTCTGATTCCATTTTGAGATAAGGCAATTGCCTCCTGCATAAACTTTTCTTCTCTAGTCATAAGCCATAAATAAGCAGGTAAATATAGGATAAAGCTGCTAAAATTGCTATGCAGAAGATGATTTATAAACCGCAATAATAATCGTAGCCCCGTTCATACCAGTAATCACGCGGACGGTCATTATTGAAGAAAATAGTACCGATCCTTTTGAGATGTTTCACTCCGTATTTTACCGGTATGATAAGTCGTAACGGTGCTCCCTGTTTCACGGGCAAAGATTTATTATTAAGTTCATAACAAAGTAGTGTTTGCGGGTGCATCATACTCTTATTATCAAGACCAATATAATATTTTGAATCCGGTGTTTCCATGCCGGTAAATTGTAGGCCCGCTTCTTCCTCAAGGTGATAGGCTTTTATAAAATCACTGAATTTTACGCCGCCCCAGTGTGATATCTGATTCCACCCTTCAATACACTTAAAGTCAAATGTAATTTCTGTTTTTGGTAATCGTTTAATTTCATTTATGGAAATGAAAATTGTATCTCCATTATTTCGTATCAACTTCAGGATATAGGCGGAAGTATCCAGTGCATCATTCAATCCGTAATTGCCGTTTACCCGTGCGAATGGAACTGCCAGTTTTTTATCGTATTCCCTGCTCAAATTATTGTTGCTGAACAAACTGGAAAATAATAATTCATTTACATGAAGTGCGCTTCTTAATGGCTGTACAACGCCGGCCTTTTTGGGTTGATGCTGGAGCCATTGCCAGGCAGCGATGCATCCTATTATGAAAAGTAAAAAACCTGTAAAAGCGATGATGGTTTTTCTTTTAATTTCTGAAGATGTATATAATTTCTCTTCTGTCATTCCGTAATTGATTTTTGTTTTTCTGTTTCAAAACCAGTTATCATACTACTGAAGTTTTTCCACCCCGCAAAAATTACCTGAATAATATGCACTAGAAAAAACAACACAAGTAGTATTGTTATCACAAAATGTTCCACTCTTGCGGCTGCATATCCTCCTAATATATTACAGAGCCAGTTAAGTTGTGCAGGCTTATAAATAGCTAGCCCGGTAGCTAACATCAAAAATCCCAAGATGATTACTCCTGTATAAGCAATTCGTTGTGCGGCATTATATTTTTTCTGAGGTGGTAAACCCCGTTTTATCCTAAGGTCATGAAGTATCACGTAAAAAGATTCCTTTAAAGATCTTTTATTAGGAAAAATCAATTTCCATTCACCGGAAAAGAGCAGATACAATACATATAAAATACCGTTCGCTGCAAACAACCACATAAATACAAAATGCAAATTCATTCCTTCGGCAAGGCGGAACGGGATATTGAATGCTTTGTAAAAACTATCCGGGAAAAATTTCAGAATTGTTTTATCCCCCCAGCCTAATCTGTACACATCATTAGCCCAATAGATCAGCAGGCCACTCCACATCATGATGAGCAAAAGAGGGAAATTGATCCAGTGAAACCAGCGTGTTGCCAAAGAATGTTTTTGCACAATTCTTCTCAGCATGAATTATTGCTTTTTAAATTTAAGAGATGCAGAGTTCATACAATAACGAAGACCGGTTGGTTTAGGTCCGTCCTCAAATACATGTCCTAAATGTGCACCGCAACGGTTACAATTTACTTCTGTTCTTGCCATCCCAAAAGAATTATCGGTTATTTCTTCAACGTTTTTTTTAAGGAGTGGCTGAAAAAAACTGGGCCATCCTGTTCCGCTTTCAAACTTTGCGGATGAACTGAATAGCGGTTGATCACAACAAATACAATAGTAGGTTCCTTTTTTATGATTGTCCCAGGTATCGCCAGTAAAGGCACATTCCGTTCCCTTTTTTCTGGTTACTGTAAATTGCAGATCCGTTAATTGCTTACGCCATTCCGCATCAGATTTGATGATCTCGTATTTTTTGGTTTTTTCTTTGTGCTGAGCCTGACAACTCAAAAACAAAACGCTAAATAGAACAATGAACACCTGTTTCATATTATAATTTACTGTAAATACGTATGACGACCAAGAAAAGTTTGAAGGAATGAACATTTAACCTATTAGGTTGTTTTATCAACTTGTAACTTTATTAAAATTAGTCATATGGGAGTGTGGGATCAGATCGCTCAGTATTTATATATTAAGAAAAGAGATCCGGAAGCAAAAGATACGCAATGGATGAAATATATGCATGGGATCAATCGTATTTCTATTTTTCTCTTTATTATTGCCATGATTATCCTTGCAATCAAATTGTTGCTGAAATAGAAATTTAATCTCTAAAAAACTCTGATAAGTTTGGCAGGGTTGCCCGCATAAATTCCTTTTTCTAAGATATCTTTTGTTACAACTGCACCAGCCCCAATCACTGTTCCATCTGCTATTTTTACAGGGAGAATGGTAGCGTTAGAGCCTATAGACACATTGTTACCGATTGTTGTTTGTTTCCACTGTGAGTAGTCGCCGTTTGATGGCCCGCCATTTTTGAAATCATCATTTACAAACATCACTCCGTGGCCAATAAAACAATTTTCACCTATCGTAACCATTTCACAGATGAAGGTGTGTGACTGCACTTTCGTTTCTCTGCCTATCATAACACCTTTTTGAATTTCTACAAAAGGGCCTATAAAGCAATTGTCAGAAATATGGCAATCGTACATATTTACCGGCTCTACTATGGAAACATCTTTTCCAAAATGAACATTTTTAATACCAGAGTTTAAGGAACGGAAAGTTGTCATAATTTCTTTACTGATTGATAAATCTTTTCAATAATCTCAACGGTTTTCATGGCTTCCCATGCGCTGGTGGAGGCATTGGCTTTGTTTTGTAAAACCGCATGTACATTTTCATATAACTTATCATGATTACTCATGGAGCCGGTATAAGTTCCATACTGATTAGCAGGATTTCCTCCTGTTAGCAAAGGAATTGTAAAATTCTTTATTTGTTGATATTCGAGTTCATTAAGATATTCGCCACCAATCTTCACCGTTCCATTCTCCCCAAATAAAGTGATGGAACCTTCCATATTTTTTTGAAAAGTATTTACCGTATAATTTAATGTTCCGGTGGCTCCATTTTGAAATTGTAATGCAACACATCCTGTATCTTCAAAATTCATTACATCTGCATGATGATAGTTTTTAGTGAAACCGGATACTTCCTTTACCTCACCGACGAACCAGTATAGCAGATCAATGAAATGACTGAATTGTGTGAACAGCGTACCCCCGTCTAGGTCTGTTGTTCCATGCCATGAATTTTTATAGTAATCATTTTCCCGGTTCCAGAAACCATTTACCTGCACACTGAAAATTTTACCGAGTCTGTCCTCATCAATCAATTGCTTTACGGCTAATACAGGTGGATTAAAACGATTTTGCTTAACAGGTAATAAATGTTTACCGGTTTGCTGCGACACTTGTATCATTTTTTTGCAATCGCCGGAGTTGATTGCCATTGGTTTCTCGCATATTACATGATAACCAGCTTCCATACTTTGGATACTGTGAGCTGCATGTAAGCCGTTTGGTGTACAAACAGCAATCACGTCAACGTCTGGTAATGCCGAAATAATTTCTTCTGTCGAATAAAAAGCGATACAAGCATATTTTTTTGCAAGTGCATCTGCTTTCCCCGGAATGATATCGCAAACGGCTACCAGTTTTCCAATGGCAGCAATCTGTTCTGCATGCCGTTGTGCAATTCTCCCACAACCTATAATGGCATATCTGATCATTTGCGTGCAGTTTCGGTTATAATTTTTGCTGCATTTTCAGATGCGTTACCGTGCAGTCTTAATAATTTTCTCAATGCTGCATAATCCTCTTTCACTTTTTTTATGGTAGGTTCATGATATAAAATCTTTTTCAGTTCCGTTGTAATATTCGTTACTGTCAGCTCATTTTGAATTAATTCTTTCACTACTTCTTTATCCATGATCAGATTTACCAGACCAATAAATTTAATATCTATGAGCCTTTTTGCAATCTGATATGAAATAGCACTTCCTTTATAACATATCAGTTCAGGTACATCAAATAATGCAGTTTCTAAAGTTGCCGTTCCGCTTGTTACTAATGCAGCGGACGATACAGACAGTAATGCGTATGTTTTATTTTCCACTACGCTTACGTTTTTAAATTCCTGCGTTAAACCTGTATAAAAAATATCCTCAACTGAAGGAGCTTTAGCTACCACGAAATGATATTCCGGAAAATGCTTACTGGCTTCCAGCATCAGCGGTAATTTTTTCAGGATCTCCTGTTTACGGCTACCCGGTAATAGAGCAACAATTCCATTTGACTGACTGGCGTTATAAGATGGAATCAATGCAGCAATGTGCACATTATTATTCTGTTTGAAATCATCCACCACCTGTGATAATGGATGACCAACATAATCCACTTCATAATTCCATTTTGCATAAAAAGCTTTTTCAAAAGGGAGAATAACGATCATTCTGTCAACACATTGTTTGATCGTTTTTACACGGTTTTCTTTCCAGGCCCAAACCTGTGGTGAAATATAAAAAACCACTTTCAGTTGCAGTGCTTTAGCCCATTTAGCAATGCGCAGATTAAAACCCGGATAATCGATCAGCACTAAAACATCCGGGCGATTAGCCTGTATATCTGCTTTGCAAAAACGTATGTTCGAAAGAATGGTTTTCAGATTGGCGATTACCTCTATGAAACCCATAAAAGCCAGTTCACGATAATGTTTTATAATTTGGCCTCCGGCATTTTGCATCAAATCACCGCCCCAGCAACGAAAATGCGCCTCCGGATCTTGTTTTTTTATTTCTTTAATAAGATTGCTGCCGTGAAGATCACCGCTGGCCTCACCTGCAATCAGGTAATAATTCATGTTATAAAATTGCAGCAATTTAATTTAACAAAGTGAAATGTAAGTTGTTAATAAGAAATGAACAATTGCTGCACATGCTATAAAGTTTTCAATAGTTTGAGTATCTTGTTTGTGTTCTCCTTTTGACGAATAGTAAAAGTATGGTTATTAACAGGCGCTATTACAATTTATTGCTGTTGCTGATTTTGGCTGTTTTACTATTACAATGCAAGGACGCCGCTCCTAAAGTTAAAAAAAATAAGATCGTTCCAGTTGCCGTATCCAAAGAAGAGCCAATGAATGAGATCATTCGAAAACTCATAAACAATGCGGCGGCTGATACCATTCTTACCGACTCCAGTTTATTATTTCAGATAGCGATTAATGATTTTTATGCCGGAAACGAACATCAGCTTTGCTGGAGTAATGGAAAAAAATGGAACCCATTGGCTGATTCACTCTTATATTTCATAAAAAATGCAAAGAGAGAAGGATTGTATCCCTCCGATTATCATTTTGCAGCGCTAAAAAAAATAAAAGCTAATGCTACAGATTCCCTGATTGCAGCCAATAAAATTTATTGGGCCAAAGGAGACCTGCTTTTTACGAATGCAGCTTTTCATATTTTTTCAGATTTGAAACAGGGGAGATTACAGCCTGATTCCCTTTCCTGGAGAAACAGCGCAAGAAGAAGTAAAACATTTTTTGTTCCTATGTTGAAAAAGCTTTTTGATTCAGCATACATAACCTCCATCTTTAATTCTGTGGAACCGGTCTACCTTGCGTATCATGACTTGAAGAAAGGAATTCCCGAATTTATTTCCCGCATGGATACCAACAGTTATACCTACATAAAGTTTCCATTTAAATCTGCAAGTATTAACGACTCATTGCGCTTCGTTAAATCTTTACAGAAAAGATTATCAGAGTCAAAAATGATGAGCCTTTCTGGTGAGTTACCAGATTCTGCATCATTAGCTGATGCAATAAAAAAATATCAGTCATCCAAAAAACTGGCGGCTGATGGTAAATTTGGTCCTTCACTGATAAACAGTCTTAATTCGAATGATCTGGAGAAATTTAAAAGAATAGCTATTAACCTCGACCGGTATAAACAATTACCAGACAGCTTACCATCCAAACATATTTTCGTAAATATTCCTGAATACAGAATGCGGATTTGGGAAAATGATTCTCTGGTACTGGAATCAAAAGTTATCTGCGGAAAACCCACCACACCAACACCTTTACTGTATGGTGAAATTTCTGATATTGTTATTTATCCTACATGGACTGTTCCCAATAGTATCATAACTAAAGAAATGTTGCCCGGACTTAAAAAGAATTCAACTTATCTAACTAAGAAAGGATTGAAACTGCTGGATGATAAAGGCGATGTAGTAGATGCTTCATCTATCAGTTGGAAAAAATATTCTAAAGGCATTCCATATAAAATACAACAACCCAGTGGTGATAACAATGCTTTGGGTGTCATCAAATTTAATTTTAATAATCCTTTCGATGTATATCTGCATGATACGAATCAGCGTTATCTTTTCCAAAACAGTATGCGTGCATTAAGCCATGGCTGTGTTCGTGTACAGGAATGGAAAGGTTTTGCCGATTATTTAGTGAGAAATGACAGTTTGAATTTCCCACAGCCTGACAGTCTGAAATATAATTCCGATTCTATAACAAACTGGATTATGAATAAAGAAAAACACAGGGTCTATTTAAAATATAAAATACCACTTTATATCAGGTATTTCAGTTGCGCAGGTAAAGAAGAAAAGATCATTTTCTATACAGATATTTATAACTCTGATAAAGCACTCGCCGAAAAATATTTCACACAAAAAAGATTTGATCTCAATTGATGAAAATTCCATCAACATATTTAATCGTATGGTTTATTCTGTTAGGGAATCTTATTTCTGTTCGTTGCGATGCACAGGAGAGTGAAAATAAAAAAGAACAGATTAAAGAGGTTTCAGTTAAAAGAGTTTTGTATGGTTTGGCAAGTTACTATGCCGACAAATTTCACGGACGCCAAACAGCAACCGGAGAAATATTTAGTCAGGGAAAGGTTACCGCAGCCTGTAATGTTTTGCCTTTAGGAACTTGGATAAGAGTCACCAATCTAAAAAACGGAAAGTCTATTAAAGTAAGAACCAACGACAGGTTACATCCAAAAACAAGGCGAATTGTAGATATGAGTTATGAAGCTGCACGCCAGCTCGGTTATATCAGTCAGGGCTTAACGAGGGTTAAAATTGAAGTCTTAAGCAACATGTCTGCAGTTGCCAAACAATAATACCTTTATTAACATATTAACATACCGGGCTAATTCCTCGTCTTAATATTTTATCATATGCTGTTAAGCAGCTATTTTTGCCTCACTCAAACTGATATATATGAAGAAAATTTTCCTTGCCTTGCTACTTGTTTATACCTGTACGCAAACGATGGCTCAAAATGATTATAAAAAATTGCCTTCTTTAGGAGTTCATTTTTTCTTCAATGATTTTCAGACGGCTTCTGAAATCAGATCCAATGGATTAAGCGAGGTACTAAAAGCAAATCAATTTTATAAAACCAGGAGAATGTCTCCGGGCTTAGCCATCAGTTATATTGAAGGCCTGGGAAGTCACATAGATTTTGCCGGAACGCTATCAGGTAGTTTTTTAAATTATCCTGTTCCCAATCTGAATTCGCTCAGCAAAAGAGAAAGGTTTTTACTAGAAGGTGTTGCAACCATGAATTTAAAAATGCTGACCGACAGATATATCGTGAATCCAATGATCACATTGGGTGTGGGTGCTTCGCAATACGGAGGTTTCTGGAATGCGATCGTACCAATCGGACTAGGGATACAAGTAAAACTAGCTCCTGATGTATTTATGTTATTGAATTCTCAATACAGAATTCCGGTTACAGAAAATGCAGCATATCATTTATACCATAGTATAGGTATTGCCGGAAATATCCGCAACAGAAAAGTTATAGAAGTTATTCCGCCGGTGGTGATACCGGTAATAAAAGACAGAGATGGTGATGGTGTGGTGGATGATGAAGATAAATGTCCGGATACTGCGGGTCTTGCCAGTTTACAGGGTTGCCCGGACAGAGATGCGGATGGAATTGCGGATGGAGATGACAAATGTCCGGATGTGCCGGGTCTTGCAAAATACCAGGGTTGCCCGATTCCTGATACGGATGGAGATGGTGTAAACGATGAATTGGATAAATGCGTAACCGTTGCCGGTGTTGCCCGTTATCAGGGTTGCCCGATTCCGGACACAGATGGTGATGGTGTGAATGATGAAGAAGATAAATGCCCTTCTCGTCCCGGTCCGGCCACTAATCAGGGTTGTCCCGAAATTGCAAAAGAAGTGATCGAAAAGATCAATTTTGCGGCAAAAAATGTGTTCTATTCTACAGGCAGTTACAAGTTACTGGCTAAATCAAATGCATCCTTAAATGAAGTTGCTAAATTGATGACGACAGACCCAAGTTTAATGCTGGATATTGATGGTCATACCGACAGTCAGGGTTCTGATACCAGTAACCAGACATTATCTGAGAATCGTGCAAACTCAGTACGTGATTACCTGATCAAAAAAGGTATCGATGGAAGCCGTTTAAAAGCCACAGGTTTCGGTGAAACAAAACCTATCGCTGATAATACTACTGCTGCAGGAAGGGCTAAAAACAGAAGAACTGAAATGACCGTAAGGAATTTCTAATTCATATTAATAAAATAAAAACCCCTGAAATTTCAGGGGTTTTTTTATGGGCTGATTTTATATAGTTTATTTGAGTGATTAAAGGAGGAAATAAGGGTGAATCAAAATGCAGCACGTTATTTTTAGTGTGTTCTTTGCGTGGCTTTGCTTTATGTTCTTAGTGTTTGAATGTTTTTACTCGGAGGGCATAAAGGTTTCACGGGTTGTGATGTGGGATACAAGAAACGCCTTTGCCATGCTTAGCGGCTTTGCGTGAAACCCCGATTATTCATTCAAACATCCACATTATTTATAATCATATTCAATACTTCCCATCAAACGTTTCTCTTTTGAAAAACATTTTTCTTTTGATCGTAGGCCGTCGGAATAAGAATACCTCCAGATGAAATAATAATTACTTCCTTCTTCCACAGTGGTCATCTGAGACAATAAACCCTGTGAATTGTATTCAAACATATAGTCGGGAATCAGTCGTTCCGTTCTTTCATTAGCATGTACAATGTCTGTTAGCCGGTTTTTATCATCATAATAATAATAAAATTTCCTTCCCGTTTTGGTGTTTTTTTCTATTGAGACATTATTTTTATCATCCTTCATGAACAGGATAGTTGTACTGTCGCTGTTATTTTTGATGAGTATCATTTTTTCAGGAATACCCTCAGCCGTATAGAAATATTGGTGTTCTTCTTTTATTTCATTTACAAAATCATCATCAGATGAGCGTATGATAGAAATGATTCTGCTAATCTTATCATTGCCGGTATATTCAAAAATATTTGTAGAAGAAGCTAAAGAAGAACTGTCAATTGTTTTTATGATCTTGCCTTTTTCATTAAAATAGCTTGTAAAAACGGAAGGTGCAGAAATAGCGGATTTAGTGAGTAATTCTGATCTTCTGTAATCTCTCGAAATTTTCCGCTCACAGTAAAACCCTTCACTGGGTGAATTGTCGTCTTCAAAGCTCCTGAGTTTAACCGTATGTACTTTATTCTTTTTATAGGCAGCCATATCAGCCGAAACCTGGTCGTTGGTAATGATATCTTTATAAAAATATTGTGCGTGAACAGAAAAACCAAATGCGGAGAAAAAAGCCAGAGACAAAAATTTCTTCATGGATATGTATTTAAGAACATTACGAAGTTAACTTCCTTCGGCTGGTATTGAACCGGCGCCGCATAAAGTTTATTATTTTTAACAAAATTATCCCTTGAGTCATTCAAAAGAACGAAATGAAAAAAATTGTTTGAATTGCAATGCGCGTGTGCAAGGAAGATTTTGTCATATCTGCGGACAGGAAAATCTGGAACCTGCAGAAAGTGTATGGCACATGACCACTCATTTTTTTAATGATATTACTCATTTTGACGGAAAGTTTTTCAGTACACTTAAATATCTTATAACAAAACCAGGCTTTTTAAGTAGGGAATATATGGCCGGGAGACGTGTAAGCTATTTAAATCCCATAAGAATGTATCTGTTTACATCAGCATTCTTTTTCCTGATCTTTTTTAATTTCCTTACCAATGACAGTGACCCTGTGAAAATCACATCTAATCATTATGGAGTTTTAACAGATAGTATAAAAAAAATGGATTCTGCCACATTCAGCCATTTTTCAAGAGAATTCAAAAATTTTATACCTCATGAACAAAAAGATGCAGTTCGGTATTTTGATTCAATGGACAGCAAAGTAGGCCTTCGGTTTACAGATACCGCTTATGCATCGTTAGAAGATTATCACAGGGTGTTGAAAGAGGGTAAACGGCACCACAACTGGCTGGAGCAAAAACTGATAACAAAGCAGATTACTCTGAATGAAAAATACCAAAATGATTCACAAAAGATCTGGCTTATCCTTAAAGATAAAATCAGACATAATTTCCCTCAGATTTATTTCATATCCCTGCCGTTCTTTGCTTTACTATTGAAGTTGTTATATGTTAGACGTTCACATTTTTATTATACGAATCATTTCATATTCGGAGTTCACTTATTTATATTCTATTATTTAGGAATTCTGATCAGCTATAGTCTGGAAGAGTTTTCCTCTAGGATCAATTTGCCATACTTGGCTATCATGAATTTTCCTATAATATTTTTTCTAGTCATTTATTGTTACAAAGCAATGCGTAACTTTTACCAGCAGAGCCGGATCAAAACGTTGCTCAAGTTTTTAATTTTATTTTTCACATTTTCAATAGTTCTTGCATTGATCACAATATCTGCTTTCATCTTATCATTCTTTAAACTGTAGTCATGTATTCTTCACCTACCTCTTTTTCACGCCTCGTTACCATCATGGATGAACTCCGTGAAAGTTGTCCGTGGGATAAAAAACAAACCATTCAATCTCTGCGTCATCTTACGATTGAAGAGTTATATGAATTAACGGATGCTATTACAGAAGAAGACTGGAAAGGTATAAAAGAAGAACTGGGCGACTTGCTTTTGCACATAGTTTTTTATGCTAAAATTGGCAGTGAACAAAATAAATTTACATTAGATGAAGTAATTAATGGTGTTTGCGACAAACTGATCAAACGTCATCCGCATATTTATCCTGACCCCGACAATCCGGTGGATGTAAAAAATGAAGAAGATGTGAAACAGAATTGGGAGAAAATTAAATTGAAAGAAGGTAAAACTTCGGTATTAGGCGGTGTTCCGGTTTCTTTACCAGCAATGGTAAAAGCCACCCGTTTACAGGAGAAATCAAAGCAGGTAGGTTTTGAATGGGACAATACCAGTCAGGTGTGGGACAAGGTTCAGGAAGAGCTGGTAGAACTCACGGAAGCTATCGAATCTAAAGATCAGGATAAAATAGAAGATGAAATGGGAGATGTATTTTTCTCACTCATCAATTTTGCAAGGTTTTTGAAGGTAGATGCAGAGAACGCTTTAGAAAGGACAAATAAAAAATTCATCAGCCGTTTTAAAAGAATGGAAACGGCTGCAGCCCTGGAAAATAAAATGCTGCACGATATGTCACTGGAGGAAATGGATGCATTATGGAATAAGATCAAGCACCAGTAAACTTAAGAACGCTATTGGAAAACGACACTATTTTTAAAAGTTTTCTTGTCAGAAATATTTATTTACTGATCATAGCTGCATGGCTGATCACGTTTGCTATTATTATAGATAATTACTGGTCGCCAAACTCTTCCCTTCAATCTGTTCAGAAAAAAGTAAAATCTTATATCAATAAAGCAGAGAAAGATTTTAAAAAACTTACGCTCGATTCTGCCACTTTAAAATTGGCCGCGGATGGAAAAATATCCGTTGGAAAATTGCAGGAACTGATTAATAAAAAATATTTTCTCTTTTGTTACCGAATAGACAGCAGCGGACAGTATACTTTGAATCTTTGGAATACTAATAAAATACTTCCCAGCGCAGGGCTGCAATATCTTCAGGGAAAATCCGGTTTCGTACAATTGAAAAACGGTTATTACGCATGGAATTCGTATCAGAATAAAGACCTGAAGATTCTTGCTTTGATTCCTGTAAAATGGAAATACATCATAGAGAATGAACATCTCATCAACGGATTTGCACAGAGCCAGATTTCAAACGAATATGATGTTACTGTAGATGAAACATCTTACCCGGTTAATTCAATTTATGGTAATACGCTCTTTAATGTTTATCAGAAGCAAGGCCCTTTCATCGAAAGAAATAATATTCTTTCAGTATGGCTGACTGTTGGTGCACTCTTACTCATTTTCTTTTTCATTCATCTGGTATGCTCCTATATCAGTGCACATTTCGGTTCATGGAAAGGCATTGTTTTGCTGTTTACCATTTTGTTGATTCTTCGTTTGATGGCATACTGGTATCCGTTTCCTATCAATCTGCGCCAGTTCGAGTTGTATGATCCCACTGTATATGGTTCCAGTTCAATCCTTCGGTCCTTAGGTGATTTGCTGATCAATGCATTATTTCTGGTATGGTTTATTTTGTATTTGCGTACACAGGTGCAGGAACATCAGATGCGCTTTTTAAAAAAGAATCCATCATTGCATTGGCCCTTACTGGTGATCGGAAGCCTTGTGATCATTATTACAGGATATATAGGAGCTGGTATTGTACGGTCTCTGGTAACAGATTCTCAGATCTCCTTTGATGTGATCAATTTTTTTACGCTGAATATTTATAGTGTTATCGGATTTCTAATTCTTTGTTGTCTGGCGATCAGTTATTTCTTTTTGTCGCAGGTAATCGTTCACTTCATCAAGCCGTTTTTCAAAACGTCTATTCCCTTGTTGCTTACAATGGCATCTGCCGGTTTGCTGTTACTCACATTCCGGATTGGCAAAATTGCAGGTGGAATGGATGTGTATATTCTTTTATGGCTGATCTTTTTTGTTTTCCTGCTGATTAATGAAAAATTGTATCTGCTGGCATCACAGCTTATTTCATCCCGACTGGTATTCTGGCTGTTCTTTTTTTCTGTTTCCATTACAAGCCTGATTATTGTTGAAAATAACCAGAAAGAAATAAGAAGCCGTGAACATTTTGCAGAAAAGCTGGCAGCAAAAGCAGATCCTTCTGCACAGTTGCTGATAAATACCATGCTCACAGATTACCGCGAAGATTTCCTCAGCAGAAATTTTGATAAACTGAAATCACCCTACACAAGCAGGGTTTTTAGAGATAGTCTTGCCAACAATAATATGTCGGTATTCAGGGACAGATTTGTTACAAAAGTTTTTGTATTTGATGCAGCTGAACAACCGCTTAATAATCCCGATTCTAATCACCTGAATGAACTGAATACGATCTTCAGCAGCCAGGCAAAGCCAACAGACATCAGGGATCTTTATTATTATGATGTTTCTTACGACAAGTATAATTATATAAGCAGAAGAATCATTAAAGACACTGCAAAAAATCTTTTAGGCACCGTGTACATCATTGTGAGTGCCAATAAGGATAAGGATGATGCTTTATATCCTGAACTCTTTGGAAGAGGGAGAGAAAACGCCATTGAAAATTCTTCGATCTATGCTTTTGCGATCTATAATAACTGGAAACTGATAGACAGTCATAATGATTATTCTTTTGCTACGTCACTCAATAAAAATGATTTTCCCAATCAGGAATTTTACAAAAGAGATAAAAATGATTTTTCAGAAATATGGTATAATGCAGGCAATGGCAGAATGGTGGTGATTGCAAGAGAAAACAGTATCGCTATTGAATCTATCACACTTTTCTCTTACTTGTTTTGTTCATTTCTGTTGCTCACTTTATTGTTTTGGGTGATTAATGTATTGCTGAAAGCTAGATTTCATATTGAACGGCTGAGTTATTTCTGGCAATTTAATATTCGAAACCAGATTCATGGAACGATCATTTTTATTTGTGCTATTTCTTTTTTTGTAATTGGTATTGCCACTATTTTATTTTTTATATCGCGGTATGAAAATAACAATCGGGAGCAACTGAGTAAAGCCATTCACATCATGGAAAATGAGGTGAAAAGTTATATCACACAAGACTGGAAAAAAAGAGACTCAGTTTCTCTTGACAGTGGCCGTTCAGAAGAAGCCATTGCAAAAATTATTAACCGGATATCGGAAATACATGGAACTGATGTTAACCTGTATGACCTAGAAGGTCAGTTGCGGGTTTCTTCACTGCCATTTCCCTACACCAAAGGTATCATCAGTACTATAATGGAACCGCGGGCATTCTATCATCTGAATAATCTGAATGAGGTTCAGTATTTTCAAAAAGAACAAATTGGAAAACTGGAATATATCAGTAATTATATTCCAGTAATTGATACGTATGGAAATAAATACGCTTACCTCAATATTCCTTATTTTATTTCTCAATCCAGATTGAAAGCGGAGATCTCTAATTTTTTGGTGACCATCATTAACCTCAATGCATTTATTTTTCTTATTGCGGGTATCGTTGCGTTGTTTATCACAAACCGAATTACAAATAGTTTTTCGATCATTTCAGAAAAAATGAAACGTATTAACATCGGCCAGCGAAATGAAGCAATTACCTGGACGAGAAATGATGAAATTGGGCATTTGGTAGTAGAATATAATAAGATGGTAAGTAAGCTCGAAGAAAGTGCTATGGCGCTGGCTAAAACAGAAAGAGAAAGTGCGTGGCGGGAAATGGCAAAACAAATTGCACATGAGATCAAGAATCCGCTAACACCTATGAAATTAAGTATGCAGTATCTGCTTAAATCAATTGAAGAAAATCAACCCAATGTAAAAGAACTCGCAACCGTTGTTTCTAATACACTGGTAGAACAGATTGATCACCTCAGTTATATCGCCAGTGAATTTAGCCAGTTTGCCAACATTGAAAACGCAAAGCTGGAAGAAGTAAATGTGCATCAGGAATTACAAAATGTGTTAAACCTGTATAAAACAGATGACCGAATTCAATGGGATATACAAATGGTTAAAGAAGATATTTGGATAAAAGCAGATCGTACACATCTGAACAGGATCTTCAACAATCTTTTACAAAACGCCATTCAGGCATCCGAAAAATCAGAGATAGAAATTAAAGTGCACGAAAAATTCGAAAATGAAG
The DNA here is from genome assembly GCA_031411115.1 of Bacteroidota bacterium. Classification (GTDB taxonomy): domain Bacteria; phylum Bacteroidota; class Bacteroidia; order Chitinophagales; family Chitinophagaceae; genus Ferruginibacter. The sequence goes on from JANOAO010000094.1 coordinate 48,929, forward strand.
AAATCATTATTATGATCAGCGACAGTGGTTCGGGCATTGCACCGGAAATCATCAGCAAAATATTCACACCTAACTTTACCACCAAAACATCTGGTACAGGTTTAGGTTTGGCTATGAGTAAAAGAATGGTGGAAGTAGCGCACGGACAAATACGTTTCGAAACAAAAGAACATAAAGGCACTTCATTTTTTATAACTTTTCCGGTGCTTAAACGCTGATTCCTTTCTTGATTTTTCTTTGCTTTATAAATTTTTCCATTTCATCAAGAGTGTAACTGCTTAGATTTTGTTTTGATGTTACACCTGCTTTTTGCGCCACCAGTACTCCATATTTAATGTCATTCAATCCATCAATAAAATGTGCATCAGGGTCAATGGAAATCATTGCACCTTTTTCCAGCGCATAACCAATATGCCGCCAGTCCATATCGAGCCTGTTCGGATGTGCATTCAGTTCAATCACCACATCATTTGCAATACAGGCATCTGTAATCTTTTTATGATCTACGGGGTAACCATTTCGGCTGAGAAGTAATCGGCCCGTCATATGTCCCAGAATCGTTGTGTAAGGATTTCCTATCGCTTTCAGCAGTCGCATCATGGCTTTATCTTCAGTCATTTTTAAATTGGAATGCACAGAGGCGATAACCATATCAAATGTAGCCAGAACGCGCTCGTTATAATCCAGCGAACCGTCATTTAAAATATCGCTTTCAATACTTTTAAATATTCTGAAAGGATGTAATTTTTTATTAAGCTCGTCTATCTGCTGATGTTGTGCCGCTATTCGCTCTTCGAAAAGTCCGTTCGCATAAAATGCAGATTTACTGTGATCACTGATCACCAGATATTCCAATCCTGATGAAATGGCCGCCTGGCACAACTCTTCAATTGAATTGCTGCCGTCACTCCAGTTACTGTGGCAATGTATAATTCCTCTTATATCCGAAGGTTGAATAAGTTCTGGTATGTTACGGGATTGCAGGATCGCCGGGTTTTCTCTTAAAGCTGCAGGTATAAAGGGAAGGCCCGCATTTTCAAAAACAGCCTCTTCTGAATCAGCAGTTCCATTCATTTTAGGTGCAAACACTTCATTAAATTCTGCAGATGAGGAAGTGCGCACGATCGTTTTATACAAATTTTCAGCGTTGGTGCAATAGATTCTTATTTTAATTCCCGTATTGGTTTTGTACAGTAAATATTCATCTGTAGATACTTCAAAAACAAAAGCATGTTGTGTTTCCAATGCCTCCATTACTCGCTGCGGATCTTCTGCAACTACAAAATCTAAAAATGAAATAATTTCACATTGCCGTTTAAATTCTCCCGTTATAAAATTCTCTTTTTTGAGGCATTCCGATAAATGTTGCCGCGTTTGTTCGGCAATTAATTCCAGTTGAACATACAGATGTAATTCTTTATTATTAAAATAAAAACGGATCGTTTCTGCAACAGCTATTTGTGTTTTTTCTCCAAAGCCTTTATACATTTTTAAACGGTTCTCCTGACATGCATATAACAATTCGCCAACGGTTTCAATTTGCATTTCTTTCCAGATGGTATGTATTTTTTTAGGCCCGATTCCTTTGATGCTGAGCATCTCAATTATGCCCGGAGGTGTCTTAAAAATAATTTCATTTAACACCTTTAATTGTCCGGTTTCGATGATTTCGATGATTTTTTCGCTCGCCGAATTTCCAATTCCTTTGATAGAAGAAATTTTTTCTTTCGGCATTTCATTCAAAAGAACGCTGCATTTTTCAATTGAAAATGCTGCTGCCGCATACGATTTAGATTTGAAACTATTCTCTCCGTGTATGTCCATTAATTTAGAAAGCAAACTAAATGCATCTGCAATTTGATAGTTATCCATTGTCTAAAATTAGAGCGTTTCCGGAAATTTTTTCGGATATTAAAAATATACTTTGTATAAAATATGGGGAGACCTGGTAAATGAAAACAATTGTATGTTTAAATTTCGCACTTCTTCTGAAATCCGCATCAGTAAAGCGTTTTAGGGCATAAAAAAGTCCCGGTATAAACCAGGACTCGTTATTATTTCTACTGCGAAATAACTTACTTCTTTTTAGGAGCGGCTTTCTTTGCAGCTTTTTTAGGAGCAGCTTTCTTAGCAGCAGCTTTCTTAGCAGCAGCTTTCTTAGGAGCAGCTTTCTTTGCGGCTTTTTTAGGAGCGGCTTTTTTAGGAGCAGCTTTCTTTGCAGCAGCTTTTTTAGGAGCGGCTTTTTTAGCAGCAGCCTTTTTTGGAGCAGCTTTTTTCGCAGCGGCTTTTTTCTTTGTTGCCATTTTTTTGAATTTAATTGGTTAGTAAATAATACTTAAAAATAAATATTATTTCGTAACTACCAAAAAAACATCAAAAAAATTAAGATGCTGTTTCTACTTCGTTTACAGAAACATAGGTCTTATCACCTTTTGTTTTTCTGAATTGAACAACACCATCGGTTAATGCGAAGATGGTAAAATCTCTTCCAAGTCCAACATTATTTCCCGGATGATAAACTGTTCCTCTCTGACGAAGTATGATGTTTCCGGATAGAGCAGCTTGCCCGCCGAAAATTTTTACACCTAATCTTTTACTTTGTGAATCACGTCCGTTTTTTACGGAACCTTCACCTTTTTTGTGTGCCATTTTTTTAAATTAAAATTTTGAGTTGAATCAAAATTATTACGCAATCGCAGTGATCTTAATCTGAGTGTACTGCGTACGGTGTCCGTGCTTTTTACGGAAACCTTTTCTTCTTTTCATTTTAAAAGCGATAACCTTATCACCTTTAATCAGGTCATTTACAATTTCAGCTTTCACTACAGCCTTTACATCATTTCCTGACAATACATTGTCACCACTGTGGGTGATCAACACATCAGAAAATTCTACAGCATCTCCGGTTTTACCATCAATGTGCGGAACATAAATACTGTCTCCTGCTTTTACTTTAAATTGCTGACCCGCAATTTTTACAACTGCTAACATATCTAGCCAAATTTAGGACGGCAAAGGTAAGGGTTAATACCGTAAGCAAGAACTTTTTTTGAAAGATATTCTTACATTTTCTTCATCTCAGTCAAAATGGGAGTCATTTGGAGCATAATGGATAGTATAAAACGCTTTAAGCACTTAAAACTCCATTTAAAACAGCAGGTTTTACAAATATATGCCCTGTACCCATGTCGGACATCTATAGGTGTCCGACATGGGTTCAATAATTAATTGATTATCAATCTATCATTATATAATTCACATAAGTCAAATTTAATTGCGCAAATATGTAAAGCATAATATTTACTAATATGTTCGTACGTCGACTCCAATCATGATTCAATTGTGGTCCCGCTTTTCGCTCCAAGCTGCTTCGCAGGCTTTTCACTGCAATCGGCCGTAGGATTTGGTAAGACAATCATTTTTCAGCTTATGGTAAATGCATTCCATACAAATTGTGGTTGACCTTATATTTGTTGCCCATGAAACTTAAAAGCATTTTTCTTTTTGTATTCAGCATCTACGGATTCACCGTTTTTATATTGATCATGTTTGTTTTGCTCCCTTTTATTTTTATAGCTTCTTTTTTTGGAAGATTGAAAGGCGGAAACATAATTTACAATATCTGTACTTTTTGGGCAGATTCAGCTTGCTTTTTATGGGGAATTCATCATAAAAATATTTATCCGGAGGTAGATAAAGCGGATCATCCTGTTGTATTTGTCTTCAATCATATCTCTTACGTAGACATACCAATTTTGCTCAAGGCATTCCGTAAACATCATATTCGTGTGCTCGGCAAATCGGGAATGTCAAAAATTCCTGTATTCGGTTTTATATACCGGAATGCCGCAGTGATGGTTGACCGCAGCAGCCCTGAAGCAAGAGCAGCCAGTGTAAAAAGTCTGATCGAATTTTTACAACATAATATTTCAGTAGTGATTGCACCGGAAGGAACATTCAATCTTTCTAACAAACCTTTAAAAGATTTTTATGACGGCGCTTTCCGCATCGCCATCGAAACACAAACACCGGTACAACCCGTGATCTTTCCGGATACGTTTGCACGTTTGTCTCCGCATTCTGTTTTTTCACTCAATCCCGGAAAATCCAGAGCCGTGTTTCTGTCAGAAATTCCTGTTTCCGGTTTAACAATGAACGATATTGCAGCATTGAAAATGCGAACCTATCAGATGATGGAATCTGCATTGATCGAATACAAAGCATCCTGGATAAAATAATGACGGATATTTTTTCAAAAGAATATAATACATGGGCCACAGTAATTCTGCCATTGGCAATTCCTCTTGTATATACGTATGCTGTACCAGATGAATTGTTGTCTGCATTACAACCCGGCTGCAGGGTAGAAGTAGAATTTGGGAAATCGAAAAAATACGCCGGAATTATAAAAGAGATTATCAAAAAAGCACCGGTATACAAAACAAAGCCTATCCTGAATTTACTGGATGTCACACCCTTATTGTATCAACAGCAATTGCATTTATGGAAATGGGTCAGCGATTATTACATGTGTACAGAAGGTGAAGTAATGGCTGCTGCATTGCCCGCCAATTTTAAACTGAGCAGCGAATCCATTCTTATTTATAATGAAGAAGCCGGCGATGATTTTTCTAATTTATCTGATAATGAATATCTCGTTGCGGAGGCATTGCTGTTAAAAAAACAATTGCATGCTTCTGAAGTGCAGCAAATATTAGACAACAACAATGCTTATCCGGTAATTCGCAAACTGATCGATAAAAAGATCTGTTTTATTTGGGAAAAGATGAATGAATTGTATTCACCCAAAAAAGAAAATTTTGTATTGCTGCATACATCTTATCAGAATGAAGAACTATTGTCTGCTTTGCTCAATGATTGGAAAGGTGCGCCAAAGCAAATGGAACTATTATTGTCATTTATTCATTTGCAGCGAACAGAAGGAGATGTAACGCAGGCCGCATTATTGAAAAAATCCGGGGCAACGGCTGCACAATTAAAAGCGCTCGCAGAAAAAAATATTCTCCTGATAGAAAAACGAAATGTTGACAGGATCAACTCTTTGCCAAAAGATATAACGATTGATTTTGAACTGAGCGAACAGCAACAAAATATTTACGGGCATCTCCGGGAAAATATTCAACAACATACAGTAACCTTATTACATGGCGTTACGGGAAGTGGTAAAACGTTATTGTATATCAAACTGATGGAAGATGAAATGGCAAAGGGTGGTCAGGTTTTATATTTATTACCGGAGATCGCTTTAACTGCACAAATCATACGCCGTTTGCAAAAACATTTTGGTGGTAACATCATGATTTATCATTCCAAATTCAATAACCAGGAAAGAGTGGAGTTGTGGAACAAAGTTCGTTCCGGTGAAGCCAGAATTATTCTGGGCGCCAGAAGTTCCTTATTGCTGCCGTTCAAAAATTTAAAACTGATTATTGTTGATGAAGAACACGATGCTTCTTATAAACAACAGGATCCTGCACCTCGCTACAATGCCAGAGATACGGCTATTTATTATGCTTCCTTATTTCAGGCAAAGGTGGTGTTGGGAAGTGCAACTCCTTCTCTGGAAAGTTATATGAATGCGAAACTGAAAAAATATGGTTTTGTTCACCTGCCCGAACGTTACGGAGGAATTCTGTTGCCGGAAATGGAGGTCGTACATACTGGTTATGCGCCCGGCAAAGGAAAATTAATGCTTACACCTCAACTGGAGGAGCAAATAACAAAAACGCTCGAAAATAATCAGCAGGTTATATTATTTCAAAACAGGAGAGGCTATAATCCATACCTGATTTGCAGTTCTTGTGGATTCATACCACAATGTACACATTGCGACGTGTCGTTAACGATGCATAAGTACAGTAATAAGCTTCATTGCCATTATTGCGGCAGTACCTACCCGAAGCTGGTGGCATGTCCGGCATGTGGCTCTCACGAATGGATGGAGAAGAATTTCGGAACGGAAAAAATTGAAGAACAATTAGAGGAAACGTTTTCAAAATATAAGATTGCACGTATGGATGTTGACAGCGTCCGTGGCAAAATGGCGCATGATAATCTGATCCAGTTATTTGAACAGCATCGGCTGGACATTCTGGTGGGCACACAAATGGTAGTGAAAGGGCTTGATTTCGATCATGTGAATCTTGTTGGAATATTAGATGCGGATGGCTTATTGAATTTCACAGATTTCCGGGTGAACGAAAGGGCTTTTCAATTAATGGAGCAGGTGAGTGGCCGGGCAGGTCGTAAACATGCAAGAGGAAAAGTGATTATACAAGCACTCAATGTCAAACATCCTGTTTTGCAATTCGTGCTCGGTCATGATTATGCATCTTTTTATGCATTTGAAATCGAAAACCGTCGTTTATTTTTCTATCCTCCTTTCAGCAGAATGATCATCATTAATTTAAAGCATAAGGATAAACAATTGGTGAATGAAGCGGCGCATCGGCTGGCGGCATTTCTCAAACAGGATCTGGGAGATTATCTTACGGGTCCTGCAGTACCGGTAATAGGCCGGTTACGCAATCAATATATTATGGAACTGATGATCCGTTTGCCTAAAGAAACAGGAAAGAGCGGCGTTTTTAAAAAGTTGATCAGCAATCATATTCAGTTATTATTGAGCGATAAAAAATTTGGTGCTGTACATATCATTCCAGACGTAGATCCAAACTAAATATTATGGAAATCAAATACAATGTTTCCTTAAAGCCGTTACATACATTTGGTGTAACTGTTTTTGCAAAGGAAATGATAAGTTTCGGCAATACGGAAACGTTAAAAGAAATATTGCACTCAAAATCTACTGATAAAAAAATGGTTCTGGGTGGTGGCAGCAATATTTTATTTACTAAAGATTATGATGGATGTATTCTTAAAAATGAGATTCCGGGAATAGAAATTTTATCACAAAATGATGATGTAGTTTTGGTGAAGGCAGGAGCAGGAATAAACTGGCATTCTTTTGTTTTATTTTGTCTGGAACATAATTTGGGCGGCGTTGAAAATTTAGCACTCATTCCCGGCAATGTCGGTGCTTCGCCTATGCAGAATATAGGCGCTTATGGCGTAGAAATTAAACATGTTTTTCACTCTTTAACAGCCTTTAATATAGATGATAAAACTGTAGTAACTTTTTCCAATAAAGATTGCAGATTTGGTTACCGAGAGAGTGTATTCAAACATGCATTGAAAGGGAAATTTGTGATCATTGATGTAACTTTTACTTTACAAAAACGACCTGTATTTCATACGGCTTATGGTGCTATAGAAACGGAACTCGAAAAAATGAAAGTAAAGGATTTATCAATACACGCAATAGCACAGGCAGTGATCAATATTCGCAGCAGTAAATTACCCGACCCTGCAATTATCGGTAATGCTGGAAGTTTCTTTAAAAATCCTGAGTTGCATGAAGATCAATATCAACAACTGCAAACTAAGTTTCCGGCGATAGTGGCCTATAAAACAGAGAATGGTTTTAAACTCGCTGCTGCCTGGATGATAGAACAATGCGGCTGGAAAGGTTTCCGCGATGGAGATGCGGGTTGCCACATTCATCAACCTTTAGTTCTCGTTAACTACGGCAATGCTACAGGGGAACAAATTTTTTCTCTTAGTGAGAAGATCATCAGATCCGTTTCCGACAAATTTGGTATCCGGTTGGAACGGGAAGTAAATATCCTGTAATGCAGCAAAAGTCATATTTGCCTTGTCCACCGGATAAACTAAACATATGCGCAACAAAATATTTTATCTGATTGTTGTTTCCACATTTTTTACCAGTTTTTACGGATTTTCTCAAACTGCAGCGAAATCGGTTTATTTCGAATTAGGTGGCGCAGGCCTGGCATCTGTGAATTATGATATGCGTTTCCAAAAGAAAAACGACGGATTTGGTTTTAAAGTAGGTATTGGCGGTTATAAAGTAGATGAAGAAAATGCCTTATTCATACCGCTGGGAGTGAATTATCTGATTGGAAAAGATGAAAGAAACTATTTTGAAGTAGGACTGGGCGTTACCATTGTAACAATAAAAGAAACTTTTTATAATAATGGTACACCTACAAACGATCGCTTTTCATCAACATTCGGTCATGCATTCTTCGGATATCGCCTGCAACCTAAAGACGGTGGATTCCTTTTCAGAGCAGGTTTGACGCCAGTATTTGATCGTGATGGTTTTATTCCATACTGGGCTGGTGTTTCCTTTGGGTATAAATTTTAAATGATGTTATTTTCAAATAAAAAAAAGTGCAGTTATTGTCTGCACTTTTTTTTATTAATAATCATTTTCATCAAGTAGATCATCGTCTTTTGACGGGCTTTGAAAATTCAGCATACTGCCCATCAGGTCTTTAAATTCGATCTTACCTTCAAATATTTTCTTACTGATCATAGAATAGGATGCGAGTCCGTATAAAACAAATTCCATCAGTAAAGCATATTCTTTTTCAGACGATGCATTAAAGAATTTACTTACGAGGGCATGTAAACCGTCTACCTTATACAACATCAATATTTTGTCTTTGTCTTTCACATCCACGCCAATGTTCAAAATATTTCCATTGTCGAACCAGCGTGTAATTGATTTGTAAGGATTATCTGCAGGCTCTTTACCTTTCTTCTTTTTCACCAGCTCAGGATCAGGAAAATATAATGCAAACTGTGTACGTATGGCTTTATCGAGGAGATTATAAGCCACTTGAAATGGTCCTTCCTGTTCGCCTTCATACACCAGTTCAATTTTACCGGTAATAGAAGGAATAATTCCGATCAGATCACTTAGCCATATCTGTGTATTTTTTTCTTTGTTGATCAGCATTCTTCTCTCCGCAGCACTCACGGCATTCTCATATGCGGCAATGGTAAGCCGTGCACTCACGCCACTTTTTTTGTCTACCAGTTCACTTTCTCTTGCAGCAAATGCAACCTGTTCCACCAGTCTTTTAATAAGATCACTAAATTCGATCTTAGCAGATTGCTCCGGTAAAATAGCAGCTTCCTGTTCGGTGATTGCCAGTGATGTTTCAATTGATTTTGGATAATGCGTCAGTATCTGACTTTCGATACGATCTTTCAGCGGCGTAACAATACTTCCGCGATTGGTATAATCTTCAGGATTTGCTGTAAATACAAACATTACATCCAATGGTAGTCTTAATTTAAAACCTCTTATCTGGAGATCTCCTTCTTCTAAAATATTGAACAAAGAAACCTGTATCCTTGCCTGTAGATCCGGCAGTTCATTAATTACAAAAATGCAACGGTTACTTCTTGGAATAATGCCATAATGCAATACTCTTTCATCCGCAAAACTCAATTTTAAATTAGCCGCTTTAATGGGATCTATATCGCCAATAAGATCTGCAACACTCACATCCGGCGTAGCTAATTTCTCACCGTATCTTTCAGAGCGATGCAACCATGCAACAGGCGTATCGTCACCCTTTTCGGCAATCAGGTCAACTGCATATCTGGAAATTGGAGCTAACGGATCATCATTAATTTCACTGCCTTCCACAACAGGAATATATTCGTCCAGTAAATTGACCATCTGCCTTGCCATTCTCGTTTTTGCCTGTCCTCTTAAACCTAAAAAAAGAATATTGTGGCGACTCAATAAGGCACGTTCTGTTTCTGGAATTACAGTGTCCTCATACCCCAAGATGCCCGGGAAAGGTGTTTCTCCTGATTGAATTTTTATGATCAGATTTTTTCTGATCTCTTCTTTGATCGTCTGACTTTTATAACCAATTTTTTTTAATGCACCTAATGTGCTGATTGTTTTTGTATCCATGCTGATAGCCCTGCTTTATTCTATTAAAAATTATTTTAAAAAACTGTTTTTCTTTTACCATTTTCAAAATCCCGGAAAATGAAAGCACCTAATTTATCGAGTGAGGCAAAAAATGCTTTACCATTATTTGTTTCTGTAAATTCCTGTACAAATCGCTGCAGATATGGATCACTTGCGATCATAAAAGTGGTGATAGGGATTTTTATTTTTTTACATTGTGTTGCTAAATTCATACATCTCGTCATGATTTTTCTATCAATACCAAAACTGTTTTTATAATATTTGCTTCCTACTTTAAGACAGGTTGGTTTACCATCAGTGATCATAAAAATCTGTTTGTTCGGATTTCTTCTTCTGCGTAAAATATCCATGGCGAGTTCTAAGCCGGCAACAGTGTTCGTATGATAAGGACCTACCTGTAAATAGGGAAGATCTTTTACTTCTATCGTCCATGCATCATTTCCAAATACAACAATATCAAGTGTGTCCTTAGGATATTTTGTCTGTATCAATTCACTCAGTGCCATGGCCACTTTTTTGGCAGGTGTGATACGGTCTTCGCCATATAATATCATTGAGTGACTAATATCTATCATTAATACAGTAGATGTCTGAGACTTAAAATCAGCTTCTCGAATTTCCAGATCGTTTTCCTGCATACTAAAACTATCGATGCCATGGTTGATCTGGGCATTTCGGATGGAAGAGGTGAAATCGATCTGCTCTACACGATCACCAAATTGAAATGATCTTGTGTCTGTATTGCTTTCATCACCATTGCCTGATTTGTAAGTGGTATGATTTCCCTGTTTGGCTTTTTTAATTTTTCCAAAGATCTCTTCCAGACTTTTTTTACGAATAGATTGTTCCGTTTTGGAAGAGATGTTTAATGATCCTGTTTGCACATCTTCGTTCAGATAACCTTTGCTTTTGAGGTCTTCTAAAAAATCGCCCATTCCATATTCATCGGAAGTGAGTTCATATTGTTTATCCAGTTCATTCATCCACTGCAACGCTTCGTTCACATCACCACTTGTATAAGTAAGCAATTGAAGGAACAGATCCAGCATTTTTTCGAAATCTGTTTTTGCATTTTCCGAGGGATCATATTTTGAAAATTGGAAACCACGCATAACTAATAATTAAAAACGAATCACAAATTACGTAACAAAAAAGTGGCTCAATAAGTTCTGAATGTTAAATAAAAAAGGGCTCCTTTACAGAAGCCCTTTAAAAAGTTTTAGATTAAAATTATGGTTGTTGTGGTTGCTGTGCCGGGCTTGTTCCTTGTTCTATCACAGGAGCCTGTTGCTGTTGTTGCTTAAACTGCTGTTCCAAACCGTCCAGTGCTTTTAACCAATATTCATTTCTTTCTTCTTCCTGACTGAGCGATTCTCTTCTTCTGTCAGATAAATTCTGATAATATGTTTGTTGCTGTATGAGATCTTTTTTTAATGACGTGGTGATCCTTTTGATCAATGCTGTATCCTCTGCTTTAAACGCCGAAAATAATAATTGCAGAGAAATCTGATTGTGTTGCTGATTGCGGCTCACCATTCCGTAAGGGAAATTTTCTTCAGACATCAGCTTATCACATTTGTTCAATAACTGACGCGCTTCTTCTTTTTTACCCTGATCTGCCAGATTACCGGCCGCCTGTGCATAAGAAAGACGGATGCTGTTGAGATGGCGCCTGTTTTCTTCATCAAAATATACGCCCGGTGTTTGAGCATTTCCGGATGCGAATTTTTGCAACATTACATTCATTACAAAATCTTTATTTACCGCACTGTTCAATACAGGTACTAAACGATAAATCATCCCATCCTGACGTAAATAATCCTGGAAGCCCAGTTCACTATAAGGTGAGGTGAAACAGATCGGCCTTTTCCAATTGGTGGAAGCAATAATGTTTAAAATGGCTGCGTCATTTTTATACAAAACCGTTTTTGGAATATCTATACGCACTTCCGATAAAACACTATCCTGCGCTGATACAATACCATTTTGTTGTACGTAGGCAACATCAACAGGAATTTTTACTTTTTTGGTAGGAAAAATATTCAGCATACTTCCATCTCTTCCTTGTTCCATTCTTGTTGGATCATCACTGCCTGCATAATTTTTCATGACATCATACAGGTCCATGTATTGATTCTGATCAACTTTTGGAGAGAAGTAAACGATATCCCTGTTAGATCCTTCAATTTGAGAAGCGGTCCAGATCGGATCTACAGGTGCACTGTTGTTTAATGCATATCGTAATTGATTGATGTACCAGTCAGTGCCCAATAGTGAACTGTTGATCACACGTACATCCGTACGAATGCCTTCCACTTCCTGCGCATACCACAATGGATAAGTATCATTATCTCCGAAAGAGACCAGGATCGCATTTTTAGGACAACTTTCCAGATAATCACGGGCAAGATCACGAGCCAGCGTTTTACGGCTTCTGTCATGATCATCCCATTCCTGAGAAGCCATTAATACCGGTACCAATAAAAGGCAAAGCAAAGATGCAATAACGGTGGAGGTGTTCAGATTTTTTACAAACTTCATCAGCAGGTCACGCACATATAAAACACCCAGACCAATCCAGATGGCAAAGGCATAAAAAGATCCAACATAGGCATAATCCCTTTCCCTTGGCTGATTGCCAGCCTGATTAAGATATAAACAAATGGCAAAACCAGTGAAGAAGAAAAGCATCCCCACAACAAGGCTGTCTTGTTTATCTTTTTTCACCTGATAAAGCAATCCTAAAATTCCCAGAATCAAAGGAAAAGCAAACAGGCTGTTATTCGCCTTACTATGTTTTATACTGTCGGGCATTTTGCTCTGATCGCCCAAACGGATATTGTCAATAAAGCCAATTCCTGTTTTCCAGTTTCCATCTCTTACATTTCCCATGGCCACACCCTGAATATCATTTTGTTTTCCTGCAAAATTCCACATGAAATAGCGCAGGTACATCCAGTTCAACTGGTATTGCATAAAGAAACTGATGTTGTCGCTCATGGTAGGTTTGCCATCCCAGTTGCCGTCTTTATCTTTAGAAATTCCGGCGAATGCAGCATAATAATCCGCATGTCCCTGATCATTGCTCTGGTCCCACATTCTCGGGAAAAAGTGCATGTCTTCGGGCGCATATACATAGCTGTATTTTCTTCCCGACTGTTCGTATTTGCCGTTTGATTTGATGTATGTTTCTGTAATTTTTGTATCAATGATTGGTGCTGTAAAATCCTGACCATATAATATCGGCCAGTCGCCATATTGTTCACGGCTAACATAACCTACAAGGTTTACAGGATTGTCGACGTTGTACATATCCACAGAAGGGTTTGCCGAACTTCTTACCATTGTGGTAAAGTAAGTGGTGTATCCTAATAACATAAAACTGAAACACCATAGTCCGAGACGTAAGAAATTCCAGTTATTCTTTACTGCGATCCTTAAACCGAAGAATATGATCACAGCCATCAGCACAAAGAAAAATGCGAATCCCGAAAAGAATGGAAGATGGAATGAATTTACAAACCAGATATCCATATTGCCTGCTCCTTTGATACTCCATTGTATAACGGCTTTCTGCACAACACCTGTTATGATGCAACCAATTATGAAAGCAAAGAAAGTTCCCCATCTGGTAACTTTATATCTTTTAAAATAATAGATCATCACGATCGCAGGTAGTGTAAGTAGGTTCAGTAAATGCACACCGATCGATAATCCCATCAGGTAAAAAATAAGTATGATCCAGCGGTCTGCTCTTGAAAAATGCCCGCGTATGCCGGTTTCTTCTTCTGCCGTTACGCTTTGTTCCCATTTAACCATTGCCCAGAATACGAGTGCTGTAAAGAATGAAGAAAGTGCATACACTTCACCTTCTACAGCGCTGTACCAGAATGAATCAGAAAAAGTATAAGCCAGTGCACCTACCACACCTGCACCAATAATTCCTATGATTTTGCTATTGGTAAGTTCTTTTCCATCCTGTTGTAATAATTTAAAAGCATAATGTGTGATCGTCCAGAATAAAAATAAAATGGTAAAACCACTTGCTAAAGCGCTCATCAGGTTAATACCGGTAGCGGCATGCTGTGGATCGAACGGCGCCATAAATAAACGACCTATCAGCACAAAGAGCGGGGCTCCCGGCGGATGCGGGATCTGGAGTTTATAGGCACTCGAGGCAAACTCACCGCAATCCCATAAACTGCCGGTAGCTTCCATAGTTAAGATGTATACCGCACAGGCAATAAAGCAAATGATCCACCCGGAGATATTGTTAATACGCTTAAAGCTCATATTGATTATTTATAAGTGGGGCAAATATAAGTATGTTTACATTTGAGGATGTACCATTGATATAATGTTGTAAATTATTCAACTTTATTTTTTTGAATCCCGGTAGCTGTAGCAGCAGATTTTCATGAAGAAAGCGTTCATTCAATTACATATTGCGGTATTTCTGGCCGGCTTTACGGCGATACTCGGAAAACTGATCTCATTAACGGAAGGTGTGCTGGTTTGGTACAGGCTTTTGTTTACCATTCTTATTTTAGGAGGTTTTCTGCTGATAAAAAGAAAACTGGAGAAAATCAGCTTCAGAGAAGCATTGCAGATAACAGCCGTAGGCGGTGTAATCGCTATTCACTGGCTTACTTTTTATGGAAGTATAAAATATGGTAATGTGTCGGTAGCATTGGTATGCCTTTCCTCCAGCAGTTTTTTTTCGGCATTAACCGAACCATTTTTTCTGAAAAAGAAAATGATTTTTTCAGAGTTGATACTTGGCATGTTTGCCATTGCAGGTATCTATATCATATTTGATTTTCATCCGCAATACAAATTGGGGATCATCTTTGGAATTATATCTGCTTTTTTGAGTGCGGTGTTTCCAATATTCAATAAACAATTGTTAGGAACACATCAACCGCGTTTGCTCACGTTGTATGAACTTACCGGAGGTTTTCTGGTGTTGATGCTGATCTTCCCTTTGTATAATTATTTTTTTCCGGCGCAACATTTTGTACCGAATACGCAAGATCTGGGTTGGTTGCTCATTCTTTCGGTGATATGCACCATTATTGCTTTTGAGATGCAATTGAATGCGTTGCGGCATCTTTCTGCATTTAGTGTAAACCTGAGTTTTAGTCTGGAACCGATTTACGGGATTGCATTAGCATTTGTGTTTTTTGGTGAAAGCAAATTATTTCACAGCCAGTTTTATGTTGGGCTGTTGCTGATTTTGATGGCGTTGGTTTTTCAGATGCTGCGATTGTTTTATCAATCTAAAAAAATAATACGGGAAGCTACGCTTGAAAAAGATCTGAACATTTCCTGAACGCCGCAATATCTTTCTCTGGATAATTCCACGGCACGTTCCATTTTTGGCTGATCTTCTTTTTTAATGCGGATGGTATACGTCATCACCACCTCTTTATAAATTTTGGGGTGAGTATCGGTGAGTTCTGCCGTAACATCTATATCAAAATCCGAATACGCAACTTTCATTTTATCTAAAATGGAAACCACATCAATTCCCGTGCATCCGGCCAAAGCAGCGAGCATGAGCCTTTTGGGGCTTGGTCCGGTATCTGTACCGGGATCATCCGGGCTATCCATTCTGAGATTGTGTTTTCCGATGGCAGCATCAAATTGAAATCCTGAAACATGATGGGTGTGTATGGAATGCATTTTTTTATCTGTAATTTAGTGTGGTAGATTTAATGTACAGAAAGAATATTCTCTCCATCATAATGAGCTGGTTTTCAGACCGATTAAATAAAACGCTGCGAACAAATTATTACGGGTTCCTGTGGATTTGTTTATACGCTATACACAACCGGGAGAATAATTCTAAAATTCTTTTGAATTGTTGGTTTTGTTAGGTATAAATGATTACCTTTGCCCTCCAAAATTTTTAGGAAATGGCCAGAGTATGTCAGGTTACAGGAAAGAAACCCATAACAGGAAATAAGGTTTCTCATTCAAATATTAAAACCAAGCGGAGGTTCCTTCCAAATCTGCAAACCAAAAGATATTTCCTTGCGGAAGAAGATAAATGGATCACGTTGAAAGTGTCAACTGAAGCGATTCGTACGATCAATAAAAATGGTTTATTGTCGGTAGTGAAAGGATTACGTGCAGCAGGGGAAAAAATTTAAAATCAGCCTTTAAAAAATATCAATAATGGCAAAGAAAGGAAACAGGGTGCAGGTTATTATGGAATGTACCGAACACAAAACAAGTGGTCAGCCGGGTACAAGCCGCTACATCACTACCAAGAACAAAAAAAATACGCCTGAGCGTATGGAGTTAAAAAAATTCAACCCGATTCTTAAAAAAGTTACTGTACATAAAGAAATTAAATAGTCATGGCAAAAGCAGCTAAAACCGCGATCAAAACCAAAGACCAGAAAG
>JANOAO010000095.1:0-1595 GCA_031411115.1 Bacteroidota bacterium
TTAATTGCAGGTAAGGTTCGCCAGCATATTTTACTTCAAATTTTTCTATCTCTTTCATATAAACATCTTCCTCAAGATTAGAGGCTATTTGTATCCCTATCACATCAGCAATTTTTGTATTTTTCAACCGGGAAGGCAGCAAGTCAAATTCTTTTTTTGCCTGTTTGTAATTCCCTTTCGCCATCAGCCTTTTTACGGATTGCATGTTTTCAACAGCTTCTTCTGCCTGCTTATCGGTAGTTCCCTCCATCATTTGGTTAAACAGTTCTGCCATTGATTTGCTGATGTTTTCACCAGAGCTGTAGGAAAGCATATCGGCTATGCCTACTTTGTCATTCAGTTTAGTAAGTTCCATATCCAGGTAATTAAAACCTTCATCGCCATAAGCCCTGAAGATGATTCTTTGTATGCCATTTTTTTCATACACTTTCACCTTTTCAAAAGTGCCTGTTTTGCCGAGTATGCCATATATATTCTTGTCAAATTCAGAATTTTTTAATCCCTCCTGCATACCTGTTTCGATGGCATTGATATTCTTTATATCTTTTTCTTTCCCTATCCTGTCGGTAAGTGCCTGCAAAATAATATTGCCGGTTATCAGGTCTGGCCGGTGTTTAAGTGCCGCCTGTTCCATGGCGGTTGCAAATTTCTCTGCTTCTTCTTTGGTTACTTTTTGTTCGGCTTCTTTGCATTGCACAAGAAAAATAGTGCAGGTGACTAATGAAAAAATAAAACGTTTCATAATGGCAGTTAGTTTAAAACAAGATAAGTACTAAAAATGAAAAAGGATGAAGACTTTCGCCTGCATCCTCGGTATGTTCCTTTTTTATAAAAGCGCCTGTTAAATTCTGTGACCACTTGACGAGTCAAATTCTGTTTTTGTAATTTTTGCAACGTTTGAAATTACAATATTGGCATCGGGCAGTTGCAGATGTTTTCTGGCAACATCTTTTAAATTTTCTTTGGAAATGTCTTTTACTGACTGAACGTTAATTATGCCCATGCTTTTAATTTGAAAGCCGCTCATTTCAGCATAGTCAAACTGGTAATACTTTTCGGACATGGATGGATGGTTTGTGGTGTGACAAAGATATATGGACAGTAAATGTAGTTAATTCGTTTAAACTCTGTTTTAATAAAAACAGGTTTACAATCAGTTAATATGTGTTTATCTGAAGAAACTTTGTTTTATGTGATTTATATTACCAAAAAAAACTGACGTATTTCTTAAATATATATCTGAAAACGATGCTGTATTAAATCAGTTTATGGTAATTATGTAACGATCAGTTACCACCCATGCCCTGCATACCTTCTGTATCAATCCTGTTGTTTTTACGTTTGAAAAGCGACACATCAATCTTGCCAAAGCGCCAACTGAAATTGAGCCTTGCCACTTGTGGGTCTCTGCGGCGATCAGCATTTTGTTCAAAATAAATGGATTGAGAAAATACACTGTTCAATCTTGTACGGAAAATATCATTCACCTGCAGCGTAATGGACGCTGCATTGTTTTTCATAAAATCTTTTTTAATGGCAATATCTACACCGTACAGCGGCCTTATAAACCCCTGTGCAGATGGGGCGTTTCCTCC
>JANOAO010000096.1:0-10655 GCA_031411115.1 Bacteroidota bacterium
ACCTTGTACTTCTGTTTCGTTCAGGTTAGCGATTGCTGTACGAGCAGCTTCATCGTCTTCCATTTCAACAAAACCGAAACCTTTACTACGGCCGTTCATTTTGTCTTTTAAAATTTTACCGCTTGTAACTGTTCCATACTGAGTAAACAGGTTACTTAAATCTTCATCAGTCATAGACCAACTAAGATTTCCAACATAAATGTTCATTGTAAAAAAACTTTTAATAATAAAAAATAACCAGAATGGTTTAGTTGCTACAATGAACTGAAAAAGCTTTTTAGAAGATACATTCAGCCAACAAGAAAACTAAAACCATTAAAGCATTACAAATGTAAGGGAATTAACCTGAACAAATTTTATTTATAAATTTGAATATATTCAGGCCTCAAAACAAAAAAACCGCCACTAGGGCGGTTTTATATAAATTCCGGATGAATTATTCTCCTACAACTTCAAAGCTGATCTCGGTTTCGTTACCGTTTCCAAAATCAATTTTAGCTTTAAAAGTACCCAGTTCTTTTACTTCATCAAGGATGGTAATACGACGTCTGTCGATCTCATATCCTTTTTGTTCACGTATAGCGCGGGCTATCTGAACAGAAGTAACGCTTCCGAATATTTTTCCACTGGTACCCGTTTTAGCGCCGATTTTAATGGTGCCTTCGGTAAGAACTGCGATTACGCTGTTCACTTCAGCCAAAAGCTTAGCTTCTTTTTTAGCTTGTTGCTTTTTCTTTTCTTCCATCATTTTGATGTTGGAAGGGCTTGCTTCAATAGCATATTTTGAAGGGATCAGGTAATTACGGCCGTAACCGTTCTTTACTGTTACCAGTTCATTTATACCACCGAGGTTATTTACATCCTGTATCAATATTACTTGCATGGCGGCCTCCTATTTTAAAAGATCAGTTACATACGGCAATATCGCCATCTGGCGGGCTTTCTTTACGGCTTCGCTCACTTTACGCTGAAACTTCAAAGAGTTTCCCGTAATACGACGTGGCAATAATTTACCCTGCTCATTTAAGAATTTTTTCAGGAAATCGCCATCTTTATAATCGATGTAGCGGATACCCATTTTTTTGAAACGGCAATATTTCTTTGGACGTTTCTCAGCCTTAATGGCCGTGAGGTATTTAATTTCGTTTGATTTTGCCATTATGCTTCCGCTTTTTCGGTTCCTGAATGTACACCACTTCTCTTTTTGGCATTGTACTCAACGGCGTATTTATCGAGTACAGTGAACATGTGACGCATGACGCTTTCGTCACGCAAAAGTTGAATTTTCAACTTTTCATTGAAGCTGGTTGGCGCTGAATACTCCATTACCCAATAAAGACCTGTTGTCTTCTTGGCAATTGGATAGGCCAGTGATTTTAGTCCCCATGGTTTTGTGCCCAATACATCACCGCCGTTTTCTTTAACAAGCGTTTCGTATTTCTTCTGAGCGTTTTTGAATTCTTCCTCAGAAAGCACAGGGGTAAAAATCACCATCAATTCGTAGTTGCTCATTTCCCTGTTTTTTGTTTATAAAATTTTGTGAACCGTTTTTTTACAACGGGTTGCAAAAGTATAGGTTTCCTGCCACAAAATCTAATCTGAATGAATATATATAAACGACCTAGAAGGTCAGGCAACCTAGAAGGTTAAAATAGGCACAAAAAAACCCGCCATAAGCAGGTCTTTTTTTAAAAGTCTGGTTTAAACTATTTAGCTAATGCATTGACTTTCAATGCAAGTTTTCTTTTAAGATTAGAAGCTTTGTTTTTGTGAATCGTACCACGCTTAGCCAGTTTGTCGATCATAGAAGCTACTACAGGTAATTTGTCCGCAGCCGCCGTTTTATCACTCAATGCACGGATATCACGTATTGCATTACGGGTTGTTTTTCCATAATAACGGTTACGTTCGTTGCGTTTTGTACTCTGACGCACATCTTTTTTGGTTGCTGCATGATTGGCCATTAATTCTAATTTTGGGACGCAAAGATAGGGATTAACATCAAACTAAAACAATCATCGGCCTTTTTTTTTAGAATTCATTTCTGTTCCATTCTAACTTTTACTTTTTCATCGCCTTACTCTTGGTTTTATCTCCGATATTTGCACTCCAAATTCCAGAATATTATCAATAATATGAAAGATTTCCAGTATATCACTAACGCCCACCCATCCTACATTGAAAATATGTACCGGGATTTTGTAAAAGATCCTGAAACAATAGATCAGGATCTGCGGAAATTCTTTGAAGGTTTTGATTTTGCGCAAAGCCAGGGATCCAATGGACATGCGGTAAGTTCATCACCAACTGTTGTAAGTAATATCGACAAAGAATTTTCGGTGTATCAACTTATACAGGCTTATCGGAAGAAAGGACATCTTATTGCTATCACGAATCCTATCCGGGAGCGGAAAAATCGTCAGGCGGCCCTGGAATTAGCCAATTTTGGTTTATCTGAAGAGGATATGAACACCGTGTTCAATGCGGGAAAATTTATTGGCCTGGCCGGCAAAAACCTGAAGGATATCATTACCCATCTGCAAAAAAGTTACACCACTCATGTTGGTGTGGAATACAGCGCCCTGAACGACATAAAAAAAATTGAATGGCTGGCTAATGCAATGGAAAATACGTTCCACCAGCCGATTCCCATTGAAAAGAAAAAGCGCATCCTTCAGAAACTCAATGAAGGAGTGATGTTTGAAAAATTTTTACACACAAAATATATAGGGCAAAAACGATTCAGCCTTGAAGGAGGGGAAACTACCATAGCCGCACTGGATGCTATCATCAACACCTCTGCTAATCACGCCGTTGAAGAAGTAATTATTGGAATGGCGCACAGGGGAAGATTGAATGTGCTGGCCAATGTGCTGGGCAAAACCTATGAGCAAATATTTACAGAATTTGAAGGAACGGCCACTCCGGACACTACCATGGGATCCGGTGATGTGAAATATCATTTAGGGTTCAGCAGCGAAATAGATACAGCGGATGGTAAAAAAATTCATCTGAAACTTTGCCCGAACCCTTCTCATCTTGAAGCTGTTGATCCAGTGGTACTGGGATACGCCAGAAGTAAAGCTGATATTTTATATAACAGCGATTTTGATAAAATCGTTCCTATTCTCATTCATGGTGATGCATCGGTTGCAGGCCAGGGAATAGTGTATGAAATACTTCAGATGAGTGATCTGAAAGGATATTATACAGGTGGAACTATTCATTTTGTGATTAATAATCAGATCGGATTTACCACTGATTTTGATGATGCACGTAGTGCGGATTACAGCACATCCATAGCAGCTATGGTGCAGGCGCCTGTGTTGCACGTAAATGGCGATGATGCAGAAGCGGTAGTTAAAGTTTCTGAGATCGCAACACTTTATCGTCAGGAATTTAACAGCGATATTTTCATTGATATGGTTTGTTACCGCCGTCATGGACATAATGAAGGTGATGAACCCAAATTCACGCAACCACAATTATATGCGCTCATTGATAAACACCTGAACCCTCGGGAAGTTTATACGCAATTCCTTATCGAAAATGGAGAGCCGGATGCAAAGGCACTTGCCAGGCAAATGGAACAACAATTCTTAAATCAGTTGCAGGAGAGACTGGATGAAGTAAAACAACATCCGCTGCCATACAGTTATCAGCAACCGGAATTATGGTGGCAAAGCTTACGTAAAGCCACAGCCGTTGATTTTAATGCTTCTCCGGTTACGGCTATCAGCAAAGAACAACTAACGGAACTTTTCAATGGATTAATGAAATGGCCGGCTGATTTTAAACCGCTTCGTAAGATCGAGAAACTTATTAACGATAAAATAAAGTTGCTCAATGATGAAAATAAAATAGACTGGGCTACAGCAGAACTTCTAGCCTACAGCAGTCTTTTAATGGATGGAAAGGAAGTTAGAATGAGCGGTCAGGATGTTAAACGTGGCACCTTTAGTCATCGCCATGCCGTAATCTATGATGAAAATAATAACAGCGGTTATAACCGTTTAAATCATTTTAAAGAAAATCAAAAATCTTTCAGAATATATAATTCTTTATTAAGTGAATATGCAGTGTTAGGTTTTGAATATGGATATTCGATGGCCAATCCGAATGCGCTGGTTTTATGGGAGGCGCAATTTGGCGATTTCGTAAACGGTGCACAAATTATTATCGATCAGTTCTTGAGTGCTGCAGAAACCAAATGGCAGCGAATGAATGGCGTGGTGATGTTGTTACCTCATGGTTATGAAGGTCAGGGTCCGGAACACAGCAGCGCAAGATTGGAACGTTTCTTACAACAATGCGCCGAATTGAATATGGTGGTAACCAATATCACAACGGCTGCCAATTTTTTCCATGCGCTTCGCCGGCAAATGGCATGGCCTTTTAGAAAAGCATTGGTAAATTTTACACCTAAAGCCAATCTTCGTCATCCGGGAACGTATAGTGTTGCCGAAGATTTTACATCCGGAGGTTTTAAGGAAATATATGATGACAGTTCTGTGAAAGATGCATCAGAAGTTAAAAAAGTACTGATGTGCAGTGGCAAAATTTATTTTGAACTGGAAGAACGCCGGATCAAAGACGGAAGAAATGATATGGCCATCATTCGTCTGGAACAATTATATCCATTACCACAGCTACAACTGGATGAACTGTATGCTAAATACAGTAAAGCAGTTTGGCATTGGGTGCAGGAAGAACCTTTAAATATGGGTGCAGCCACCTATTTAAGAATGAATCTGAAAAGCATCAATTTTTATATTATCAGCCGTCAGCCAAGTGCAGCTACTGCAACAGGTTATTCAAAAGTACATGCAGCAGAACAGGCTCAGATTATTGATACAGCATTTAAAATATAACAGGAATTCCTGTAATGAAAAACAACGATTATGTTTCAGAGTTTAAGTGAGCGATTAGAAGTTGCGTTTAAAAATATTAAAGGGGAAGCCCGCATTACCGACCTCAATATTGCCAATACAATTAAAGATATCCGAAGAGCATTGGTGGATGCGGATGTGAACTATAAAATAGCTAAGGAGTTTACGGATAAAATAAAAGAAAAAGCACTGGGTGAAAAAGTGCTGACTGCGGTAAGCCCCGGACAGTTAATGGTGAAGATCGTTCAGGATGAACTGACGGAACTCATGGGCGGGAAAGAAAGTGAATTTAATATTACCGGTAATCCAGCTATCATTTTAATTGCAGGTTTGCAGGGAAGTGGTAAAACAACTTTTAGCGGAAAACTGGCCAATTATTTAAAAACCAAAAAAGGAAAATCTCCTTTGCTGGTCGCTGCGGATATTTACCGGCCAGCAGCGATCGATCAGTTGGAAGTACTTGGTAAACAAATCAATGTAGATGTTTACAGTGAGCGGGAAAATAAAGATGCAGTTTCGATTGTAGAAAATGCAATCCGTGAAGCGAAATCGAAAAACAAAAATGTACTCATCATCGATACCGCCGGCCGTTTAGCGGTGGATGAAGTGATGATGAGGGAAGTAGCGAATATAAAAGCAGCCGTACAACCACAGGAAATATTGTTTGTGGTAGATAGTATGACGGGTCAGGATGCGGTGAACACGGCCGCTGCCTTTAATGAAAGACTTGATTTTAACGGTGTTGTATTGACGAAGTTAGATGGTGATACACGCGGTGGAGCCGCCCTTTCTATTCAGTACACAGTACAAAAGCCTATCAAATTCACCAGCAGTGGTGAAAAAATGGATACACTGGATGTTTTCTACCCGGAGAGGATGGCCCAGCGAATTTTGGGAATGGGAGATATTGTAAGTCTGGTTGAAAAAGCGCAGGAACAATTTGATGAAGCGGAAGCAGCGAAACTGGAAAAAAAGATCAGGAAAAATCAGTTTGATTTTGAAGATTTTAAAAATCAGTTGCAGCAGATTAAAAAGATGGGAAATCTTAAAGATCTGATGGCAATGATACCAGGCGTGGGTAAGCAGATAAAAGACCTGGATATAAATGATGATGCATTCAAGGGAATCGAAGCGATGATCAATTCCATGACAACAGAAGAAAGAAGAAATCCGGATGTGATCAATCCTTCAAGAAAAGAAAGAATAGCCAAAGGGAGTGGAAAAGATCTTTCTGAGCTGAACCAGTTTTTAAAACAGTTTCAGCAAATGAAAGAGATGATGAAAACAATGAATAAAATGCCTTTAGGCCGAATGCCGGGAATGGGAAAAAGATAATTTCAATTAAAATCAATTCTGTTAGGTCCGATTGCACAGGCAGTCGGATTTTTTTTGTCTTCTCCTGCGAAAATCTTATCTTTTTATAAATATTTTTTCGGAAAGCAACCTTTCGTTTTCTTTTTACGATTTATTAATTAAAACAATTTATTCCTTGCGGGATGGACGCACTTTACAGGAGGTGATCAGAGGCTGCATTCAGGCAGAAAGGGCCAGTCAAAAAACATTTTATCAAATGTTCTATGGTTTTGGTATGGCTATTAGTATGCGCTATTGTTCTGATAAAGATGATGCGGTAGAAATTGTAAATGATGGTTTCCTCAAAATTTTCCGGCAACTGAATAATTTCAGAGCAGATCAACATTTTGAAGTTTCATTAAAAGGGTGGATGAAAAAAATCTTCATTAATACAGCTATAGATCATTATCGTAAAAACCAGTCTAAAGTAACAGGAGATGAGATCCGTGAAGAATTGTTAGATAATGCCGAACAGATCAATGCACTGGATAAATTATCCTACAATGAGATAATTGCCTTAATACAACATCTTTCACCGGTATACAGAACAGTGTTTAATCTGTATGTAATTGACGGGTACAGGCACGAGGAAATAGCTCGCTATCTGGGGATCACTATCGGCACCTCAAAATCAAATTTATTTAAAGCGAGAATGAATATTCAGCAAATGATCAAAAAATCAGCCATGCTATGCTATGAACGAAAAGTTATATAATCATACCGATCAACGGGCACGTGATGCCGCAAATAAGGTACAGCCTCCCTTTGATGAGCAATCATGGGAAAGGATGGAAGCCTTACTGGATGATAAAAAGAAACGGCCATTTATAATCTGGTTTTTTTTATCTGGGTTACTGATATTGATATTTGGTTGGAGCATTTATTATTTTTCCCCTATACACATTGTTCAAAAAATTGTGCAACAGCCTGTCTCAGCAAAAAGTTCTGACCAGACACATAGAAATTCAATTCATCCTTCTATAAGAAATAAAATTCAACCCGATACTTTGAAAATTGTTAATGATGCAGAATCCATCTCTGTACTTCAAATAAGGGCTCAGAAGTTTTCCAATGGATACGTTCACCCAGATACAAAAATCAGCGAGGTAAATGATTTAGCTGACGAATTAAATATTTCAAAAAAAAGATCTAAAAAAAATACAAAAAGTAAATTGACAATTGTAATAGCGTCGTCAGAGATTTCGGAAGCCAATGACAGGGAAGTTGTCATAAAAAGCATGCAAAATTTAAACACGGAAAATTTTATATCAACATCTATTGCAGCAAAAAATACACAAATGTTACCTGATGATACATTGGTTGTTATGCAGAAGGATACAGCCAAAAAAAGTGATTCTATTAAATTAGTAGTACAGGTTAAATCTGAAATAAATCAGGATAAAAAGAAGAACGCAAAAAAATGGTATTTGCTGGCAGGCATTGGACTTGAAACCAGTAATGTAAAATTGTTTTCATTTTCAAATTCGATTCTTGTTCCGAAATTTGGTATTGGGGTAGGATTTAGGTTGTACAAAAAATGGCATATTCAAACGGGGTTTTATGTATCCGGTAAAAAATACATGGCCGGCCCCGGAGATTATAAACCTGCCACGGGATCATACTGGAGCAACGTTGAAATTATAAAAGCTGATGCTAATTGTCTTGTATATGATATTCCGCTTACTGTAAGATTTAATTTTAAGCCATCCGGAAAGATCCATTCTTTTGTAACGGCCGGTTTACATTCCTTTATTATGAAAAAAGAAACGTATGACTATGCGTATTTACTTAATACTTATACCTATCGTAAAACCTATTCTTATACTGGTAACAAAGGATTTTTTGGATTGCTCTCATTTAGCGCGGGTATTGAAAAACCCTTAAATGACCGGTTTTCAATTTTAGCGGAACCTTTTTTTACGGTTCCATTAAAAGGCGTTGGGGAAGGCAACGTAAAACTATTTTCAACAGGGATTCAGGGATTTATTAAATATTCTTTTAATTAAGGCAACCTTTTGAATATCTTTAACGATTATAAAAAAAAACTAATTATGCTTCGTAATATTCTATCTATTTGCCTTTTACTTTTAGTGTCAGCAGGTATGTTTTCATCTTGTAGTTCTGGTTCAAATACTCCAACAGATCCTTGTGTTGGTAAAAATATTCAGATTACAGCGGTATTAAACAGCCCCACAACTGCAGCAGGCACCAACGGGTCTCTCGTTGCTACAGCAACAGGTAGTACAGGTTTTACTTACAGCATTAACGGTGGCGCATTTCAAAATTCAGGATCATTTTCATCTCTGACCGTGGGATCGTATTCCATCAGTGCAAAGGATGTGGATGGTTGTGTGAAAAGTCAGTCATTTACCATTACAGCGCCTTCTTGTCCGGTAATAACATTAACGGCTGTTGTAACACCAGCTACAAATTCTTCTACATCCGACGGTGTTATTGTGGCTACGGCTACGGGCAGCACCGGAATTCAATATAGCATCGACGCTCTTACTTTTCAAAACAGCGGAACATTTTCAGGATTGGCAGCAGGGGCCTATACAATTATCGCAAAAGATGCCAATGGTTGTACAGCGGTACAAACTTTTGCCGTAACCAGCGGTAGTTGTAGTTTAACGGTTACCGCATCAACTACACCTTCGGCAAGTCCTAACGTTTCAACAGGAATGATCGTCGTTACAGTTACTTCCGGCACCGCGCCTTACACATATAGTATTAATGCCCTTCCTTTCCAGTCTTCAAACGTTTTTAATGGCTTAGCTGCCGGAAACTATACAGTAGTGGTTAGGGATATCAATAACTGCTTAGGAACTGTCAACGTAGCCGTATCTAGTAACCCTTGCCCAACAATCACTTTCACAAGTAATATCACACAAGCAGATAAATGTAGAAATAACAATGGTGCTATAACGGTTTCTGCTGTAGGGAGCACAGGTTTCACTTATAATGTGAACGGTGGTGCATTTTCATCAAACAACAATTTCAACAGTTTAGCCACCGGCACTTATTTAATAACTGCAAAAGACGTGAACGGTTGTACAGCTACCTCCTCATTAAATGTAACACAGGCACCGGCAGGAACTAAGTTTGCTGCGGTAAAAGCAATGATGGCTACTAATTGTGCTACTCCGGGTTGTCATTCAGGTGCAAGTCCGCAAAACGGATTAAATTTTAATGATGATTGTACTATTGTTGCTCAAAGTGCAAGAATTAAAGCACGTGCAGTTGATGGTATAGGTGGTTTTATGCCGGCAGCCGGACAATTATCTGCAGCAGATAAACAAAAGATCACCGATTGGATCAACGCTGGCGGTCAACACAGTGGTAATTAATTTTCTATCAATAAAATCACATGAAATTATTTTTAATTTCTGTATCTATATTATTTTTCCTGGGCAGTTCGGGACAAACAACAGACACCACAGATATTTTTTCTTCGGATGCTCAGCAAAATGCTAAAGCGTATGTAAGCGCTGCTTTTAAATCCACCAGAGTCATCAATGCACATTCCATGGAAATGCTTGGGAAGGGGAATCTTGATTTTAGAATTTTGCATCGCTTTGGTGAGGTAAGCAATGGTATAAATCAATTGTTCGGCCTTGATCAGGCATCGATGCGTATGGGATTTGATTATGGTATTTCAAAAAATCTAATGGTGGGTTTTGGCAGAAGTACTTTAAGAAAGGAAATTGATGTACTGGTGAAAATGCGTTTTATACATCAATCAACAGGACCTCGTTCATCACCAGTTTCGTTGCTGTTTGCTGCAGGAGCCATGATAAATACAGAAAAAAGTTTTGCAGCCGTTAAGCCTTCTTTTTCAGATCGTTCAGCTTATTATATACAAATGTTAGCGGGAAGAAAATTTTCTCCGGTTTTTTCCCTGCAGTTCAGTCCTATTTTTCTTTATACTAATACTCCTTATAATGCTAAAGGTGATAAAGTATTATTTGCACCGGGGATGGGTGCACGAATTAAAGTTAGTAAAAGAGTAGCCCTTACTGCAGATTATCATCATCCTGTGAATACAATGGATTCTGCCAGCACTTCACCTTTATCTGTAGGGGTGGATATAGAAACCGGAGGCCATGTATTTCAACTACATTTTTCTAATGCTGCAGGCATGAATGAAAGGGCATATCTCACACAAACAACCGGCCGTTTTTTTAAGGGAGATATTCGGTTTGGATTCAATTTGTCAAGAATTTTTCAAATAGGCAGGAACAGGTAAGATAAAATTCTTAAATAATTTGGTTAATGCAAATACGTTTTCTATCTTCGTCCTCCTTTTTAAAAAGGCTAGAAACCCTATTTATTCACAACCAAAAAAATTTCTATTTTTATGGCTGTTAAAATGAGATTGCAAAGACATGGTTCAAAAAAGAGACCATTCTATTT